>NZ_CP101416.1:600000-1200000 GCF_027942295.1 Pseudanabaena sp. Chao 1811
TTTGGATTTGGATCGCTTCACCGACAGGGACTCGCGGATCGTTTGCACCTTGGATGATTAGTAATGGGGCTTTGATGCGATCGCTATAGGTCACAGGCGATAGTTCAATCAGTGCATCCCGATCCTTAACAGGATCGCCATATTCACTAATTCGTAAAATGCGGCGATAGGGAGCAGTGTTATTTAAAAACGTGAGTAGATTGCTAATGCCAACAATCGAGACACCTGCATCATAACTACCTGCAAATTTTGACATCCCAACTAGTGCCGAATAGCCGCCATAGCTACCACCGACAATACCGATTTTGGGAGTGATTCCGTTAGCTTGCCAGTTTTTGCGGATATAGATTGATGCGTCTTCGATATCAGTGATTACTTTGAGGCGATCGCGTCCATTATCAGCATTGAGCCAAGTTTTGCCATAGCCCTCACTACCGCGAACATTCGGCTCCGCAAATACAAAGCCTGCATTCACAAATAACTGGGCATAGCGATTGAAACCTGCGGTACTTTGTCCCTCTGGCCCCCCATGAAAATGAACAATTACGGGGCAAGGCTTTTCCAGAGGATTTTGGGGAGTATTTTCACATTGGGGCGATCGATAGACAAACATGGGGATTTTTGTCCCATCTCGCGTTGTGTAGGTCTCTAGCTTAGCAGCCGTAAATTTACTGGTGTCAATTTCGGGGGTGCTAGGCAAGACCCATTGCGTGAGTTTTTTAGTCTGCCAATCATATACATAGCTAAGTCTTGGAGCTTTGGCAGTTTCTACCCCAATGGTGGTGAAGCGACCATTACGGGTAGTTAAACCTGTATAGATATGATCTGCATTCGCAAATTCAGGCAGCTCGATCGCCTCATAGTTATTGGTGGCGATCGCCTTAACCCTTGTGTAACCGCCATCATTAATCGAGTAGAGAATGCGTTGGCGTTGATCATCGATATCAAAGCTAGCAACATCCGCTTTTAGCTCTGGGGTAATGGGCGTAAATTGCTTGTTTTTGTAACTATAAAGACGACGAAACTCACTAAATTTGGGAGTTAGTACTAAATATTCGTCAGCGTTTACACCATATTGAATGCCATATTCTTCCTTCTCTTTTTGACCAATGAGAGGGGTAGTGGTTCTAGTTTTGACATCGTATTCGTAATATTCCTGCGATTGGCTACCCGTTGCTTTTGCAAAGAGAAATTTTTCGCGATCGCCTGTTTTCGGATTCACATACACATCGGCAATCCACCAAATCCCATCGCCGCCAGAAATTGGCACTTTCTTTTTGGTTTGCAAATCGTAGCGATAAATTGTATTGGAGTCGGGTTTAACATCATTGGCACTGAAATAGATCGTGCGGGAGTCATTGCCAATATATTGCAGTGAGGTACGCACACCTGCTAGGTGCTGGATAACTTCTAACTCTCCGCCATTGGTCGATTGCAAATATAGTCCCGGATTTTCCTCGCCTTGGCGATCGCGAGATAGGATCAGGTATTTACCGTCAGGAGTCATGCCTGCGATCGTTGTGGCATCCTGCCCTCCCGTCACTTGCACAGGAAATTTTTGTGCGCCATCGAGCCGCCACACCTGCACTGTTCCTGTAATTCCCCAAGTAAAAAACATCCGCTTGCCATCGGGTGTGACCATCCCTAACCCTGGCGATCGCACATCGAGAATGGACTCAATCGGACGGGTGACACTAGGCGGTAGTGCCGTTGGTGCATAGCGTTTAAGAATTGCAGGATCGAGGCTATCTTTACCTAATCCTGAATACTGAGCCTGAGCTGGTAGGGCAGCAACGGTAAGACTAGAGAGAAGCACAGAAAATAATAGCGATCGCTGATTCATAAAGTGGGATTGCTTTCACAATAAGTTATAAAAGGTTTGCTAAGAAAGAAAAGTCAATAATTACTAATAGTTAATACCTACCCTAGCCCATTTAGATTGTATCCAAATATAGACAAGAAATAGCCCAGACAGGGCTGCCGCGATCGCCCATTTTATGGAATCTTTCCAAAGCGCGTTACTAATCCTTCTTTTAATTTCATCGGATTGCGACTGCGTCTGATTAATCGATGTATTAATCTCAGTTAAAAGCTTTTTCTTAACCTCTTGAGGCTTGGGTATTTTGGCGACTAATGACTGCTGTTGAGGATTTAGAGATTTTAAAACATCACGAATTTCATTGTCAGTATTTGATTTGTTCAAACGCTCAGCGATCGCTTGTAAAGGACTATTTTGTTGAGCAGTTTTAGCGATGATATCGCCTTGACGAATAGTTTGAACACGGAACGTATTGACAATATCTAAAGGAACACCGAGGAAGAAAAACACTGCCATCACCAAAGCTAGCCAAGAAATAACTTTTGTAGCTATCTGTTCCCATTTTATACGCGCACTATATTCACCAAAAAAGATCAAGGGGAATGATAGTAGTAATAGTGGAACTCTTTCAACAATTTGACCAAAAGTATTTAGCTCCCAAACGGCATCAGTAAATTTTAATGGTAGGACAATTGTTAAAAGATCTAAAATGAATAAAGCTAGTAAGAAATAGCCAACACCTCTTAATAAAGTAAATGTCTGTCTACCCATAGCTGGCACTTGAATATCTTGCATAACTATCTCCAATTTATTGATGGAATTGATTTTTTGAAAAAGTACTATTCCTTAGGGAAATTATCTTTCCAGTAAAGATGCCAATTAATCCATACTTTTTCTAAGGTTTGATATTTTTTATCTAAAGAGCTGCTATTTTGCCCAAGATCATTTTTTTCTATTGGTATCGATATGGTTGTAAATAAACAGCGATCATCGAATAAATCACTAGTTCCCATTAAATAAGCACTAATATGACTCCAAGTCATCTCAAGGGGACGATTATTAATAAACTGCTCTTCAGTAGCAGTCGTCATACCACGTGAATTAATACATGATGATAAGTAAGCCCGTTCTTTATCAGAGAATAAAGCATAATATCCTACTTTATCTAAATACCGCATACTTAGATTATTGTTAGAGGATTTTACGCCAATCATTTCTAATGATTTAGAAATCGAAACTGTTCCATTGGTATATATTGCATCAACTCTTAAAACATTTCGTGACGATGATACATATAAATACTGTTGAGCAGAAGTAGCATCATTATCCAAAGAAATATTTAAAATTTTACTTTCTTTAAATTGCCAATTAGCCAAAGATATTTGATTAGGCAGTTGTAATTTTGAGCGAGTTTTAAGATTAAGATTGAACAGACAAATGCTAATAGCAACAAAGCTTGAAGTACAGGCGATTACTAAGCAAGACGTCTTAATATTCTTGAGGAATTTCAATCTTGATTTTTGATATTTATATCCTTGAGCTAAGTTTATCTGATTCATCTTGATTATATTTAGAAGATTTATTCAATACTTGATAGGATATTCCACCAATCAAAAAAACAATCAGATTTGAGAAAATCCCTGCACCTCCTCCAACATGCCAATAGTTAAAATTATTTATATCACCTTGATTTAAAAGTATTGCTAATAAAAATAGGCGAATACTGTTAATAAAAACAATTAAAAAAACCGTACTTATATAGATAAAGATTTGTTTGGTTTTACTTGTAGGATAAATACTTAATAAAACAACGATAAAGGGAAGCATTGTTAATATGGGTCCCACACTAGAGCAGCTAGGCATTATTTCAACCGCTCCATTTTGGAGATAAATAACAGCACCCTGCCTAATAGATTGGAAGCCGAAATAGTGCAGCATAAAATTGAGAAACTGGGCATCAATATTTACAATCGGCTTTAATATATTATATAAAGATGCATAGGGCAAAGAAATAAGGGTTGCAACTAAAATTTCATTCTTGTAATTTATTAAGCGTCTAAATCCTGTAGTTACTAGGAGTAGACCGATACAAGTAATCACAGGGAAGAAGCCATATAAAACATCAATTTTTGATAGATAATATCGTCCCAAACTATGTCTGATGATCATCCATAGGATTAAAATTGTTCCCAAAATTGAAGCAGTGAGACTGCCACGCAATCTGAGCCTAAATTTCCGTTTCCACAGCAAAAAGCCAATACTAAACCATCCCAAGAAGTTAAGTAAAGATGGTACTCTTTCGGATATTTTCCAGACACTATACAGGTGAAGGATCGCCAAACAGCTAAGAGTTGCAAATATCCAAAAAGTCCGATCAGTCAGGATCTTTTTTAGCTGCTGTAGTTGCGATTCCATAATGTTTTTATATCTTTAATCAAATTGGCGATCGCGCGTCTTGTTGATCACGCAGAGTGTGGAAATCTTTGTCAGGAGTCCACTGAATTGCACCATCTCTGCCTGTCCAAAATACGCGAATTTTGGCTTCATAGAATTGATTGACTATTTCCTCAACAACACTTGTGGCTGAAGCGATCGCAATTTTAGGACTAATCGCTTCCAAAATCTTGGAATCAATTTGCCCGCCTGTCCACCAGAGAATATTCGCGGATAATTTTGGTAGTAAGTCTTTTTGACCAATGATCACCTGTTGTGCCTTTTGGTCAGCATTAGCAAGCATTAGCCAAGATAGCTCACCCGTTTTGATTTTGAGAATAGCTGGTGATTGATTGAGTAGTTGCACCTCGATTTGGTTATTAATCGTGAGAGTTTCACCCACTTTGAGTGAAGCTAAGGGAGTCTTTGCCGTGGACAGAGACTGTTGGAGGTCTTGATAGGGCTTAGGCGTAACACCAAGGCTAATATCGCGGAACTGGGCGATCGCTACAGAACTAGACATAAGCGTGTTCCATCCGTCACTGATATCTGGCTGCGTATCGGTCGAAACTGCCCAATCAATACGATTAATACCCAATTTTTGCAATAGTGGTTGCAGGGTGAAACTGGCAAATTGCCGATCACCGCTATTAATCAGTACTGTTTGATTTTGATTACGGATGAGCATTATCGGCACATCATTAAATGCAGGTAATGTCACTTGAAATGCATTTGCTTGGGCGATCGCATTGGGGACAAATAACACCACACAGGCAAGAACAAAGGCAATCGTCCAGCGCTGCATTTTGCCAAACCAAGGCACAAGCCAAATTGCTATGAATAACGCATAGGCAAGCAACATTTGCCAGAGATGAATTGCCCCAACATTGGTATTGGCATTAGGTAGCGTGTTAACCCATTGAGCAATGTCAATTGTCCAATGCAGCAAGGGATAAAGTAGCCATGCAATACCCGCACCAATCGGTACAAAAATAATTGCTAATAGCCCGCTAATAATGCCGCCATAGGTAGATATTGACACTAGAGGTGTTGTACAAACATTAGCTAGCAGACTATAGGGTGTCAGTTTGCCAAATACAACCAATTGCAAAGGCAATGTCCAAATATATGCTGCGATCGGTACAGACATTAGTTCTGCGATCGCTGGGGGTAGCCATTCTAAACGCTCGGAAATCGAACGTGAGGTGGTGAGTAGTCCAAAGGTGGCAAGAAAACTAAACTGAAAACCTAAATCCCAAATCCAGAGTGGTTGATAGAGCAGTAGCAATACCGCTGTAATTACTAAACCCAACACGGGACGACTACGACGCTGTACGACTAAACCAATCAAACTACCGAAGCCCATAACAACTGCTCGTAAAATCGAGGGACTAGCGCCTGTCAGGAGTAAATATCCCCCCAAGCACAGGCTACCAATCAAAAATTGCAGTTTCAGTGAACTATTGTGGCTAATCGCGATCGCAGCTCCCAATACCAACGTGACTTGAAAGCCTGAAGCTGCCAGTACTGCCGCTAATCCCGCATTAATAAATTCATCCTTGAGATCGCTCGGCAAGTCCACTGCACGGCTACCTAGTACTAAAGAGCTAAGCAAGGAACCCTCTGGCACACCTGCCCCCATCACATGGGCACGGACAATCTTACTAATAAACCACCATTCCCCAAAGGAGGGTGGATCACCTTGGAGAATTAGCGATCGCCCACTTAGCCCTGCAAATACACCTTGACGCGCTAAGTAGGACTTAAAATCAAAGGCTCCAAAGTTATCAGCACGACTAGGCAAATATAATCTTCCTGAAAGTTCGATCGCTTGTCCTGCCCGTAAACCTGTCACCTCAATCAATGGCACAGTGACATATAACTTGCCCGCAGTTGCAACAAACTTATTTGCTTCATCGGACTTCGTTTCTGTAGTGCTAGTAGTTGGAGTTGTTGCTGGATCAGGATTTTGACTAATATCCTTAAGATTTAATTTACCAGAAGGATTAATTTCTCGCACCTCTAGCAAAAATTTTGCCCTTTCACTGCGAGTTAGACTAGGCGGTTCCACCACCTGTCCCCGCACAATCACATTCGATATGGGTGCATATTTAGAAATATCGTTAGCTTGGGGTTGGGGCGTGCGCAGTTTCACATAAAAACAAGCAAAAATTGCTATCAATGTTGCAAGTAGATATACCCAACGCTTAGGACCTAAACGCCAGACAGCAGGAACCAGCAGCGATAAACCAAAGCCGATACCAAATACTGTATAAAAGCCTGTCCAGTCTGGCAAAAAGCTGGCATATGCCCCTGCCACAAAAAACAAAGCTAAAACTAAGGCAATTTGCGATCTCCTCATGTACTCAATTTCAAGGCTAACTTAAGGTATCGTCGTAATTGTTCCGAAGGTAGCGATCGCTAAATTCTGAAGGTGGGCGATCGTTACTCCAAGCCCACCAAGCTGCTTGGCACTCGCATTTATAAAATTCTTGCCATTTCCGTTGATGATTTTCCGTGTAAACAGGCGATCGGCGATTGACCCACACCGCTTCAGCTTTACTTGGAGGTTGACTACAGCGTGGACAACAAAAACTACTGGCGTGTGTAGCCTTTTCGACCCACTCTGGAGGAATCGGATTAAAAGCTTCCATAAAAAATGACAGGTAACGCGACTCCGCGATAATTGTTTCTAAAGATCCCAAGATCTTGCCTTAAGTTAACGCAAGATTAGCAATAAATGTCCTACGCTACTCATTTCTCTGCAAATAAATCCACCCAAAAAGCATAAAGTTGTGGAACAAATCGAGTATTCACCAAAATTGTTCATACTTTACTGTACTCACTCCTATCCAGCAATAACATTTTCGAGTCTAGTAAGTGACTAAGCATAATTAACGTCAATTCGCGTTAAGCTGGCAAATTTGAAAACTCCAAAAGTAAGAACCTTGCTAAGCAAGGCTCTTACTTTTGGGATTTGAGAGGGAGTTTGCGTAGCAAACTCCCTCTCAAATCCCGTTTCAAATTATCCCGAACTCGCGTTTGCTTATTGTCATCAACCCAAAAAGCCTTCTTTGCATATGGAATGGGTTTTACCCTCTCACTCTTAACCCGAACTCAGGTTACATTAAGTTTATGGCTCCCCATAATCCCTTCTGTATTCTCATTTCTGTTCAGCAGTGTTATTTCGATCATTTATCTGAGTGAACAGTTTCGCTATGCATCAAATATCGATGATCTGACTTAAATTGCTAACCGTCGTTATTTTGATCTCTTTCTCCTCAAAAACTTCAACACTAAAAAAGATCTGTCAGTAATTCTCTGTGATATCGATCATTTCAAGCTATACAACAATAGTTATGGGCATCAGGCTGGGGATTCTTGCTTAAAACAAGTAGCTAGTGCAATCGGGAAATCTGTACGGAGTGGAGAGCTAGCTGGTAGATATGGTGGAGAAGAGTTTGCCGTCGTGCTTCCTGATGCTGACTTTAAGACAGCCTTATCTGTTGCCGAAAGAATTGTCAGCAATGTCCGTGCGCTGGATATCCCCCATAAAAGCTCAAAAACCTGTAATATTGTGACCTTAAGCTGTGTAATTGCAACAAGGACAGTTGAAGATGGCTCTAGCTTGGATTTACTGATTTGAGCTGATCGCGCACTCTATAAAGCTAAAGAACTCAGTCGCGATCGCGCTGTAGGATAGGATCAAGTTTAGTTAAGACATTAACTATTGAGAATATTGAGAGAGTGCGCCCCTAAGGGGCGCACTCTCTCAATGGATATACACTTGCTTCCTAATATTAAAAAGTGTAAATATTCAGGTTAAGATGTAAAGGTTTGTTACAAGTTTTAGCAGTCCTTCCATCGTTAGTGAGCCGTGTCAGCTTTATCTTCTGAACCCAATTATCGCTGGAGTCGTGACAACTACTCTGAACTCGCCCGCACCATAGACATCTGGCGTACTGTTCTCACCTTTTCTTGGATGATCTGGCTCGATGGCAAAAAATGGAGCTATATCGGGGGCAAAACTGAATCCAAAGTCAAACAACGCACTAGAAAACGGGCAATTTGGCTAAGGGAATCCATGCTACAACTGGGACCCACATTTATTAAAGTTGGGCAATTGCTTTCCACCCGTGCCGATATTTTGCCAACGGAGTCCGTTGAGGAATTATCTAAGTTACAGGACAAGGTTCCTGCATTTACTGCGGAAAAGGCGAAGCAAATTATTGAGGCAGATTTAGGCAAGTCCGTTGACCAAATGTTTGGTTACTTTGATCCTGTCCCCCTTGCCGCAGCAAGCCTAGGACAGGTGCATAAGGCACAACTGCATACGGGCGAAGAAATCGTGGTTAAGGTACAACGTCCGGGATTATTGAAATTATTTGCGATCGATTTAGGTATTCTCAAGAAAATTGCACAGTATTTTCAAAATCATCCCAAGTATGGACGGGGACGTGATTGGGTTGGTATTTATGAAGAATGCCGCAAAATCCTTTACGAGGAAGCAGATTATCTCAACGAAGGTCGTAATGCTGATACCTTTCGTCGTAATTTTCGAGGCGATCGCCGCATTATGGTTCCGCGAGTTTATTGGCGTTACGCATCACGACGAGTGCTGACTCTAGAATATATGCCGGGGATCAAGGTAAGTAACTATGAAGCTCTTGAAGCCGCAGGGATCGATCGCAAAATTATTGCTCGCATCGGTGCAGAGTCATATCTCGAACAATTGCTCAATCATGGCTTTTTCCATGCCGATCCCCATCCCGGAAACTTAGCAGTTACTGGCAAAGGTGAACTGATTTTCTATGATTTCGGAATGATGGGACAGATCCAAACCATCACCCGTGATAAATTACTGCGCACTTTCTTTGGAATCGCCAAAAAAGATGCGGAGGCAGTGGTTAATTCCTTAATTGAATTAGGCGCTTTAGAAGTCAAAGGTGACATTGGACCAATTAGGCGATCGGTGCAGTATATGCTCGACAACTTCATGGGGCAACCTATGGATAAGCAATCGGTTGCAGCGATCAGTGATGATTTGTACGATATTGCCTATGACCAACCATTTCGATTTCCCGCCACCTTTACCTTTGTCATGCGGGCACTCTCAACCCTTGAAGGTCTGGGCAAAGGACTTGATCCTAGTTTTAACTTTATGGAAGTCGCAAAACCCTACGCAACCAATCTTATGGAAAATGGCAGTAATAAGGAGTCAGGTAATTTATCTACCGCTTTTCTCGGTGAGCTGGGTAGACAAGCCGCTCAGGTAAGTAATACAGCGATCGCCTTACCACGTCGAATTGATGACACCCTCGCCAAACTCGAACGTGGTGATATTCGGGTCAGAATCAAATCCCAAGAAACTGATCGCCTATTACGTCGCCTCAGTAATGTCGGCATCGGCGCAATCTATGCCCTTTTAGGAGCAACTTGCCTATCATGTGCCACCCTTTTATTAGTTAATGGCTGGTTTGTTCCCGCGATCATGGCAACACTCTTTGCCATAGTTTTTGTATTAATCTTATTACGATTGTTATCGCGAATTGATCGTCCTGAACGATGATTTGCTTACAAATCAAATTTAGTATTTGCAATGCTTAAAGCATTGCAAATACTAAATTTGATTTTAATGATAGTTTATGAATATTACTGTAGTTTTTACCTGTGAAGGTTAAACTAAAGATTGCGGTAGCAGAACTGGTTAATTCAATACGTCGAGTCGAACCACCTAACATGAAGCGTCTATTTGCGGGAGCAACAGATACGGGCTGTGTCAGATCAGCCAATCAAGATTCTTACTATATCGATCCTGATGGACGATTTTTTGTAGTTGCTGATGGGATGGGAGGACACGCAGGGGGCGAGATAGCAAGTAAGATTGCTGTCGATTCCATCCGTGAATGTTTAGACGCACTTTGGGATGTCGAAACAACACCTCAAAAGCTGATGCAGGATGCGATTGACAAGGCAAACCAAGCCATTATTAATGATCAAATGGCTAATCCTGTGCGCTCAGACATGGGAACAACCGTAGTCTTATTACTATTTCGTGACGAACAGCCGTGGTTTTGCCACATTGGAGACTCACGACTATATCGTTTACGGGGAGCAAAATTAGAACAAATCAGTGATGACCATACATGGATTGCCCGTGCGATTCAAACGGGGGTAGTCAATGCCGACGACGCGAAAAGCCATCCTTGGCGACATATGCTCCTACAATGCTTGGGGCGTGAAGACTTAAAATCAATTACAGCACAGGATATCGAGTGGCAACCTGGCGATCGCTTCTTGATCTGTAGTGATGGTTTAACTGAGGAACTAAGCGATGATCGCATCACTCACCAACTCAAGAATACTCGTAACTGCCAACAAGCTGCCGAAGCCTTAGTCGAAGCGGCAAAGTTACGTGGTGGTCGAGACAATATCACTGTAGTAATTGTATCTAACGAATTAAATCCAAATAGTTAGTTACAGCGCTTGGCGCTGACATGAAAACCAGAGAAATTTTTGAAAGCACTGCTTCGCAGTGCTTTCAAAAATTTCTCTGGGCTACTTTATAAGCCTCAAAAGGGAGTTGCGACGCGAAGCGTCGCAACTCCCTTTTGAGCTTTAGTTCTGCCCTAATAGTTAATTAATAGTTGAGATTGTCTGTCTAGGTAGAGCCAACTAACAACCTCTATCTATACTAGAAGCGTAAAGCTCAGTAATTCCTAATGAATAGCATTCGGAGAATCAGCTTTTTAATTTTGTTGACCCTAGCATTAGTAACCGCAATTGGGGTGTCAGATCTCAGCTTTTTTGCGAATTCGGAGGCAAAATCTAGCCTAGCGGAGGAAGCTTGGGGACAGGCGGGATCGATCGCCTATCAAGCGGCGGCAAGAACGATGCGCTCTAAAAATGGTGAAGGCAGACCTCTCGATAATGTCCAGAAACGCTATCTAAGGCGATATTTCATCGATTATATTGACCGTGTCACCGTGATTTACGATGCTCAAATGATGGATCGCTGGATCTTGGGCAATGTCGCTGTCCATTTTGGGAAAGTAGAGACGATCGCCCAAACCTATTGCGATCGCATCTATCTTCGCGATCCATACAAATCTGAAGATCCCAAACAGTTGGCAGTACTAGCTCATGAAATGGTGCATGTACGCCAATGCGCCCAAAATGGAGGATTAGATCAGTTTGGCTATCAATATTTTGTGGAATATAAACGCGCCAAACAAAAGTACGAAAATAATCTCATGGAGCGAGAAGCCTACGATTTACAAAATCGCTTTGCCAAAACCAACCAATAAAGATTTTTGAAAGCGCGGCGAAACAGCGCTTTCAAAAATCTCTCTGTGTTTCAAGTCGGTGTAAAGCGCTGTAACGTTAAAATTAGTAACGTTACATTATGTCTTCGCTGTTTTGTATACTCGACCTCTCGCTAATCTCATCGAACAATTGCAGCGTCTCCCCGGAGTAGGTGCAAAAACTGCTCAACGCTTATCCCTTCACATCATCAAGCGTCCCACCGAAGAGATCGAAGCCCTTGCCCAAGCATTAATTCAAGCCAAGCAACAAGTGGGCAGTTGCACCGTATGTGGTCATTTATCGGCGGAACCCATCTGCGAGATTTGCGCCCATCCTAGTCGCGATAATTCGATTATTTGCGTAGTCGCTGACTCTCGTGACCTCATTGCCCTAGAAAAAACTCGCGAATATCGCGGCAAATATCATGTGCTCGGTGGTCTCATTTCACCAATGGATGGCATTAGCCCCGATCAATTAAATATTCAAAGCCTCGTCCGTCGCGTCAGTGGTAATAAAGTTACTGAGGTAATTATGGCGATCGCCCCCAGTGTCGAAGGAGAAACTACCACACTCTATGTGGGCGGATTATTAAAACCCTTTACAAAAGTTACGCGGATTGCCTTTGGTATTCCTATGGGTGGTGATTTAGAATATGCAGATGAGGTAACACTCGCCAAAGCGATCGAGGGCAGACGCGAATTAGATTTTTAGTTTGTTACAGCACTTTGCGCTCAAGTCCAAACCAAAATTTTTTTAAAAGTGTTGCAAAGCAATACTTTTAAAAATTTCTTTTGATTCAGCCGTATAAAGACCGTCTCAAAGAGACAGTCTCTTAACAAAATCTTGTTGCATATTGTTCCATCATGCAGATAATATTTTGCTGGTTCGCAACACAAAAATGATGATGATTAACCCTTTCCCTAGAGGGAGTTCCATGACAGCTTTATCTGGGTTAATTGGTTCTGGGTGCATGATCTTTGGTTTGCCATGCTTGCCCCCAATCATTGCCAGTCCATCTACAAGAGAGCCACAGGCAATCTTGGTACTAGGCGGTTCTCCCAGCCGTGAAAAATTTGCTGCTCAATTTGCACTACAACATCCACAATTACCCATCTTTGTTTCATCAGGCAGTCCAGAGGAATATGCCAAATATGTATTTGATCGTGCAGGGGTAGATCGAAGTCGCATCCATTTAGACTATCGGGCTGTAGATACCGTTTCTAACTTTACAATCATGGTTAAAGAGCTTCAGAAACGTAATATTACAGATGTCTATGTGATTACATCAGATTTTCATATGCCCCGTGCGCTGGTAATTGGCAAAATTGTGTTGGGGAGTCGCGGTATTGAGATGTATCCCGTTACTATTCCGTCAACCATCAAGTCTGAAAGTCCAACTAAATCTTTGCGTGACGGATTGCGATCAGTATTTTGGCTAGTTACAGGTTCATAGATAAGGATGGGCGGCGCTTCGCGCCACCCATCCTTATCTACCTGAACTTGTTGTTTAGGGGCAAGAACTAAATTTTGAAAAAATTTTGAAAAACTATTGCTTGAAAATCCTAAATAGTGTTATCTTAATCAAGCGCTAAAAAAAGCGCCCAGCCGGGATAGCTCAGTTGGTAGAGCAGTGGACTGAAAATCCACGTGTCACGAGTTCAAATCTCGTTCCTGGCATCATTAAAAAGAGTTCGCTTAGCGGGCTCTTTTTTGTTTTGGACTAGTTAGTTCGACAAAAGTGCAAAATGGTAAGAATTGCAAAGCGATTCTTACCATTTTCCGCCATTTGCACCATGCTTTGCAGGGCATACAGCAATTTTCGATCAAACGAACCACAAGATATTTTTTGAAAGGCTTGCAAAGCAAGCCTTTCAAAAAATATCTTGGTTTGGTTTTGAGCGCAAAGCGCTGTAAATGGTGATACAGCCTATTTAGGGTTTGTAGTAGTACAGATAAATTTTGAAAAAGCTTGCTTCGCAAGCTTTTTCAAAATTTATCTGGGTTTTGAGAAAGCGCAAAGCGCTGTATCTAACTCACGTTTGATTAAGTGAAGTATAGTCACACTTCACTTAATTGGTATAAGATGCCAAAAGCGAAGTCATCACGTAATTGATTGGAGATATAGCCTTGAAAGGAATTTTGATTAGCTTTGGCATTATGGCAGTTGCTGTATTGGTCATTGTGTTTGCCCAAATTACGGGTGCACAGACCGCAGTTGCTAGCGTGTCTACAGGTGTACCCTCTACAGGCGTACCAAATCAAACAGAAGTAAAAATAGCAGAAGCACCTTTAATTAATATGAGTGATTCCGAAATCAAAGAAACTGGCACTGGGCTTAAATATAAAGTAATCACTGCTGGTACAGGTGCAACACCTAAGAAGGGCGATACCGTCGTTGTACATTACACAGGTACTCTCGAAGATGGAACTAAGTTCGATAGTTCTCGCGATCGCAATAGTCCTTTTTCCTTCAAGCTTGGCGTTGGTCAGGTAATTAAAGGATGGGATGAAGGCTTGGCAGATATGCGTGTTGGCGATCGCCGTACCTTGATTATTCCTCCAGACCTAGGCTATGGCGCTCGTGGAGCAGGTGGAGTCATTCCTCCTAATGCCACCTTAATTTTTGATGTAGAACTATTACGTATTTCGTAAATTGCAGTATGGCTGACATAAGCCTATGCCAAGAAGCGATGCAATGCGTCGCTTCTTTTGTTTTGTAGATTCGAGGAAATCTTGTAATATTCAGTGGCAGCAGTTTTCAGAAAGGCTTAATCCTATGCGTAAGGGTTTTGGTATTGCGGTTTTGTTGATGGTGACTGGCTTACCTATGCAAATGCTCAACTGTGTGGAAGTACAGGCACAAGCTGAGACAGAGACAAATCCTAAAGCTGAAGCAGATCGACTGCTAGAGCAGGGTAATCAGCTAAATCGAGTGAGCAAGTTTCGTGAGGCATTACCCATTTTTGAGCGATCGCTGCAAATTTATCGAGAAATTAAAAATCGAAAAGGGGAAAGTAATGCCCTCAATAATATTGGTAATGCCTACAGTTCTCTAGGCAAGTATCAAAAATCTATTGAATATCATCAGCAATCCTTAGCCATTGCTCAAGAAATTGGCGATCGCAATAATCAGGGTAATTCCCTCGCTAATTTAGGGGTCGCGTATTATTTATTGGGTCAGTACACCAAAGCCATCGAATATCATGAGCAAGCTTTGGCAATTAAAAAACAAACTGGCGATCGCTATGGGGAAGGTCGCTCGTTAGGCAACCTCGGCAATGCCTACAATCTGCTCGGACAATATCCTAAGGCAATTGATTATTATCAAAAATGTTTGCCCATCTTAAAGCAAATTGGCGATCGCGATGGTGAGTCAGATTTGTATATTGCCCTTGGCATTGCCTACGATGGTCTTGGTAAGTATCAAACAGCAATTGAGCAATATCAAAAAGCCCTTGTCATCAAAAAGCAAATTAATGATCGCAATGGTGAAGCCGATGCCTTAAATACCCTTGGTGGGGCATACGACTCGCTGGGGCAGTACCAGAAAGCCATTGATTATTACCAGCAATCCTTAACGATCAAAAAGCAAGTTGGCGCTCGTAGTGGTGAGGCTGATACTTTAAATAATTTGGGAATTGTCCATAACAGTCTTCGGCAATATCCCAAAGCGATCGGCTATTTCCAGCAAGCCCTAGTGATTGCCCGTGAAGTTGGTAATCGCTATACGGAGGGACGGACATTAAACAATCTCGGAATTTCCTATCGCGCCCTCGGTGATAGCCAGAGAGCCGTTGCCTACTACCAGCAAAGTCTGGAAATTGCTAAACAAATTGGCGATCGCGATGGCATCAGAACTGCCCTCAGCAGTTTAGGCACTGCCTACAATGCACTGGGGCAAGTTGATCAAGCCTTTGACTATCATCAACAAGCATTAGCTACGGCTATTCAAATGGGCAATCGCGCTGGCGAAGGAAGCGCCCTGAGTCAGCTTGGATATTTATTCTCCCAACAGGGACAACCTGAGTTAGCAATTCTGTTTTATAAGCGATCAATAAATGTGCGTGAAGCAATTCGCAAAGATATCCGTGGTTTGAGTAAGGAAGATCAAAAGTCTTACTTATCTACTATTGAGAGTTCCTATCGCCGTCTTGCTGACCTTTTACTGAAACAGGGTCGCGTTATGGAAGCTTTGCAGGTTATTGACTTACTCAAGGTGCAAGAACTGGAAGACTATCTCAAAAATATTAAGGGAACCGATAGAACATTACGGGGAATTCAACTATTAGACGTGGAGCAGGCTTTTATTCGTGATGTTTCCACAGTTAAGTTTGCCCAAATCGCTGAACTCAATCGCCAACTTGCTAGTCAAATCCAACAAATACCCCAAGCTGAAATCAACAAAGTTCCTGATTACCTCAAACAGATTCCTCAGAGAACTGTTCTCTTCTATCCACTAATTCTCGATGATCGGTTAGAGCTAATTCTCTTCTCTCAAAACCAGCCGCCGATTAGCCGTACTGTCAATATTAAACAGGATGATTTGAAAACCTTAATCGAAAATTTCAAATCTAGTTTATTAGATACAGGTTCTGAAGATTTTAAAGAACCAGCGATCCAACTCTATCAGCTCTTAATTAAGCCAATTGAGACAGAACTCAAGCAGGCAAATACGGAGACAATTCTCTATGCTCCTGATGGTCTATTGCGATATATTCCCCTCTCGGCTCTATATGAAGCAAAACCTAGCGATGGCAAGCATTGGTTAATTGAGAAATATCGCATTAGCAATCTGATTGCCTATAGCCTGAGCGACTTTACATCCAAAGCCAAAATGCAGCCGAGTATTCTCGCTGGAGCCTTTGGTGGCAAGGGTAACGAGAAGAAGTTTGGACAAGCGGGATTGCCAGCCACGATTCAAGAAGTACAGGCGATTGCGAATTCTTTTCAAAATTCCATCACGCTCAAAGAAGAACAGTTCAGTCGTAAAGAATTTGAATCACGACTTAAAAACCATAATATTTTGCATTTAGCGACCCATGCGGAGTTTAATACTGGTACACCTGACACCTCATTTATCATTTTTGGGAATGGCGACAAAATTCGATTAAATGAAATTAGCGATTGGGATATCCCCAATGTGGATCTGATCATTCTCAGTGCTTGTCAGACAGGGATCGGGGCATTGGGGGAAGGGGTCGAAATTTTGGGATTTGGCTATCAAGTACAAAAGGCAGGCGCAAAATCTGCGATCGCATCTCTGTGGAAGGTTGATGATACGGGGACACAGTTACTTATGGATGCTTTTTATAAGGAGTTACAAAAGGGTAATATTCCCATTGCGGAGGCATTAAGGCGATCGCAAATTTCTCTGATTAAGTCTTCAAATTACAATCATCCCTATTTTTGGTCAGCATTTTTTGCGATCGGCAATGGGTTGTAAGCAATTAAACAATTAAGGTGCTGCTATGGCTTCTCAATCATATTGGCTCACATTCGTTTTAACTGGAATTTATAGTTGCGGTTTTGGTTTATCGCTGACAATGTCATCTATGACTGTCCAAGCTCAACCGATGCAATCGCGCAAAATTGAAGCTGCTCGCCTATTCAACCAAGCCATTCAACAGGCGCAATTGAGTCAGTTTCGGGAATCTTTGGCATCTGCTGAGCAGGCTTTACAGATTTATCAAGAAATCAACGACTATCCCAATCAAGCCAATGTGCGCTTATTAATAGGTAATATCTACGTGATTTTTAGTCAGTACGATCGCGCCATTAGTTCTTTTAACAAAAGTCTCGAGATTGCAAGACAATTGCAAATCCCCAATTTGGAAGTAAAAGTACTCAATAATTTAGGAACTACTTACTTTGCCTTGGGACAATATCAAAAGGCAATTGATCACCAGCAGCAAGCACTCAAAATTTCTCAAAACCTGAGCGATCGCCAAGGTGAAAGCCTCAGCCTTGGACTCTTAGGCAATAACTATGTGGCTCTCGGACAATATCAAAAAGCTTTAGACTTCTATCAGCAATATTTAGCCGCCACCAAAACCATCGGCGATCGCCAAGGAGAAGCCTATGCTACGGGGAATATTGGTAATACTTATGCTTATTTAGGTCAATATCAAAAAGCAGTGGAATGGCTCCAGCAGAGTTTACAGCTTGTGAGAGCGATCGCAGATCGTCGTGGTGAAGCGAAAGCACTCGAAAATCTGGGTAATGCCTATGGATACTTGAACAAATATCAGCAAGCCACTGATGTATACCAACAGGCGCTAGTCATCTATCAGCAAATCGGCGATCGCAATGGTGAAGCCACGACTTTGGGCAATCTAGGCAATACCTTTAATACCCTTGGACAGCATCAAAAAGCCATTGAGTATTTACAACAGAATTTAGAGATTGTCCGTAATATCAAAGATCGTCAAGCGGAAGGTGCAACCTTGGGCAATTTGGGCAATGCTTACTATGCCCTCAAACAATATGAAAAAGCATTAGATTTGTATCAGCAGCATCTCACAATTATGCGGGAAATTGGTGAACGTAGGGGAGAAGCACAGGCAAATGCCGAGATTGCCGAGACTCTAGTTAATCTCAATCAACATCACTTAGCGATCGCTTTCTACAAGTCTTCAATCAATATCACCGAAGCTATCCGTAAGGATATTCGTAATCTCACCCAAACAGATCGTCAATCCTATTTAGCCACCGTAGCTGATCGCTATCGTCATCTCGCGGATCTATTGCTCAAACAAGGGCGAGTTATGGAAGCATTACAAGTCCTTGATTTACTGAAGTTGCAGGAACTGGAGGACTATTTTAAAAACATCAAAGGTAGCGATCGCACGGCAAAAGGTGTCAGGCTTTTAGAACCAGAGAAAGCTGTTAGCGATAAGCTATTAGCGATTAGCTTTGATAATAGTAAAGATATCAATACTCAATTATCTAATCAGATTCTGCAACTCCCCCAAACCGAAATCAATAAAGTTCCCGACTATCTCAACCAAATCCCCAAGGGAACTGTATTACTCTATCCATTCATTTTAGGCGATCGCTTAGAAATCATCCTCTTTTCATCGCAGAATCTCCCCATCCAGCGCACCGTCAATATCACTAAAGATAAATTAGAAGCGTTAGTTGCTGAATTCAAATCTGGGTTGATCGATGCTGGATCTGAAGACTATAAAGAACCTGCAATTGCGCTCTATAAGCTATTAATTAAACCTATTGAGACAGAGCTAATTCAAGCTCAGACAATCCTCTATGCCCCTGATGGTATTTTGCGATATATTCCCCTAAGCGCTCTCAATGACGGCAAGCAGTGGCTCGGCGAAAAATATCGCATTAGCAACCTCATTGCCTATACACTTTCCGACTTCTCGCCCAAACCTAGAACGCAGCCACGGATTCTCGCAGGAGCGTTTGGAGGTAAGGCAGGAACCACAAAGTTTGGACAACAGGGCTTACCTGCTACGCTCAAGGAAGTGCTAGCGATCGCCAATTCATTTCAGGATTCGATTACTTTAATAGAGGATGACTTTAGCCGTGCCAATACTGAATCAAAATTCAACAGCTACAATATTCTCCATTTTGCAACCCATGCTGAGTTTAATGATGGTGCGCCTGAAAATTCGTTCATCATCTTTGGCAATGGTGATAAAGTTCGCTTGAACGAACTGACTAATTGGCAGATTCCCAATGTGGAATTAATTGTCCTCAGCGCCTGTCAGACTGGGGTTGGCAAACTCGGTAGTGGTGTCGAGATTTTGGGCTTTGGCTATCAGATTCAGAAAGCTGGTGCAAAACAGGCGATCGCATCTCTCTGGTCAGTTGATGATGCAGGGACACAAGCACTCATGGAAGCATTTTATAAGGAACTAAAAACAGGTAATGTTACTACTGCTGAAGCATTGCACAGAGCGCAAATTTCGCTGATTAAGTCATCGCAGTTCAATCATCCTAAATACTGGTCAGCATTTTTTGCGATCGGGAATGGGTTATAGACAGTATGCGATCGCGATTACTTTTAAAGTACCTGTGACTTCGACTCCACTCAGCCAACGTTAGCTGAGCGAAGTCGAAGCTAGATAACTTTTTTGCCACGAGCGATCGCAATTCGCTAATATAAGCTGATGCGGACTGACACGATCTTTTTTCAGCTATTTCAAACCTTTGATAGCTTGTTGTTTGAATTGGTGGGATTACCACCAGAAACAGCAGCAGGATATCGCTTTACTTCTGTGGAAATCAAGGAGAAAGCCTTTCGGTTTGATGGTATTTTTATCCCAGATTCGGTTGATAAAAATATCTGGTTTGTAGAAGTCCAATTTCAAAAACGAGCCGAATTTTATTGGGAATTTGTTGGTGAAATTTTTCTGTATTTGAGTCAGTACAAACCAGAGCATAATTGGCAAGCGGTCTCCATTTTTGCCAAACGTAGCATTGAACCTGAGATACCAAAGCAGTTTAGTGCGCTATTTGCGAGTGGGCATATTGTGCGGATCTATCTGGATGAGTTGCCAGAGTCTGAGTCACTGAGTTTAGGGCTGGTAAGGTTGATCGTTGCGCCTAAGAGGGAAACCATTGCTTTAGCACATCAGTTGGCTGATCGAGTGGAGCAAGGCGATCGCGAGAGGATGATAGAATTTATTGAGACAGTTTTGCTGTATAAGTTTCCCCAAATGAGTCGAGAGGAGGTTGAAGCGATGTTTACGTTAGGTGATCTCAAGAAAACAAGGGTATATCGCGAGGCAAAGCTTGAGGGCAAACTTGAGGGCAAGCTTGAAGGCAAGCTTGAGGGTAAACTTGAGGGCAAGCTTGAGGGTGAAAAGATTGGGACGCAGCGCGGTCAGGTTTTGGGACGGCAGCAGGCGCTTAAGCAGGTTGCAGTAAGGTTATTGACGCGGAAGTTTGGTAAGGTGTCGCTGAAGACTGGAAAGCGGTTGGAGAGGTTGTCGGCTGAACATTTGGAGGAGTTGGCGGAGGCGGTGTTGGATTTTGAGAAGGTTGCTGATTTGGATGCGTGGTTGAAAGGTAAAAAGTAAAAAGTGACTGCGTTGTGAGGTTTGGGCGCAGCATTACCGATCGCTGATGACGGTAAATGCATAAATGGTGGCGGTAATGCTTCGCCCCTAAGGGGAACTGGTTTTTTTGATGAATATTTGGTTATGTTTTTTGTAACGATCGCCTGTTTTGGGGAATATCACTTTATGCTGGCTGGTAGGTAACTGTGGGTTTGATCTAAATGTAAGGATATGTGCGATGAATAAGTTTGTTGGGATTGCGATGTTGGCTTTTTTGATTTGTGGGCAAGCGCAGATAGTGATGAGCGAAAGTGTCCAAGCTCAAGCAACCCAAGACCGTAAAGTAGAAGCAGATCGACTAATTGATCAAGGGATTCAGCAATATCAAATTAGCCAGTTTGAAGCAGCATTGCAGTCATGGCAGCAAGCATTGACCATTTATCGCGAAATCAAAGATCGACTGAATGAGGGAGCAGCACTGGGAAATCTGGGAATCGCTTACCGAAATCTCGGCAAATATAACAAAGCGATCGAGTACCACCTGCAAAGCTTAGTGATCGCGAGGGAAATCAAAGACCAAATCGGTGAGGGAAATGCGCTGGGCAATCTGGGAAATGCTTATCAAAACCTCGGCAAATATGACAGAGCGATCGAGTTCCATCTGCAAAGCTTAACGATCGCGCGGGGAATCAAAGACCGTCGCAGTGAGGGAGTCTCGCTGGGAAATCTGGGACTCGCTTACGATTCCCTCGGTAAATATGATAAAGCGATCGATTTCCATCTGCAAAGCTTAGCGATCGCGAGGGAAATCAAAAGCCGATTCCATGAGGGCGCAGCACTGGGGAATCTAGGAAACGCTTATTATTTACTTGGTAAATATGACAAAGCGATCAAGTTCCATCTGCAAAGCTTAGTGATCGTGAGAGAAATCAAAGACCGTCGCGGTGAGGGGAATGCACTGGGGAATCTGGGAAGTGCTTACGAAGTTGTCGGCGAATATAACAAAGCGATCAAGTTCCATCTGCAAAGCTTAGAAATCAAGCGGGAAATCAAAGACCGAATCGGTGAGGGGAATTCGCTTGGCAATCTGGGAAACACCTACGATGATCTTAGGAAATATGACAAAGCGATCGAGTTCCATCTGCAAAGCTTAGAAATTAAGCGGGAAATTAAAGACCGACTTGGTGAGGGACAGTCGCTGGGAAATCTGGGAGCCACGTACTATTCCCTCGGCAAATATGACAAAGCGATCAAGTTCCATCTGCAAAGCCTAGAAATTAAGCGAGAAATTAAAGATCGTGATGGTGAGGAAAAGTCTTTGAATAATCTGGGGGTTGCATTTTCTAAACTCAATCAACTTGAACTCGCAATTTTATTTTACAAACAAGCGATTAACGTTACTGAATCTATTCGTAAAGATATCCGTAAATTAAACAGAGTAGAACAAAGATCTTATTTAGAAACTGTCACTGGTATATATAAAAGACTAGCTGAGTTACTGATTCAGCAAGGTCGGATTGTGGAGGCATTACAGGTTATCGATCTCCTCAAAGTCCAAGAACTCGAAGACTATTTCAAAAATATCAAAGGCAGTGACAGATCGGCGCAAGGTGTCCGACTGTTAGAACCAGAGAAAGCGATGAGCGATAAGCTATTAGCGGTTAGCTTTGAGAATAGTCCTGAAATTAACAGCCAACTTGCTCAGCAGATCCAACAACTTCCTAAATCAGAAATCAACAAGGTTCCAGATTATCTCCAAACAATTCCTCAAGGCACTGCTTTACTTTATCTGAGAACTTGCACCATTCTGGAAAGGGGTTGCAAAGAGAGTAAAGATGTGAAAAAAAGGGCGTAGTAGTAAATTAAATAACGATTATGGAAAGCATCGTTAAGCACGCCCAAGGTTTAGTGTATAGCCTAATTTGTCTGATGCCAAGTGTGTATCAAAAAGCAAGTCTGAATGCAATATTAGGGCTATTTCTGGAAGCGCAAGGGCATCCCTATCCAGAACATACACAGGTAAAATCAGCGAGTGCATTAAGCCGATTTCTCAATCACTATAACTGGTCAACAAGAGGACTAATTCGAGCAACAAGGCTGTCAATTTTGGGGCAAATCGCCAAGCATCGCCCATCGAAGAGAGTGCCATTAAAGATACTGATAGACCTGACCACCTTAGAAAAAAGCGGCAAGTTTTTACATTTGAGCAATCCCACCCCAAACGAACCAGACCCATGGGTGAGAATCCTCAACGGAAAGCGAGGACTACATCTGGTTGTACTGTATCTGGTCTATGGAGAGTGGCGCGTACCATGGAGTTTTAGAGTATGGCGCGGCAAAGGATACTCCAGTCCCTCTGACTTAGCTTGTAAGTTATTGGGGACAGTACCCAAGCAACTAACCCAAGGCAAGACTGTGATTGTCCTTGCTGATACTGAGTTTAGTACGGTGAAGTTTTTCAATGCTGTCCGCGCCAAGTCTTGGCGCATCGTTGTCGGTGTCCGCAACAATCGTAAACTTCAAGATGGACGTACCGTCAAACAACTTTATCCCCATGGCAAACGTGGACAACTAATTTTACTGGAAGGGCTAAGTACGCCTTTGACGATCTCTTGGTTCTGGCTCAAAAGAGCCGATAGTAAACGGGAGTTACGCTTTGTGGTCTCTTCTCATCCTTATTCTGGCGCTTATCTGGTGATGTTAGGTCGTAAGCGTTGGGCGATTGAGGGATTCTTCAAAACCATCAAACATCGCTTTGGTTTGCATTGTTTTGGGCAATCTACAAAACTTGGCGTTTATCGTTGGCTTATCCTCTCTCTGCTTTCTTATCTTTTGGCTCATTGGATTGATCAATGGTCGTTTCCTCCCATCTTGGACTGGAAAGCTACCTGTGATTTAACCCTTTCTGTTTTATTCCCTTCTGTCCTTTGGTTGAAACTTCTCAGGTATCTTCAAATTAGTGCCGATATTGCTGCTCGTCATGGCTTTGAAATTATTCTCAAACCCATTCCCACTTGACTCTTTCACGAATGCTGCAAGATCTCAGTTATCCCTTGATTTTAGGCGATCGCCTCGAAATCATCCTCTTCACACCCAACACCATCCCCATCAGCCGCACCGTCAAAATCTCACAAAAAGAACTAGAAACCCTAGTAACTGATTTTAAAGCAACACTCCTTGATAAAGGCTCCGAAGACTACAAAGAACCTGCTACACAACTTTACAAATTGCTGATTAAACCAATCGAAACGGAACTCACCCAAGCCGAAGTCACCACAATCCTCTATGCACCTGACGGCATCTTGCGCTATATTCCCATTGCCGCACTCTATGATGGCAAGCAATGGCTTGCTGAGAAATACCGCATTAATAATCTGATCGCCTACAGCCTCTTCGACTTTGTATCACAGCGAAATACTCAACCCAATATCCTTGCAGGCGCTTTTGGTGGTAAAGCGGGCGATCGCAAGTTTGGACAAGTTGGTTTGCCTGCTACAGTTAGAGAAGTTCAAGTGATCGCAAATTCCTTTGACAACTCAGTTACTTTAATCGAAGATCAATTTAGCCGCCAAGCGATCGAGTCTAAATTCAAAAATCATAATATTCTCCATCTTGCTACCCATGCAGAGTTTAATACGGGTACACCTGATAACTCTTTCATCATTTTTGGCAATGGCGACAAAATCCGTCTTAATGAAATCACTGATTGGCAGATTCCGAATATCGATTTGATTGTGTTGAGTGCTTGTCAGACTGGAGTTGGTAAGCTCGGTGATGGTGTAGAGATTTTAGGTTTTGGTTATCAAGTTCAAAAGGCTGGTGCAAAAAATGCGATCGCTTCTCTCTGGTCTGTCAACGATAAAGGCACTCAAGCTCTAATGGAAGCATTTTATAGTGAACTCAAAAAAGGTGATGTCACACCTACTGAAGCATTAAATAGAGCGCAAGTTGCTCTGATTAAATCACCAAAATATAGTCATCCAAATTATTGGTCAGCATTTTTTGCGATCGGTAATGGATTGTAGTCATTTGTTAAGTATCTCAGCATAGTTATAAAATAAACCCAAATTGGTGTTCCGCCAGCTACGCTGGCGGAACACCAATTTGGGTTTAAAGTTTAGATGGACTATTGTGAGGCGCAATCAAATTTTGTGATTTAGGAGAGCAGTTTTTGCCATGAATAAAGGTTTGGGCGCGATCGCATTGGGCACTCTTTTGTCTTGCTTGTCCGTACCAACATTAGGTAGTGATCGCCTATGGGCGCAAGAAGCTCCTGACCGCAGAGCAGAGGCAGGTAGATTGCTAAACCAAGGATTGCAGCAGTACCGCAACAATCAGACTCAAGCGGCTCTTCAGACATGGCAGAAGACATTACAAATTTATCGAGAAATCAAAGACCGTGCAGGCGAAGGAAAAGTACTGAACAATCTTGGCATTGCGTACTACATGCTGGGGCAGTACAACAAATCAGTTGATTTTTTTCAACAGCGTTTAGCGATCGCCCGCGAACTCAATGATCGTAAAAGTGAAGCCAATGCCCTCGACAGTCTTGGACTTGACTACATTCTCCTAGGACAGTACGAAAAAGCGATCGCCTTCTACCAACAAGCGGTGAAGATATTCCAAGAACTTAACGATCGCCAGAATGAAGGAAATGCTGTCGGGAATCTTGGCATCGCTTACCGTGAACTAGGGAAATATCAGCAAGCAATCAATTTCCACCAACAACAGTTAGCCATTACTCGCGAAATCAAAGATCGTGCAGGAGAGGGAAGAGCGCTCGGTGGACTTGGCATTGTTTATCGCGAATTAGGGCAGTATCAAAAAGCAATTACTTTTTACGAACAGGATTTGGCGATCGCTCGCGAATTTAAAGATCTTAACGGTCAAGGCAGGGCTTTCAACAACCTTGGTATCGCCTATAGTAATTTACTGAAATACAAAGAAGCCGTTACCTTTTACCAACAATCTTTAGCAATATTTCGTGATATCGAAAATCGCAAGGAAGAAGGAAGTACCCTCGGTAATCTTGGCATTGCTTACCGCGAACTGGGTCAGTACCAAAAAGCCCTCACCTTCCACCAGCAACAATTGGCGATCGCCTATGCCATCAAAGATCGCGTCACTGAAGGTAGAGCCGTTGGTGGGCTTGGCATTATTTACAACAAACTCAGACAGTATGACAAAGCCCTCCCCTTTTATCAGCGAGACTTAGCGATCGCGCTTGAACTTAGCGATCGACGCGGAGAAGGGAGAGTACTCAATAACTTGGGGGTAATCTTTGCCGACCTCAACCAAACAACATTGTCCATCCTTGCTTACAAACAATCAGTGAATATCCAAGAATCGATCCGCAAAGATCTACGCGGCCTGAGTAAAGAAGAACAGAAGTCTTTTTTGGATACAGTTGCCCGCACCTATCGACATCTTGCCAGTCTACTGCTAATGCAAGGACGGGTAATAGAAGCTCTACAAGTCCTCGATCTCCTGAAAGTGCAAGAGCTAGAAGACTATTTCAAAAATGTGAAAGGGAACGATAGAACGGCTCAGGGAGTAAAGCTTTTAGAGCCAGAGAAAGTGATTGGTCGTCAATTGTCGCTTTTAAAGTTGGAGAATAGCGAAGAAATCAATCTGCAACTTGCTAAGCAGATCCGCCAAATCCCCATATCAGAGCTAAACAAAACTCCCGACTATCTGCAACAAATTCCTCAAGGCACAGTGCTGCTCTATCCATTGATTTTAAGCGATCGCCTTGAGCTAATTCTCTTCTCTCCCAATTCTCCTCCCCTCAACCACACTGTCAAAATATCCCAAAAAGAATTAGAAGACTTAATTAATAATTACAGAACAGGACTTCTCGATACAACTTCTGAAGATTATAAAGCTACGGCTATTGCCCTTTACAATCTACTAATCAAACCCATCGAAGCAGAACTCATCCAATCCAAAGCCCAGACGATTCTCTACGCACCTGATGGACAAATGCGATATGTTCCCCTTGCTGCACTCTATGACGGCAAACAATGGCTGATTGAAAAATATCAAATCAGCAACCTCATCGCCTATAGCCTATCGGACTTTTCTCAAAAGCCTAAAGCTCAGCCCAATATCCTCGCAGGAGCATTTGGTGGGAAAGCAGGGGAGAAAAGATTTGGACAATTGGGATTACCTGCTACGCTCAAAGAAGTCCAAGCGATCGCCAATTCATTCCAAAATTCCGTTACCTTAACCGAAGACCAGTTCAGTCGCTCAGCGCTAGAGTCTAGATTTAAAGACCACAACATTCTCCATCTCGCCTCCCATGCCGAATTTAATACTGGTGTACCAGACAATTCGTTCATCATCTTTGGCAATGGCGATAAAGTCCGCTTAAATGAAATCAGCGATTGGCAAATTCCGAATATAGATTTGGTTATACTCAGCGCTTGTCAAACGGGGATTGGGAAACTCGGTGATGGAGTCGAAGTTTTAGGATTTGGTTATCAAGTTCAAAAGGCAGGGGCCAAAAATGCGATCGCTTCGCTTTGGAAAGTTGATGATGCAGGCACACAGGCACTTATGGAAGCATTTTACAAGGAACTCAAGAAAGGTAATATCACCTCCACCGAAGCATTACAACGCGCCCAAATATCCCTGATTAAATCTCAAAATTACAATCATCCTAATTATTGGTCAGCATTTTTTGCGATCGGCAATGGCTTGTAGTAGAGCTAGATAAGGATGGGCGGCGCTTCGCGCCGCCCATCCTTATCTCAATAACATTAACGTGAGTTCGATAACGCCATTTGCGCGGCGCAAATGACGTTAGATTATTTGCGATTAAAAACCTCTAAGGTCTGGCGGCTGAACTCGCGTAGGTTTTCAGCACCATCATCCTTGGGTAGCGTATCCCCAAAAAATTGCCAATTGTCCACCGTGGAAAAGCGCCAACGTTCTCCTTTATAGTCATGCCCACTTGCTTCAATGCCGATCGCCCGCAAGTCACCATCTACAGGATCTTCATAGAGACGGATTTGAAAGAGAATACTCCGCACCCTGAGCCGCCAACTTACCCCCGGAAAATGAAAACCCACATCAATCGAGTCAGGGTCAAGTAACCTGCGTGTATCCGAATTGTTTAGCCAAGGTTTCAGATCGGAGCGGGCAGCAGGGTAAATGGTTTTAAACAAATTAACAACGGTGGCGATTTTGGTCGCTACTTCAACATTCCTAGCTTGTTCGGCAGCATTCACGGGCAAGAACCTCACATAAAACCTACAAAACAAAGCTTTATCAGCCTTTGGTAGCTGATTTTAGCATTTGCAAACAATAAATCGACTACTCAGCGATCGCTGTAGCGATTGTTATCATTCAACAAAAAAATAGACAAGTCTGTAAATTTAGCGCTTTACTGGCACTAGATCCGATATATCTGCCAATTGGGGCAGTACATTGTGATCAAAACTGAGGCGATCCAGCAGCTTCGCAAATTCTTTACAACATTGTATAGAACTTTGAAAAATTTGCTCTTGGGAAAACTTGACAATCAACCAACCTGAATCTACTAAAAATCTCTCGGCTAGATCATCTCGCATCATAATTGCCGCGTTATCGGAAGGTACAGTAATTTCGATCGCAATGTGGAGATTAATCTCAGGATCGACATAAACCAAGGCAGGCGACCAATCATAATCAATACTCGGAATAAATAACTTTATGCCTTGATAGAGTGTCCCCTTTAAATATTGCTGAAGAGTAACGCCAAAATAGTAGATTACACCTTCGGTTTCCTGTGCATCGGTTGGCTCAATTTTTCCTAAGGGATTACTACCTGCTTTTAAGGATTTTGCCCCATCATAATCAGGCATCTTTGCAAAAAAATCACGGTATTGCTGATGGCGAAACTCAAGGATGCGATCTGGTGCATGGGCGATCGCTAGTTCACGCTGATAGCGAATTTCTTGATGGGAATAGGCTTCAAATTTTGCTAAATATCGCTGAAGCGTATCCTGATGTCTTTTTTCGCGTTTTTTATAAGTTTGAAATTGATACTTAACGCGCACAATAATTGCGACCGTCCCCACGAGTAGCAAGATGATTCCTAATTCCTTAGCGATCGCCGTAACTAAAGCAACTACTATGACCAAGCCGCAAGTTAGCCCCAAAGCCTCTTGAATATGAATTGGCTTAGGCTGACGAAAAGCAGGCACACTGGGAATCTCAACATCAAACTTAGGCGCATCGGGCTTAGATTGAGCGATTCGCTGCACTTCTGGAGGAATAAGAATAATCGGGAACTGACGCATCATCAATAGTTACTGGGTAGTCCTAAAAAGGAAAGAATTTATATGGTAAGGATGGGCGGCGCAAAGCGTCGTCCATCCTTAACTGTTTAGCACTACCGTGATTTTTACAGTGATTTAAAGATTTTGGCAATCTTTCCAACAGAAGGGCTACAAAGTGTCCCTTCTGTAAATTTGGATTTTAAGCGTTTTCTAAACCGGGGATTGAGCGATAAAGCTGGACATACTTTTCGGCTGAGGTTTCCCAACTAAAGTTACATCTCATGCCACGCTGTTGTAATAAGCGCCAAGCATCGGTATAGCGATAGCTTTCCCATGCACGTACCATGCAGGTATACATATCGAGTGGCTCATAGCGATCAAAGCTAAAACCAGTACCTGTCTGTCCAATAGGATCATGGAAAGATACGGTATCGACTAAACCACCTGTACGGCGGACAATTGGCACAGACCCATAACGCAGTGCCACTAGTTGACTAATACCACAGGGTTCAAAACGGCTCGGCATCAAGAAAGCATCGGAACCTGCATAAACGCGATGGGATAGCGCCGAGTTAAATAAAATTTGCGCGGACATACGACCAGGGTAGCGAGCAGCAATTTGCCAGAGTTGCGATTCATAATAGCGATCGCCTGTACCTAAGACGACAAACTGCGCGTCGGTGTAAGCCATAAACCGCTCAAGAATTTGCAGCAGTAGATCAATACCCTTCTGCTCCACCAAACGCCCGACCATGCCAATTAAGAAAGTACTAGGATTAACGACTAGTCCTAATTCCTTTTGCAAAGCAATTTTGTTAGCAAGGCGATCATCAAGGGTATCTACGGAATAGTTTTGAGCTAGGGCAGGATCGGTAGCAGGATTTTCTAGGTCAGTATCAACGCCATTTAAAATCCCCCAAGGTTTGAGGAATGAGAGCAATCCTTCTAAGCCTTCTCCATAGCCTGGTGTACAAATTTGCTGGGCATAGGTCGGGGAAACAGTATTGACGCGATCGGCATATTTAATTCCAGCAGCCATAGTGTTGTGGGCATCCATATACCAAGGAGTCCATGTAATCCGATCTAAGAACCAACGCCAAGGACCTTGATAAGCCAAGTTATGAATCGTAAAGACCGTACCGATATCCGAGATTTGGTGCATCCATACAGGGATCATGCCTGTGTGCCAATCGTGGCAGTGAATAAGGTTGGGTTTCCAATAGTTCCATGAAAACTCAGCGACTGCATTGGCAAACATGGTGAACCGCCAATCTTCGTCTTCACCACCATAAATGCGGGCAGGAATAAAGGAGCCATGCCCCACTAGGTAAAGGGGAACATCAGTCCCTGGAAGAACCGTCTGAAAAATATCAAATTCCTGAAACATGGCATAGCCTTTCCAGATCCACTCAGGATTTTCCTTGAGCTTGTCTGGAATCACACCGTAGTAGGGCATGATAATTCGGACATCATGTCCCATTTTTTTGAGAATTGGGGGGAGTGCGCCCACCACATCTGCCATGCCGCCAACTTTGGCGAGAGGAGCAACTTCAGCCGCCGCAAATAAAATTTTCATTCGTTGATCATTACTCGTATTTCAGGCTATCTAAATTATTTTCAGGCATAGCGCGATCGCTTGTGTGCAAAAAAGAAATTCACTTAGTGAGTTTGTACTTTTGCAAAAAAAAAGAGACTCACAGAGTGGTCTCTTTTTAATCATTCAGCGATCGCTGCGGGTTCAGACGGATTGTTATCGGTTTCGTTGTCATTATCGTGGGGCAGCTCTAAGCAATACCCTGCACCATAGACAGTTTTAATATATTTAGGATGACGGGGATCTGGTTCGAGTTTGGTACGCAAATGGCGAATATGTACGCGAATCGTCTCAATATCATCATCAGGCTCATAGCCCCACACCTCTTTAAGGATCTCACTAGGTGATACTGTTTGCCCATGACGCTGCAACAGACAATGCAATAGCTCAAATTCTAAGTGAGTTAACTTGACGGTTTTGTTAAACCAGATTGCCTCAAACCGCTCAGGTACAAGGGTTAAAGAACCAAAAATTAAAATTTCACCATGTTTTGCCGTGTCAATAATGCGATTGGTACGACGCAATAAAGCACGTACCCTTGCCAGCATTTCTTCAAGCTCAAAGGGTTTAGTGAGATAGTCATCAGCCCCTGCATTAAAGCCCTCAACTTTATCTTGAGTTTGCCCCATCGCTGTGAGCATCATCACAGGAATTTCTCTAGTACGTTCGTCACGCCGCAGTCTCTGACAAACAGTAAAACCATCAACCCTTGGCAACATCAAGTCAAGGATGATCATGTCTGGCATCAACTGAATGGCGAGTGCTTGTCCTTTAATGCCATCACTCGCTTGACTGACTTGATATCCAGCATTTTCGAGGTTGAGCGTGACCATTTCAGAGATTATGGGATCATCATCGATCAAGAGCAGCCTAGGCATCATTAGTCAAAGTTCCATCTATACGATTGGATTAATACGATTTGTAAAATAATATATCCTTTAGCAATTCTCAGTAAAGTTAGCCCATAAAACCCAGATATCAGTCGCAAAGTTAAGCGCGATCATCCATATTTTGAGGTTAGGGCAGTCTCTAAAAAAATTTCTGGCTAAAGGAGTAGTAGGTACAGATTATCAGCTATTTACAGGCATGTTTACCATGATGATAAAGAAAACAAACAGAGTCTGTCTTCAACTCTTACAACATTACTCATACAATATATGAAGATATGTAAAAATTGATATAAAACTGGTTTATTCGCATGAGCCTTCCAACTACTTCTGTCGCCGAACTTTTTGCACCAGTCAAGGATGACTTGCGTACTCTCACGGATAACCTGAAGCAGTTGGTAGGCGCAAGACATCCTATTCTCTACGCTGCTGCGGAACACCTATTTGAAGCTAAGGGCAAGAGTATGCGCCCTGCATTAGTGTTACTAGCTTCACGGGCAACGATGAGCGATCGCGATATTACCTCACGTCATCGCCGCCTCGCCGAAATCACGGAAATGATCCATACAGCGAGTTTGGTACATGACGATGTGATCGACTCTGCCGAACTTAGACGTGGGATGCCAACGGTAAACAACAGCTTCGGCAATCGCATTGCTGTACTCGCAGGGGATTTTCTCTTCGCCCAAGCATCTTGGTACTTAGCAAATTTAGATCACCTCGAAGTCGTTAAGCTCTTGTCTAAGGTGATCACTGATTTTGCCGAAGGTGAAATTCGTCAGAGCCTCACTGCCTTTGATAGCAGTTTGACCCTTGAGGATTATTTAGAAAAGAGTTTTTACAAGACTGCTTCACTGATGGCAGGTAGCGCTAAGGCGGCAGGTGTCTTAAGTGGTGTCAGTCAAGTACAGGCTGAGCAATTATTTAACTTTGGTAAGCATTTTGGCATCGCCTTCCAAGTGGTCGATGATATCCTCGATTTCACCAGTTCCACTGAGACTCTGGGCAAACCCGCAGGCTCCGACCTCAAGCAGGGTAATTTGACCGCACCAGTTCTCTTTGCCCTAGAGGAGCATCCCCAATTGCGCGGCTTGATCGAGCGTGAGTTTAGTGAAGTGGGCGATCTCGATAAAGCTTTAGAACTTGTCTATAGCAGTGAAGGCATTTCGCGATCGCGTGAATTGGCTAAGAGCCATGTCAAGTCTGCTTTAACTGCGATCGAATGGCTGCCATCCTCTGCCCCCAAACAGTCCCTCATTGGCTTAACTAACTACGTTTTAGATCGGTTGTATTAAAAACGGAGATAGCGCAAAGCGCTAATCTCCTTATTATTAGGCTAATGAGGTGTAGCTATGGTTGTGGTATTAGGCATCAATAAAACTCCTGAGCACCCCTTTAAAAATTTCATAGATCAGCACCTAAATACTTGGGTAAAAGTCTCTTGGGCTGAATTTATCCAAGTTGCCGATGATCCTCAATATCAAAAAAACAAGTTTTATTACTTTAATGGGGAAGTAAGAGTCGAACCTATGTCCACAGGCTCAGATCATTCGGCTGATCATGCACTAATCGTCATGGCAATTGGCTTATTTGTTGCTGTTAATGGATTAGCCCTAAATAGCAAAGACAATTGCTCTTATCGCAAAGTTGGGAATAAAGAAGTACAGCCTGATATTTCCTATTACGTGGGCGATCGCGCTCAGTTAATTCCTTGGGGAACAGGGATTATTGATCTTGAGACTTATCCTGCACCTGATTTGGCGATCGAGATCGCCAATAGCTCTTGGGCTGACGATATCGGTAAAAAACGCTTGATGTATGAAGATTTGGGTGTTAAAGAGTATTGGGTAATTGATGTTAAAAATGTAGAGATTTTAGCCTTTGCAATTACCGATTTAGAAGGGGTTAAAGGTAGTTATCGCATTACGAGATCGCAAGTAATTACAGGTTTAGAAACTGCACTTTTGCAAGAAGTGTTGCGCTTGTCGAGAGAAAATGATCATGGCTATGTAACATCATGGTTACTCACACAATTGCAACACAAATAAAAAAGAGGGAGCGCGATGCGCCCCCCTTTTTTATGGAAGCTTAGGTTGCAGAACCTAACCCAACGTAGGAACCATAAAAGAATAGACCAACAACAACTAGTACACCAGTACCAGCAACAGTGGCTACTAACCAAAGTGGAATGCGTCCATCTTTAAACATGAATTGAGACCTCCAAAGAAAATAATTTTATGAAAAGAATTAAAAAATTGCGTGGATGCAGAGCATCTGTCTAAGCAAGAGCTTTCTCCATCTACAAAAATTTAGGACTTAGTTGAAGAAGTAGCTGGAAAATAGCAAAACAGTTACGAAAATGAGTAATAGTCCCAAGAAGAGAGAAGTACGATTCAACTCTACAGGTTGGCTATTTGGATTTTTAGGAGCCATAAGTAAATAGTTTTCTTGTATTTTGTTTCTAGATTACGTCTGGAATGAATAAGAACTAGCGGCTAATGAATTGCATTGCTGCGATCGCGCCAATAAAAAACACGGTAGGAACGCCTAAGCCGTGAACTGCTAGCCAACGGAAGGTAAATACAGGATATTGAACGGGTTGGTTAGGATTGTTGCTTGCCATAGTGAATGAGTAAAGTTTTGCAGTGGTTTAACGCGATAAACAGAATGAACTGAGTCTTGCAATATTTAGCAGAGAAATAGTTCGGAGTTATTTCCCAGTTGCGGAAATCTCAGCGTCAACATTGTAGCGCTCGATTACAATGGGCGCAGTTTGGCGATCTTGAGAGTAGTACTCGTTAGGGCGTGGTGTGCCAAATACGTCATAGGCTAAGCCTGTGCTTACAAACAACCAACCTGCCAAAAACAGTGCAGGAATGGTGAGGCTATGGATTAGCCAATAACGAACGCTGGTAATAATGTCGGAAAATGGGCGCTCTCCAGTAGTACCTGCCATAACAGTCCTCTAAATGTGTAATGTCTAAAATCTTTATTTTAAATAATAATTTACTATTGTACCAAGTTGCGATCGCAGAGCTAAAACAATACCCTGCCACAGGCTGAAATCACAAATAATTCAGTATTAGTCGTTAAACCGCGAGAAAACCTCTAGCCATTTCCAGAAAAAATTATTGTTTCTCTAGCTATATGCCAGCCAAAGATATTTTTCATAATACGGTCAAAATAGGGTTAGAGAAAGAAGGATGGGAAATTACCCACGATCCCATGTATTTAGACTTTGGTGGAGTTGAAATATATATTGACTTAGGGGCAGAAAAGCTAATTGCAGCAGAAAGAAAAGGGGAAAAAATTGCAGTTGAAGTTAAGAGCTTTATTAGTGGCTCAGTAATTTCTGAATTTCACAAAGCACTAGGGCAATTTATTAACTATCGCACAGCACTGAGCCAAAAAGAGCCAAATCGCATAATGTATTTAGCTGTTCCCAACACTATTTATGAAACATTTTTTAAACTGGAATTAATCCAAATAATCATTAAAGCCCAAAACATAAAATTGATTATTTACAATCCAAATAGAGAGGAGATAGCACAATGGATAAATTAAACCAATATCGAGAAATTGTGAAACGATTAATCAAAGAATATGCCCATGATGACTATAGAAGAAATGGTGTAGACCGCGAACTAGTTTTTGATTTAGAAAATGATCATTACCAAATTATTAATGTGGGCTGGGAGAATGATCACCGTATTTATGGTTGCATTTTGCACTTCGATATTAAACAAGGTAAAATCTGGTTGCAATACAACGGTACAGAAATCGATTTTGCCGAAGAGTTAGTGAAGCAAGGTGTACCAAAACAGAATATTGTCATCGGTTTTCATTCTCCTTTCATGCGTAAATTTACGGAGTATGCCGTAAGTTGATCATGAAAATTCGCAAGATTGATAAAAATGAACGTATTGAAATACTCAAGGGAGATTTGTATGCCTATTCGCGCTGGACTAATCAGGACTTACCGCGATCGCATTTAACCGCAATCAATCCTGATGATGTATTAGCAGCCGAAATCGACGGCAAAATTGTGGCGGCGCTGCAATGTTTTCGATTTCAGCAGTTGGTACGGGGCGTGATTAAGTCGATGGGGGGAATTGGTGGAGTCTGGACATATCCTGAATATCGCAATCGTGGTTGTGTGAAAGCATTAATGAAAAGTGCTTTTTTAGAAATGCGGATGCAGGGTATTTGTGTGAGTATGCTTACGCCCTTTAAAGAGAGTTTTTATGAATCACTGGGCTATGCGATCGCCAATGTCACCAATGAAATCACAATTCCGATTGCGTCCTTAAGTAATTACTTAAAACTGCCCAATCAAAATAACTGGTCATGCGATCGCTTTCCCGCTACTGAAGTTAGAGATATTTTGTCTAATTTTCTCTACGAAAATCTGCGATCGCACACAATAATGCCCCATAGTCACGGGTTAGCAATTACAAATTTCACCTATGACCAATGGTGGCATTTACATCGGCAAAAGCTCTGTGTGGTGATAAAGCGCGATCGCCAGCCCGTAGCCCTAGCCATTTATGGAATTGATAGCAGTGGCAATTTACCCATGAGCGATCGCCAGATCGAAATTTCATCTATATTTTGGACAGATTTAGAATCCCGCGATCGCCTGTTTGCCTTTTTTGCTAGCCATCGCAATCAAATCAATAGCTTGAAAATGCCAATCCCAATCAATGCACATATACATTCATGGCTCAACGATGCAGGAAAGTTGCAATCATCAATAACAGAGCCTTGGATGGTAAGGATTGTGGATATTGTCGAAGCTTTGAATGGGTTGCCGATCGCCTGTGAGCCATTTACCTTTGCCCTGAGTGATCCTCAATGCAGTTGGAATGAGAGTATTTTTAGAGTAGACGGCGATCACGGTAGTCTCACAGTCAAACGCTATAACGGTGATGTGCAAAATATGGTGATCGACTTTCGTGCCACAATTGCAGGTATATCTGCTCTGATCTATGGCACTTGTGAGATCGCCGAACTCGTTCATAAACAATGGATTACTAATCTAAATCCAGTTACTTACGAATTATTAGAAAACGCCTTTACCCCATGCGTGATTTATAATCCTTTTAAGTTCTGACCTCCGTTGCTTGAGCCTACAACTCAGTTGCTGCAACACCTTAATAAAAGCATGAAAGAAAAACTCACTCGCAGTCAAGAACGAGTGCTACATCTCCTCCAACATCACGATCACGCGGTATCCGCGCAAGATATTCATTCGGAATTACGCAATAGTGAAAAAAGTGTGGGTTTGGCGACGGTTTATCGATCGCTAGAAACGCTCAAATTGCAAGGTTTAATCAAGGCTCTCACCTTACCCAATGGCGAAACGGTTTATAGCGTCACTCGTGCCGATCGCCATCATCTTAATTGCCTGAACTGTGGTAAATCCTTACCGATTGATAGCTGCCCCATTCACGATCTAGGCAATCAACTCGCCAAAAAACATAGCTTTCAGATTTATTATCACACTCTCGAATTTTTTGGTATGTGCAGTCAATGTCAGGAGGATAGTCATTAGCTTTTAGCTTTTAGCTTTTAGCTTTTAGCTTTATCAATTGTGATATAAAGCAAATCTGTAAAATGGCTATAATGCATTCCATCCTATTAATCAACATTCCCCATCCCCAAAGCTAACAGCTAACAGCTAATAGCCAACAGCTTAAAAAAACATGCCCACTGCACTTGTCCCCCTATTTGAAGGCTTTGAAGAAATCGAGGCGATTACGATTATTGATGTATTGCGACGCGGCAATATTGAAGTAGTGACTGCCAGCCTCGCCGAGCAGACAGTGATGGGCGCTCATGCGATAGCTATTATTGCCGACAAACTTCTCGATGAAGTTGATGCGAGTAAATTTGATGCGATCGTCCTTGCTGGTGGTGCAGGCACTTTCCGCTTGCGCGAAGACCATCGCATTGCATCAATACTCAAAACACAAGCAGCAGCAAATAAACTCGTTGCGGCAATTTGTGCGGCTCCCACTGTTCTCTCTAATGCAGGATTACTGCGAGGTAAACAAGCCACATCCTTTCCCGCCGTCAAAGAACAACTGGAAGTGGGCGAATATCTGGAATTACCTGTGGTAGTTGATGGCAATGTGGTCACTAGTCGTGGCGCAGGAACAGCTATGGCATTTGCCCTCAAATTAGTAGAGATTTTGCAAGGTGAAGCGATCGCTAATAAATTAGCCAAAGACATGATTGTCTAAAAAAACGTCAGTTCGGGTTAAGTTAGCAAATTTTAAAAGCCCAAAAATAAAAGCCTTGCGTAGCAAGGCTTTTATTTTTGGGCTTTGAGAGAGGGTTTGCTACGCAAACCCTCTCTCAAAGCCCATTTCTTTTAGGTAAAGGCTAACAAACCAAAGTAGAGAAATACACCTAATATCGGCACAAAAAGTAATAGACCATAGAGAGATGATTTATTCAGGCTCGTTGGTATTGAAAAGAAGACAATTAAGCCAATCACAAAGTTAACAAGCGGAATCAAAAATAAAATTACCCACCAACCGGGTTTACCCGCAGCACGTACCATGACCCAAATTTGAGCGATGGGAATCCATGATAACCAACTATTTGGAATTTTCAACTTATCAGCAATTTTCATCAGACAGAAACTGGTGAAAATATAAGCAACAAGACCAAATGTCCCAGCAAAAAGTAGGATTTTATCAGCAAGGGCTTTTTGCTCTTCAGTTAGAGAATCATAATTAACAGTAGTTGAATCAGAACTTTGAGCAATAAGCTGATCGCCATTTTGAACTGAAGCTGTGGCGATCGCACTAGATGTGTTGCTAGATATCACATTAGAAGCAGATAAACTTGGCTCAGCAATGAAATGTTGGAGACTTACAACAGCGAACAAAGCAATAAAAAACAGAGCGAATCTGCGCCAGACCACACTTATATATTGAAAAGGCAAATATTTAGACAAATTCACTATTTACACTCCTACAGAATTTGTAAAGATAGGACGCGATGCTTTTAAACAATACTGTAAGCCTATAGGAATGTAGATCTAGTTAATTGCAGAACGTTAGATTTCTTAATTCTTAAATCAACTTATTTTTTAGGGTAATTTACCTATGTAATCGCGAATAACAGGTGTAAAAATCTTGACTACCTGTTGATAAACTTCTCTTTTAAACCTGACAATAGAATCAAGAGTTTGCTCGATCGCCATAAACTGCACTACCCGAAATTCGCGATCGTGGATATCTAACTTGCAGTCAGAGGCAGGATGATCCCAATAAAAAGCATACCAACGCTGTCTTTGTCCGCAATAATTTGCCCATTTGCCTGTCAATTTCAGCGAAGGTGGAAAGTCGTAGTACAACCATTCAGGATGAACATAGGCAAGCTCAGCATTATCAATGCCAACTTCTTCATAAAGCTCCCGTAGAGCTGCCACCTGTGGATCTTCTCCCTCATCAATGCCACCCTGTGGAAATTGCCACGAATCAGGCACGCCCAGACGCTCACCAACTAGCACTTCTCCCTTGCGATTAAAAACGATCAGCCCGACATTTGGGCGGTAAGATTTTTCAGGTTTCATACTTTTTAATTTAACAAATCCAAAGCATAGCACCGTCGCTAATTATCATCAAAAAAGAATGCTGCACGCATAACGTACAGCATTCTTTAATATCTTGCTTAAGAGTATTTTAAAACAATGCTCTCAACAGAAATATTACGAAAAGCCCGATCTAAAAACTGTGGTGAACGCGCAGCGTGTACCACAGTTTTTGTTTTTTAAACAAGTTGAGCAGCACGTTCTAGACCAGAGGCAATCTCTTTTGCTTCTTGACTTAACTGCGATCGCTTTGGAGTTTGTAAGCCAACCATCTGATCATTACTTGCGCCTGGGGGAACCATTGGATAACAGTTCTCATCACGTTTAACACGGAAGTCCGCAAATACAGGGCCATCATAGGCCAAAATCTCCGCAACTGCGGACTGTAGGTCACTTGGTTCAATTACCTTGATCCCCTTAATGCCATAGGCTTCAGCAAGCTTAATAAAATCAGGCATACCCGCTTCCATATTGGAAGAAGAATAACGCTCATCATAGAAGCTCTCTTGCCACTGACGTACCATGCCTTGCCAACCATTGTTGACAATGATCACTTTGACATTGATGCCATACTGCGCCAATGTCCCCAATTCCTGAATATTCATCTGAATACTAGCATCACCACTAATACAGATTACTTGCTCATCAGGCAGAGCCACCTTTGCACCCATAGCCGCAGGCATCCCATAGCCCATCGTGCCAAGTCCTGCACTGGAAATCCATTTGCGGGGGCCAGTTTTAATCAACTGAGCTGCCCACATTTGGTGCTGACCGACATCAGTGGTGAAACAAGCATGGGGAGACTGCTTGCCAAATTCATAAATTACCTGCTGTGGTGAGAGAACTCCCTCATAGGTTGGTACTTCAAGGGGATAGTCTTCGCGCCACTCATCAAGCTGTTTAAACCAATCCTTAGTTTGAATGGTTTCTTCGTAACTAGTCGCATCGAGAAGCGCTTGTAATACTTCCTTAACATCACCAACAATAGGGACATCAGGCTTGCGATTTTTACCAACTTCCGCAGGATCGATGTCAATATGAATGACTTTCGCATCGGGAGCAAATTTATCTAGACGACCTGTAACGCGATCGTCAAATCTTGCGCCAACCGCAATCAACAAATCACAACCCTGTACCGCAAAGTTTGCATAGGCAGTGCCGTGCATTCCCAACATACCAAGGGAAAGGTAATTGTTTTCATCGTAAGCACCTTTACCCATAAGGGTTGTAGTCACAGGTAACTGGAAGCGCTTCGCAAGTTCAGCAATTTCGACATGGGCATCAGCGAGGACAGCACCACCACCCGCATAGAGCAGTGGACGTTTAGATTCACGGATTAAAGCGATCGCGGCAGCAATTTGATGTAAATGCCCCTTAACTTTCGCTTGATAACCAGGAAGATCAATCTCCACCTCAGGACTGTACTCAAAGGCTTGCTGGGCAATATCCTTAGGAATATCAATCAATACAGGACCTGGGCGACCCGTACCTGCAATATGGAAAGCCTCAGCAACAATGCGAGCAATATCTTCAGGCTTGCGAATCACATAGGAATGCTTGACGATCGGTAAAGTAATGCCCCAAATATCTGTCTCTTGGAAAGCATCAGTACCGATCGCATAGGAAGGCACTTGTCCCGTAATCACTACCATCGGAATAGAATCCATTTGGGCAGTGGCAATGCCTGTCACCAGATTAGTTGCCCCAGGGCCTGAAGTTGCCACACATACTCCCACCTGACCAGTTGCGCGGGCATATCCATCGGCAGCATGGACAGCTCCCTGCTCATGACGCACGAGGTAATGCTTAATCTCGCCTCTTGACTCTGCCTGATAAATTTCGTCATACACTGGCAGAATCGCTCCACCAGGGTAGCCAAAAATATGTTTTACACCCTGTCGTCTCACACTGTCGATGAGAGCAAATGCACCCGTTGTTCGCAAAGTAGCCTCCTCTAGACTCTTAACTCTTAATTGTTCGCGATCCAATCAAAACCTACTGCTAATAGCAAGTCTCATTATAAAAATTGACACTGATATAAAAACTAGTGAATTGCTAATTTTTTATCAAGCTATCAAAACTGACTATCAAAACGGATCTTTAAGCTTACAGAATTGGCAGTTCTGGAAACTTAAAAATCTTAGTCACAGTGAGAAATGCAATTTTGCTGAAGCCTTTGCAGATACTTTTTTCGCCCCTTACTACGAATTAGTAGCTTGTAGCAAGTACCTTAAGTTGATAATTTGTAGCAATTGTATCGATAATAACATAGACAAGCTGACACAAAGCTGCTAAGCGCTGTCTCTTCAAGTCCAAAATCTGTCCAAATTTGGAGAATTGGGGTTTGACCATTTACTTGATAGGAGCAACAACAAATATTAATAAACATGTAATCTTTGCCCCATCAAAGAGATCTTTCTGCTACAGAATACCGACAAGTCGCATTTGAAAATATAATAACTGCGTGTTCTTCTGTCATATATCGACCACATAACGTCTCATGAGTGCAAATTCAGACAAAGATATTCCCGTTAATATCTACCGCCCCGCTAATCCATTTACGGCAAAATGTATCTCCAACGAAGTGTTGGTCAGACCCGGTGCTGCTGGTGATACTCGCCATGTCAAATTTGATATTTCGGGAGGCGATCTTCGCTACTTAGAAGGTCAAAGTATTGGTGTTGTCCCTCCTGGAGAAGATAAAAACGGCAAACCCCATAAACTTCGCCTCTATTCGATCGCTTCTACCCGCCTTGGTGATGATCTTGATGGCAAAACCCTCTCCTTGAGCGTAAAGCGCCTTGAGTACAAAAACGAAGCAGGCGAAACGGTTAAAGGTGTATGCTCTAACTTCTTAACCGACCTCAAACCTGGTGATGATGTCAAGCTAACAGGTCCCGTTGGTAAAGAAATGCTATTACCTGACGATCCTAATGCCACCATCATTATGATTGCCACAGGTACTGGTATCGCACCTTTCCGAGCCTTCCTATGGCGGATGTTTAAGGAAAAGCACCCCGATTATAAATTCAATGGTTTAGCTTGGCTCTTCTTTGGTGTCCCTACCGACAGTGCAGTTTTGTACAAGCCTGATCTAGAATGGCTTGCCTACAGAAACAAGCGTAACTTCCGTTACGATGTTGCTATTAGTCGTGAACAGAAAAACGATAAAGGCGAAAAGATGTATATTCAAAACCGCATGGCTGAATATGCCGATGAGTTTTGGGAATTACTCCAAAAGCCTAGCACCCATACTTACATGTGTGGTTTGCGTGGTATGGAAGATGGTATTGCTGAATTCATGACCACAACAGCCGAAAAGAATGGTGCTGTTTGGAAGGATTTCGAGAAACAAATGAAGAAAGACGGTCGTTGGCATGTTGAAACTTACTAAACTTTTAGTAGTTACAACTTAAACCCAGAAGAATAAATGCGGCGCTTTGCGCCGCATTTATTCTTTACATGTTTTAAAGAGAGGGCTGCTGTGCAACCCTCTCTTTTTGTATATAATCAAACAAATATACCTGTTGCCATGAAACTGGAATTGCTCTGGCTGCTTGTAGGAATTATCATTGGGGCGATCACCACTAGTGCTTGCTGGTTTAGCTGGCACTATGCCCAAAAGAGACGTAATCGGAAATTTCGGAAGCGATCGCGACAGGTGTTTAAGGTCAAATCACTCCATAGCCTTAAATCTTGGGCACAAAATATTCAACAAAATATTCAACAAGATTTACAGCAAAAATATCGCGATCAATTTGGGAATAATCAATTTCTCGAGTATGAGTCTGATCGCCTATTGTGGGAAAAAATCGTTGAGGCTGCCCCCATCGGTTATATCCAAGTTGATCAAGATAATCACTTAAATGTCTGTAATCAAAGGGCGGCAACCATGATGGGAATTAATAACCATCAGCAGGGGCTACTCCGCAAGCCATTTTTATTACAGGTAATTCGCTCCTATGAACTCGATCATTTAATTGAACAAACCCGATCGCAAAGTATGGGTTCTCAAGTTGATTGGGTATTTCATCCTGCTATTCCCGATCCTGTTGATCCAGTACCTCAACAGGGCAGACCGATTCGAGCCTATAGTATCTATCTTGATCAGGGACAGGTAGGGATTTTTTTAGAAGATCGTCAAGAGGCGATCGCCATTGCTCAACAGCGCGATCGCTGGACATCGGATGTTGCCCATGAGCTAAAAACTCCCCTCACTTCGATTCGCTTAGTTGCTGAGACCATCGAGCCAAGAGTCGATCCTTCCGCCAGAATTTGGGTAGAGCGGCTCCTTAGTGAAATCGATCGCATTACCAATCTGGTGAAAGACCTGCTCGATTTAGGACAGATGGATGTGGGTATTGAGCCGCCTTTGCATCTCCAAGAGGTAAATTTAGCAGCCCTAGTGCGATCGGTATGGACAACCTTAGAGCCATTGGCGAATCGGAAGCAGGTTAGCCTCAAATATATTGGTGATGAGACAACATCTTTGCTGGTTGATGAGTCGCGCATTTATCGACTACTGCTCAACTTATTAGACAACAGCATCAAGCATAGTCCTGCCCTCCAGAGCATTACCATTAAAGCTAGTGTGGTTGATACCAATATTGAAATTGAGACTATTGATGCTGGGGAAGGTTTTCCTGAAGACTCCTTACCCTACTTGTTCGATCGCTTTTATCGCATTGATCCATCACGTACTCGCTCAGGACTTGATTATGGGGGTAGTGGTTTAGGTTTGGCGATCGCCCATCAGATCGTTTTATTACACAAAGGGACGATCACTGCGAAAAATCATCCTGAGACTGGGGGAGCATGGATTACAATCGCGCTACCATATCAACACCCTGCAAACAATGGAAAACTTGCAAACCTTACAGCGTAAATCATGAGTGCAGACAAACTTTTGAAGGAATATGCTGCTGGTCGGCGTGACTTTGCCAGTATTAATCTAGCTAATGCCAATCTATTTAACAGTGATTTAATTGGTGTTAACTTAACCAAAGCCGATCTCAGACGTACAAATTTAGTCTTTGCTTATCTAAACAAAGTCACTTTTAATCATGCCAATTTAGTTGGCGCAAAATTAGGTGGGGCAACCCTCAACCAAGCGATCATGATGAATGCCAACCTCTCCGAAGCTGATCTGCATGGCGCAATGTTGCAAAGGGTAAATTTATTTGGAGCAAATCTTTCTTTAGCTAACTTAATGGATGCTAATCTGGGGGAAGCGGACTTACGCAGTGCAAATTTGCGGGGGGCAAATTTACGTTGTGCGATCTTAAGTGCGGCTCTGATGCGCGAAGAGCGAGGCTATCCACCCACAACCATGAATGGTGCGAACTTACGCAAAGCTGACTTACGGGGGGCAAACCTCAGTGGAGCGGATCTGTCTGGGGTCGATCTTTCGGAAGCCAATCTCAGTGAAGCAACCCTTGCGAGGGTTAATTTACAGGGTGCAAATCTCAGTGGGGTGATCGCGATCGGGACAATTTTTACGGAAGCCAATCTGAATAATGTCAATCTTACGGAAGCTAACTTGAAGAATGCCAATTTCACCAAGGCGGATCTTAAAAATGCAAATCTCCGTTTAGCAAACTTATTTGGCGCTAATTTGAGCAAGGCAAATGTTAGTATGGCGACTTTAAGCAATGCAGGCTTAATTCAGGCTATCCTCACAGGTACAGATCTATCGCGATCGCTACTTGATAAAGCTAATCTCAGTCAAGCGAGTTTAGTGGATGCCTATTTAGTCAGAGCTAATCTCGATGGCGCTGACCTCAGCTATGCCGTTCTCACCAGAGCCGAGCTAAGCGGAGCCAGTACCATTGGTACAATCTTTAGTGGCGCAACCATGCCCGATGGCAAAAACCATCCCTAAATTTAGGCATTGCCCTTGACTTGCCTAACCACCATCTACCAAGATGGCAACATAAATTACGGCAATTGCTGCATAAACAAATATCATTTAGGGCAACATTGTCTAACAAAAAGTAGTGATTTAGAGGTTAGAATGGACGGCGCTTTAGTCAGGCATTCTCATCCTAATATCCTGCTATCTTTAGCAACATCACAAAAAAGTCTATGGAAGATTTAAATCTTCTAGAGGAAGTTATAGATAGCTTGGAGCAAGACAGCAATGTACTTCGCATCAAACGACTCATCCTCTTCACTTGTAATGACACTTGGTCAAATGATGTCAACGAAGTCAAAACGTTGCATATCCGTCAGCTTGTGCGCGAATTGATGATTTTATTCCCCAATCTCAATACACTCAAGCAAAAGTTAAATAGTCATGTCAAGCAGCTTAGCAAGCAATCAGATTATCTGCTTGCTGCCGATAATATTATCGATAGCATCGGGTTTCTCTATACCTTGCGAGATGAAGGTAAACTCCCGAATAGCTTTTTACATCCCGATGAAGCTGTGGCGATCACATATCGCAACGAAGCTGACATCATTGATCCTGATAGTCAGTCAACAATTCCCCATCGCCATAATCTTAAATATTTAACGAATTTATTTGATTTACGGGCGGACATTTCGCGAAATATCAGTCCACTCCATGCCAAGATTCTATTATTTTCGAGTCTTCATTATCGTTTTAGTCCACAAGAACGGGACTGGTCTGCACTCTATACCTATGATCTCGATGATTTGATGCAGCTTATTTTCCAAACCTATGAAACCTTTGATGCGTTAGAGCAACAGCTAACTCAAGTCAGTCAAACTCTTGATCATGCAGAAGATGCAAAACGTGCCTCAGCCGTAATTTTACAGGCGCTAAGACCTTTCTATTAAAAGAGATAGGCACTTCGTACCTATCTCTTTTATCGCGATTTTATATTGCGTATATCAATCTAGTAAAGAGGGCTGTGTCCTCACCAAAGGTGGGGACACAGCCCTCTTTACTTCGCTTACTTGAAAAGAGCTATATTGCGATCGCATTAAGGTTTTCCATAATTTCCCGAAAGCTGTCTAAGCCTGCTTCGATATTTTCGATGATTTCATTAGCCAGAATGTCGGGATCGGGGAGATTATCGAGATCGGCGAGGCTTTTGTCCTTGAGCCAGAAAATATCGAGGTTGGTTTTGTCTCGCGCCATGATTTCGTCATAGCTAAATTTGCGCCAGCGTCCTTCGGGGGTTGCTTCTGACCATGTTTCGATGCGGTGGTAGCGATCGCCTGATTTGTAGCAATCGATAAAAGGCTGGAGATCTTCAAGTTTGAGGGGATTTTTCTTGAGGGTATGTTGGACATTGGTGCGGTAGTCATAGATCCAGACTTCCTTTGTCCAAGGCTCTTTGGCGGCGGGTTTGTTGTCAAAAAAGAGGACGTTTGCCTTGACTCCTTGGGCATAAAAGATGCCTGTGGGCAGTCGCAAAATTGTATGTAAATCGGTGGTTTTCATTAGCTCTTTGCGGACGGTTTCGCCTGAGCCGCCTTCAAAGAGAATGTTGTCGGGAAGGACGACGGCGGCTTGTCCGTTGACTTTGAGCAGGGTGCGGATATGCTGCAAAAAGTTGAGTTGTTTGTTGGAAGTGGTTGCCCAAAAGTCTTGGCGGTTATAGCTAAGGTCTTGGCGTTCCTGTTCGCCTTCTTGGTTGGTGATGGTGATGCTGCTTTTTTTGCCGAAGGGTGGATTGGCGAGGACATAATCAACGCGAATACCTTCATCGGAAATGAGTGCGTCATTGGTAGAGATAAAACTATCGCCATCAATTTCGCCGATGTTACAGCCTATTGAGGGAAAGAGTAGTACAAGATAAGCTAGGATAGCAAAACCCAAAAGAGAGTAAAAAATGGCACCTTACTCACTAGATCTCAGAGAAAAGATCGTAGCAAACTACGAAGCAGGAAATACATCGATTCGGGAAGTAGCGAAGCAATTTCAAGTCGCGACGAAAACAGTGCAAAAACTACTGAATCAATACCGAGAGACAGGAGAACTAAACCACAAACCATTAGGTAGTCCAATCAAAAGTCCCCTCGAAGCGCATCAGGAGAAAATCCTCGAAATTGTCTCAGAGCATCCAGATTGGACACTATGGCAGTACTGTGAAGAAGTAGCAGAACAAACAGGAGTATCAGTGACCACAGGCAGCATGTGCCGATTTTTCCAGAGGCATAACATCACTCTAAAAAAAAGACCTATCGCCATGAAAAGGTAAAAAGTGAGGCAGTACAACAGCAAAGATGTGAATTTTGGGAAGCATTGAATGAAGTGAAAGCTGAAGATCTGATTTGTATTGATGAAACGGGAGTATGGCAGGGGATGGAACGCTCTGTGGCAAGAAGTGAATGTGGCAAAAGAGTATTCAGTCTTCGTCCCTTTTACAAAGGTCAGAAATACACAATAATTGGCGCTATTTCAGTTGATGGGATTGTTTGCCTGAAAACGATTCAGGGTTCTATGAAAGGAGCAGATTTTCTCACCTTTGTCCAAGATGACCTAGTACCTAAATTACGTCCTGAGCATAGGATCATCATGGATAACCTCAACTGCCATAAAGTTGAGGGGGTCGCAAAAGCAATTACAGCGACAGGTGCTAAGATTTTGTACTTACCCACCTATTCTCCTGATTTTAATCCAATTGAGATGATGTGGTCGGTTCTCAAATATTTTATTAGATTGCTTAGACCTCATTCTCAAAAACTACTTCAGCATTTAATCAACGTTTTCCCTTACTTGTTAGAAAAAGATTTCTTCAAAAATTGGTTTACTAAGTGTTGTTACTGTACTACTTAATCCCTCAATGGACTGTATGCAAAAACATATTCATCAAGCAGAGGCGGCGGGTACTGGCGACGATTTCATTTCCTGAGAAGGTGCGATTTTTGAGAAAGATTTTCTGATCTTTGTCGAGGCGATGGTGTTTGATGATGTGGTCATAGGCGGCGAGAAAGAATCCTCCTGTACCACAGGCGGGATCGTGAATGGTTTTGCTGGGTTGCGGATTGACGCAGGCAACCATTGCTTTGATTAAGGCTCTGGGGGTGAAGTATTGTCCTGCACCGCTTTTGGTGTCTTCGGCGTTTTTCTCTAGCAGTCCTTCGTAAATGTTGCCTTTGACATCGGTTCCCACCATTGTCCATTGCTCTTTGGCGATCATGTCGATGATTTTGAGCAGTTTTGATGGGTCTTGGATTTTGTTTTGCGATTTGGTGAAGATTTGCCCTAATGTGCCTTTTTCGGTGGCAAGCGATCGCAACATTTGGTTGTAATAATTTTCGAGTTCTGCGCCGCGTTTGTTGCTGGTGAGGGTTGCCCAGTCGCACTTTTCGCCGTTAGCGATTTCGTTGCCTTCTGCGTCTTTGATGTGCGGAAATTTGATGATTTTGCTGTAGGGCGGTTTGGACATTTCGTCTGCCATTTTGAGGAATAGCAGGTATGTAATTTGTTCGAGGTAGTCGCCATAGCTCACACCGTCGTCACGTAGGACGTTGGCGAAGTTCCAAACTTTAGAGATTAGGCTTGATTCGTTACTCATTTGTAGCTTTTCTTTTTTAGATAATTTAGATTTAGATAGGTTTTAAGGAAATAAGCCCAAACGTATCCATAGTTTTCTTGCTGAAAGTTGGCTGGAGCTATTCATCATTAATTTTTCTACAGTGACTTTGCCGATATCAGTTATGCCATTGACTATGCCTGATTCAGGATCGGCTAAAAAATGTTGATGCCACTGATCATTTCTCGGATTGAATAGTCTAACTTCAATATTTGAGTTAGGAGAAATTACGCTAGTACTTGAGCCTTTACGCAAATTGCAGGATCTACAAGCAAGGGCTAAATTGTCTGCGTTATCTGTGCCTTGTTTGGAGATGGGGATAATATGCTCTACTTCAAAGGGAAAGTTGAAAACTAGTTCTGGTGCGTGGCAATATTCGCAATGATGATTAGCTCTGGCAGATACTTCTGAATAATATTGATTCATTAATTCAAAGGCTGCACTAATAATTCTGTGCGCTTAGTGGCGGCTTTTAGCTCGGCTTCAACTAAACTATCAAGTTCTGCTTGTTTTTCGGTTGGTAATTCTTGACCCTGCTCTCTAGCAATTCGCCAATGATTCATTAGTTCGGATAGTCGTTTTTGCTGGTTGGCACTAAAAAATGAGTCGGGCTGAAAGCTCTGAATAATTAGCATCCCGCTAAAGTCAGTTTCCTCTAGTTGTGTGGTTAGCCTATCTAAGGCTTGTCCCGCAGTTTTGCCTGTGCTTTGTTTGTCTCCCGCGATCGCACGGTAGGATTTTTCGCCATTGATGTTTGAAATAGGCAAAATTGCTACTGTTGTCATTGGTTTAACTTGGTGAGCTTGGTGTTTTAAATTATAGTTCAGCGATCGCTAAGATATTTTCTCTGTTTGCTTGGAGTTGCTGTAGTTGCATATTTAAGTTTACTGGCTCAAAAAATGGATTATGGCGATCGCTACGTTTTACTTCTTCAATTCCAATAGAATTTGATTGCTGAATAATAGCTAGTTGATCAAATAATTCTCTGATAGTAGGAATTTCTTTAGCCATTTTTATCCGTTTAATATACTGATAATCAAGTATTTAACTGTTTCTGATTCAGAGGTTTTACTGGATGCGATAAATAGGGTAAGTGTTGTTTTTGGTTGATGGCATAGCCTTGGACTAGATAATCTTTGAGGCGTTGGGTCGCCCATTGGCGAAATTGTGTGCCTTGTTTGGATTTGACGCGATAGCCAACTGAGATAATTACATCGAGGTTGTAGTATTTGGTGTTGTATTTTTTGCCATCTGTGGCAGTATGTAAGAATTCCTTACTAACTGAAATTTCGTCTAGTTCACCTTCTTTGAAAATATTGCCGATGTGTTGTGTGATCGCTACCCGATTGCGTTGGAATAGTTCTGCCATTTGTGCTTGAGTGAGCCAAACTGTGTCGGTCTCAAATTTGACGTTTAGCTCGATTTGGTTGTCTTGGCTTTGATAAATTTCAATGTTGCTATTCATTTACTTTTCTTGTTTTTAACTCTTTCCAATAGTTTAGCAGCAGGTTCCCAGTCGGGTTGTTGGCGACAGGTTTGGAGTTCGTCTTGGCTGAGGAGTTTGCCTTCAAAGGCTTTTTTGAGGATGCTTTGTCGTAATGCTTGGGCTTTTTCTAGGCTTTGATCAATGCTTTCTTTAAGTTTGTCGCAAACAGATAGACGGGTTTCAATTTCTTGGACAATTTTGTTTTGTGAAGTCTTATCCAAGTAGGGAACCTTAACACTTTTGATAGTTACTTGGCTAACTGTATTTTGACCAGCAGATGAAACCATATTGTCATGAATATATTTCCTTGTCTCTGGCATTTGAAAAAAATAAAAGTAGAACTTTGAGTTAAATTTGTCAGGATCTAGACTCAATCTTATGAAGTGATCGCAAAAAGTCCAAGTCTCTAATTCATCTTTTTGTGTAAAAGAAATTAATCTGCCAACTAAATCCTTACTGCCATTAACTCTAATTACCAGTAAGTCATTTTTACTGATTTTATATTTTTTAATTTCAGTATCATCTAATAATATATACCTAGGAGACTCATAATTAATTTGTAGATCTGAAATATCTGCTAAACGCAATACTTTAGTTTCCTTACCACTTATCCCTTGTCTCTTTGAGATTCCATTTTGCGATGATTTTATAATCTCCTCAAAAGAAACAAGTTCAATCCCGTCCAACATCTTTTTAAAAACAGATTGGCGATAGATTTCTAGTTTAGATTTGGCGGCTTTGAGGTTGGCTATGCCGTTGTCTAGTTCGCTAAATAGTTGCTCAATTTTGGCAGCGATCGCCCTTTGTTCAGGCACTGGCGCAAGAGGTAATGGAAGCTTTTTAAGTATTGTTTGACTTATATTTGGCTGAGCACCTCCAGTACCTTGCTCAATCAATTTTTGTCTTTTGTGAAATAGATAATTAAATAAAAATTTGGTTTCAAATAATTTGTTTTTATAAATGCCACATATTGCCTGATTTGTAGTTGCAGGAACACCTAAAACAGCAAGTTTCCCAATAGTTGCACCATAAAGAGCAATTAATAAAGTTCCTTCTGGGAAAATTTTTGCACTTGATTTTTGTACTGCTTCATCAGAAATATGTTCTTCAGTATCAAAGATTATGTTGTAGTTTAATTCCCCTGATTTAACCCAAGGAATTGTCCCCTTGTAATATTCCGATTTACTTCTGCTTGGCGTTCCTCCTGAAGTAGTAAAGCAAACATCCCCTAATTCAACCTCAATCCAATCTTCTCTCATCATCATTAACCTGATTTATCGCCCAAAACTCTCAAAATAATAGATTTGTCTATAGCTGGATATCTTGCCACTCAAAAGCCTCAGTAAACAACGACAAATGACGCACATTAGTCGTCGCAACTACCACATAACGACTAGGAAACTCATCTCGTAATAATTGCCAATGAGCGCAAACAATTGCATCAACATCAATACCAGTCAAATTTGACATTGGTTGCCCCTGTAAACGCGACCTTGCCCAAATATCCGCAGCCTTGCCCAACACTTGCGGAGAAACTGATATAAATTCAACAAATTCATGCAACTCATCTAGTGCAATTAATGAATGCGATCGCCGCTCAAAACGCATCGCTTCAAGCACTAAATTTCGTCTTACCTCATAATCACAAATATCTGAACTGACAACATATACACTCTTTGCTAACAAACTATACAGCCAATTCTCACACGCAATAACCAGAGTATTCTTATTGGGATTGGACAATATGCCAATTACACCAGAATCGAGAAATACAATCATAGATAAAGTTTGGCATCCACAGCGCGATCGCTATCGATGCTTACCTTAAATCGATCAAAAGCAACCTCAGCTTCTTGCATTTCTGATACTGTCATTTGCGCTAGCCGATTACGTCTTTTCTCTAAAAATTTTTGTGCTAAGTTAATTCGCGATGAATTATCCCACAAAGGATAATTTTTTAAATGAAGACGGAATAGCTCATTAGCAGTCTCTCTAACTTGTTCTTTTGCCAACATATCAAACCTCTTCAGCAAATATAAACATTATAAAACGATACACCAACCAAACTAGATTACCCATAGCAATGAATGCTTTGCTTATGACCTAACCCCCAACCCGCAGCAAATTGCGATCGTCAAAATCATCTCATCAGACAAATAACATATACTCAAAAATAATCCCTACGCTGAATGAGTCATGACAACCCTAACCGTCACCCTCCCCGAAGCACTAACCCAATATTTGCAAGAACAAATCGCATCAGGACATTACAACAACACCGACGATTATATTCAAACCCTGATCAAACAAGACCAAGCTCGCAAAACATACCTTGAACCTCTAATCCTCGAAGGCATCGCTTCAGGTGAAGCAACCCCAATGAAAGAAAACGATTGGGACACAATCCGTCAAGCTGTCTGATAGATGCTTACGCCGCCAGTGCCTCATTTAACTCCTCGATAATCTCACCCATGCGATCGCCAAAAAGTTGATACATCTTACCGACACCTCCCTCCGCATCAAAAGGCGTATATTCCAAATCATCCACATCAATATGAAAACTTGAAATGATATGTTCCTTCATCATCCGTAACCAGCGCATCTGCTCCTCCGTAAACTTCAACGCGCCCGCCTGCTTACCAAATACCCAATTCTGAAAATTGCGATCGATCATCTTGTCATAGGGAGTCAACGCATTATCAATTCCCGTCACCCGTCGAATCAGCGCAACTAAAGCTACCAACTCATTTTTGGGACTATCAACCCGCACATTTTCTAATTGCTTGTACGCATCCCAAACATAGGTCGGCGCTAACATCGGACGATCCGCCTTTAACTTCTCTAATAGCTCCTGCACCATCCGATAGGTTAACTCCCGTCGGCGATAGGGCTGATCATAAAATAGGCTCAAAGCCACGATTTCATCGCGATTTGCGGCAATATAATCAGTAAAATCTTGAATCATCGCGCTAGCCTTATCGACCGAAAAAGCATCAAACTCTGACTTCAAAATCTTGTCCTGATTGATCGTATCGATAATCTGTTCATGCACCTTCCGCACATTCTCAAGGTAAGTATTCAACTCACCATTAAAATTTGCTGAGGCAAGATCCGCTAACTCTGACTGCGCTTGTTTAAGCGCCGACTCTTCTAAAGCAGGAGTGCGATCGCCTAGAGGCAAATTGTTGATCAAAGCCTCGGATCTTTCCGCGATCGCATCAGGATCGTAAGCCGTCAACAGATCCTTGACCACAGTATGAATACTCTTACCGCCTGTAAGCTCCGTAAATTTCACCTGCTCAGGTTCCGTTAGTTGTTTATCTAATCGCATCAACCGATTAGCCAAGGTCAAGAATAAATCCTCATCCTGCGCTCCCATCGTCACGGCTCCCAATAAATCCTTAAGCGGAACATTGGGCTTGCGCTCTAGCGGACGACTATCGGTTTTCTTCGACTTCATCGCGCCGACAGCATCGACAATCACAAAATGGGTTTTCGTAAAATTCGCCGTGCTAGTCACCCTTTGCAAATCATCAAAGGCGATCGTTCTTGTGCCGCGCCCCTTCATCTGCTCGAAGTAATTGATACTCTTGACATCGCGCATAAATAGCAACACTTCCAAGGGCTTCACATCGGTTCCCGTAGCGATCATGTCCACGGTTACAGCGATGCGTGGATGGAAATCATTGCGGAAGCGATTTAGCACCGATTTGGGATCTTCCTTACTCTGATAAGTCACCTTTTTACAAAACTCATTCCCCTCGCCAAATTCCTCCCGCACGATCGCAATAATGTCCTCAGCATGGCTATCCGTCTTCGTAAAAATCAATGTTTTCGGTACTTCATACTCACCATTAGGCATGACGCGATCGCGAAAAATCTCCTCCTTTAACGCCCGTTTGAACTCCCGAATAATTTCGCGAATTTGATTAGGATTCACCACATCGCGATCTAACTTATTCGCCTTATATTCAACATCCTCATCTAACTGTTCCCAGCGCTTTTTACGAGACAGCTTTTCGCGCTTGTCGATATATTCCTTCGCTTTCAGTTTTGCGCCATTTTTCGTAATTTCCGTCTCAATCGTATAAACGTTGTACGGCACATTCACCCCATCCGCGATCGACTCCTCATAGGTATACTCGCTGACCACATTCTGATTAAAAAAGCCAAAGGTGCGCTTATCAGGCGTAGCCGTCAGCCCAATCAAAAACGCATCATAATATTCCAACACCTGCTTCCAAATGTTATAAATCGAGCGATGGCACTCATCAATGATGATGAAATCGAACTGCTCGATCGCATTTTTTAAGGAATAGCTCACGGGCAAAGGTTCTTTTTTCTGCCAACTCCAAGCCGACTCATTGGGGTTTTCCTGCTCTGCCGACTCATCTAATTCCTTACCCTGCAAAATTGAATAGAGTCGCTGAATTGTGGAAATGCACACCTGACTATCGGAAGCAATATAGCTAGAACTCAGACGCTGCACATTATAAAGCTCCGTAAATTTGCGATTATCATCCGTCGGCTGATATTTGAGAAACTCCTGTTCCGCCTGTTCTCCTAAATTCTTGGTATCCACTAAAAATAAAATCCGCTTGGCTCTGGCAAACTTCAACAACCGATACACAAAAGTACAAGCCGTAAAAGTCTTTCCCGCCCCCGTCGCCATTTGAATCAACGCCTTGGGACGATTGGCTTTAAATGATGCCTCCAAATTAGCGATCGCCTTAATCTGAGCAGGTCGCAACCCCTCTGCTTTTAATTCAGGAATTTTATTCAGCCTTGCCCGTAAAGTTTCCGATTCTGCCATCCATTCCGCTAAGGTTTCAGGACGATGGAAATGAAACACAGCTCTAGCTCTCGGCTTGGGATCGCGATAGTCCGTAAACCTAGTTAACGCGCCTGTGCTTTCATAAACAAAGGGCAAAGGATCGTTTTTGAGATATTTCAGCTTGCTTACGGCGTAATATTTCGACTGCTCCTCATGGGCGCTCAGTTTCTCCCCCTCCTCTTCTCGCTTGGCTTCGATAATGCCCACAGGTTTCTTATCGACAAACAAAACATAGTCCGCAATCCCCGCATCGGTCTGATATTCCCGAACCGCCACACCTCTACTAGCCGCCAGATTAATCTTGCTCTTTGATTGCACGCCCCATCCCGCCGCAATCAACATCCCATCGATTTTATCTCTTGCGATTTGTTCTGGATTTTGGTTTACCATCACATTTTTAGGTAAATAATACCTAAATTATAGCTCTAGGGCGCTCTGCGCCCTAGAGCTATAGAACCTTGCCGATTAGCGATCGCCCGATGTAGCTACTATTTTTTGATTGTGAGGCGATCGCTTTTGCATCAACTAGCCATTCCAAGTTTGGATCGAAAAGAGTGGCAAGCTGAGGTTGAGCGAGTCCGAGAATTTTGGCAGGATTAATACTTAGCGCGTTCCATAATTCGCTTGCAGTTAATAATCCTGTAGTCACTAGGTTTTGCCAAAGTACAGGAAGCGCAAATTCTAAGCCGATCGCCCCAACGGGAGCTACCTCAAAGGGAACGACTTTTTCCTCATAGGCGCAGGGGGTATGATCGATCACGATCGCGTCGATGACTCCAGAACGAATACCTGCAATGAGTGCAAGGCGATCGCCTTCGCTACCAAGGGGAGGCATGAGGCGCAAATTGGGATCGTAACTTTCTAAATCGCGATCGCAATGACAGAGATGGAGCCAAGTTGTACTTGCGGTTACTGGCAAGCCATCGTTTTTGGCTTGGGCGATTAGTTCTACACTCTGCGCCGTAGAAATTCGCATAAAGTGAGTCGGGGCTTTGGTGAGGCGGACTAATTCGATGAGTGCCGCAAGGGCTGAAGTTTCGGCGGCGGCGGGATAGCCCGTCATGCCATATTGCAAAGACCATTTGCCCTCACGGATCACCCCACTGCCAGCCAGATCAGGATTTTGGGGAAATAGGGCGATTGGCTTGCCCAAGGGTTTGACATATTCCATCGCTCGGCGCACTAACAGGAGATTAGAGATCGGTTTGCTATCGGTAAAGCCAATGACGGATTCGGCAAGTTCCGCCATGTCTGTCAGTTGTTTTCCCTCTAAGCCTTTGGTAATTGCCCCCCAAGGTTGCAAGCGATCGCCATATTTCTGCTGCACATTGCGCCAAAATTCTAGCGCTGCAATATCATCGATCGCAGGTTGAGTATTGGGCAAAATCCCTACGGTGCTAAAACCACCATTTTGGGCGGCTTGGACTAATTCGGCAATGGTTTCTCGTGATTCATGCCCCGGTTCACCACTGGTACTGTAAAGATCGATCGCCCCAGTTCCTAAAATTAGCCCCGATCGCTCATCAACATTGGTATTTTCAGGAATTTGGTTAGCATCAACGTTCAGATGAATTTGGCGATCACCATCTATGAATATATCTGCAAATTTATCAGTAGCATCTGCATCAAGAATGCGTACCTGTTTGAAGAGGGTGGGATACGCAAGGGAATTTTCTAAAGGCATAACAAAACGATTTTCTTTTTACTGTATAGCGCGATGGGTATCAAATCCTAAAAAAGTGTGGTGATGCAAAGCATCACCACACTTTTTTATTGAACAATATTTAGTGATTTTTGATTTCGGTAATAGCTGCGCCATTGCCATTTACCCTGTGGGTCAATATTGGGTGTGAGTACGCGCACATCAAGGGAATTTAAGCCAATTTCTTGGACAACAAGCTCAGGATAGCGATCACCATTAATTTCCTGAATACCATAGAGCGCATAACTACTCACACTGTCATTAATATAGGAGAGCGCCCGCGTATGGGTCAAAATTGGTTCCGCATTCCAATCATTGCCTGATTTTCGGAGCATCACTAACATGCTGTACTCTTGGCGCTCAAGGGCAGGGCGCGATAAAAAATCTTTCCAAACTTGGGGATCAAAGCCTGTTGGACGTTGTGAGTTATCGAGGCGCAAACCTGCAATGATTTCAGGTTGATTATCGCCGTCAATATCCACACATACGAGGGAAGCGATCGCCACCTGCGAAGTTGCCGCTTGATTTGCCCCCAGTTTTAAAAATAAATTGCGAGACTTATCTAATACAAGGGGTTGAATTTTGCTGGGGCAGTTAAAGAAATAAGTGCGATCTTCTTTCGTAACGAGGCGATCGCTTGCCACAATTGTTAAATTCGATTGTTTTAAGACAGTGGGATCAAAGCCCTTGGCTGGTTGATTTTTGTCATTAGGATTCGGCTCCTGCACTTTAAAACTGGCGATCGCGCCAAAGGCATCGGAACCACGCACCGCACTAACTTGAAACATTCCTAGAGGCTTACCGAACTGTACCAAAGAAAACTTGCTACCGACGGGGATCGATTGAATTACCCGATCCAAACTACCTAGCTGCTCTACGAGATCCGACGGCACAATTCCCTCAATTGTCTTGCCATCAGGAGAAGCCTGAATGAACAAAAACATCGGTACGGGGGACTTAGTTTCTTCAGGCTTTTTGTCGTTATTCGGACTCACGCAAGCATTAATACCAATCGCAATTCCTAAAGTAATCAGAAATCCAAGAGCCGCATGGCGAAATTTATACGTGAATTGTCTAAATGGCATAATGGGCGATCGGTCTAGAAAAATATTTCCAAATAGAATGTAGGTGATTGCTGAGCAACCACCTAACATTCTATTTGGATTCCATCACTTCCGCTAAGCGTTCAACCGCTAAAGTCAAACGTTCTTGGGGATCAGGCTTGACTTCAGGTGCGACAGCTTCCTCTCGTTGTTTTTTGCGCTTCGCGGCTTCAAAGGTACGAATGATTAAAAAGATCACAAAGGCAATGACGAGAAAGTTGATCACAGCAGCAAGAAATACACCATATTTGATGCCATTGATTTGCAACTTGGCTAAATCTTCAACATTAGCAGCTTTGAGGGCAGGATTTAAAAGCAGAGGGGTGATGATGTCCTCGATCAAAGAGGTAACAATTTTTCCAAAAGCACCACCAATAATCACCGCAACTGCTAAATCAATCACATTACCTTTCAAAATGAATGCTTGAAAGTCTTTAATAAAACCACCAGCAGCCCGTTGCCCATTTTGCAAAGCCATAACCTATTTCTCCTAAATTTGATTTGATCGGCAATCTACAAAGTTGACTTTGCCAACTTTGTAGATTGTTTTAAAGACGCTGAAAACAGTTTTTAATTATCATGCTTTTGATCACGTTTTGCTGATCGCACTTCATTACTCTTATTCCAAGGTAAGGCGATCGCCTGATGTCGATATAACCGATACATCAAATACATACAAGCCGCAAAATATCCTGAGCTTAAGGTTGCTTTGAGTAATTCTGTCGTCACTTGAATTGACTGCCCATCACTGGGTACACCACCCATCGCACTATAGGAGATCGCCCAAGTCACCATCAAAGCGATCGCTACTTGGCTGACATCGCGTACCTTACGACTACTCCTCTGCCGCACCAAAGCGATCGCCGATGGGATCAGCCCAAATACAGGCATCAAGCAAAAAAACATCTCGATTCTTTCCTTAGTAGAATCTCGTGATATTTGCTCTGGAGTTTCAATTTGGCGATCGCGTTTAGGATAACGACTCATAGATGTACCCTTACTCAGATGTTTATAGAGCGGCTTCGCTACTCTACAAGCTTATTTTACTGCGCGTTCCTAAGATCTCTCTGGGGCTTATTTTATGGCTAAAAACTACGGCACACGCACAAGCGTGTGCCGTAGTTTTTAACGACAGTTCGAGTTAAGCTGGCAAATTTTCAAAGCCCAAAAGTAAAAGCCTTGCGTAGCAAGGCTTTTACTTTTGGGCTTTGAGAGAGGGTTTGCGTAGCAAACCCTCTCTCAAAGCCCGTTTCAAATTATCCCGAACTCGCATTTTTTAGTTGCGCCTAGCTACTTATAAATATTAATAAACTCATAAACTCTGTAGCATTTTTCCCAGCATCGTTCAAAATCTATAGATGTTGATGTCAGTGAATATTGCCATCTATATTTCTTATTAGTTTTATTAAGCTAAATTGGCATTTTGAATTTGATTTTAGGGTTAGGCTGAGCATCATTTTGTACTGCTCAGCCTAACCCTAAAACCTCGCCACTATTAGCACCACTAAATCTCTCAACCAATAGGAGTATTTCTTTACAGTAATGGATCCAACGACACTTCAAAATATTCTCTCCACAAATTTAAACCTGCTGGCTGGTGCAGCATTTAAGGTAATTGCAGCGATCATCCTCTGGTTTATTGGACGCAAACTCATCGATATTTCGATCAACATCACCTCACGCGCCCTCAGAAATCAGCGCATTGATCCCACACTGATCAGCTACCTGATTTCTAGCCTTGCGGTGCTATTAAATATCATTTTAGTAGTTGCCATTCTTGGTTACTTTGGTGTTGAAACAACGTCCTTTGCCGCACTGTTAGCGGCGGCTGGTGTAGCGATCGGAGCCGCATGGAGTGGATTGCTCGCTAATTTTGCCGCAGGTGCATTCCTGATTATCCTTCGCCCCTTCCAAGTTGGTGATTTCATTTCCGCCGCAGGCATCACAGGCACTGTTGTCGAGATTGGTCTATTTGTTACTACCATCAACACCCCTGATAATGTCCGCACGATCATCGGTAACAACAAACTGTTCTCTGAAAATATTCAAAACTTCTCTGCTAATGACTACCGCCGTGTCGATATTAAAGTACAGCTAGATCACTCAGTTAATCCTAGTGAAGCAATACGTGTTCTCCAAGAACGAATTGCCAATATTCCTAACGTAATTAGTAATCCTGTTCCTGTAATTGAGATCCTTGACTTCACTCCAATGGGTCCCGAATTAGCAGTACGTCCATTCTGCAACAACACCCACTATTGGCAAGTTTACTTTGACACCAATCGTGTCATCCGCGAAAGCTTTAGTGAGTCAGGCTTCCCCACTCCTAAACAACATTTCCAAATTCGCCAATCTTAAGAAACGTCAATTCGGGTTAAGCTAGCAAATTTTAACAGCCCAAAAGTAAAAGCCTTGCGTAGCAAGGCTTTTACTTTTGGGCTTTGATAGAGGGTTTGCTACGCAAACCCTCTATCAAAGCCCATTTCAAATTATCCCGAACTCGCGTTAAGAACCAACAAGCCCTGCATTGCGGGGCTTGTTTAGCAGCGATCCTAAAGGAAAACATACGATATCTCTCGAACACTAGATGTATTGGCTAGAATCTAGCTAGCGTTCAACAACCGAGCCTGTGGTACAAATACTCGAAAATCCCTTACGGGTTGGTTTACAGCAAGAAAGAACCCCTGAACCATTGATCCTTGTGATCTTCGGTGCATCAGGCGATTTAACCATCCGAAAGCTTGTTCCAGCAATCTACCATCTCAAACAGCAGCGTCGGCTGCCACCTGAACTGACCATCGTTGGCGTGGCCCGACGACCTTGGAGTCATGATTATTTTCGTGAGCAAATGCGCGAGGGTATAGATAAGTTCTCAGTAGGCGTTGGGGCAGAAGCCATTTGGCAAGATTTTGCTGAAGGCTTGTACTATCAATCGCTGGATATGAGCAATCTTGATGATTATCGTAAGCTCGATGAATTGTTAGGAGAGATTGATAAAGAAAGAGGTACTCGCGGTAATCGAGTCTTTTATTTAGCAGTTTCGCCTAATTACTTCACCGATGCGATCGAGAAGCTAGGGCAAGCGGGAATGATTAAAAATGCCCAGAAAACTCGCGTGGTCATTGAGAAACCTTTTGGTAGAGATTTATCGTCCTGTCAAGATCTCAACCGCGTAGTGCAGAAAGCTTGTGATGAAAAACAGATCTATCGAATTGACCATTATCTAGGCAAAGAAACGGTTCAAAATCTTTTGGTTTTGCGCTTTGCCAATGCCATTTTTGAGCCATTGTGGAATCGACAATTTATCGATCATGTGCAAATTACAGTTGCTGAGACTGTTGGTGTGGAAGATCGGGCGGGCTATTACGAAAACTCTGGGGCGCTCAGAGATATGCTGCAAAACCATTTGATGCAGCTTTTCTGCTTAACTGCGATGGAGCCACCTAACTCAATGGATGCCGATTCATTGCGAAATGAAAAGGTAAAGGTGATTCAAGCAACTCGTCTTGCCGATACTCGCAAACTAGAGCGATCGTGTGTACGCGCTCAATATAGTGAAGGTTGGATGAAAGGTAAGCAGGTACAGGGTTATCGCCATGAACCAAATGTTAATCCTGAATCCCTTGTGCCTACCTATGTTGCGATGAAATTTGAAGTCAATAATTGGCGTTGGCAAGGTGTGCCTTTCTATTTGCGAACTGGGAAACGGATGCCGAAAAAGGTCAGTGAAATTGCGATTCAATTCCGTGATGTCCCCTATTTACTATTTCAGTCAGCCGCTAAGCAGGTTTCTCCCAACGTGCTAACACTAAGGATTCAACCTAATGAGGGGATCGCCTTAAAATTTGAGGCTAAGATGCCGGGGGCTGATCTGCGATCGCGTTCCGTAGAAATGGATTTCGGCTATGGCAAAACCTTTGGTATCGAAGGCTCCGATGCTTATGATCGCTTGCTATTAGACTGTATGTTAGGCGATCAAACTCTATTTACACGCGGTGACGAAGTAGAAGCTGCTTGGAAAGTAGTAACACCTGCTCTTACTGCTTGGGAGCAGCCTAATGATCCCAGCGTCGTTCCTCAGTATGAGGCAGGCACTTGGGGACCAACGGAAGCAGAACAGCTAATCGAGCGTGATGGACGACAGTGGCGACGACTATAAACCCTTAAATAAGTTGGCTGAGCCAACTTATTTAAGAACAAATAATGTTTTAGAGATTTGGGTATATTCCAAATCTCTAAAACTCAAGGTAAACGGTGTTGATTTAGATTTAACTTTTTCCTATGAATACTCAAGCAACTCCCGTCGTATCTTTGCAAGCTCCCAAAGATGTCTCGGTATCCCAAGTCGAAGCAGAGCTAAGCAAAATCTGGCAGTCCTATGGTGAGAACTCTGCGGCTCGTGCCACCACCTTTAACCTATTAGTATATGAACCAGAAACCATTGGCGCAGCATCACGGATTGCTTCGGTAGAATCGATCGCTTCTCAAAGCCCCTGTCGAGTCATTGATCTCGTCACAGTTGAGGGGGAGGATCAAGGAATTTCCGCACAGGTAGCAGCTTATTGTCCAATTCAAAAAAGTCGTAGCTCCTTAATTTGTGGAGAATATATCACACTCTCTGGGGCAAAGACTTCCTTTGAGCGGGTGCATAGTATTCTTCCAGAATTGCTGATCCCCGATTTGCCTGTATTTCTCTGGTGGAAGGATAGCCCTGCTCCCAATACAAGAATGTTTGAGAAGTTGGTTAATTTAAGCGATCGCTTAATTATGGACTCGGCAACTTTTAGTAATTCTGAAGCAGACTTGCTAAAGGTCAAAGCAATGATCCAAGCTAGCACCCAAATTGCCGATCTCAACTGGCAAAGGCTAGCTCCTTGGCAAGAACTCACGGCTCAAGCCTTTGACCAACCCGATCGCCGTGCTGCCGTTTGGGAAATCGATGGAATTACCATTGACTATGAACGCGGTAATAGTACCCAAGCCCTGATGTTTTTAGGCTGGATCGCTAGCCGTTTGGAATGGGAACCGATCGAACGTACCAGTGAGGGTGGCGATTATGACATTCAGCATATTATTTTTGAGGGGCGACACGATCTCCGAATCAAAGCTGAACTCGCCGCGATCCCCGTTGGTGATCCTGGCGAAGTAGTAGGTGATTTGATTGGGTTGCGCTTAACTGCTTCTAATCAAAATACTGATGCTTGTAATGTGTTCTGCTCTGAGTCAACGGGCTGTATGCGGATGGAAGCTGGTGGCGGCGCACAGAACTATCGTGTGCATCAGGTGTCACCTTTATCTGATCAAAGTGCTGATACCCTACTCGGTCAACAGTTACAACGCTGGGGGCGAGAGGTTCTTTTCGAGGAAAGTCTGGCACTCGTAGCAAAAATATTAACTCTATAAAGAAAGGCTCGCTAAGCGAGCCTTTCTTTATATAAATCAAAAAAGGGCTGCAACGCAGCCCTTTTTTGATTAAAATTCTTCGATTTCTAGTTGTCCGACAATAAAGGCGACACAGCCAAATGCACAGGTAATGGGTAGGGGATTTTTAAAGATAAAACTAAATATTGATGCAATGCAGGAAATCGTGATCGCAGCTAATGTCCAAAACTTTTCATCATCACTCATCCCCTTAGCAGCTTTGATCTCTCGAAGGGTATCGTTAGGGATTGGTAAGGGCATGACAGAGCTGGGCGGAAATGCCCAATAATTACAGCAGCGCTCTACAAATAGGTCAGTCCAACCATTTTCTTGACACCATTCGTCAATCCATTCATCCCGAAAACGCTTCATATGCACAAGTTGTCAGTTGGTCTATAAAAAGAGAAACATGAGTAGCATTTGCGCTGCTCATGTTTATTTTATTTAGATTAACAGAGTATCTATTGATTGGGTTATAAGTTACAAAAACTTAAAGTAACGTCAGTTCGATCAAGCTTGCAAATTTTAAAACCCCAGAAGCAAAAGACCTGCCTAGTAAGTCTTTTGCTTCTGGGATTTGAGAGAGCGTTGGCGTAGCAAACCCTCTCTCAAATCCCGTTTTAAAGTATCTCCAATGCTTATAGCTTTTTATTGCTTAGCTTCAACATTTACAAATGAGTTATCACAAAGATCAAAAGTTTCAGTTTTCCCAGCAGCTAAAGATGAAGTCAAGAAGGATTTACTGATCTTCCCTTCGCTATCACGACGATTGACAGATACATTGCTCACTGCTCGTCCAGTGGTATTTGTGGCTGTATAGGTAACACAATTCTGTCTGGGGGATTGTTTAGTTGAAATAGGGAGATAAACTGTTGCAGCTTGAGCCTGACCAACAATTTGTACTTGAGTATTAGAGATTGCTGTACTTAGAAATAAATCAAACATATTTTTTAGAATATCGTGAGCTAAATAATAGATATTCCCCTCTAAAAAATAATATTAACTTTATTTCAATGACAAATAACCATATTAAAGGAGTTTATATAAATTTTTTGAGTTATTCAAGGGAAAGCTCTATCCATCAAATAGGGCTTTCCCTTGAATCTCTTTGTTACTTAATTACAACTTCTGTATGTTCCTCAGCGATCGCCTTTATTTCTTCTTTCGTCGGTGGAATCTTGACACCACGGATCGTATCAAAGGTTCCTTTGATAAAACCAGCGATCGGTACTGCTACCAGCAAGCCTAAAACACCATTCAACTTAAACCCAATATCGAGAGAAATTAACATCCAGACTGGATTTAGCCCCGTTAACTCCCCAACAATACGGGGACCTAATACATTTTCCACGACCTGAATAACAGCTACAGCTACCAGCAAAACCTTTACTCCCAACCAAAAGTTTTGTAGGGCAAGCAAGAGGCTAATCGTGATAATTGATGTTGAGCCACCAAGGGGAATTAAACTCGCAATCCCAATTCCAAATCCAAACAGTTGGGCTAAGGGGACACCTAAAATGAGCAGGGCAGTGGTTTGACATATACCAAGAATCGTAGCTAAAGTAACCTGTCCGACAATAAAGCGCTCAAAATTGCGAGGGAGTAAATTACGTACCTGATCATTCCATTTTTGAGGCAGCCAGCTTAGCAATCCATTCCACAGATCTTGCCCACGCAGAACTAGAAAAATGGAAAAGACTAAAGTTAGAAAGATGTTGACGATACTACCGATCGCACCAAAGACAAGTCCAAAAAGCTGACTCGTTAAAGATCTCAATACACCAGTTAGTTTTTCAATTAATTGATTAAAAGTACTGCTGATATCGATTGGTAATTGCTGCGCGATCGCCCAAGTCTCAAGGGTTTGCAACTGCTGCTGACCTGACTTAATCCAATCAGGCAGACGCACAAGTAATTCATTTGCCTGTGCCAAAATTAGCGGTACAAGAAAAATGGCTAGAGTGCCAAGCAGCATGAAAAATATGAGGATCACTAATCCTGCGGCGATACCTCGCTTTACTCTCAATTTAATTAGAAAGCGAATGGGATAATCTAGCAAAAACGAAATCACTGTTGCCGTAATGAGAATACTAACTAATGGTTGCAATTCTCTACCAAGCAATAGCAATAGCCACCCGTTCAGGAAAATTAACGGGAAGGTTAAGCCCAGTGAAAACCAACGAGGCAACTTATTGAGGGTCTCAATCATACGAAACAATGCGACGCGCTAGATATCTATGTATAAAGTGTAAGTTAAAACACAACTTTTCACTTTTTCCATGGTAGCCAATAAATAAGAGAGTTGCTTGTTTTGCTGGGTCTCAGACATCAGCAATTAACCCAAATAAGCCTGACGCACTCTTTCATCAATCAATAAGTCTGATGCTTGCCCCTCAATTGTAATTATTCCTGACTCCATCACATAGCCACGATTCGCATTTTGTAAGGCTAAGTTAGCATTTTGTTCTACCAATAAAATCGTTACACCAGACTTATTCAGTTCCACAATCGTTTTAAAAATTTCTCGTACAATTTGCGGCGCTAAGCCTAAGCTCGGTTCATCTAGCAGTAATAACTTCGGGCGACTCATCACCGCACGGGCGATCGCTAACATTTGTTGTTCGCCACCACTTAGGGTTCCAGCGAGTTGATCGCGGCGCTCACCGAGGCGTGGAAATATCTGAAATTGCTTTTCGATATCGGCTTTAATCCCCCAGCGATCGCTCCGCAAAAAAGCACCGAGTTCCAAATTATCTAATACCGTTTGTCGAGCTAATACTCGGCGACCTTCGGGACTATGGGCAATGCCAGCTTGCACCACTTGATCAGGTCTTAAGCTCGTAATATTTTTGCCGTTGTAGAGGATCTGTCCCGATCGCGGTGATACCAAGCGCGAAATAGTGCGTAAAGTTGTCGTTTTGCCCGCACCATTTGCCCCGATTAAAGTGACAACTTCACCCTCATTGACAGTCAAGCTCACATCTTGCAAAGCCTGAATTCCGCCATAGTTAACACTAAGGTTGTTGATTTCTAACATTGGATCATTTTATCTTGCCATCTAAAATTATCACTCTAAAAATGAGACTTAGAGCTTTAGATCGACTAATCTTATATTTTAATAAGTATAGGCGGCGCTTCACGCCGCCTATACTTACCTATTTAGCACTACTAATCTCATACTTTTGTTAATGGCTCAATTGGAAGATCTTGATCAATTTCAAGCACTGTGATTATGGCATTTTCAACTACAGTGTTTCCTATAATTGTGTTATGCAATGCTTCAAACTTTGACTCTACTTCAATAATGTCTTCGTAGTGAAGAATTACATGGTAAAAACTATCAATGACTTCTCCTGTTTCTGATTTTTTTGTTTCTTCCCAATCGATGTTTTGTTGTTGATCCTCAGCAACCTGTCGATAGCTTGCTGCTAGCTTTTCCAGCGCATTAGCGATCGCATGTTCTCTTGTCTGACCATAGCAGCGAATAGTATTAGTGGAGAGGTCTGACAGTTCGCAGATATACCACCCATTATTTTGTGGATATACATTAATTGCAAAATTTTCAGTGATGGAATTGCTGATTTCTGTCATAAGCCTGAACATTGAAATCTTTTGGACATTATATTTTTCTAATATAGCAATGTAAGTTTTGCTTAGGACATAAAACCCAAATATAGTGAAGGCGGCACTTCGTGCCGCCTTCACTATATTTGGGTTTTGATTTGTTTTCTTACATTGCTATAAAAAAGCACCTCTTACGAGATGCTTTTTTATTAGGCTTGCCAGTTAATCCAGTCTTGGGGTTTTAGGAAGGTTGTGTGCAATTCAGCTTCAGGGGTATTGGGTTCAGGATGATAGTCATAATCCCAACGTACCAGAGGAGGAAGTGACATCAAAATTGACTCAGTACGTCCGTTAGTTTGCAGACCGAAAATTGTGCCGCGATCATAGACGAGGTTAAATTCGACATAGCGTCCACGACGGTAGAGTTGCCATTGCTTTTCGCGATCGCCAAATTCAGTATTGCGACGACGATTTGCGATCGGGGTATAGGCAGGCAAGAACGCATTACCGCAATCTTGAACAAAGGCGAAAATTTCTTCCCAAGTACGAGGTACATCGCCGATCTCGTCACTCATGACCTGAGCAGTTGTCGAGTCATTACTGTTTTTATAAAGTCCTTCCTCGCCATTTTGGTAGTCAAAGAAAATACCACCGACTCCACGAGTTTCACCACGGTGCTTGAGGAAAAAGTAATCATCACACCATTGCTTGAAAACAGGATAGTAATTAGGATTGTGGCGATCGCAAGCAGCTTTGAGTGTAGTGTGCAAATGCTTAGCATCTTCGCCAAAGCCATAGTAAGGGGTGAGGTCGAGTCCGCCACCAAACCACCAGATTGGACCTGCTTCAAAATAACGATAGTTTAGGTGAACTGTTGGTGCGTAAGGATTTTTAGGATGCAGCACCATCGAAGTACCCGTTGCATAAAATGTTTCGCCTGCAACTTCTGGATGATGGCGCAAAATGGTTGGGGGTAATTGGGAGCCAAAGACCTCAGAGAAATTTACGCCACCCTTATCAAAATAGTCACCATCGGTAATTACACGAGATCTGCCGCCGCCGCCTTCAGGTCGTTCCCACTGATCTTGTTTAAATTTAGCTTTGCCGTCTAATTCCTCTAAACCTTGGCAAATGCTGTCTTGTAAGTTCTGCATGAATTGTTTCACGCGAGTCTTAGAATCAACAGGAACTTTTGGTAAAACCTTACTAGGAGCAACAGGAGCGATAGTCATAATCGTTTCTTTGTAATTACTAAATATTTCAGGGATTGGACTTAGGATTTGTTATAAGCGTTTATCACTAAATAAATACTTTACATTTAGTCTGTGATGCTAGGTGAAATGTAAAGCATTGTGTAGAAAATTTATAGAGCTATCACCATGCGATATCTGCCAGAACAATTTCTAACTTTACAAACACCAAGACTGATTCTTCGTAAAATAACTATTGAAGATGCCGAGGATATCTTTGCCTATGCTAGCGATCCTCAAGTCACAACTTACACATTATGGGATGCACATCAGTCGATAAAGGATACCTACGAATATTTAAACAACGTTGCCTTTGCAATCTATCGTTCTGGGAAAGGGATGAAGTGGGGAATCGTTGAGAAAGAAAGTGGCAAATTAATTGGAACTTGTAGCTTACACAGTACATCCATCCATCATCGTGCGGAATTGGGATATGTAATTGCAAGGGAATATTGGGGACAGGGACTAATGACGGAAGCAGCACAAGCGGCGATCGCTTTCGGTTTTCATGTGATGCACTTACTCAGAATTCAGGCATATTGCGCTGTTGATAATATTGGCTCAGCCAGAGTTTTAGAAAAATCTGGAATGCAGTTTGAAGGAATTCTGCATAATTATGTATTCACAAAAAATCGTCCTTGGGATGTCAAGATGTATGCAATTACGCGATCGCCTGATTTTTTACTCTAATCAAAAAGAGAGAACTGCGAAGCAGTTCTCTCTTTTTTAACTAACTTTAGGAGCAGCCATGAGCAAGATCTTTTCCATTAGGAATGGAAAGAGCCGATGACACCAGACTGCGAGATGACTCTGCCAACCGACCAGAATTTCGGGTGCTTCGCGCTCTACCCCAGAGATGAGCGCCTTAGCAACTTGCTTAGGAGTCATCAGGGAAACCCAGCGAAACCACTCCAAATCCTGTGCCATGTCGGTATCGGTAAGAGAGGGAAGTAAGGCAGACACCTTAATGTTGTAAGCAGCTAACTCTCCACGCAGGGCTTGAGTAAAGCCAACGATCGCAAACTTAGTCGCCGAATAGGTTGCCATCGTTGGTGCAGCAACTTTACCCATCAGGCTAGACACATTGACGATGCTACCTCGACGCTGCACTGCCATTCGTCGCGCTACCATTCTGGTGATGGCATACATACCAAGTAGATTGATTTCAATTTCCGATTGCACATCTTGAAAACGCGATCGCAAAAATGAGGATTGATGCGCGACACCCGCACAGTTAATCAAAATATCAATAGGACCAACATCTCTCCATACTTGAGCGATCGCAATGTTCACTTCAATCGTTTGCGATAGGTCTAAAGGTAGACTTACAGCTTCTATCCCTAGATCTTCTATTTCGGAAGCTAGTGAATTTAAACGGTCTTGATCGCGGGCAACCAGAATCAAGCACTTTGCACCCTGTTGAGCTAATTCTAAGGCGATCGCTCGACCAATACCCCTCGAAGCTCCTGTAATCAGAGCTGTTTTTCCTCGTACATTCATAAAACCTCCAATGTTGAGGTCTCACTATTTTTTACTGTTTGGGGTTGATATGGATTCTCTAACCTATGCCGTTAGCACGAAACCATACAACGTAAATTTTGTGAGACAAAAAGTAATCCCGTTGCGAGTTTTGTTGCCAGCAGATGACCAAACTTTTATATATGTTGACTTCTAAAAGGTTTGTTTAGTCATTGTGACAACAAAGTGCTTCGTAAAAGCACGATGAAGCCTTCATCAGTCTTGCAATTGCATACCTAGTTCTGTCATGACATTACCTCCATTAGTAATCATGATCTGTACAGTAGCGAAAAGGAAATTTATACCAACTTTTAACATGGCGCTAACATTACAACTATTTTACAATCATGTAAAGTATTGTTAAATACATTTGCAATGTGCTTCGTTTATAGAGGTTAGAAAATGATACTAAAGAATTATTTCTAAAGAGATATAGCGATCGCCATGATCACAATAGTATTTTGCCTTCCATAAAATGATTATTTCATAAAATTCTGATATTCAATGAATCGCGAAGCTCAGTTAGAGGCTTTTCCCACAGAAGTTTCCAATCTATCCCAAATAGAGGTTGAGCATGTTTTGCTAAAAGCCATCCTTGAGAAACTGCATCCATATACTCTGTAGAACGTTCAATATCATAGACCACAGTTTTTAAGAGATTTTTGGTAATTAAAGCTAACCAGAATCGGCTGAAACGCATTTGGGATACATAGAAAGCTTCTAACTGAATCTCGCCAATAATAGTGGTCTCAAATCCCGTAATCACATGCCAAATATCATGGGTTTCGGTAATATGTGCGCCTAAAAACTCATAGTCATTGTTACTAGGCTTGATTTGCAATGGCTTGAGGTTGTTTTTGAACATATGCTGAGCATAGGCATAACCAAGAGTATGCTTTGGCAAAATAGCAAGCTGTTCTAAATCTACTTCACCAACACGTGGATAGGTCTCAAAAGCAAGTTTCCCTTGAGAATGGCTAGATAAAGACTGAATCATTAACTGTAAGCTTTCTGAATCTGCACTCGCTATCGCAAGGCGATCAATTACACCAAAATCACCATCAGGCGATCGCACCATTTCTAGAAATGCCGATAATAGAGCTTCTTCTCTTTGTTGTTTAGCATCCAATAACTCAGTCATAGTTTTCAGTAATACTTAATAAGTAAATTATAAACCCGTAGTAGATAGATACAGCTAAAATAGTGTATTAGAAGTTCTTTTAAAACAAGCTAAACATAGTTACCAGAAATTTACTATGCATGATTTTAGCCATGTCTATCCACTACGGGGATGATTAACTGTCCCAATAACTCTAATAAAACAAGTACGGGAGACAATGATGATTCGGTTTGCTACCTACTTACATCCTCAAACATTTTTGTCTTCTAAACCTATTCAGGAAATTTCTTTTGGCAAATATTCTTTCCCGTATTACAACAAAGTTCGACATAATCTTGCAAACTCACTTCAAGATTATCCAGTACTACCTTTAAGAAAAGCTAAAGTTGATGATTACCTCCGAGTACATACCTATGAATATATACGGAAAATCACTTTAAAAGCTCTTGGAAAACCATTGGATGAAATTAGTCTATCTCTACCACAATTGAATTTTGAGTGTTCAGGGCTAGAATATTGTTTGTCTGGTTATCTCTATGGATTAGGAGGAATGCTAACGGCAGTTGACAACATGAAACAGGGAAATCTAGACCGAGCTTATTGTTTCAGTATGGTTGGACATCATGCCCACAGTAACTGGGGACATGGCTACTGTCTTCTTAATCCCCTTGCTGCTGCTACTCGATATGCTCAAAATCATGGATTTGAAAAGGTGCTGATTATTGATTGGGATATTCATCATGGTGATGGAACCCAAGAGATTTTTAGCAATGATTCTACTGTCTATTGCATCAGTATTCATAGTGCAGTTGATCTCTACATGGCTAAAGCCTCAAACTTGAAAGTTGGGACAACAGATGCTGCGGAAGCAGTTGGACATTGTAACATTCCGATTATCACTGAATCTTTTCCAGTTGAAGTTCTTCAAGATGAGGGGATAACTGGAAATTTTTATTATGGGCATGAAAGTATTGATGCTTTTCAACAAGCTTTAGAAAAGGTTCCATGGAAACCTAATCTAATCGCTATTTTTTCTGGCTATGATTCTCATAAGAATGATTGTGGAGCAAGGACAACGGGCTGGACAAATGACGACTTTTGCAAGCTAACTGAAATCGTTTTAAGTTATGCGAAGAAATGTGAATGTCCAGTTCTCTCTTCGCATGGAGGTGGGTATAAATTACCAGTAACAGTTTCAGCAGCAATTGCTCATATCAAGACTTTATCTACCTATATTTAATTCCTCTCAGAGCAACCATTTTGTAGATCTTGTAGTGGATAGACACACCTAAAATAGTGTATTAGAAGTTCTTTTAGAAAAAGTTAAACATAGTTATCAGAAATTTGCTATTGCATTACCTTGGCTGTGTCTATCCACTACGATTTCGTCTAAATGGATAGGTACTTACTTCGTATCAGCAGTAGTTAGCTCGGCAATGGGGGCGATCGCTTTTAATCTCAACTTAGGATGATCCGCTTCCACTTGATTTAAGTTCCATTGGTTCTTAAAGAGCAACACAGGACGATTCCAGCTATCTTTGACTACCATTGTATTAAATAGTCTACCCACAGCTTCGAGGGCTTCCCAGCCATCCTCAACCCATCTTGCTACGGAATAAGGCATCGATTCGAGAATAGTTTCGACGCTGTATTCGCTTTGGAGTCGGTACTGAGCAACTTCAAATTGTAATTGCCCGACGGCAGCGAGAATCGGATCGCGCTTCGATTCATCAACGGAATACATGATTTGGATTGCGCCTTCCTCCTGTAGTTCCGAAATCCCTTTACGGAATTGCTTGAACTTAGAGGGGTTAGGATTACGGAGCGTACAGAATAGTTCTGGCGAGAAGCAAGGAATCCCCGCATATTGACGCTTTTTACCGAGATAAATCGTGTCCCCGATCGCAAACATTCCCGGATTATTTAAACCGATGACATCACCTGCATAAGCGACATCGATCGCTTCACGATCCTGTCCAAATAATTTTTGGGCATGGGACAGCCGAATGCTCTTGCCACTGCGTAAATGGGTCACACTCATATCTTTTTCAAACTTGCCAGAGCAAACTCGCACAAAGGCAATGCGATCGCGATGGCGTGGGTCCATATTCGCTTGCAGTTTAAATACAAACGCCGAGAAGTCCTCATCAGTGGGAGAGACTTCACCGCTTGAACTATCGTGAACAGTGGGAGTGATGCCAAATTCCAGAAAAGATTTTAAGAATAGTTCCACACCAAAGTTGGTCATGGCACTACCAAAGAAAATTGGCGTGAGCTTACCCCGATGTAAATCCTGTGTATCCCATTCTGCACCGAGGGAATCGAGAACTTCCAAGTCTTCGAGCAGTTGGTTATAGAGATTATTGCCAATAAATTTAATGGCTTGGGGATCATCATAGGGATAGATATCAACAGTTGCTTCGCGTTGTCCGTGAGCACTCCGTTGAAACAAATGCACTGTCTTCGTGGCGCGATCATACACACCTTTAAACTGATCGCCCGTACCGATCGCCCAATTCATCACATAGGGAGTGATCCCTAACTCTTTTTCGATTTCATCCAACAGTTCCAATGGCTCACGGGTAGGGCGATCCATTTTGTTGATGAAAGTAAAAATTGGTAGCGATCGCATCCGACAAACTTCAAACAATTTCCGAGTTTGTGGCTCTAATCCCTTTGCCCCATCAACTAGCATCACGGCATTATCCGCCGCCGCGAGGGTGCGATAGGTGTCTTCACTAAAATCTTTGTGACCGGGGGTATCCAGCAAATTAATGCAATAGCCCATATAGTCAAATTGCAAAACCGTCGAGGTAATCGAAATCCCGCGTTGTTTTTCTAATTCCATCCAGTCCGATGTGGCATGACGCTGAGCGGCTCTAGCTTTGACCGCACCCGCAAGGTGGATTGCACCTCCGTACAGCAATAGTTTTTCAGTAAGGGTAGTTTTCCCCGCATCGGGGTGGGAAATAATTGCAAAGGTGCGCCGCCTTTCGACTTCGCGCTCTAACTCTTGCCACAGTTGACTCATGGAAATTTTTAACGAACTAATTTTTAGGATAGTGATAAAGATGGCGGTATTTTAGGATGATTAGAGCTATGCTCTGCTCATCTTAGAAACCATTTTTAGATGAATCGAGATTTCGCGATACTGCATCTATTATGCTTACTTTTTAGCGCAAATTAACCTAATCCTAGAAACTAGAGAGCATAATGCAAGAAAATTTTCAGGAAACCTTTGAACTAACGGGGGAATATATCACCCTAAGCAATTTATTAAAGGTTTGTGGTGTTGCCGATACTGGCGGCATTGCCAAATTAATGATTATAGAAGGGGATGTAGAGGTAGATGGACAGATCGAACTACGCAAGGGCTGCAAAATCCGTGCAGGTCAAACGGTAAGTGGCTATGGCTTCACAATTGATGTAGTGGCTGCTGAAGTTGATGATAAATGGGCTTAAGGTCAGCAATTGTGCGAATTGACCACTATTAGCGATCGCGTTAGCATATTTATATATTTGTCAGTATTTGTATTTTACAAGTCTAGAAACCTGAGTATTAACTACGCCACCAAATTGATCTGGGAAATATTCACCATCGCATTAATTGCATTAGTAGTAGCGATCGCTTGGTGGCGATCAATATTTTTGATCTCACAGCGTCTCAAAAAATCAAATCAGGAATTAGAATTACTAGTCCAGCAAAAAAGTAATGAGCTAGAAGCGTTAAAATCTTCACTACAACGCACTAATTTTTTGCTAGACCGTCGCGAAAATCAACTCAGAAAGCAGCAAAATATTTTATTTGCCTTAACAAAAGATCGAGCAATTAACCAAGGTGACTTTATTGTTGCTGTCCAAAATATTACAAGAACGGGCAGTTTCGCTCTCAATGTCGAACGGGTTAGTATTTGGCTCTTCAATAAAAACAAGACTGTTTTACATTGCCTTGATCTCTACCAAAAAAGCTTAAATCTGCATACCGAGTCTGAAGTTTTAAGCGCAGAAATGTATCCTAGCTTTTTTGGGGCAATTCTCAAGGATCGGGCGATCGCTACCGAAGATATCCAAGAAGATCCTATTTTTCAAGAATTATTTTTACCCTATTGCTTGCCTTTAGGAATTGTTTCTACTTTGGTATCTAGATTTGAAGTCGGTGGAGAAATTATTGGTATTCTCGCCTTTGAGCATACCGAGATTGAACATCTATGGACAGAGGAAGAAATTAGCTTTGCCAATTCTTTGTCAGATTTATTAGCACTCGGAATGGAAGCCCAAGAACGCCGACGGGTCGAAGAAAGTCTAAGGGTTGAACAGAAAAAATCAGAGCGCCTCTTGCTGAATGTATTGCCACCAGAAATCGCCGAACGCTTGAAGTCGTTGCAATTTAAGACGCAAGTGCATCTCAAAACTAGCGGGACAATTGTGGCAGATTCCTTTGACGAAGTTACCGTGTTATTTGCGGATATTGTCAATTTTACGGAATATGCGGCGGCTATTTCTGCTAGTGAATTAGTGAATGTATTGAATGAGATATTCTCAGAGTTTGATTACTTCGTTGAGCAATACGACCTCGAGAAGATCAAGACGGTGGGTGACTCCTATATGGTAGTGGGGGGATTACCTGTACCCAGTGATGATCATGCGGAAGCGATCGCCGAAATGGCTTTACAAATGCAAGCCTCGATCAAGAAATTTAAACGCTCTGATGGTAGCCAATTTTCATTGCGGATCGGTATTCATACAGGACAGGCGATCGCTGGGGTAATTGGCACAAAAAAATTCATTTATGACCTGTGGGGCGATACGGTCAATGTCGCTAGTCGTATGGAGTCCTATGGTATTGCCGACTGTATTCAAGTTACTGAAGCGACCTATCAACTTTTAAAAGACAAATATTATTTTGAACAACGCAGTGCCATTAATATTAAGGGCAAAGGAGAAATGACGACCTATCTCTTGAAAGGACGTATAGGTGCTTAGCAGCAAAGGCATTACTTACTTAGGCATCATGTTTAAAATCTCGTATCTAGCTGGGTTATTAAAAAATGTTCCACTGAAAAACTTACTAGTGGTTCCATTTGTGTTTCAGCTTATCCTCGCGACAGGACTAGTTGGCATATTTATTTTTTATAGTCGCCTAATGGTAGTAGTAATTCCTGAATCTCAATTTACAGGTTCGATGCAGGATTATACACAAATAGTGATTTTGCTATACTTTGCAATATTAGCGATCGCTATTTTGGTGAGCATGATGATCGGGCGATCAATTTCTTCTTCTATAGAGAAATTAAATGAAGCTTCCCAAGCAGTTACTCAAGGCAAGATCGATACAAGGGTATCAATAGAAGGAACTCACGAAATTCAAGTTTTGGCTGCATCATTTAATACGATGGTAGAAATGATGGCAAATTCTTTGTTGCAACTAGAGCAATCCAACCAAGACTTAACATTAAATTTAAGAGAAACAAACTATGAACTCAATGCATCCAAAGCCTCATTGCAACGCATAAATTTCCTATTAAGTCGCCGTGAAGATCAACTGCGAAAACAACAGGATTTTCTACTAGGTTTAACCAAAGATAAATCAATTAATCAGGGAGATTTTATCGGTGCTGTTCAAAATATTACCTATACAGGAAGCCATGCTCTAAATGTAGAAAGGGTTAGTATTTGGCTATTTGATACAGCAAAAACTCTTCTACATTGTCTCGATTTGTATATTAAAAGTACAGATACTCATACAGAAGCAGATTATTTAACTTCTCAAGATTATCCCAATTTTTTTGCTGCCCTTAAATCACAAAATAGTATTTCTGTTGAGGATGTACGGGAGGAATCATCGTTACAAGAAATCATGGAGTATTTCAACTCTGCAAACACGGTATCTTTATTGATTAAGCCCTTTGAAGTTAACGGCGAATTAACAGGCATTATTGCCTTTGAAAATACTGATATAGAACGTTTATGGCTACCAGAAGAGCATAGTTTTGCTAGTTCTTTGGCAGATTTATTAGCATTGGGCATGGAATCTCAAGAGCGTCGCCGAGCTGAAGAAAAGCTGCGAATTGAACAGATGAAATCGGAACGTTTATTACTAAATGTTTTACCGCAAGAGATTGTAGAGCGCTTAAAACTGTCTCAGTCAAAAGCTTTAGCAAGTAAGGTTGTAGAGGCTTATTCTAACAATTTACTAGAGATAGATCCTATGTTAGATAGTCTCACCAACGGTAAAATCTCTGGTGCAGTTGTTGCTGATGCCTTTGATGAGGTAACAGTGTTATTTGCAGATATTGTCAATTTTACGGAATATGCGGCGGCTATTTCTGCTAGTGATTTGGTCAACTGTTTAAATGATATATTTTCAGAATTTGACCGTCTAGTTGATGTTTATGAATTAGAGAAAATTAAAACTATTGGTGATTCTTATATGGCAGTTGGAGGATTGCCAACACCAAGTAAGGATCATGCGGAGGCGATCGCCGAAATGGCATTGGAAATGCAAGCATCCATCCAGCAATTCAAGCGTACTGATGGTAGTCCCTTTTCATTGCGGATTGGTATTCACACTGGACAGGCGATCGCAGGAGTAATTGGCACGAAGAAGTTTATTTACGACCTTTGGGGTGATACGGTCAATGTGGCAAGTCGGATGGAGTCCCAAGGTGTTGCTGGTTGTATCCAAGTTACCGAAGTAACCTATCACCTGTTAAAAGACAAGTATCAATTTGATTCCCGTCGAGAGATCGATATTAAAGGTAAGGGTAAGATGATTACTTATTTATTAACAGGAAGGCTCCCAAGCTAGGATCTCCAAACTTGCGATCGCTTAACCCTCAAGACAACCTTAAATTTTGTAGATAAATCCACAATGTAAGATTGTCTTGATATCATATTGGTTAATCTATAAGTTAAAAGATAATCTGTAGAATTAATTAAGATCGATCAATCAGTAAAAAAATGAGAATTAAACTTCTAAGACTAAAATCATTTAGAGGATTTGAGAACCTTGAAATTAATTTCGATGATAAGCTTTCTACTATTTTCTTAGGTGGTAATGGTACAGGTAAATCTACTATTCTAGATAGTATTTCTACTATGCTATTTTCAGTTTTTACTAGTCTATTTAAGCTAAAGTCGATGAACTTAAAACCTAAAGTTGATTATCCATTTGCAGAGTTTAATAAAGATGATATTAGTAGTAATTCAGGAAAGGGCTTTATTTCTATTGCGATAAAATCTCTAGATATAGATTGTTCAATTGATGTTGAAATAGAAAATCATTTAGAAAGTTTTGAAGCTTACAACTTACACCAATTATTAGAAGATATCTCATCTATGTATAAAGCTGAAGGGAATTTACCTTTAGTTGTCCATTACATAACAAACCGAATCGTTCCCGAAATTGAGCCTAAATTTTTAGAACCTGTATCACTAGACGATATAGATATAAGAGAAGTTTACAGTTTTTATTCTAAAATCAGACAAACAAACTTTGTCGAATTATTTACTTGGTTTAGATCGCTAGAAGATATCGAAAATCAAATGCGTCTTGATGGTGAATCTAGCTATCGTGATAAGCAACTGCAAGCAGTACGTGATGCAATTGCCAATGTAGTCCCTGAGTTTTCTGATTTAAAAGTTAATCGTAGACCACCTGCAAAGATTGAGGTGACAAAAAATAATAAAGAAAGATTCTCTATTAATCAGCTTTCCGATGGAGAAAAATGTTTTTTGGCGATGGTAGGAGATTTAGCACGAAGATTAGCGATCGTTAACCCTAAAAACGACGATCCGTTAAAAGGTTATGGCATTGTTTTAATTGATGAAATTGAATTGCATCTACATCCTGAATGGCAACGTCGAGTTATTCCTAGACTGACAGAAACTTTTCCTAATTGTCAATTTATTATTACGACCCATTCACCACAAGTGTTAGGCGAATTTAAAGGACAGGTCTATAGATTGAAACAGTCTGAATCAGGTATTATTGCTGAACTTCGTCATACCTACGGCAAGGATAGCAATCGTATTTTAGAAGATGATATGGAATCCACAGAACGAGATCGTGATATTCAAGAAGATATATTGCAACTGTTTCGACATATTGATGATGGTGATTTAAAAGCTGCGCGATCACTAAAACATTCTCTACAAAAAAAAATAGGTGAAGATCCTACTTTTATAAAAGCTGATGTACTTATGCACCGTAAGGAAGTACTTGGTCGATGAAATACATTTCTAAAGATCCTAGTCGTGAACCAGAGAGCGTAAAGCAATGGAAACAACTAGCTGCTAATGATCCCAATTATGGATATGAGTATTTGCGTAGTAAAGAGCGCAAGGAATTACTTCAAACCTTGATCGAAGAACAGGGGTATATTTGCTGCTATTGCGGTATGGAAATAAGCGATCGCACCAGTCACATAGAACATGTTGCCCCACAAAGTACACATCCTGAACTATCACTTGAATATACTAATCTACTCGCATCTTGCGGAATCTCTGATCACATAATTGCTAAAAATCTTGCAATAACACACTGTGAAGAGCATTGTGGACGTAAACGGGGAAATAAATACTTATCGGTTGAGCCTACTAATCCAGATTGTGAGACAAAGTTTAGCTACAGTGCTGAAGGTGAAATTTTACCTAATAATGACTCAACGGTAAAAACTCTCAATCTTAACTACACTGAGTTAAAAAAGCTCAGAAAAGCTGCAATTGAGGGGTTGATTAGTTTGTTTGAAGATGGGTTTAGTAATGAGGAAATAGATCTTTTTGTTAAAAGTTTTGGGAAACGCGATCGCGACGGTAAATTTCAGCCTTTTTGTTTTGCGATTACATATTTTTTAAAAAGTTACATTTAGTGGCTTCCAAAATTTAAACCCATAAATTAGAGAAGGAAATTACTACCATTTCTAATTTATGAGTTTAGGCAAGATACTAATATTAGTAATTGAAGCACTACACAACTACAAAATTCACCAATTTACTGGGAACTGAAATCACTTTCTTAATCTCCTTACCTTCGAGATACTTCTTCGCCGCCTCCGAACTGCGAGCATATTCTTCCAATGCTTGCTTATCATTGCTGGCGCTAGATGGCACTTGGAGACTGCCGCGCACTTTACCATTGATTTGAATTACGAGCGTAATCTCGTCAACGGTGAGTGCATCAGGATCATGGGTGAGCCAAGGCTGCAAATGGATTGAGTCTGTATGCCCAATCAATGACCAAAGTTCCTCAGCAATGTGCGGGGCAAAGGGAGCAAGCAAAGTTAAGAGGGTTTCAATACCTTCTAAGAAAGTAGCCGAACTCTTATCTTCAGCATCTTGTAAGGCGTTGCTGAGCTTCATCAATTCGGAAATAGCGGTATTTAGTTGATAACCTCCATCAAAATCTTCAGAAACTTCCTTAATGGCAATGTGAATCGCTCGGCGGAGATTCTTATCAATCTTCTTAGAGATGCCATTCTGCTTAGTTTCGGCAAAGCTAGAGACTAAACGCCATACGCGATTTAAGAAGCGTTGTTGACCTTCGACATCCGCATCTTCCCATTCCAAATCCTTTTCAGGAGGAGCTTTGAAGAGAGTGAACATCCGCAAAGTGTCAGCTCCATACTTAGCGATCGCATCTACAGGTGACACACCATTACCCTTAGATTTGGACATCGTGGCAAATAGCGCCTGCAAAGGTTCACCAGTTTTCGGATCTTTAGGGTCTTTGGGATCAACTAAAGCCGAAGGAACCCATTTGTCCTTGCCGCCTTTGTTGGGATTCATGTAGGTCAAGCCCTGAACCATGCCCTGAGTAAGCAATCTCGTAAAGGGTTCATCGAAATTTAGTAAGCCGCGATCGCGCAAAACCTTAGTCACAAAGCGGGAATAGAGCAAATGCAAAATCGCGTGTTCTACGCCGCCCACATATTGATCGACGGGTAGCCAATTATTTACCGCAGTGCGATCGCAAATTTCCTGTTCATTCCGCGCATCACTAAAACGTAAGAAATACCAAGAAGAATCAATAAAGGTGTCCATCGTGTCAGTTTCGCGCTTAGCAGCCGTGCCGCATTTAGGGCATGGGACATTGATCCAAGATTCTTTTTGGGCGAGAGGTGAGGCTCCTCGTCCTGTGAGTTCCACATCTTCAGGCAAAATTACGGGCAAATCTGCATGGGGAACGGGAACGATGCCACAACTTGGACAATGAATTACGGGAATCGGACAGCCCCAATATCTTTGGCGAGAAATCAACCAATCACGCAAGCGATAGGTTATTTTGGCAGTTCCCCATTGGTTCTTCTCCGCAAGTTTCACGATTTTAGTTTTCGCAGTTACGGAATCCAATCCGTCAAACTCTCCCGAATTGACCATAATCCCTGCTTCCGTGTAAGCCGCCTTGAGTGCTTCATCTGGTGCATTAGGTGCATTAATTACTGTCTGAATTGGAAGGTTATACTGCTTGGCAAAAGCGAAATCGCGGACATCGTGGGCAGGAACGCCCATGACTGCGCCAGTGCCATATTCAAAGAGAACGTAATCAGCAATCCAGATGGGAACTTCTTTTCCTGTGAAGGGATTAATCACACTCGCACCGATCGCTACGCCACGTTTGGGGCGATCGTCTGAAGTGCGATCAATTTCGCTAAGATTTTTGACCTCTTCGATGAATTTGCTGACGGCTTCTTTTTGAGCAGCACTGGTCAAAGTCTCGACTAGAGGATGCTCAGGGGCAAGCACGACATAGCTCACACCGTAAACCGTATCAGGACGGGTGGTAAAAACTGTAATTTTTTCGTCACTGTCAACGATGGGGAAACTTAGCTCTGCGCCTGTGGACTTGCCGATCCAGTTGGCTTGCATGATCTTGACGCTAGAGGGCCAGTCATTGAGCTTATCCAAATCTTGCAAAAGCTGCTCGGCATAATCAGTGATTTTCAAGAACCATTGGCGTAATTTGCGCTTCTCGACAATCGCCCCTGATCGCCAAGAACGACCTTCACTATCCACCTGTTCATTGGCAATTACAGTCTGATCAATGGGGTCCCAGTTAACCTTGGCTTCTTTTTGATATGCCAACCCTGCTTCCAAAAATTGCAAAAAGATCCATTGTGTCCATTTGTAATAGTCGGGTGAACAGGTGGCTAACTCGCGATCCCAGTCGTAGGACAAGCCCACTTGCTGAAGCTGCGATCGCATATTGTCAATATTGGCATAAGTCCATTTCGCAGGATGAGTATTGCGATCAATCGCTGCATTTTCCGCAGGTAATCCGAAAGCATCCCAGCCCATCGGGTGCAATACTTGATAGCCCTGCATTCTTTTATAACGGGCAATTACATCGGTGATCGTGTAGTTACGGACATGCCCCATATGCAGATCGCCCGATGGATAGGGAAACATTGACAGTGCGTAAAATTTCTTTTTGTCTGCACTAATTGCATCGTTGCTTACTTTGTCAAGTTGTTTCTCTGCCCAAACTTTTTGCCATTTGGGTTCGATCTGCTGGGGATTATATCTAGTGTCCATTACTTATCAATCAATATGCGAAAATATGCGAAAAGGAAAAGCAGCGATTGCGTAGATCGCTAGTCTTGAATCTTAATAATACTAAACATTTAGCATGAAAGCTCTAACCTACTTGAATTGAGGTGAAATACGATGACAGCCCAACTAGTTACACCCAGTTTTACGAGCAATATCCATAAATTTACAGTGCAGCAATACCATCTCATGCATGAGGCGGGGGTGTTTGCGGAAGGCGATCGCTATGAATTAATTAATGGAGAAATCAGAGAAATGTCCCCGATTGGCATCAAGCACGCAGTTTGTGTGGCTCGTTTGACTAAACAGTTTGAAAGAAAGTTAGGTGATCAGGCAATTATTTGGACGCAAAATCCCATTCGTTTAAGCGATCAATCCGAACCACAGCCCGACCTAGCAATTTTAAAGTTACGTGATGATTTTTATGCTAGTGCCTTGCCAACACCAGAGGATATCTTATTAATTATCGAAGTTGCTGATAGCACGATCACCTATGACCGTGATGTGAAAGCGCCTTTATATGCTGCCAATGGGATTCCTGAAATGTGGCTATTTGATGTCAATCAACAAATTATCGAAGGCTATTCGCAACCATCCGCTTCAGGCTATAAGCGATCGCAGCGCTATGAACAGGGTGATACTCTATCTTTGCTTACATTTCCTGAAGTAGTTTTTAATTGGGAAGCCCTGATGTAAAAATTTGATTTGCTGTGAGGTTTAGCTCAGGGAAAATTTGAGAGATCAGGCGATCGCTATTCTGAAATTTGCTAATTTGATATTCTCCATCCACCAAATTACAAACTGAGATACAGCCTATTGAGGGAAAGAGTAGTACAAGATAAGCTAGGATAGCAAAACCCAAAAGAGAGTAAAAAATGGCACCTTACTCACTAGATCTCAGAGAAAAGATCGTAGCAAACTACGAAGCAGGAAATACATCGATTCGGGAAGTAGCGAAGCAATTTCAAGTCGCGACGAAAACAGTGCAAAAACTACTGAATCAATACCGAGAGACAGGAGAACTAAACCACAAACCATTAGGTAGTCCAATCAAAAGTCCCCTCGAAGCGCATCAGGAGAAAATCCTCGAAATTGTCTCAGAGCATCCAGATTGGACACTATGGCAGTACTGTGAAGAAGTAGCAGAACAAACAGGAGTATCAGTGACCACAGGCAGCATGTGCCGATTTTTCCAGAGGCATAACATCACTCTAAAAAAAAGACCTATCGCCATGAAAAGGTAAAAAGTGAGGCAGTACAACAGCAAAGATGTGAATTTTGGGAAGCATTGAATGAAGTGAAAGCTGAAGATCTGATTTGTATTGATGAAACGGGAGTATGGCAGGGGATGGAACGCTCTGTGGCAAGAAGTGAATGTGGCAAAAGAGTATTCAGTCTTCGTCCCTTTTACAAAGGTCAGAAATACACAATAATTGGCGCTATTTCAGTTGATGGGATTGTTTGCCTGAAAACGATTCAGGGTTCTATGAAAGGAGCAGATTTTCTCACCTTTGTCCAAGATGACCTAGTACCTAAATTACGTCCTGAGCATAGGATCATCATGGATAACCTCAACTGCCATAAAGTTGAGGGGGTCGCAAAAGCAATTACAGCGACAGGTGCTAAGATTTTGTACTTACCCACCTATTCTCCTGATTTTAATCCAATTGAGATGATGTGGTCGGTTCTCAAATATTTTATTAGATTGCTTAGACCTCATTCTCAAAAACTACTTCAGCATTTAATCAACGTTTTCCCTTACTTGTTAGAAAAAGATTTCTTCAAAAATTGGTTTACTAAGTGTTGTTACTGTACTACTTAATCCCTCAATGGACTGTAGTTGGCTGTTTGGGATTACCGATAAAGTTGCGTCCGCCCAATGCGGCATAATCAATAATCCAATATTCAGCTATGCCCATTTCTTCATAATCGGCAAATTTTAAATGATAATCATCGCGCCAATTGGTAGATACAATTTCGATCGCTAAAGGTATGGATGCACCCTGACTCAGAACTGATTCTTTTTTCCATCGAGGTTCATTAGATAGGTTGGCGCGATTTACTACTAGTATGTCTGGAAAATATCCAGAATCTTTGCCTTCAGGTTTGATGATTACTTGATTAGGAATACCGTAGGGTATTCCCAATCGTTTGATTTCAAAGGGGATTTCTACACCCAAAAAGCTTTTAAGTTCTTCGTGATCTCCAACTGGTTGAGCCATTTCAACAATATTTCCGTTATGTAGTTCGTAACGTACGCCAGAATTTTCGGGAAGAAATTCCACAAATCCGTCAAAGGTTGTAACTTTGGGTAAGGTTTGAATCATCATGGCTGGTGTGGCTTGCTGACGATAAAAGTATGATTTCTATATTACTCCTCTTCTAACTTAAAAGTTAGTGGTGGGTTTTATTGCGCTAATTTAGTTGGCTAAAGCTCCTAAAGCTTTTAGGGTGTCCATTTCAGCTTGAGTTAAACCTGTGACATCGTTGATGATCATGCCTTTGTAAGGAGAGAGCGATCGCAAAGTTTGCCAACACTTACCTGTACCAACATTCCAACATCTGATCGTTTCATCCCAACTGCCACTCATCAGCGTTTTTGCATCTTCGCTGAGAGCCAGTGACACGACCCAGTGACCATGTCCTTGTAGTGTCTCAAGACAATCTCCTGTCAATACATCCCAAATTTTGATGGTGCGATCGCTACTTCCACTAATCAAGAGATGACCATTGGGCGTAAAGATAAGCGAGACAACGGGGTGGGAATGTCCAGAAAATATGCGTAAACAAGCTCCTGTCTCTATTTCCCATAGTTTTATAGAGTTATCATCACCACCAGTTGCTAGATGTTTTGAATTGGGGCTGATTTCCATTGCCCAAACACGGTTGCTAGAGTCTGCTTCCCAAGTATGTAAACATTTACCCGTTTCCAGATGCCAATGTTTCACTATATGGTCATAGCCGCTACTAAATAGAGTCTTGCCATCGTGACTAAACCTAACCGATAGAACGGAACTAGGATGACCTTGCAAGGTCTGTAAGCATTCACCAGATTCTAAATCCCACACTTTCACGGTGTGGTCGTAGCTGCCACTAGCCAAAAATTTATTATCGGGACTGATGGCTATTTCCCAAATCCAACTTCGATGCCCCTGAAGGGTTTTGATGAGTTTGCCAGTCTGGGGATGCCAAAGCTTAATCGTGCGATCGGCGCTACCACTAGCGAGAATTTGACCATTGGGGCTGAAGGCAACAGAGAGAATGCGATCGCTATGCCCTCGGAGTATTTGAAAAGGTTGAAGGTCAGTCTCTAAGGTTTGGGGAGAATTGATATTGACATTCCAGAGTTTAATCGTCTGGTCTTCATGTCCACTGGCAAGCAAGTTTTGCGGATAGATCTGATCACTATGATCACTAATTTGAGGACTATAGGCGATCGCATAAATCGCATTACTATTTCCTTGAAGAGTTTTGATACATTTTCCCCTATGAAGTTCCCAGATTTTAATCGCATGGTCATCGCCACCGCTAACCACTAAATTCTCTTGGGGATGGAAGGCAACTGACCATACTCGATTAGTATGCTTGTGCAGAGTGTCCAGACATTTGCCAGTGGAGACATCCCAAATCTTGACGGATTGATCATAGCTACCTGTTACGAGGCGATCGCCTTGGGGACTATAGCCTAAGCAGGTGACAACCGCTTGATGTCCTACCAACGTTTTTAAACATTCGCCCGTTTGCCAATCCCAAATTTTCACGGTGCTATCAAAGCTGCAACTGGCTAACGTTTTGCCATTAGGATTAAAGGCGATCGCTTTTACCCAATATTGATGACCTTGCAGAGTTTGCACACAGCAACCCGTTTCTAAGTTCCTTATCTTGATCGTGTTATCTTCTGCTGCCGAAGCTAGAAGAAGACCATTGGGATGGAAATCAACTGACCAGACACAAGCATGATGTCCTTCTAAGATTTGGATAGATTCTCCTGTAACTAAGTTCCAGATTCTAACAGAGCGATCGGTGCTACTACTAGCAACAAGTTGACCATCAGGACTAAAGGCGATCGAGGTAACAATATTGGTATGTCCATGTAAGGTTCGGAAACATTCTCCATTATTTATATTCCAGAATTTAACTGTATGATCCTGACCGCAACTAGCCAGAATGGGAGCATTGGGCGCAAAAGCAACATTCCAAACCCAACTATTATGTCCTTGACAAATAAAGAGTTGCTGACCATTAACAGCATCCCAAATCTGAATCTCGCCATTGGTGTCACTGCTAGCAAGAGAAAGTCCATCAGGGCTAAAGGCAACGCTAGTAACGCCGCCAAAGGTCGCCGCAAATAAACAATCTCGAAGGTTAGCTTGAGTAAAGTTGACTCCACGTAAGTTAAGCGATCGCAAGTCACAGTTGCGAATTGTCAGACGCGAAAAGTCATAACCTGTTAAATCAGTTCCCAAATGCACCAATAAATGAAGGAGATTTGCCCCTCCATAATTGTCTAAGAAATGTAGAGGTAATTCATGAATTGTCTCTACATTTTGTTCTTGCCCATAATTCCTCAATTCGTCTTGCAGTTTGATTATCAGTCTACCCAACTTATGTTTAAGTTGATTCGTAGAGCCAAGGCTATTTTGTAATTGCTGAAGGATAGGTTGCACAATTAATTGAATTTGACTATCACGAATATAATCCTTCGCTTTGGCTTGAACTAAAGCATGGGTAAGCAAATATTGTGGTGATTCGGTAATTATCTCCTGACAGATTAGTTTGATTAATCGATCTGTTACATATTCCATAACTACAGATTGCTGCGTAAATCCATAGCGATCGCGCTCAATTAAATTGCAATTCACTAAAGACTCTAAAACTTCCATCAACTTCAATTTAGATATAGATGGTATAAATACGCTATGCAATTCCGTTAAAGAAATACTCTCGCGATAGATGCCTAGCCAATACATGATTTGATTTTGCAGATCTGATAACCCCTGGAATTGCTGAGATAATAGATTGCTGATTCCATGAAAGAGCGTGATGCCACTGGCTAAGAAATGATTAACATTTCCTCCATGTAAGTCCCGAATGGAAGTTGCCGCAATCTTGAGTGCTAAAGGATTACCACTATAACAATCAACTACCTGTCTAGCTTCTGCATCAGAAATTAATAAGCTTTTTAGAGTTAGTATTGTTTTCCCTGCTTCAAGATCTAATCCAGATAGAGCAAGTGTGCGTACTGCCAAGCCATCACCTTCAAGGGCAACAATTTCTGTAGGCTTTTCACGGCTAGTAAGCACCACACAACTTTGATGATTAGTTTCTCCCAATCGCCACAAAAGTTCGCCATAGGCTTCGTATCCATCAAGGTAAGTTCCTTGCCCTTGACCATATTCCAGCAAGGTATCAAAATTATCTAAAATCAGCAAACATCGATACTTACGGAAGTATTCAATCAAGCAAGTAATCTGCTCATGGAAGTTAGCAGGTAAAGTCGCGATTTGTTGCTGTGACAGAATTTTAAGACATTCTGTAATCTTGTCTTTAAAGGTCGGAGCATGGCGTAGCGATCGCCAAATCACATAATCAAATTCTCCCTGCAATTGTTCCGTAATTTTTACTGATAGAGCAGTTTTACCCATACCTCCCATACCAAGAATTGTGACCACTCGACAGCGATCTCCCAAAATCCATTTACTCAAAGTCTCCAATTCCTGAGTTCGCCCGCAGAATTTAGAAACGTCGATAGCTTCTCCCATATGAATCTGACTCATTCCTGAGTTAGCCTTTAAATTCGCTTTTAAAACCGCCTGCTGTTGAGCATAACGCTCCAATACTCCACGCAAATTATTTTTGGTAACTTTTTCGTTTAAAGCTTTAGACAGCGATCGCCACAATTCTGAGCCAACATCCTTGATATAGCCAAGGTCATAGTTTTTCTCCACAGCCATATCTGTATATTTCTGGGATTGCCAAGACTGCTGAAATACAAACTGCTGAACTTTCGTTAATCGCCCACAGCCTAGTAATTGCACGGCTAGTGCGATCGCCTCATCTTCTGTCATTTTTCGCCTTAAAAACCTACTGATACTTACACTATGACTAGCAAATCTTCATTTGTCAAAAAAATTTACACAAATAAACTAAAAATATCCGACCTTAATCCGACCTTTTCTGACCTTGAGGCATTGCAGTATCAGTTAAATTTCAAGTATGTAATCCAACAGCATTAAGCATTAGTGTTGACTGCAAGTTGGGATTGGGTTGTTTGTAACTGGAAGGAAGTATCCAAATGTCTACTACATGGATCAAGTTAAACGCTAAAGCGCTTTATTTAATGAAGGGTGGCACGAATGAATTTATTGAAAAAGTAGATCTTGTGCCTAAATTAGAGCTTCTGACAGGTGCTACTGTTCCGACCCCTATAGCTGGTAAATTTAGTCTCAATATTCCTGCGAGATGGTTTGAAAGGTCAGATGCACCTGGACAAATGGCTATTAATCTCACAGATACATCTGAACCATCAGCATTTAAAACAACAACTACTCCCACGGCTGCGACACCCTCTACTTTCAGCAAGATTACAGCTCCTTCTGGAGAAGAATTTGCTTTCATTGATAGTAGAAGCGCTGGCACATCAGAACCAAACTTAGCCAATTTTCAACCTAATCAAGCTCTTAATGATGGAACTTTATTGCCCCGTTACTACTTCAAGGTTAATGATTTCAAAGATTTTAGTAAGAAATTAACCACCAACTTTACTTTACTAGAGTTTATCTCTGACACAGAAATTGCTAGGGGTATTACATTTCCTTACTATATCCCAGTTGCTATTATTCGTCTCGCTGATTCTATGCAAAGTCTTCGCGATAGATTTGGTGAGCCAATTCGTGTGAGTAGTGGTTATCGCTCTCCTTTCTATCCCGATTATCAGAATAACCCTTCTTTTAAAAGCGCTCACCGCTTTGGAACAGCGATCGATTTTGTTTCGGTCGGCGATCGAATCATTGATAGTCAAGCAGATTTGGATTTTGTAGACGATAAAGTTTTTGATGGCGGTTTTTTGGGCGGAGGTAATCGCCCATCTGGATCAAGCAGTCTTGGTTTTGAGTTTACTGAATCAGCCGCCGAAATGGGCTTCGATATCCATCACTCTCACCTTGATATGGGCTATATCACTCAAAACGCAGAACTAATCCATGTAAAAGATTTTCTTTGAGTCTTGTCTCTAAATTTTGTCGATTTGTTTATCTAATGTATATCTGGAGAAAAATCAATGACTTGGCTTAAATTAACAGAAAAAGAATTGTTTTTGATGGAAGGTGGAACAAACCAATTTCTTGAAAAAGTTACAGTTGTTCCCAACCCAAGTGGATCTCCTAACGAGTTTCAGATTGACTTGACTGAAGTTAAAAAATGGATGACTCGTGGTAATCCACCTGTACCTGGTTCTATGGCGATTGAATGGCAAACTGGAGTGCCAGCAACGACAAAGTTCGTTCCTCCGACTCCGACTCTTGGGGTAGATGCTTCTAGGTTTACTGAGGATATTGTCAAGCAGATTTTCTTTGATGCACCTCGCGGCAATATTAGAAAGTATTTGCCAAAGGTACTTCATTATCTTGAAACAGTTGGCTTAGGCGATCGCGAAGCGATACTCATGGCTCTAGCAACCATCAGAGCAGAAACCGCAGGATTTGAGCCAATTAGTGAGTTTATCTCTCGGTTTAATACTTCACCTGGTGAACATCCATTCGCTCTATATGATTTTCGAGATGATTTAGGCAATGGAGCTTTTGGTGATGGTGCAAGATTCAAGGGCAGAGGATTTATTCAATTGACTGGAAAGTTCAACTACAACAAGTTCAGCAAAAGAATCTATGGAGATGATCGACTTGTACAAGTTCCTGATCTTGCCAATGATCCTGACGTTGCCGCTAAGTTGTTAGCTGAATTTCTCAAAGATGCTGAACTTCCTCCGCTCCCGCCTAATCGCAAAAATTGGTGGAGAGGTACTGTGACAACCCGTGACTTTGAAAAAGCTAGAAAATCGGTGAATGGGGGTACTCATGGAATAAATAATTTTATAAATGCTTTCGAGAAAGGTGAAGAGCTTGTTCCTTGATTAAGTATTTGTTAGTCAGAGAAAGTTGATGTTCTGCATTAATTTACTATGACTTAATTTTTCTAATATTGTCATTTAAGGCAATTAATAAAAAACACTTCCCTAATTAATCAGTCCAAATATAAAAACTACTTATTTGGACTATATCTTGACTTAATTTTTCAAAGAGAAAAAACAATGTCTGTTCAACAAGACCTTAGAACAACACTCAGGGAGTCTGTAGAAAATTCACATTCATCCAGTATTGAGGCAACAGCCGCTCAAGTTATCGAATTAGATGATCTCACGGCTTTAATTCTTGTCACAACACGCGAAGCTAGTTCCCTAAATAGTTCTGCTGAAAGAACTCGCACTATTGTTGTCAAAACCACTGATGGAGGAAATACTTGGCGAGAAACATTGAATACAGATAGTGGTTCTGTAAATCCTGATGAGCTATTCTTTGTTGACGAGAATCATTTTTGGATGCTTACTCAATGGCAAATTGCTGGAACATACCCAACTTTGTATTGGACTTCAGATTTTGGTGATACTTGGCAAGAATCTGATGTGATTAATGAATTTCTGAGAAGTAAGGGTCATAACAATGTCAGTTATGCCGAAGGAATTCGCTTTCAAGATATCAACGAAGGGCTTGTTGTTGCAAGAGGTATGTCAGATCCAGAGGATGCTATTTACTTTTTACAAACTGCTGATGGTGGCAAAACTTGGGCAGAAATTCCAGAGATTCCACATTGGTATTTCGCATTAAAACGACGAAATTGGCAACATAGGCAATTTTGGAAAATCAATCAAGAATCATCAAACTCTATTGCTGTTGTCAAAGTAGTATCTGATTTCCCCAAGATCTTAAAGCACGAATAGACTACTTTAAGATTCCGTTCTACTCATTATTCAAAAAAGAAAGTCACTAAATAATTTATCTACAAGGAGTAGAAAAAGACATGGCTATCAATAAAATTTACTTACATTGGTCTGCAACATCCTATAAATTTACCGAGTCAGGGTCTTACCATACGGTTGTGCAAGGAGATGGTCGAATAGTCAGACTGACCAGCTACGATCAACAGACTGCCCATACTTTTAGACGCAATTCCAATGCTGTCGGTATCGCTTGCGCTTGTATGGGGGGAGACCCTTGGAATGATTTCCCCCCAACAAAAGAGCAGGTGGAAAATATGTGCCGTGAGGCGGCAGATCTAGCCAATAGACTAGGCTGGAAACCAGATGATATCAGAGACTTGAGTACTACAGGTAACAGCGTCAATCGTATCCTCACCCATGCTGAAGCGGGAGCAAATCGAGATTTTCCTATGAGTTTAGTTGCTCAAGGTAGTGGTGTGACTGACGCTGAAGCAATTCGCTTAGGCCTACCACACGCTAATTATGGACCAAGCAGATGGCTAGACGGTTGGTCAGGTGGAACAGTTCATCGATGGGACTTTTTTAAGGTCAAAAGCACTGATAAAGATGGATCTGGTGGTAATATACTACGCAAGATGATTCGAGACTTTATGAAGGCAACGCCCAGCAGTACACCGCCTACAGCGAGCGGACGTGACTGTGCAATATTTTTAAATAATGTCAAGATCACTACTGGTTCATTTAGGGCAACCGCACACGTTTCTTAACAATTAACGAGATTTAGACAGCGACTATGTTTAAGGCACTTAGGACATCCTTAAGATAGTTATTGTTCCAGCCAGCTTTAAGACGTTTAGTCTTGACCCCGACCTTACTAGTTTTATCTCTTGACAACAAATTTAAACTGATATGACGTATAACAGCTAAGTTTTCGGCAATATAGCCTCGACAGGATTGAGAAGCATCCTCATTAAAGCCAACATCGAGAATCCAATGTAGTCGATTTTCAATACTCCAGTGATTTCTGACAGATTGGGAAAATCTGTGGACATCACTCTCAAGACTAAGCAGATAGTATCGCTGTTCAGTAGAAATAGTTCCATTTATAATTCGATCTGATTCAACCATACCAATACTTTTCAAACCTATCCATTTCTCCGCACCAATTAAGTATTCGGTATTACCCATTGTCCAATAGCGACGGGTTTCAATGCGCCCATGTCCTTTCTCAACCGTTTCATAGAACTGATGTTCAATATTTTTGAAGTTCTGTTCTCGTGCAGAGGTAAATAGTTCACGCACATCTTTATGGAGATTACCTTGATTGCCTTTCAGCGCTAACACATAATCTGCTCCCTCTTCGATGATTGTTTTCGCGATTTCGGTCTGACATCCCATTGCATCTATGCTCACCACTGAACCTCGTATCGCTAACATTTTTAGCAATGATGGAATCGCTGTTATTTCATTGGATTTCTCGTCTACTTTTTTCTGTCCCAATACCAAATGTTGTGATGCTGACCACACACTCACCATATGAATCAGACTACGTGAATTTCCTGATCCCTTTGCCCCTCTCAGAGTTTTGCCATCTATGTTAATCAATTCTCCATCGGTTGATTTATGGACTGCTTCCATCCAACTAATAAAGCTTTTTTGCAATTCTTCTGGCTTTAGTCTCGCAAATAATCTCTCGAATGTATCTACTGATGGTATGCCGTTGGCTAATTCCAAAAATGTCTTTAACCATTCTTCTTTCTCTTTGCCATATTCGGCGATTGCGATGAAATTATCAGCTCCACAGATCACTGCACAAATCGTGATTATCAATATGTCGAGCAGCTTATGCAGGATACCGTGTGCTGCTCTGGGATCTTGCAAGTTCCCAAAGTGGGTTTCGATTAATCCGATGGGGTTGACTGTATCTAGCATTTTGGGCTGCTCATTCTAAATATTCTCTATTCTCTCGTTTCTACCTTTTTCTCCTTGTTAAAAATGCTTACTAGTTTGTTAAGAAACGTGTGCGGTTGCCCTACTGGTTCATTACTATCTGATGACCGATGCTATGTCAAACTCCGAGACTTGTTCGCTCCCTTTGGTATCAATTTTGGAGAATTTCAAGGCGGGGAAAATCCATTTGTTAATTTGCTTTCTGATAAGTTCAGACCTAAGTTTTTAGCTGATTCACCTCTGATTTCAGGATTTCCCACGGTTGATATCTTTTTAAATCGTCCTATTGACTCAGATGGAATTCCTGTTGGCGATGCTCGAACTCCTATTCAGCCATTTATGGGAGGTATTTTAATTGACAACTTAACCCATGTGCTAATTGCTGACTTTTGCAGTGAGCTTGGAATTTCTCTAACATTTGATGCATCTATTCCTGCAATACATTTAATATTCTAGTATTTTTATTTTGGATTGCCTTAAATAGGTGTTTAGGGCAATCTAATTGAGCTAATTGAGAATGTATCAAGATAATCTACTTCTTTTACTGAATTCTAAATATGGAGTGAGTATGTCAACTGTGCGTTTCAACAGTATTTCCCAAGCAGTTGAAGATTTTAAAAAGACTCATAGCATTTTTGCTCTTGGTTCACTTTTTCAGCTTTTGAGAATTGGTATGTTTCGGTGGGAAGTTGAAAATATTTTAGGAGAGCCAACCGAAAATCCACAGCCAATCGTTAACAATTCCAACTTCTATGCAATTGCCGATTTGGGTACTAAGTCACATATCTATTTGATCATGTCATTTGATGGAAAAGATAACACAAGAATGGAAACAGATCGACTTTTGTCATTTGTGTTATTTCCGATCAATGAGTAGTTATTAGGTAGAAGGTGTTGTGTAGCGGATGTTAGAGGAGTTTCTAATCATAAATAGAAACTGAAAGGTGATGGGATTAAAATTCTACGATAAACTATTCTATTCTTTTAAAATTCCAAATACTCAAAGGAGAATCAAAATGTCTACAGATTATATTGTATTTATTCATGGCGTTAATGTTCGCGATGAAGAAGCTTATAAGAAACAAGCTAACCAGATGTTTCAGAAAATCAGTGATACCATTAACAATCCATCACGAACCTTAAAACTCGTCACCTTATTCTGGGGCGATGTGGCGAGACTTTCAACCAATACTCTTCTAAATGACTTACAGGCATCTCCACAATATGATAAATTTTGGTTTAAAAACTTGAGGAATGACCAGTTTCTTCCATTTGTAGGTGATGCAGCTTTATACCTCAGCAGATTTGTTAGTTCCGAAATTGTCCAGAAAATTGCTGTTCAAGCAATAAAAGGAATTGGGCTATCACTTGAAGAACTTGCATCTCTACCCGATAGCAATAAAGGAGATCGTCTCCACCTTGTTACCCATAGCTGGGGAACTGTTGTTTTATTTGACATCTTGTTTGCCTCTCGATGGGATAACGATATTGCCGAAAAAAATTCTCGCCAACTGGTTGAGAACATACGCCGTGGATTTTTTGGTGTTGGCACTGGCGAAGAAAAAAATTACGGGATTCCATTGGCTAGCATTCATACTATGGGTTCTCCAATTGCTTTATTCAATTTAATAAATATTGGTAGTCAAAGTTCATTTGATTTTACTCCAAAACTTAAGGAGTTCTTGGAAGCACTTCAGACCAAAACAAATAAGCCTCTTCCTTGGAAAAACTATGCTCATCCTGGCGATCCCATAGCATATCCATTGGAAAGCATTATCCCAAAACTCTTATTAGATCCCAAGGAAAATCTGGTTGATATTGAAGACATCATGAGTCCAACTAGTTGGCTTGGTAATTTGGCAGGACAATCTATTCTACCTATCATTAATGGTGGTACAGCTCACGGAAGTTATTGGACAGAGACTAAAGTTGCCAAGAAGATTGGCGAAGTTATTAGATCAACTCAGAACTAAATTATTAAACAAACTTGTGATGGATTGTCTCATGAATAATAGTGCTATAGAGCGATCGCTATTACAAAGTCTGACTATGTGAATCATTGTGAGACAACTAACACTCATGAAGAGATTCTTGCGATCACCCTTTTAATTCTGACATTTTAACAAAAGCAAGGAAATATAGCGATCGCCACTAAACCATGATTTATGGAATAGGCGATCGCCATCTCCTCAAAAAATTTCTAAAATCAAATTATTCCAGATTGCAAAATCTGATTTTCGGTTAGGCTTAATTCTGTACAGTTTGGCAAGATCAAGAGATCGCTATTTGCTCCATTTTAAAGAGATCGCCTATTAGCCCGTGATCGTCATCCCAAACTTTTTACTACTTGGATTCGATCTACTGGGGATTATATCTGCTGTCCATTACTTATCAATCAATATGCGAATATGAATGGTGTCAGTGCTAAGTACCACTCACATTCAGCAATAATACTAAATAACCCAAGTTGCTACCTATTAAAAATCGGCTCAAAACAAGTTAAAAACAGCCTCGCTAAGTCCAAAATGACGCTTTTTTTATATAAAAATCTAGCATTTTTTATTTTAACTTTAGTCTTAAATGAATAGGTAGCAACTTGGGTTAAATATTAAGACTCAACCAACCTAATCAAACTTAATTTATGTCACCCGATTATATAAAAGCTCAATTAATCCTACTTATTTCCATCGTTGCTGGAATTGCCTTTGTGGGCTGCATTTACGAAATCTCCTACGGTGCTCCAGATTTGGGCTTTGCGGCAACTTGGACAATTTTATTACTCAGTGTCCCTGTGGGTGTCTATAGCTTTATTAAGGCAGTCAGCCTCGCTCGTAAGTCTATGCAATAAAGAAATGTGCGCTTGGCGCACTTTCTTTACAAATATCTATCCTAACTACATAGGATTTTTGAGTTTTCATTTTGCTTACAGCAAAATGAAAACAGAAGTAGTTATATTTTAATTTAGCAAATGGGAGATCGCCTCAATCAAAAAAGGCACAGCAACCTCATCCCAAAAGCCTTCTGAACGTCGCCCTGTTAATAACTGAAAATGTAAATTAAAGGCATGAGGATAGCCATTCACCTCAAGGCAAATATCCTCAGTCTCTAGCGTACAGCAAACCTTTTCCCCATCCGATAGCTCAGTAGCCATATATTGCATCGTCTCCGCGAGCTGCGATGCCAATTTACAAAAATCTTTAAACTCCCCCTCAGTTAGCTCGATCGCCCAACTGTCTGCCCCAACCAGTCCCTTATATATATCCACATCTGAGCGAAAGCCAATTCGCCAGCCTTCACCACAAAGTAGCTGTTTTGGTAATTTTTGATCCGTAAAATTCAACATACTCCTTTAAGAATTTATAGTTTGTCACGCTTCGCGCAACAAACTATAAATTCAAGCCTTTCAGTCGCTTAGAATTTCAGGCTGGGAAATTTCGTCAGACATTTCCATAATGGCGCGGAGGATCGGCTTCATCATGCGATCATCATAATCATCATCTTCATAGCGTCTGAGCTTGGCACGATTAGCGACTTGGACGGTAATGCGATAACGGTTAGAAGAAGCATTGATCAATTCTTCGACACGGCGAATAATTTGCGATGAGTCAATAGTGTAGCGTTTTGCCATACATCCAAAAGAAAATGAGTTCTCTAAGTCTAACGCGATCGCGATCCACTAGATCATAAAGTCTCAAAAGAAGAGGAAGTATTAAGCAATAAAGCCTCAAAGATTGCACCATTTGGCGGATCAATTCCTCCATCATTTATTTATTTGGGGATTGATGGAAGAGTAACCCTTTGGGGCATTTTTCTACAAACCTTTGAGGATTTGCCATATGCCAAAGTACTGAGACTTTACGAAAATATTTTAACCAAACAAGTTTTGTGATGTAATATGATGGTCTCGCATAGCTATTTGGGGCGGATTCTTCAAATCCATGACTGCAAAGAAAGTACTGGTAATTGACGACAGCATCATGATCCGCAAAATGGTTAAAAGCATTTTGGCGGGCAAGTATGATGTCTTAGAAGCAAGTGACGGTAAATCAGGCTTAGATGCCGCTCGTCGCAGCTTTCCTGACCTAATTTTGCTTGACTTCGTGATGCCCAAATATAATGGCTATCAAACTTTACAAGCAATTCGACGTGTCGAAGGGTTACAAAAAGTCCCTGTAATCATGATTTCGGGACTCAAAGAACAAGTTACAGAACATGTTCCCGAACCCTTCACTGAGTTTGATTTTCTCGAAAAACCCTTTGAAGCTGATGTCTTGGTTTCACGGATCCAAGCCTTTTTAACTACTGAGCCTGTTCAACCTGTCTCGGCGGCAAATGCTAGATCCTCTGCACCTGCTGTGGTTAGGGAAATACAACCACCCAGCGAAGAGCCTAGTTTACAAATGATTCTCAATCGACTTACATCGACGGAAACTTTGTTAGTCCAAGGAATTGAAAACCTGATTCAGCGTGAAGTTGTAGCTAGAGTTAATGAGTTAAATACAAAGATTGAGCATCAAGATCAAGCGATCAAATTGTTAAATCAGCGTATGGATAAAGTTTCTGAACAAATTGATCATCAAAATAAAGGCTTGATGGTGATTTTGCGAGAACTCAAAGCTTTACAAGGCAAATAAAAAAGGGAGGCACTTAGAGCCTCCCTTTTTTATTTGCAAATCCAGTTTAACGAGTAGCGATCGTTTCTGCTACTAGATTTGGAGAAGCATTTTCAAGGCTCTTTTCTTCACTAGGTGTTGTGAAATACAGCACTGCCATAGGTAATGCCCCTACTAAGATGCCGAGCGATGCTGGCACATAAAATCCTGCATTAAAACTAAGGATCAGGGCAAAGGCAAAGTTTCCTGCATAGATGATCGTGGGAAACAATATTTGTTGACGATTAAGGATTGCTTGATTTTTCTTGCTCCAAATGAGCGAAGCAACTGTCATAAACAATGTCCCAGTACCAAACCAGCCAAAGAAATTTTGGTAAGGCATTCCATAAAATTCACCTGCTTGATGCCATTCCCAGAAAGGATATGGAGTTTGGCTCATCGCGGGATCAAGCACAAAGTCCCATGATGTGAGCATTAATGCGCCAAGGGCGATCGCGCCAATTCTGTAACCCCATCCTGTTCCAAAGCGCATAATTGTGGCGGCAATGAGGAAGGCAGAAAATCCCATATAAAACCAAGAGAGGGGAATCGTAAATGGAACTAATCCTGCAATTTTGTAGCCTAAACCACTGAGGTAAGAATAAGCACCAAAGGGAAAACCTGTGCTAGTGCCAAGTAACTCACTGCTGACGGAAATACCGATCGCAGGAATGCAGAATGCAAGGGTACGCTTTAGACCGATAGTTTGCTTACCGTACAGAAAGGCGGCGATCGCCCCAAAAATCATGTAGGATGCGCCGCCATTTTGCATTCCCCATGAAAAGACTTGCAAACCAGCTTCAGACAAGCTCTCAATAAAAGCACTATTTGGCAGTACAAAAACTAAGCCAAACAGACCAAAGACCATCGAAATTAGGTGCATCCCTAAATTAAACCATTGTGCGGGGATCGCTCGCCTCATCACGCCATGTACTCCCAGAAATAGTTGAAATTTACTTGATAGTAATCTCAGAGTTATTAGTTGCAGCACTTGGCGATGCCCCTAAATAACCTCTAGAGTTTAAACTTTGCTTTAATTAACTTAACAAAAGTATAAGCTAGCATACCATTCATTTTTGAGTTTGATGTTTGAGTCACTTTGGGCTAAAAAGTACCATCTAGCCTGATTTGGATGCCCAAAGTGCTAAAACCAATAGAGTCACTGCGATCGCAAACCAAAGAAAGTTATTTTTACTTTCCGTATTGGGTTTCTCAAGAGAAACTTCACGAAAGGGCTTTTGGTTAGTTTGTCCTGTGCTTTTAGCAATAGGCTTTGATTGATAGGTATCAGGTGACTCCAAAATCGGTACTTCTGAGACCACCCCCTCTAGCTTGCTCAATGGCGGTGCTGTGAGAATTCCCAAAATATATTTTGCAGACTTACGCACATCACCCACAGGATGATTTTTAAGACTGCGACATAGGACGATCGCATCGTCAGTGCGACCATTAGCATCATAGGCATTAGCTAGCCATATTAAAATTTCGCCACCTAAGCTTGTTTCTAAAATAGCTAAAGCACGGGCGCGTTCAAGCAGTGTGATTGCCTTTTGATAATCACCTCTCTCAAAATTAAGAACGCCCTGTTGATATAGATCTGATGCTATTTTGTCAGCACTGATTTCTTCCATCAGTAAATTTTCACCTCCATTATTAATCTTCAAGCCTTTTCCGCAGAATAGGGACTGGGATCAGACAATTTAAGCTTTTAAAGCTTGGACAATCTCATAATTTGCAGCAGGTAATTGATAGGTATCTAACTCATCAATAGTCACCCAACGAATTTCTGAACTGGCAATCATCTTTGGTTCACCTGAAATATGAGTGCAGTGATGCACGATTAAACTCACCTTCAAAGTTTCATATTCGTGATCGACAGTAATTAAGTGATTGCCAACTTCTACCTCGATCGCTAGTTCTTCCTGTAACTCACGCTTAATACAGGCTGCGGCATCCTCATCTGGCTCAATCTTGCCTCCAGGGAATTCCCAATATCCCGCCAGTTCACCCTCAGGCAAACGGCGATCAATTAAAATACGCTGGCGATCGCGATCCCAGACCACACCAACCCCAATACGTCGATACTTTTTAGTACTCAAATTAGTCATCAATAAACTCCAAGCCCTTAGCCACAGGGGTTAAACCTTTTTCTGCTAACCATTCAGGGTTATACATTCGGCTTTGATATCTGCCACCACCATCACAGAGAATGGTGGCGATCGTATGTCCCTTACCAAGCTTTCGTGCCAGCTTCACCGCACCAACCACATTAAGCGCTGCCGAACTACCAACAAATAAACCATCATGCTTGAGCAAATATTGCGACATCTCGATTACTTGCTGATCAGTTCCTTGGAAAGCACCATCTAATCTAGCGCGATTAAAATTAGCCGTCGCTCGATTAATCCCAATTCCTTCAGTAATTGAATTACCTTCAGCCTTAAATTCACCTGTGGTGATATAGCTATACAAACCTGAACCTGTAGGATCAATCAGATAGGTTGAGATCTGAGGATTTTGTTCTTTGAGATAAGAGGTCACACCACCAATAGTGCCACCAGTACCAGATGACATCACAATGCCATCAAGTTCACCACCCGCTTGTCTCCAGATTTCAGGGGCGGTTGTGTGGTAGTGAGCATCAGAGTTAGATAGATTTTCAAATTGATTTGCCCAAAAAGCATTTTCAATTTCTTCAGCACGTCTTCGAGCCACATGATAGTAATTATCAGGACTAGTAAAAGGTGCAGGTGTAGCTAGTTCCACCTCCGCACCCAAAGTTCTCAGCAAATCAATTTTTTCCTGTGACTGATTGCTAGGCATGACTATCACACTACGATATCCACGGGCATTAGCAACCAAGGATAATCCAATACCAGTATTACCTGCTGTCCCTTCAACAATTGTGCCACCTGCCTTGAGAAGACCTGCCTTCTCCGCTTCTAACACCATAAACAGAGCCGCCCGATCCTTAACGCTTCCACCGGGGTTGAGAAATTCAGCCTTACCTAAAATCGTGCAACCCGTTGCTGCCGATAGGGACTCAATTTCAATCAGGGGCGTATTACCCACAGAATTTGCAAAGCCAATCCGAATATCTCTTGTCATGGAATATTAAAAGAAATGAACTACAGCAAAGATTTACAACTTGTTGATCAATATCAGTATATTTGGGTCTGTAATTAGTTATATAGATATTCGCAAATTTGCATTTTCTCAGTTTATTTCGACTAACCGTCATTTATTGCCAATAAACGCACGAAACTAACTGAATCCAGAAAAAATGCATTACAGACAAATATCATCTCTAATATCAAAATAAACATATGAAATTCTTAGTCGCCATTGATGGCTCTCAAGCTGGCGAACATGCTCTTGACAAAGCCCTAGCTCTCGCCGCACCGCTCAAAGCCGAAATTGTTTTGTTGACTGTCGTTGAGCCTCTCAGCAGCTATGTCCCTGAAGTGATGTTACCTACAGGCGATTGGGTTGGCTGGCGAGGACTACCTGATGTGGAGCTTGAGCGCAAAATCTTGAGTGCAGGCCAAGCCTTATTACAAAAGGCTCAGGATACCTGTCAGTCCGCACAACTAGAAAGTCGGACTAGACTAGAAACAGGTCAGCCCCGTGACGTAATCTGTTACGTGGCAAAAGAGGAAAGCCCAGATTTATTAGTACTTGGATCAAGGGGATTAGGTTCCATTGAACGTTTGATGCTGGGCAGTGTCAGTGATTATGTGGTGCATCATTGTGGCTCTCCTGTTTTGATTGTGCGCTAAGGTTTATGTATCTGGCAGGTTTTATTTTGCCAACGGCAAAATAAAAGCTTAAAACATCCCTGAGATAAATTTTTGGTTTTCCAACCTTGGATAGTCCCTCACCACGTCAAGTACTTGTATGTCAATACCGCACCTGTACTAAAGACGGTGCAGGTCAAGTTTTAGCAGCATTGCAACAGCAGAAAATCCCTAATGTGACGATAAAATCCTGTGGATGTTTGGGGTTATGTGGCTCTGGTCCCATAGTTATGGTGTTGCCAGACAATGTTTATTACTGGCACATTACCCCTAAAAAAGCTCAAGCAATTATCACCACACATTTACTTGGCAATACACCTATACAGTCAATGCTGCATCCTCGACTGCACCCAAAACATTAAAGGCAGTGCAAAGCACTGCCTTTAATGTTTTGAAGAGAAAAGCCCATGTATCTACATAGGCAAACCTTTTACACGTGACTGATATAAAGCTTGAGCCTAACAAGCACCAAATCCAGATAGTACTTTAGGTACAGTCATCAATAAAATCTTTAAGTCTGACCACAAACTCCAACTACGAAGATAGCTAAGATCGCATTCAGTAACCGCATCTAGGTCAAGCATTGTAGAGCGAGCGCTAACTTGCCAAGCACCTGTTACACCTGGCAGTGATTTTAATCTTCTTTTACCATTGCCATTAATGCGTAAAGCATCGTATAAAGCCCAAGGACGTGGACCAACTAAACTCATTTCACCACGGAGAACGTTAAATAGTTGAGGGAGTTCATCAAGGCTGTACTTACGCATCCAGCGCCCTACAGGTGTAATCCGAGGATCGTCTTCACATTTATGCAGACCAGTCTGACCAGTCATGACTAGATGATGGAGTTTATCTGCATCTGTGATCATCGTGCGGAATTTAATGATCCGAAATAGTCTACCTTGTTCACCTACACGCCATTGATGAAAGAAGATCGAGCCACTTGAAGTACCTGCAATGATGGCTGCCAACACAATCATCACTGGACTAAGAATGATCAAAATTACTAAAGCGGCAAGCCAATCGATCGCACGTTTAATACTCCATGCGATCGCCTTATTTTGTTGGGGCAATTCATCTGCATGAGGCAATTTCAGAAATACAGACTTAGTAGAGCGTTGACAGAGATCAGCTAAATTCTTGAGTCTTGCTTCCCCAATTTCAGGTCTCACATAGACTGTATTTACATCATGCTTACGAACATTCTCTTGGAGTAAGTTAGCTTTGGCAATTGGGAACTTAAGACCCTTGAAGTTCTTATTAACAATGAAGTTTACGAAAGACTTTGATTCATCAACTTGAAGCTTAAAGTTGGATAGAAACATGGATTCTTTCAAACCATTTGTAAATTGAACTACCTGAAGCTTATTTGTAACAAGACCTATCATGTCTTTCCTCTCAATTAACCTTAATGTCTCGTAAATACAGATGTTGGATCGGATTGTCTTGGCAACAGATAAACTGAAAAGCTGAATATTGAGTTTAATTCAGAGAACAACTGTAAGTATTAGCTACAGGGGTTCTAGATATAAACTGCACTGCCTGATTAGGGAACTCACTATATAGGTCGGAGTAAGGAATATTCCCTAATTAAAGGATTACAGTTTCACTTCCATAACATGAACTGAATAGAACTTCTGGAATTTTAGAAATATTATTAGCTTTTCTTGAATATACTTATCCCTTAATTCCCAGAACATAGCAACCACTATAAGTTACTAAAAGGTCATACTAAAAGTTATATAAAAGTTATATAGCAAGCCTAAATCAATCGTTAGAAGCTCAGGAGCATGACAAGAGAATACAGCTCTTTGCCTTGCCTACAAAGGATTTAGGACTACTCTAGCAAAGTTTGATTGAGGCTCTAAGCTATGGCGATCACCACTTCAGTCTTCAGACATAGAACTACTGCACAACTCCACTCTGGGATCTAAATTGGTTCTAATTTCTCTAGATATATAGCCCTCATCTCTAGCCTATCTTCCGCAGGAGAGAGGAACAAGAAAATAATTGGTGTTGCACCCTCTCTCCCTCATACGAAAGGGTGAGAGATGGGGGGTACATGTACAATCAGTTATCAATTAGAATCACGATCTTCTTCTTCCTCTTCCTCATCGCTCGCCACAGATTTATAACTATGGGGTAGTTCCTTTACAGCATTAGCAATCACACCAATGAGATTTAGTTTCTGGAGAATAGAAATAGCTTGAGAAAACTCACCACGAGTAATGCGATCAATCCTCGCAACTGCTACTACGCCACCACTACAAGACGCAATCTGAATTGTATCCACTGTTCCCAAAATTGGAGGTGAGTCAATAATTACAAGATCATATTCCTGCTCAAAGCTCGAAATTAATTTTTGCATCCATTCTGAACTAAGCAAAGTGACCGAATCACTAGGAATTGGACCAGACGTAAGTATATCAATAGTAGTATTCGATGATTGAATGACATCTCGGCTGTCAATACTACCTTTACTCGCAAGTAATGTCGATAGACCTCTTTCATTAGGCAAGTTGAGCTTTTTATGCAGGGTTGGGGCTCGCAAGTCTGCATCAATTAATAGCACCCGTTTATGTAATCGTGCCGCACTAGTAGCGAGTCCAAGAGCAATAGTGGATTTACCTTCGTTAGGCAATGCCGAGGTAATCACAAGCGATCGCACAGTTACTTCTTGGGAATAAGTATTTAGCTGAATATTTTTATAAATTAAATCGAGAGACTCTCGGAAAGGGATCCACTGCACAATCTCAATTGTCAGTGGTGAAACCGATTGTCCCTTGAGAAATTGGGGCAGAAAATTAGCATTTGATTCATCAGCTTGCAAATACTGAGGAGTCATCCCTAATAAAAACAAAGAAGATATTTGCTGCTCTAGTTCATCATAGGTGTGCATCGTATCATCCTGCATATCTCTGACAAATGCGGCAATCCCACCAAGAAACAAGCCAGCAACAACACCTAGTAATAAGTTTCTGCGTAATGCTTCCGTTGCGTCTGTAAAACCAAGCCCTGGCTCCTCAACTACTTGCCAATCAAAACCACCACGAGCAATTTCCAAACTTAGCTCTTGACGGTTTTTCAGTAATGTTTGCAAAGTATCCTGTTGAATTTGCAGTTTTGGCTTTAAAGATTCGTATTCACCTAACAGTTTGGGTAGTCGATTAATTTCTGTTCGCAGAGCTTGCTCCTGATTGGCTAGAGAAGTCAACCGAGTTTGTAAGAGAGTTTGTTGAGTCTGTGCTTCAACAATTTGCGATGCTAAATTGATATCAATCCCACTTAGTTGATCGCCATTCCACTTAGAAGACTTAGCTAAGTTAGCATCCCCTAAAATACTTTTTCTTTCTTCATCAAGACTTACTTTTTGCTGATTAAACCTTAGCTGTAGGGCTTCAACGACAGGATTATCATCTGTAAACCTTGCTTTCTCCCGATTAAGGGCAACTTCTGTAGCTTGCATTTCTGATATTAGAGCTTGATAGCGTTGCGACTGGTTTAGTCGAGTTATCAACACAGCATCCTGTGACGATAAGTTTAGCTTTTGCTGCAAGGACGCAAGCCTAGCATTTACCTGTTCATATTCAAGTTTGGTATTGCGCTGCTGTTGCTCAATTCCGCTTAAAGCTGATGTAATTTCTGCAACCCTCTGACTAGCATCAAACAAATTATTTTTGCGGCGAAACTCTTGAATTAGTTCAGTTACATCAGCAATACTTTTACGAACTTTAGTAACTTGCTCATCAATACCAGCTAAGCCCTTTTGTAAGCGTTTTTCCTGTTGTTCTCGGTTATAGTCTGTATATACTTTTTGAAAAGCCCTTAAAACTTGGCGAGTTCTGACGGGATCCTTAGATGTATATTGGACTTCCACAATTTTAGTAGGGGCTTCTTTACCACCTAGCATCCCAATTTTTAATGATTGCAGGTCAAACACCGTGATGTCAGGATATTCCGCAGCCAGTAGGTTGGCGGCTTTTTGAAACATCGAAGAGCTTTGTAACAGAGTTAACTGAGTTGCATAATCAATTTGCACATTAGAATCAACAAATGATGAAGCCGAAGAATTAGATTTATAAGTTGATTCAACCAACAATCGCATTGAGCTAGTGTACTTAGGCTTAGCAATAATATTCATGAATACCGCGATTGCTAATCCTAGGCTTAGTCCACCTAAAAGCCAAAAACGCCTGCGCACCAAAACTGCCAAAATCTTCCCATAGCCAGGATCTTGCTCAGAGATCACGGGTTTATTTGATTGCACAGTGGATATATTCATTGTCGTATCCTATGGAAGATGTCTATGGTAAAGCAAATTAACTCTAAGTAACCTGTTGATTAAGTTTTGAATATCTCTTGATGAGTACTTTTACTACTACAAATTTCTCCTATTAGCTGATCAACCTTATCAAAAAACACTGCTTCGGCAAAATTTGCGATCGCATGATCGCGAATTTTGGCATAGTTCCAATCCATATCTTGGGCTGTGATAATAGCCTTAGTCAAGGATTGAGCATTTTGCTGCTCAAACAAAATACCCGTAAGTCCTGCAACTTGGGTATCTAATACTCCTCCAGCACCATAGGCAATTACAGGAGTACCACTAGCATTTGCCTCAATGGGGACTAGTCCATAATCTTCTAACGCAGACACTACTACAAACTTTGCCTTTGCCATCAAATTACAGCGTTCAAGATCACTTACTTGACCTAGAAATTTAATATTGCTATGGGCTTGAGCCTGTAAATGCTTCATTTTAGGACCTTCCCCTGTAATGATTAGAGGTAGCCCTAGGTCGTTAAACGCTTCAACAATTATATCAAGGCGCTTATAGCTGATATGTCGTGAGCAAACAAGATAGTAATCATCCTTTTGATCGGAAAAAGTAAAGCGGCAATCAGCGATCGGATAGTTAATGACTAATGCTTCCTTTTTATAAACATCTCGAATACGTTGTGCAACTGTGGTGGAATTAGCAATGTAGTAGTCAGGAGATTGAGCATAGTCAAAATCCTGTCGTCGCATGATTTTAAAAATCAGCTCAATTAGCGGTTGAAGAAGGCTGTATACGCCATATTCACGGAGGTAAGTATTTGTATCCCAGAGAAATCGAGTAATGTTGTGGCAGAAGCAAATATGGATTGCATCTGGTCTTTTTTGGACACCTTTGGCAAAACTAGAACTGCTGCTGATAATTAAGTCATACTCCTTAAGGTTTAAGGATCTAAAGGCAGCATAGTAAAAGGGGGCAAATAGGCGAAAGTATTTACGGGTTCCAGGGACATTTTGCAAAAATGTGGTGTGGACATGGCGAGCGCCCAATTGAACCGTAGTTTCAGGATCATAGATAGATGTATAAACATCAGCAGTTGGGAAATGCTTACATATTTGTTCAAATACCCTTTCAGCGCCACCCCGTTGCGTAAGATAATCGTGAACTAGAGCAATTTTCATAATTTCCAACTGAAAAATGGTATCAATATATCGTTATATGCTTCCCATGAAACCTAATCTTTCATAAAAGCTATATAAATAAATGCTTTTATGAAAAGTCAAATTATGCCCAGAAAAAAGACGTAAAGATTTACTTTTTGTTGCCAAGGTGCTGGTTAATTTGAATTTTAGGTCTGGAAAGTAGCATCAATATGAGATCTCAGATATAGTCGCACATCTTGCCAATTTTAAAAATCCTACAGAAGCTGTATAACCTAGCGCTATGGCAATTGCGAGTAATTTAAGAAATCGCCATAAATTATTTTAATCTCTCAAATGAATTAGGATTGCTATATAAATATCTAAGTACCTCGGCATAGCTAAAATCAAAAAACCTGAGGTTTGCGCCACAGGTCTTTCAGTTTTATATTTAGCCTACTTACCTTAGCAGCCTTAAATTTATAGGTAGATTTTTGGATCTGGAGAAGATCATCAAGAATTGCTGTTCCATCAACCAGTGAGGATTACGACACCAAAAGTTACAACAAAATACCACAAAGCGTAAAACATCTTAGAATGACAAAGTAAGGTTATATAAAAGTTATATTTATATATTTAAGGCGTATACATGACGGCTGATGAAGCGGTGACATTTATAGAGTTGTCGTTAGAAGAGCGCAGTCTAACTCGTGTTGAGCAGGCTGTCTTTCTAGGAGTATGGCAAGGGTTATCCTACTCAGAGATCGCAAAACAAACTGGCTATGATGCAGGTTACATCAAGTTAGTCAGTCATAAATTGTGGCATTTGCTAACGGAAACCTTTGGCGAGAAAGTAACCAAAAGCACGGTACAAAATGTAGTCCGCCGTCAAATGCAGGGCAAAAAAGCCTTGTTAAGTAACACCATACCTAATTTAAATAATCAAACGGGTAGTCACCAAGATTGGGGTGAGGTAGTTGATGTAACTTTTTTCTATGGTCGTACTCCAGAGCTAACTACGTTAGAACAGTGGGTTGATCATGATCGCTGTCGGTTAGTGGCGATTTTAGGTATGGGAGGGTTAGGGAAAACGACTTTATCGGTCAAGCTTGCTCAGCAATTGCAAAGTAAATTTGACTTTGTGGTGTGGCGATCGCTCAATAATGCCAAAACACCAAGTGAAATGTTGGCGACGATTATTCATTTCCTATCACAGCAGCGAGAGACCCCTGATACGAGTGATCCCAATGCCTTGATCTCTCGCTTATTAGAATATTTACAACGCTATCGTTGTTTATTGGTATTAGATAATTTTGAATCAGTTTTAAAAGATGAAGCCCAAACTGGTGCATATCGTAAGGACTACGAAGGCTATGGGGCTTTGTTAAGAAGGGTTGGCGAAGTTTCCCATCGCAGTTGTTTGGTGATTACCAGCCGTGAAATGCCTGAAGAAGTCGCCACCCTAGAAGGGGATATCTTACCCGTAAGAGCTTTACAACTGCATGGTCTGGATGAACCATCGGCTGAGCGTGTCCTTGAGGCTAAGGGCATCAGGGCTATGTCGAGTGATCTACATCGACTAGTGCAATGGTATCGGGGCAATCCCTTGGCTCTAAAAATTGCAGCAACTTCCATAAAAGATCTCTATTCAGGTAGTATCCATCGTTTTTTAGAACAGAAATCGATTATTTTTAGCGGCATTAGTAATCTGATTGAGCAGCAATATCAGCGGCTAACAGCCCATGAAAAGCAAATTATGCTGTGGTTGGCGATTAACCGTGAGCCAGTGCAGCCCAATGAATTGCGTTCCGATATTGTGCCGACAATCGAACAGAATTATCTAATGATGTCTTTGCGATCACTCAAGCGGCGATCGCTAGTTGAGCATACAGCAGCAGGATTTACGCAACAGCCTGTGGTGATGGAGTTTGTGACAAACCTGTTAATTGAGCAAATTTATCAAGAAATTACCCAAGAACATCCCCTCGGAATTTTGCCCAGTATCCAGTCGAAACTCAATCGCCAACTTTTCTATTTGCGTCACTATGCCTTGATTAAAGCCACATCTAAAGACTATGTGCGCCAAAGTCAAATTCGCTTAATTTTAGAACCATTGGTTACCAAGCTGTTAGGGCGTTTGGGCAGTAAGCAAATGGTAGCAAAGGAGCTATTACAGACTCTTTCTGAGCTAAGACGACGCGAACTTCGTCCTGAAGGTGAAATGAAGTCCACCTTTGGTTATGGTGGTGGCAATATTATTAATCTGTTATGTCATCTTGGCATTGACCTGACAGGTATAGATTTTTCCTATCTTGCCATTCGCCAAGCCTATTTATCGGAAGTCAAATTACACCGTGTTAACTTTTCCAAAACAGCTTTACTTAAATCCGTTTTTGCTGAAGTAATTGGTGGTGTTCTGTCCGTTGCCTTTAGTGCTGATGGCAAATTATTAGCGATCGGCGATACCAAAGGCGATATTCATCTTTGGCGGGTGAGCGATGGAAAACCCTTACTCACCTATAAAGGGCATAAGGGATGGGTCGTTTCCGTATCATTTAATCCTGCGGGGACAGTCTTAGCTAGCAGTAGCATCGATCAGTCGATCAAGTTATGGGATGTATCGACAGGAGATTGTTTAAATACGCTCCAAGGATATATTGGTGCAGTTATGTCTGCGGCTTTTAGTCCCGATGGCACAATTTTAGCCAGTGGCCATGCCGATCGCACGGTACGATTGTGGCGTTCAGGACAATGCTTTCAGGTTTTACAGGGGCATGAAGACATTGTCGAAGCTGTCGCCTTTAGTCCCAAGGGACATCTACTGGCTAGCGGTAGTGATGATGGAACAGTCCGCCTATGGAATGTTGATACAGGTGAATGTATCCAGCTATTGGAAGGGCATCAAGATATCATCTGGTCGCTTGCCTTTAGTCACAATGGCAATGTGCTAGCCAGTGGGAGTGAAGATAAAACCACAAAGTTGTGGAACGTGGAAACAGGTAGCTGTGTTAAAACCTTTACAGGGCATACTCATACTGTTTTTGCGGTCAGCTTTAGCCATGATGGTTCTACTCTGGCAACAGGCAGTGGCGATCGCACAATTCGCCTATGGGATCTCAAGACTGCTCAATGCTTTAAGACCTTAACAGGACATAACCATTGGGTACGCTCCGTTGCTTTCCATCCCGAACGCCTGATTTTAGCCAGCAGCAGTGGTGATGAGATGGTAAAACTTTGGGAGATTGATACAGGTTTTTGCATTCGTACTTTCCAAGGACATACTGGGCGATCTTGGTCAGATCTCAGTGATAGCCAAACTTCAAGTGGTAATAATTCAAATGAACACTTGCTGAACCTATGGGAAGTTACATCAGGACAGCAATTTCGGATCTTACAGGGTTATACCAATGCTGTGCGTTCCGTTGCTTTTAATCTTGAGCAAACCATCCTCGCTAGTGGCGGCGATGACTCAATAATTCGCCTTTGGGATATCCAATCGGGTGAACGGATTCGCTCATTACAGGGTCATGCAGGACATGTATGGCAGGTTGCCTTTAGTCCCAGTGGTACTCTGCTTGCGAGTTGCGCTGAAGACTGTTCGATCAAACTATGGGATGTCAGCAGTGGTAAATGTTTAGCCACTATCAGTGAGCATCCTGATTTAGTCAGAACCCTTGTATTTAGCAATGACAGTCAACTACTGGCAACGGGGGAAACTAGTAAGGTGATTAAGCTCAGAGACATTGTGACGGGCAAATGTTTCCGAGTTTTACAGGGACACACTGCGGCAATTTTGGCGATCGCCTTTAGTCCCGATGATCGCTATATTATTAGCAGCAGTCGTGATAAAACGGTCAAGCTTTGGGACACCCACACAGGAGAATGTCTCCAAACCTTAGATTCTCTTTCCTCAATTGTTTCTAAGGTCACATTTATGCCTTCCCAACCCCATATTGTCATTGGTTGTAGTGGCAAAAAGATTTATCGTTGGAACACAAAAAATGGGGAGGTCTATCCTGATCCGATCGAACATCACAGTAATGTTCTAACTATTGCTACATCTCCCAATGGAATCTGCCTAGCTAGTGCAGGTGAAGATACACAGATCAGCCTTTGGAACTGGCAAAATGGTGATTTTATTAGTTCTTTAGTTGGACATACTGACACCATTTATGATGTGGCTTTCTCGGCTGATGGAAATCTGTTGGCTAGTAGTAGTCGTGATGAAACGGTCAAGCTTTGGGATATCAAGACAGGACAAAAAATTAGAACCTATCGAGAACCTCGTCCCTATGAAGGTTTAAATATTTACGAAGCTTCAGGCTTAACCCCCGCCCAAAAAGCGAAACTCATTGCTTTAGGTGCGATCGAGGAGAATTAATCATAGGGCTAAGTTAACGTCAGTTCGACGAAAGCGGAAAATGGTAAAAATCGCTAAGCGATTTTTACCATTTTCCGCCAATGGCGCGGCGCTTCGCGCCGCGCCATTGGCGGTATCGAAATTACGTTAAAACCTGTTCATAAACTGATTTCATTTGTCGGGCAATCACCTGCCAGTCGTAATTTTGTTTGACATAGGCTTGGCAAGCTTCCGCACTGGGAATTTGCCTTTGCCCAGACAATGCTTCGATCATGCCTTGGGCTAAATGCGCCGAGGTACTTCCCTCTAAAATCAAATCAGCATTGAACGGATTTAAAATTTCGGGAATGCCACCAATTGGTGTACCTAAAACAGGTGTTCCCGCCGCCAAAGATTCAATTACAATTAGCCCAAATCCCTCTAGAGCGACAGTCGGTACAATGCTTAGCTCTGCTGCACGATAGGCGATCGCTAAGTCTTGATCACTCACAAAACCTAATAATTGCACATGATCTTCTAATTGCAGTTCTTGAATCTGCGATCGCAAGGCATCAGCGATCGCGCCTTTACCAGCAATCAATAGCAAGACATCAGGATATTTTTGGCGTACCTTTGCGATCGCCGCAATCAAATTCTCCAATCCCATCCGATGCACTAAGCGGCGTACACAAAGGATAATCCGTCGATTCTGTTGCCACCCAAGTTTTCCCCTTGCTTGAGCGATCGATAAATCCAGATTAAATTCCGATGTATTAATCCCTCCCCCTACAATAAAAATCTTGTCTAGCGGTACATCATAGGTTTTATGTAAAATCTGGCGAAATGCCTTCGACAAAACAATAAATCCATTTGCCCTTTTATAAACCAATTTCTCGATCGCCCATTTTCCCCAAACCGATAGCTTACCTGCCCCCTCCGCTTTACTCTCTAACGCCCAAGGCCCATGAAAATGGATTACTAAAGGTATATCACCAAGGCGATCAAGAATTGGGAATGTATACAGAGCAAAATGTGAAGCAACTAAATCAATTTGGGAACTCGCTAAAGTTTGATTAAATGCTTTACGGAGACTTAGCGATCGCCGCCAAGTTGAACTATCTGCCGAAGCAAATGTCCTCACCTTTTGGAGTGAACTTTCAAAAACGCGATCGGAACCAACCACCAAGCCACTTACATCCACCCCAATCTGTGGCAAATAGTTGACACAGCCATAGTAAACACGAGCCAAGCCTCCTGCCTCTTCCAGAAACCAACTTGTACCTAGCTGTAATGTTTTCATTGGTTTTACAATATATTCATAAACTAAAAGCCAAAGATAGTATGGGTCTATCTTCGGCTTTAAAGCATTAAATTGTGTCAATTAACATCGACTATGCAATGGAACCAGCACTAGCTTGTTTTTTCTTGAGAGCCTTGCTACCGAAAAATGCTGCGGCTAAAGCAATACCAGGAATAACTACAGGAGCAGGAACTGGTCGAGGTGCGACAGCATCAAACTCGAAAGCGATTTGTTCAGTAGAGAACCTGATCTTGTCAAATTTATAGTTTGGACTGCTGGCAGTAAATGTCACATAACGATTGGATTTAGGATCAGTCCAGCTACCATTAGCATTAGCGCCAAAAACATCTGAACCAGTGAATGCTTGAATGAGTGTATTGCCATTAAAGAATTCAACTTTATTCGATGCATCAGCCGAACCCCAATAAATGGCAAAAGTACTTAATAAGGTTGGGGAATTGTATAAAATAGCACCTAAAGTAAATCCTGGTACACTATCTTCAATTGAGGGATCTGGTTGTACTGCTAAGTACTTACTGGTATCACCTAAAGGCGCAGCTTTTACATTAACACTAGAACCCGACGTAATATTTGATGCCGCAGATGCACCACCCAATTCAAACGTATAACCAGGGGCCGTACCATCATCAAAGGCAGTCAGCCCTGGGAATGGGTTAGTACCAAGGGTAGAAGTAAAAGTGATGCCAGCAGCATTAGCAGAACCTGCGATCAAGGAAACCGCAAGTACACTGGTAGCTGAGATAATTGTAGAGGATAAGTATTTTTTCATGACTCGGTCAACCTTTTTCGATAGTTTATATAGATGAGCTATAAAAAGTTCAGGTAAGCTATATGACTAAAAGATAGAGAGTATGGTCTTTAGCGATACCACCACCACCTAGAATCGTCACTTCTAAGCTACATCACTACCCAAAAAGCCTACTTTAGAGAAGATTAGACGGTACAGCAATAACATGATATTTTGCTGTCGGCTCCCCAATCAAACTCTTTAGAAGTTAATTAGAGCTAAACTCACCACAACTAATTGGAAGACCAAGTTATGGTAAATAGCCTATTTTTTGGTATCACATCTAAATTTACTAAGCAGAAAAGCTAAATTATGAGGACTACAGGGAATGTGTCATCGTAAATAAAGCCTAATCTGATTAACTCTACTTAGCTATTCATGATTTATTTGCGATGTGTACATATTACATGGGAAACATAAAGTCAGACACCTAACTTATGTGTTTTCGATACGAAAAAGTTATATATTTAGTTATACATTAGTTATATTTTACTAACTTTAGTCTTTTTCAATGGCTTATACGATCGCATCAAATATCTGTGAAGGAATCGCTGATTGCGTACCTGCCTGTCCTGTAGCATGCATTGAGCAAGGATCTGGCGCAAATAGCAAAGGTACAATTTGGTTTAAGATTGATGCCACAGTTTGTATTGATTGCGGCGTTTGTCTAGAGGTATGTCCTATTCAAGGAGCGATTGTGCCAGAAGAGCGTCCAGAGTTAGTGATCTAACCCAAAAGTCATTTTATGTCGTTTCTTTTTCCCGATCTCGAATGCGCATGATAGGATAAGGCTCAGGACTGGTAGGCAAGCAATCAAAAATAAACACTAAATAAACAAATATATTTGAAATATTTTGAAATATGTTTAAGTATATTTTTAGTTTCTGGTGTTTTACCTACGGTACGCAAGCTCCGAAGAGATACACTCAATTGCTACTTGCTGCATACTTTGCAGGTGGTACTAGAGTATATAACAGCTAAGACATCGCTACTGTGATGATTTTAACTGTGATCGGTTACAGATAAAAGCACTCGAAGAGTGGGCGATCGTCCCACTTTTTTGTTTTTAGACTAGTTTTTAGTATTCCTCAAGATGTGATGCCACTGCTTCACGCTAAGACACTATCTAGTCTGTGAAATTAGCTTTTAAAAGCTTGACTCAAGACCTCGCGCCTTATACACGCGAAGCAACGCCCACGTTATACGCTCACATTGTAAATTTTATGAGTCATCCTCTAATTCCGCAAATTTTTCAAATTGCTGAAGAAGTTGCCTCGCCCCTTGGGTTAGAGGTTGTTGATGTCGTGCTGCATACCAATAAAAACCCTGTAGTTTTGCGGGTCGATATTCGTAATCCTGAACAAAATACGGGACTAGATGACTGTGAAAGAATGAGCCGTGCGCTAGAGCCAACACTTGATGCGATTGATATAATTCCCCATGCCTATGTGTTGGAAATTTCTAGCCCCGGTGCAGAACGTCAGTTACAGGACGATCGCGAGTTTATTGCTTTCAAAGGTTTTATGGTGACAGTTAGCACAGCAGTTCCTCATGAAGGCAAACAAAGTTGGACTGGGCATTTGGTATTCCGAGACGAGACCCATGTAGCCATCAGTCTTAAAGGTCGAATTGTCAAGATTCCTCGTGAACTAATCGATCGCGTTGAGCTATCCAAAATAGAATAAAAATAGAATAAAAATTAAATAAATAAAAAGCGAGAAAATTTATGTCATTGTTGAATTTGCCTGGTTTGGGACAAATGGTAGAAGTGATTAGCAAAGAGCGTAATCTTCCCAAACATGCTGTCCAAAATGCTTTACGTGAAGCTTTACTCAAGGGATATGAGCGGTTTCGCAAGACCTATCGATCCGATGGAATTACCTTTGAAGAGGAATATTTTAATAATTTTGATGTGGAGCTTGACCTTGAGGGTGAAGGATTTCGCGTTTTAGCGACAAAAATGATTGTCGATGAAGTCAGCGATGCCGACCATGAGATTGGATTGTCAGAGGTGCGGGAAGTTGCTCCTGAAGCTCAAGCTGGTGGTACTGTCGTTGTCGATGTCACCCCTGAGCAAGGTGACTTTGGGCGGATGGCAGCAATCCAAACGAAACAAGTATTGGCACAAAAGCTAAGGGATCAACAGCGCAAGATTATCCAAGAAGAGTTCCAAGATGTTGAAGGGACAGTATTACAAGGTCGTGTACTCCGTTTCGAGAACACTTCTGTAATCGTTGCTGTTAGTAGCGGATTTGGACAACCTGAAGTTGAAGCCGAACTTCCCAAGCGTGAACAGCTTGCTGGGGAGAGACCCTATCGCCCCAATATGACCCTCAAGGTTTATTTAAAAAAGGTATTTGAAGGCTCACGGCGTGGTCCTCAGTTATTAGTCTCACGGGCAGATGCAGGGCTAGTTGTCTATCTGTTTGCCAATGAAGTCCCTGAAATTGAGGAAGAAATTGTACGGATTGTAGCTGTGGCTAGAGAAGCAAATCCTCCATCACCTGCGGTCGGGCCCCGTACTAAAATTGCGGTAGATACCCTTGAGCGTGATGTTGATCCTGTGGGGGCTTGCATTGGTGCAAGAGGGGCGCGGATTCAGGCAGTAGTAGCTGAGTTACGTGGTGAAAAAATTGATGTAATCCGCTGGTCTCCCGATCCTTCAACCTATATTGCTAACTCCCTCAGTCCTGCCAGAATTCAGGAAGTGCGCTTAATTAACGCCAATGAGAGAATTGCCCATGTGCTTGTACCTGAAGATCAGTTAAGTTTAGCGATCGGGAAAGAAGGTCAAAATGTCCGTTTGGCAGCTCGTTTAACTGGCTGGAAAATTGATATCAAAAACTTGGCAAAGTACGATTATGAAGAAGAGGATCGCAAGATTCAGGAAAGTAGCGCAAGGATTGTCGAACCTTATGATCAATCTGAGCAGGATGATGAGAATGACTATGCAGACGATCCAGAATAATAAGGAGTAAATTCGCTTGGCTCTGAAGCTGCACCGCCGTTGTGTTAGTTGCCAATGTGTCGCACTGCGAGATAGTTTTTGGCGCGTAGTACGTGTACCGATCGCTCAGGAGTATCAAATTCTGGGCGATCGCGATTCTAAGCAATTTCAAATCCAACTTGATGATGGGATGGGACGATCAGCTTATTTGTGCAAAAAACTCGATTGTTTGCAAATAGCCCAGAAGAAAAATCGCTTGGGGCGATCGCTCCGTACCCATATTCCACCTGAGATTTTTGATATCCTCAAAGCGCGGCTATCGTGACTAAAAAAATAAGTAAAATGCACGAGAGTCAGAACAATGGGCTGTAACCACTTATTCTCTAAGACAATAACGAAATCAACAGCAAAGTTATGAGCAAGCCAACAATTCTAGTCACAGGTGGTGCAGGCTATATTGGCTCCCATGCTGTCAAGACTCTGCAACAGGTGGGGTACGAGGTTTTAATTTTAGATAATTTGGTATATGGTCACCAAGATATCGCGGAAACCTTAGGGGCAGAATTAATTGTCGGCGATACCAATGATCGCCTTTTGTTAGACAAATTATTTCGCGATCGCCAGATTAGCGCTGTCATGCATTTTGCTGCCTATGCCTATGTGGGTGAATCGGTGACGCAACCCGACAAGTACTATCGCAACAACGTTGTTGGCACTTTGTCCTTGTTGGAAGCGATGGTTGCCGCTAACATCAAAAGTTTTGTGTTTTCTTCCACCTGCGCGACCTATGGTGTACCACAGCAAACGCCTATCACCGAAGACCATCCCCAATCACCGATCAACCCCTATGGGGCAACGAAGCTGATGGTTGAACGGATTTTGCAAGATTTTGATATTGCCTATGGTTTAAAGTCTGTAATTTTTCGATATTTCAATGCCGCAGGAGCCGATCCTGAAGGATCAATCGGTGAAGATCACAATCCTGAGACCCATTTGATTCCCTTAGTTTTGCAAACGGCTCTGGGTAAACGTGAGGCAATTACGGTCTATGGCACTGACTATCCCACGCCCGATGGAACCTGCATTCGTGACTATATCCATGTCAATGATCTTGCCGATGCCCATGTGTTGGGTTTGCAATATTTACTCAAGGGCAACCAGAGCGAAATTTTTAACCTTGGTAATGGGAATGGCTTCTCAGTTAAAGAAGTAATTGATGCGGCAAAACAAATTACTGGCAAGCCGATTAATGTCGTGTTTGGCGATCGCCGTGCAGGAGATCCACCCGCTTTAGTGGGTAGTAGTGAGAAAGCGCGAACAATTTTGAATTGGCAGCCTAAATATGCTGATATTAATTTGATTTTGCAACACGCATGGCAATGGCATCAAAAACGCCATTCATAAGAAAGGCTCGCGCTTTACGCAAGCCTTTTTTATGAGGATTGTGTCCCTGCCTTCGGCAGGGACACAATCCTCTACTATAAGAGCTTGTCAATTTTTTGGGCTAGTTCAAAGTCAAGGGCGCTAATACCACCTGCATCATGGGTTGTGAGATCGATGCGGACTTTGTTATAAACATTGAAAAGCTCAGGATGATGCCCCATCTTTTCAGCAACGATCGCGACCTTGCTAATAAAGCCAAAGGCTTCCACAAAATTACTAAATTTAAAGTTTTTTTGAAGTTTTTGATCAACGACTGCCCAGCCAGCTAATTGGGCGATCGCCGAAGAAATTTCCACTTCAGATAATTTTTGCGCCATAGGTTTCACTCAAATATATTTAATAAATCTCTCAGCATAGTTATAAACCAAACCGAGGTTGTTGTGTTTCCTGCTATGCGGACGGCATATAGCGCTTTTCAATCCGAGGTACAGGGTTGTGTCCCCGCCGAAGGCGGGGACACAACCCTATTAATTCACTAGATTGGTATACGCTATAACGATCTAGGAGTTCACAATTTTTCTCTACTTTGACAGCATATCTCTAGGCGATAAAGCACTATATCCACTAAGTTAAAACCTTCCCAAAAAAATAGGCTCGGCAAATGTCCGCGTGGAGCTGCGATCGCAAAGATCAGATTTTCATATTTGCGCCAGACCTTTGGGGACAAGCCGAGATTGAGCCATTTGGGTCTGCGCCATCCGACGCGATCGCTAAACTTCTCATAGATATTCGCAAATTCCCAATAGGTAGATTCTTCATAGGTTAATCTTCCTCCCAGACTCTTCCAAATTTGTTTTTGAGTGCTCCATCCAAAGTGCTGATTACTAAACTCCATCCATGCCTGATCGATCGCGATCCAAATATCACAGGCAATATTATCGATATCATCGGCAGTAAGTTCGGCGATTTTATGTTTATCAGCAAGTTCCAAAATGATTTTATTTGTAAGGCGATCGCCTTCTTGCCATTGCCCTAAACTGAGCAATTCTTGAAGTTGTTTAATTTGAGCATAGGCTTGGGAATAACTTTGAATATAGGAACTAGAACGAGGAGAGATCGCACTAACTGAAGATAGATTTAAAGATCGCAAATCTTGCAATACCTCATTAGCGGAACGATAACGATTGGCAATTGCTCTGGCTAAAAGGCGATCGAGAATATTTGCCAAATGGCTAGAAATCGGAGCCTGTAACTTTTCGCGCCAAATCCAGCGATCGCTAACATCGTCATACAGATCAAAAGGCGAAATCCCTGTTAATAAATGAATACAAGTCACTCCCAAACTATAAAGATCACTTTGAGGCACAGCCTTGCCCCTCGCTTGTTCAGGAGCCACATATTCCGCACTCCCGATTAGAGTCCCTGTGCGGCTCGCAGTATCCGTAGTAAGAGCTTTAGCTGCACCGAAATCGACTAGGACAAAATTGGTAATTGGGGATTGGTAATTGGGGATTGGTAATTGGGGATTGGTAATTGGGGATTGGATTTTTCTTTTTTTCTTTTTTTCTTTTTTCTTTTTCCTGACTATATTGTCTGGCTTGATATCACGATGGATGACTTGGCGATCGTGGATAAATTGGAGAACGGGGAGAATATCTGCTAGGAGTTGATAAATCTTGGCTTCACTGAATATGCCTTGACTCTGCAACTCGTTATAAAGATTTTCGCCTTCGATGAGTTCTTGCACCAAATAGAGACATCCCTCTTCTTCAAAGTAAGCGATTAATTCGGGGATTTGCGGGTGTGAACCGAGTGATTTGAGTTGAGAAGCTTCACTTTCAAATAGGGCGATCGCTTTTTCCATTAACTGTGGCTCTCGAAATTGCGGCAAAAATTGCTTGATCGCGCAGGGTTGCCCCAATCGTCCGAGATCGACTGCGCGAAAAGTCCGTCCCATTCCGCCCTGCCCAATTAAAGCGATCGCCTCGTATAAACCCTTAAGTTGCAAATTTTTACCGCAATTCATGCAAAATCTACATCCTTCAGGATTGTTCGGCTTCTGACAGCTAGGGTTGAGGCAGTAGGGCATATTTCCGACGGTAGATTTACATTTGTTTACAGAAAATGTAAAGTTTAGTTAATTAATATAAAGTTAGCAATCACTCAACTTCTGTAGGAAAGCAATTCATCATGGTATCTACACCAACCAAGACCCCAATTAGCGATAACGATACTTCCGAAGCAGTTACCCCAGTCGGTCTTAATGTAAATCCTACAGGGGCAGGCGTATTTGGTTTCAGTAACTTTGCCGAAACTTGGAATGGACGCATGGCAATGATCGGCTTAGTCGCTGGTTTTGCGAATGAGGTAATTACAGGTAAAGGTATTCTTGCCCAAGTCGGCATCACAGGCGGCATCAGCGTTTTGTTTGCCTTATTTTTCACTGGTTTTACCATCGCTACATTGCTCGGCTATTACACAGTAAAAGCAACTAAAAACTCCTAGAACCCATAAAAAAAGTGGTGCTTCGCACCACTTTTTTTATGGGTTTTTTATTGGTATAATTTTTGAAAACGATTATCATTTTTTGAGCAATCTATGCTTGAAGTGCAAAACCTATCTGTGAAATATCGCGAAGTGACCGCACTATCGAATATTTCCTTTAGCCTTAGTTCTGGTTCATTAGTGGGGTTGATCGGGGCTAATGGCGCAGGTAAAAGCACCTTACTCAAAGCAATGCTGGAATTGATTCCTGCTCAAAGCGGTCAGATTTTTTATCACGAACGTCCTCTGAAGCAGCAACGTCACAAAGTTGCCTATCTGCCACAGCGATCGCAAATTGATTGGGACTATCCTGTGACCGTGTGGAATGTGGTGATGATGTCACGGACGATGCACAGTGGTTGGTTTGGTCTGACAAGTCGCCAATCTCAAGAAATTGTCAAAGCTGCTTTAGAACGAGTCGAGCTTTACGATTTACGCGATCGCCCGATTAAAAATCTTTCAGGTGGGCAGCAGCAACGGGTATTTTTAGCGCGAGCCTTGGCGCAACAGGCAGATATTTTGTTATTGGATGAGCCTTTGACTGCCGTTGATAAAAAGACCGAGGCGTTAATGTGGCAAATTTACAACGAGTTAAGACAAGAGGGCAAAACTTTACTGATTAGCTGTCATGAATGGGGTAATACCCTCGATCGCTACGATCAGTTGTTATTACTCAATCGTCATTTAGTCGCCAGTGGTACACCTCGACAGGTTCTAACTCCAGAAAACATTCAGAGTGCCTATGGCGGCGCGATCGCACCCAGCACTCATGATCACTCTGAAGAATTACTGTTTTGCTAATCAAAAACTATAGCTGTCGTCACTTATGTTAGTACAAAATCAAAAACCAAGAAGAGAAAGGCGGCGCGAAGCGCCGCCTTTCTCTTCTTGGTTTTTATGTCCTGATACACTTGGCGACAGCTATAAAAGAGAGTTGTCGCGCTTTGCGCGACAACTCTCTTCATGCACTACCAAACGTCAGGTAAAATCGCATCCTGAAAATCAGTAGTTTCAGTGTTTGCACCAGTAAAATTAGTTTTGCTGAGATTAGAGCTAGTAAACTCAGCACGATTGAGATCGGCACGACTCAAATCTGCACCAATAAAATAGGCTTCACTACAATTTGTGCCACGCAGATCTGCACCCATGAGATCGCATCCACAGAGATTTGCGCGGTAGAGATTCGCCCCAATCAAATTCGCCCGACAGAGATTTGACTCACTGAGATCAATATCTACTAAGGTTGCACCGATTAAATCCGTACCAACTAGAGCAGCAACATTGAGATTACTATGGGACAGATCCGCCTCGCTCAAGTTTGCCCTGCTAAAATCAGTTCCCGCTAAATTAGCTTCACGTAACTCCGCACGACTTAAATTTGCCCCAATAAGCGTTGCCCCAATCATACTCACCCCATTTAAGCTCGACATATTGAGCTTAGCAGTTGATAGATCAGCGCGATCGAGCTTAGCTAGACGCAGATTTGAGCCACGCAGATCTGCACCACTTAAGTTTGCGTTACTGAGATTAGCTTCACTGAGACAAATCATACTGAGATGTGATGAGCTAAGATTTGAACCACTCAAATCTATACCCCTCAGATTTGCCATACTCAAGTCGGCTCCCCGTAGATTAGCTGAGGACAAATTCACCTCCCGCAGTTTTGCCCCACGCAGGTTCGCCATACTGAGATCAATACCAGATAGGTCAACGCCTTCCAACTGAATTTCGCTAAGATCAACACCACGAATATCAGGATGGGATTCCCGCCACCTGTTCCAGCTATTTACGCCTTGATTCAGCAGTTTTACAAATTCGTCGATCGCCACAGTTAATCTTTACTCGCAAAGAAATTTAGTAAACTCTAATTCATATAAAGCATAGCGCTGATCGTAATTTTCAAGTTATCGGCAACAACTCGCAAATCACAAAAGCTATATTTATATCTTCCTATGATTTTTACATCACGCATTAATAATGTATAGCAATGCTTGAACAAGGATTGCTAGCTGCACTCAGGCATTGCGATAAAAAACCATCTAGTGTGTGTCTCCGCCGCAGGCGGAGACACAATCCTCTGCTTGAAAAGCGCTATATAAGTAGCTAGGCATAATTAAACCCAAAGCTGTGGCGCACGCTGTGCGTGCGCCACAGCTTTTAGGGTTTTATATTTAACCCAAGTTGCTACCTATGGTAACAAGAAAAAAATGCTGCTACAAAGGACAAAAGCCGAGTAACAGCAAGAAAAATGAATGATGAAATTGTAGCGATTTATTGCCTCTGTGACGATATTCTCCGAGCGATGAATCATCAAGGTGATATACAGCAACAGATGAGTGATGCCGAAGTAATGACTACAGCTATAGTTGCAGTTGTATATTTTTGTGGAAATTTCGAGAAGGCAAGAAAACAGCTGTCAGAGTCACAATACATGCCAAATATGCTGAGTCGGAGTCGGTTCAATCGCAGACTCTATAGAGTTGAACCGATGCTATTGATGTTGTTTGAAGCTTTGGGACAAGCATGGAAACAACTGAACACCGAATCGGTTTACAGCATTGATAGTTTTCCGATCCCCGTTTGTGACAATATCCGCATACCAAGGTCAAAAATCTATGATGGAAATGAAGAGTATCGAGGCTATCAAGCCAGCAAGAAACGGTACTTTTACGGTATTAAAATTCATTTGATGGCTACGGAGTCGGGAGAACCTGTGGAGTTTTTTCTAACTTCAGGCTCATTTGCTGATGTTAGAGGGTTGAAAGTATTTCCATTTGCTTTACCTGAAGGCTCTGTAGTCTATGCAGATAAAGCTTACAACGATTATGAAGTGGAAGATTTATTGCTTGAAGCCGAGAATATCCAGCTCTCAGCTATGCGAAAACGCAATTCAAAACGACCTGTACCTGCCTATGTTCAATTTCTCCAGCACCATAAGCGCAAAGTAATTGAAACCACTGGCAGTTTGATATCACAATTTTTACCTAAATCGATTCATGCTGTTACTGCCAAGGGATTTGAGCTTAAAGTCATGCTCTTTGTCCTTGCTCTTAGCGTTAATCTATGGGTAGCAACTTAGGTTATTTAATTGCGCCAGCTACTTATAGGTTAATTAATACTTACGTTCTTGGGGGGTGAAGCGATCGCGATCAAGGGTTTGTAAGCTCATATCAACAGGGCGATTGCTAGTTTTTACCTTACCATCTTCTAAATAACCAAGGGTATGTTTGAGGTAATTGACATCATCGCGTTGAGGATAGTCTTCGCGAGAATGAGCACCACGACTTTCTTGGCGAGATAACGCGCTAGACATAATAATTTCGCCAACGGTAAGTAAACTCTTTAATTCGATCGCCTGCATCAGTTCCATATTAAAAACCGAGCTGCGATCATCAATGAGCAAATCATGTTCGTAGCGATCACGAATAGTTTGTAATTTCTGTAAGCCATCCTTTAAACGCTGATCATCACGAAAAATGCCACAATGCTCGGTCATCGTGTCTTGCAATTGTTGACGAATATCAGCAATGCGGGATTTACCCTGTTTTGCTAACATTTGCTTGATCTTGGCGTTAGCATCGATTAGATAGGGGCGCGACACCAGTTTGGGCATGGGGCGATCGCTGACATAGGCTCCCAATTTTTCACCCGCACGTTTACCAAAGACTACACATTCCAACAGCGAATTTGCCCCCAGACGATTTGCGCCATGCACAGATACACAGGCGGTTTCACCTGCGGCAAAAAATCCTGCGATCGGCTGACTATCAACACCAAGCACTTGACAATCAATATTCGTAGGAATGCCTCCCATCGAATAATGGGCAGTAGGTCGCACAGGTAGAGGATGATCGATACAGTCTACCCCTGCTAACCGCAAACCTTCCTCGCGCGCAAAGGGAATCCTACTCAGGATTTTTTCTTTTCCCAAATGCCGCACATCTAAATACACATAATTACCACCATTGATGCCCCGCCCTTCCATGATTTCACAGGCAATATTGCGCGAGGTAATATCACGGGGCGAGAGTTCCATGCGATTTTTGCTGATCGGATAATTCGCCATAAAGCGATCGCCTAAATCATTAATTAAGTAAGCTCCCTCACCCCGCACTGCCTCTGAAATCAGCACCCCGACAGGATATAAGCCCGTTGGATGGAACTGTACAAATTCCATATCTTGTAGAGGTAAGCCAATATTTGCCGTCAAACAGAGACCATCCCCCGTTGAAGCAAGATCATTAGAAGTAGTATTAAAAACTCGCCCATAGCCACCTGTAGCCATTAAGACTGCCTTTGCTCGAAAGACAGCTACTTCCGAAGTTTCCAAACTATAGGCAACAACTCCCTTTACTTCCCTTCCACTCTCGCCATCTTCATAGATCAACTCCATCACGTACCATTCTTGGTAAATCGTGCCACCCAAGCGCCGCAAGTTCATCACTAATTCATGGAGAATCGCGTGACCAGTCTTGTCCGCCGCATAGCAAGCGCGACTATAGGTATGTCCACCAAAAGGTCTCTGAGCAATGCGTCCATCTTCCGCACGCGAAAAGAGAACTCCTAAATGTTCCAAATCAATAATTACTTCAGGAGCCGATTGGGTCAAAACCTGTACCGCATTTTGATCCGCGAGGTAATCGGAACCTTTGATCGTATCGAAGGCATGGGTGAGCCAGTCGTCATTGTCCACATTTTTGAGTGAGGCGGCGATCCCTCCCTGTGCGGCAACTGAATGAGATCGGATCGGATGCACTTTAGAAATTAATCCCACACTAAGGTTTGGGTAGTTTTGGGCAACTGAAAGTGCTGCCCTAGAGCCTGCCAGTCCACCACCAATAATTAAGACATCATGCTCGATCATAAAATTTCTTGAAAAGATGGTTTGTCTATTTTTACAGTGAACAGAGTTTTTGGAAACAAGACTAAGTAGTTAGGCATAATAAAAAAATAGAACCAAAACCTGTAGCGCACACTGCGAGTGCGCTACAGGTTTTGGCTTTTTATATTTAATTGCACCCAGCTACTTAGAGCGAGTTTAGATATCAACATGCCTGCAACATGCTTTATATTGATCGTCTTGTTCGGTCTTTAGTATGGAGTATGGTTAATTACAGCGATCGCTAACCCACAGAAAACATTCCACGCTTGATGCCCATTTTTTGCTGGTGAGTGCGATGAAACTCAATTCAGCGTCTCAATTCAGCATAAAAGCTCAAGCATAAAATCAGCATGGGGTAAAATTGACCAGTGCAATTGCCTCAATCACCAGTGCGATCGCGAGACAATTTCTATTAAGATCGAGTTTCTACAATAAATCCAGTTGAGTTATGGTCGCGTAGCGACTAACTCAAAATATTAAACCTTATACGCTCTCAAAACACAAATGAAGACTTGGCTCAAACCCGCTCAGCGATTAGAAAAACTCCCTCAATATGTTTTTGCCCGCTTAGATGAGTTGAAGTTACGAGCGAAAGAGCAAGGTCTAGATTTGATCGATTTGGGCATGGGTAATCCCGATGGACCTACGCCTCAGCCTGTCATTGATTCTGCGATCGCTGCTTTACAAAATCCCAAAAATCATGGCTATCCCCCTTTTGAAGGCACTGCTAGTTTCCGCCGCGCAATTACAGACTGGTACAAACGTCGTTACAATGTGCAACTTGACTCTGAGGGGGAAGCCTTACCTTTAATTGGCTCGAAAGAAGGCCTAGGACATTTAGCGATCGCCTATATCGATCCGGGGGATGTGGTGCTTGTGCCTAGCCCTGCCTATCCTGCTCATTTTCGAGGACCCTTACTCGCAGGTGGCGAAATCTATGAAATGATTCTCACCGCCGAAAATAATTGGTTGATCGACCTTGCGGCAATTCCTGAAGAAGTTGCCCAACGAGCAAAGGTCATGTATTTCAACTACCCTGCTAACCCCACAGGGGCGATCGCTCCAAGAGAATTCTTTGAAGAAGCCGTTGCCTTTGCCAAGAAGTATGAGATCCTTCTAGTCCATGATCTTTGCTATGCCGAACTTGCCTTTGATGGCTATCAGCCCACCAGCTTACTAGAAATCGAAGGCGGAAAAGATGTTGGGGTCGAGTTTCATACCCTCTCCAAAACCTACAACATGGCTGGCTGGCGTGTCGGCTTTGTCGTTGGTAATCGTCACATCATCCAAGGTTTACGAACTCTCAAAACTAACCTTGACTACGGTATTTTCTCGGCAATTCAAGTAGCCGCAGAAACAGCATTGCAACTACCTGACCAATATCTAGAAGCAGTCTGCGATCGCTACAAAGAGCGCCGTGATTTTCTAATTGCAGGACTGGGAGAACTAGGATGGGATATCCCCAAAACCTATGCCACGATGTATCTCTGGATTCCTGTACCTGCGGGAATGACCTCCGCCGATTTTGCCCTCAAGGTGTTAGAAAGTACAGGTGTCGTCTTCACCCCCGGTAGTGCCTTTGGTAAAGGGGGTGAAGGCTATGTCAGAATCAGTTTAATCGCCGATTGTGATCGCTTAGGTGAAGCATTAAATCGCCTCAAGCAAGCAGGCATCAGGTACAAATAGTTGGATATAAATAATTGGAATTACATAGCGCTTTACATTCCGTAATTTTGATTTTGCAAGAAAATAGGAACAGGAAAAAGTGATTAATTTGTTGCCGTTTGCCTTTGAATTTACTTCCCCAGGTCCGATCGCCTTTGAGCTTGGTCCGATTACTGTGCGTTGGTATGGATTGCTGATTGCTTCAGCAATTATTTTAGGTACGGTATTGGCGCAAACCCTTGCAAAAAAGCGCAATGTTGATCCTGAATTAGTCGGTGATCTGGCGATCTGGCTAGTCGTAGGAGCAATTCCCTGCGCTCGTTTTTACTATGTACTCTTTGAGTGGCAGCGTTTTCAGACTCAGCCTTGGTACAAAATATTTGCCATCTGGGAAGGCGGAATTGCCATTCATGGTGCAATCATTGGTGGTGCGATCGCGGCAACTCTTTTTTGTAAGAGGCAACAGATTTCCACTTGGCTCATGGCAGATATCGTCATGCCTGCGGTAATCCTCGGACAGGCGATCGGGCGTTGGGGTAACTTCTTTAATTCCGAAGCCTTTGGCGCTCCCACGGATTTACCTTGGAAATTATTCATTCCGATCAATCGTCGCCCTCCCGAATTGATCAATGAGTCCTATTTTCATCCCACATTTCTCTATGAGTCCCTTTGGAATGTTGGTGTATTTGCTATTTTGATCTTTACTTTCTTGCGTTTCCCAAAACTGCGCACAGGCACAATCACGATGATCTATGCGATCGCCTATAGTCTGGGTAGATTTTGGATCGAAGGTTTACGCACTGATAGTTTAATGATTGGACCTCTGCGTACTGCTCAAATGATTAGCTTAAGTGCGATCGCCGCAGGCATTTTTGGCTTAATTTGGCTATACGGATTGCGTCGTCGTTTTCCCGACACAATTTCTAAAGAACTACCTACCGAAAACTCATAACTTCATTAATAAGCCCCGCTATGCGGGGCTTATTAATATAAATATTTCTTGATCACCATCCCCATGTCTCCAGCCCCATCCAAACATCCCCGCGCTATGGTAGAAACTGCTTTTCTAGCAAGTACTACCGCCATGTTGTTTTTAATTAACTATTACTTTCCCCTTGGTCCCTTGCTACGAATGCTATTTCCCTTACCAACAGCTTTAGCCTATTTACGCTGGAACGGTCGGGCTGCATGGATGGCAATGATCGTTACCTCCTTACTGCTAGCGATCTTAATGGGACCTACACGCAGCATTCAATATATTATTCCGCATGGCTTGGTGGGAGTCACTTTAGGGTATCTATGGAAACGTGATTTTCCTTGGTCTGGTTCTCTCAGTATTGCTACGGTAATTAGCTCCTTAGGAACAGCTTTTCAGTTTGTATTTCTCTCAATCCTATTGGGTGAGAACCTCTGGACCTATTCAATTGTGCAAATTACAGGATTTCTCAATTGGCTAATGCAGCTTTTGGGGTCGCTAGAACAACCAGATTTTGCCGCAATTCAAACCTTTGCGATCGCCGCGATCGTCTTTAGTAACTTTGCCTATCAATTACTAGTTCACCTAGTAGCTTGGATTGTCCTTGATCGGCTTGGCAATCCCATCCCTGCTCCCCCCAAATGGATAGAATCTTTGCTAGCTTAGTTACGAAACTGGCACTTAAGCTAGTTTTCAGACTCACTCAGAGAATCTTAATTAATTGACACAATCTCAAATGAGAAATTATACTCATTAGTTAACCGCCAAAATGAGTAATATTCTGAAACATTGGCGCAATTTACCTTCGCGATCATGACCAATCCTGCCGAACCAACTCCAACCACCTTGACAAACACATCTATTGCCCTGTCTGAGCGAGAACTTCAAGTGATTGAACTAGTGGCTGCGGGCTTAACCAATCAAGATATCGCTGTCCAATTGGCGATCAGCAAACGAACTGTTGATAATCACATTAGTAATATTTTAACCAAAACCAAAACCGACAATCGCGTTGCCCTAGTACGCTGGGCTTTACAATGGGGCAAGGTCTGCATTGATGAAGTCAACTGCTGCATCATTGACACGACACCCATTAATAGTGTCAACGTTCTTAATACGCAGGAATTAGAAAGTGCTTAGCGAGGAGTTATCTATTAATCGCCGTAAAATTGTTTTCAATCCCGATATTGCCTTAGCAATGTATCGAGAACTAGCATCACATCTTGAACAAATTGCTGATGTTGATGCTGAGTTATTTTGGCAAGAAAGTACTGAGTTTAGCTATTTAGGTAGTCAAATTGGGGGACTCTGGCTCAGTTATCCCCAAAACCTATCAGCGCGATCGCAGGTTTTAATCGAAAATATCTTAAATCATTACGGCAGTTGGACTTCTGAAACCAAAGAATAAAAAGGTTTGCAGAATCAACTTTCTTAATGCAAGAAACTTTTTTATGAGAAAACGCATATTTACCGACTTTGATGGTCCAATCATGGATGTATCAGAGCGCTATTACCAAGTTTATTTATACTGCCTTGCCAAGATCCGTCAGCCTGATCAGGTAGTGAGAACCCTATCAAAATCTGAGTTTTGGGAGTATAAGCGATCGCAAGTTCCCGAAAAAGAAATTGCGATAATGTCGGGCTTTGAGGATGAAAAACAAGCTATTCGCTTTGCTCACCTCCGCCGCGCTACAGTCCATACCAATCCATATTTTGACTATGATCGTCTGCTCGAAAATGCAATCCCTGCTCTAGAAAAAGCACAACAAGCAGGAGTCGATCTGGCGGTAATGACCATGCGCCGCCGCCGTGAACTAGAACCAGTACTAGATCAATATAATTTAAGGCGATTTTTCAAGAGCGATCGCATTTTTTGTCTTGATGATGATTATGTGAAAACTGTTGATATTCAAGACAAGCCTAAGTTAATGAAACTTGCCCAAGCTAATTTACCCAAGGTCGATCAACAATGGATGATTGGTGATACTGAGGCTGATATTTTAGCGGCTCAAAGTCATCATATTCCTGCGATCGCTGTCCTGAGTGGTATTCGCAACCAACCTCAACTAGAAAAATACCAACCAAGTCAAATTCTTCCTGATTTAACAACCTCAATAAATACAATCCTAGAAAATTGAGCAATGGAGATAATAGTTTCATTACTTGTTGGGATTATTTTGGGTAGCTCAATCACATACTACATCGTGCAAAAATCACAACATGTAAAAACAATTAGGGAATATGAATCAAAAATACAAACTCTAGAAAAAAGACATCAACAAGATATCAAAGATGCGAGAAACAGAAGCATAGATGGTAGTCGAGCGGTTATTAAAGGGAAAATTGCCGAACAACTAGCACCTGTCTTACCAAATTTTAAATATCTACCATCAGATGCCAGATTTATAGGTGATCCAATTGATTATGTTATTTTCAATGGGTATACCAATCTTAAAGACAATGGTGGTTCTGAGAGTAATCTGGAAATCATAATTTTGGATGTTAAAACTGGCAATGCGTCTTTATCTCAATTCCAACAAGCAATTGCTAAAGCGATCAATGCAGGCAGAGTAAGGTTTGAAGTAGTTAGACCTGATGCTTATGAGCAAAATGAAACCAATCATAGTCAAACCTTACAAAGAAATTTTCCTCAAAAAACATACAACATTACAGATATTCGCAAAAAACATGCGCGTGCTTACGAAGCTTGGAGTAAGCAAGAGGATGAGAAACTAATTCAAAGATATAGGGATGGGTTAAGCATCAATCAATTGGCTGCTGAATTTCAAAGACAAACAGGCGGAATTCGTTCCCGACTCAAAAAGTTAGGGCTACTATAATTCTCTAAACGAAAAAAGGAGCGCATTACGCTCCTTTTTTCGTTTATGGATGGAGTTCAGATTAGATTCCCCCTAAAAACTCTTGTTTAGCAATTTTTACCATTACAGCTTGCTGCCCTAAATAGAGCATATGTAACTCAGTGAGGAGTTGCTTAGCTGAATCTAAATCAATGTTTTGAATCTGCTGGCAAAACATCATGTGGGTAAACTGCTTCTCGATAGGTAAGTCACTCATAAGTACCTCTTTAGCGAATTCAAAATAAATGACACTTGGCAACGGTTCAAAGTTCCTTGACAGTAGATAATTGTCACCGTGTCAACATAACGTAACAATACTTTAAACTCATTGAATGAAGTGTATCATGACAAACATTTTTTCTACGATATACCTAAAGAAATATTTTATAAAAACTTATACAGGCATTACTTATGACAACTATAAGTAAACCTATAGCGTACTAGTCTAGTTAGGAAATAAATCCAGAATACGAGTGGTGTTACTTCAGGTTAATACTCGATTCTTGGGTTTTGATTTGTCCTATATATCACAATACAAATTTTGCTTAAAGCTCAAAAGAGAAGGGTGGTGCAAAGCACCACCCTTCTCTTTTGAGCTTTGATTAATGTAAGCCAAACAGAGTAAAAAGTTAACCTAACCTATGATCAAAAAGGCGGCACTGAGTGCCGCCTTTTTGATTAGTTTTTGATGGGTTGATCTCGATACCACCAAGATAGAATTTGTACCCAATTCCAGCCATTCTGAGCCATTTGTTGGGTCATTTCTTGATCGAGGTGTTGACCATCGGATACGGGCATATACCCACCACCCCAGCTAATCCAATTGCGCGGTAGGCGAGCGCGATAGTAACCTTTAAAACCCGGTCTGAGCATATAACCTGCGGTCGAGGCAACTGCTTGATCACTACGGCTATGGATTAAAGCGATCGCTTGACCTGTCTGTGGATCATAGCGATAAAAACCTTTATAAACCTGATCGCGAGTATCACTGACTAGATCGTAGGGAGCTTCGCCCCACTTACGCTGACGCTGGGTATTGACAGCATAACTACGGGCAGCCACTGCTTGAGCCATTAATGCGTCCATATGCCAACTAGCAGGCATTTCGCTAGGAACAACGCTACGCAGATATTCCTCAAGGGATAAAACATTAACTGCGATCGCTTTGTTATTCCAAGCGCGTAATTCAATTTCACCTGGGTATAGAGTGTTGCCAACTTGCACTAACCCATTGTTACTGGGTGTAATGCGATAGGCAGATGTTAGAGGTAATGTGTACCACTTACCAGGATCAAGACGACGGCTAGCTTGCCCTGAAATTTGTAAAGTTGCAGGTTGAGTCACCGCTACAGACATCTTGGAGCTATTTTCTTCTTTCACCAAAACCCTTAAGAGGTTAGCTGCTGCCGCTTGAGATACTCCAGCAACAAGTACCAAGATCAAGGACAAAAATAGCGTATACATCCCTTTGGAGAAGTGTTTCATCATTTAGTTAGTCACTCACACCTATGAGTCAAGAATGTAGGAAATATGTAATCCGTTTTAAGGCATTTGGGTGTTGCCTCGAATAACCAGATAGTTTAGCAAAACAATTCGATTTTGATAAACATTATTTTTTCTTTTATTTACAGAGCCTTTGATCGTCAGCCTCAGATTATGCAATTTATTAAGTTACAAGAAACCAATTTTTGGTGGCGCGGCTTTACCTCGCCACCAAAAATTGGTTTCTTTATTTAATCGCTGACCCCGAATAAGTAACTGCGGCACTGACTTACACAACCAGAGAATAGTGAAAAACCCTAGAAAGGACTTTCACCATTAGCGGATCATTGGTTTTCCTTTGTTAGTACATAATAGAGATAAGAAAGAGTAAGCGTGCAGTTGCGAAACTTATCTCAAAATTTATTTTGAGTATAGGTTTTGAGGAAAGTCCGGGCTTCCATGAAGATCAGGCTGCTGGATAACGCCCAGTGCGAGCGATCGTGAGGACAGTGCCACAGAAAGATACCGCCCACGAGAAATGCGCAAAGCGCATTTCTCGTGAGTAAGGGTGCAAAGGTGTGTTAAGAGCGCACCAGCAGAGTCGTGAGGCTCTGGCTCGGTAAACCCCAGTTGGAAGCAAGGCGAGAGGATATAGGAGTTTCGATCTTCAATTGCTCTTGTATCCGTTGCTTAAATACGATTGTTAGGCGAAAGCTTGGCGATCTAATGTTAAGTGTGTGCCGCAAGAGGTATTTGGTAACAAATATCCCAGATAGATAACTGCTAAGGGAGTTGATAAGACTCCTGAAACAGAACCCGGCTTATGTCTTGCTCTTTCTCTAAAAAATTGTTTTGACTGACTCAAAAAAACAAAAAGCAGATTTTTGTTTTTTTTGATAGAAATCTGGTAAATCTAGATCTTGTTATTGTCTGCGTTCTCTTTATATCCGTTTGCAATCAAAACAACCACAATATTTTTCTTGAAAGTCCTTTAAGCAAAGCTTTCAGCAAAAATGTTAGTTCTAGTTTCAGCGCCAAGCACTGCGATTGCAGATTTTAAGGTTATGCACCTAGCTGCATTTTTGTTCTTGTATTCTGCCGAGACATTAAAACTAGATTAGTTAAAACTAGAGTAAGTAAACTATGGGAATTGTTCCCAATCAAGCAGCATCGCTCCCTGAAAATCGACCATCTCGTAAGTGGTCTAGTCGAGCGATCATAGGAATTACCTTTGTCTGTATTGTTTCAACCCTAAGTATTCGTTTTTATGCAGAGCCACGCTTAACCATTGGTAAATTTGTTGACCAAGATTTGCGATCGCCTAAAACGCTCTTAGCCACAGACATTGAGGCAACTAAACAGGCTCAAGAACAAGCCAAACAGCAAGTGGTTCCGATCTTTCGCAGCAATCCTGAAATAGACGCGAATTCTTTAAAACACCTAGAAGAATTGTTACGAGTTGGTGATAATTTACGCCTATCTTCGGGCAACTTACCCTATGTCGATCGCAAAATCCTCAGTGATGAGGTACAGCGATATTTGCGACGAGTTTCTGATTCAGTGTGGGAGCAGTTGCAAGATAAAGCCTATCGGCTAGCAAATAATCCAAACAATCAAGCTAGCGCAATCCCCGTTAACAAAGAACAAGACATTTCCGCTTTAGCAATTATTGAGCTATCTCTCTACAAACTCAATGCCCCATCTCAGGACTATCAAAATTTAATTAATAAGATTACAGAGGTTCGTCGCGCCTATGCGATGACCCAAGAAAAAGTTGCCCAAGGTCCAGCGATGTTTCGCGATCGCCTTTTAGAGATGACCAATGAGCAATGGGAAAACAACAAAAAACTCATTCGCCAAAGTTTGGTTGAGCTACAAACATCAGGAATTGTGATCGGTTTACCAGATCAGATGTTGCAATCTCGACTCACGAATCTGAGGAATCTACCAACCAATGAAGAACATCGCGCCATGGCGATCGCGCTTCTCAGCTCTACAGTAAAACCAAATCTGACTATTGACTATGTTGGCACAACTGAACGAGCGATCAAAGCATCGGAGTCCGTCCAAACACAGAAAATTTTCATTAAAACGGGTGACCTAATTGTTAAAGGGGGCGAAAAGATTACGGAGCGGCAATTTGTCATTTTAGATGAGCTCCAAATGACGCAAAGGCAAGTCAACCTCATAGGATTGTCCTTGATGGCTGGCTCCACTGCGATCGCCTTTGGCATCTTTGGCTATGCCAATCGTCGATGGCAATATTTACTCAAAGTCAAATTACATATTAAAGATTTTTGTAATCTTGGCATCATTTGTACGGGCAATGCCTTAGCAACAGTATTAATGGCTCCCCACATGCTTTTCTTTGTGCCGTTAGCTAGTATGGGCTTGATCATTGGGAGTTTTTACAGTTCCCGTCTAGCGCTGTTAATTACCTGCCTAACATCAGTATTACTAGGCATTGCTATTAGTGCCGACTTGGTCGCGCTAATGCCTGTATTAATTGGCACAATTATTGCAGCCGCTATTACCAATCGCCCTCTAACGAGATCTCATCTTGCGGCAACGGGTTTACTAGTAGCTGTTATCCAAGCGGCGGTATATATCGCGATCGCCCTCATTGGCGGCATCACCCCACCGATACTAATCCTACTTACAGCCCTTAAATATGCCTCTGGTGGCATGATTTCCGCAATTGTCGCACTTGGAGCAATTCCTTACCTAGAGCATATTTCCTATGCCCTAACTCCCTTCCGACTCGCAGAGCTTGCAAACCTTGATCGCCCCCTATTAAGGCGCTTAGTTACCGAAACTCCCGGAACTTTTCAGCACACTTTATTTGTGGCAAATCTCGCTGAAGCTGCTGCTCGCGAATTAGGAGCTGACACTACTTTAGTAAGAACAGGCACGCTCTATCACGATATTGGTAAAACCCTCAAACCTGAATATTTCATTGAAAATCAAATGGGGCAAACCAATCCCCATGACATTCTGAATGATCCTTGGCTCAGTGCCAAAATTGTCAAGGATCATGTTTCTGGTGGCATCAAGCTCGCACAGAAGTATCACCTTCCTGAAATGCTTCAAGCTTTTATTCCAGAACATCAAGGCACAATCACTATTTCCTACTTCTATTGTCAAGCCAAAACTCGCTCAGACTATGTAATTGAGTCAGAATTTCGCTATGCAGGACCCATCCCTCAATCTCGCGAGACGGGTATTGTGATGTTGGCGGATGCCTGTGAAGCTGCTTTGAGATCGCTTGGGACAGAAACCACCTTAGAAGCCGCTAAAAAATTACTCATGCAAATTTTTAAAGCAAGATGGGATGATGGACAACTCCAAGATTGTTCCTTGACTTGGGAAGACTTAGACCGCATTGCCCCTGTATTTATTAAAGTTTGGCAAGAGCGTAATCACGGCAGAATTAAATATCCTCATCTAGCCGAAAAACTTGATCCTTCTGGCTCAGCTTTACCTGAGCATCTCTGCACACCAAAAGGGTTAGATACTTTAACAGAGCAAAATACTATTCCCAAAAAAATCGCCTTGAAATAGTTACTTAAATATTCTCCTGCGCGTCCCTAAGCTCACTACTGCAAAGTAATTACCCAAGTCATATATAGCGTATACCAATCTGGTGAAGTAGAGGATTGTGTCCCCGCCGCAGGCGGGGACACAATCCTCTAAAAGCTCTATAGAGTCAAATAAAGTTAAGACATAAAAAACAAAAGTATAGTTGCGTCGCTTTGCGACGCAACTATACTTTTGTTTTTTGCGTTTGTCCTAGTACAAACGCGAGTTCGGGATAATTTGAAACGGTCTGTGAGAGAGGGTTTGCTACGCAAACCCTCTCTCACAGACCAAAAGTAAAAGCCTTGCTCAGCAAGGCTTTTACTTTTGGTCTTTTAAAAATTTGTCAGCTTAACCACCCGAACGTGAGTTCGATAACGCCATTTGCGCGGCGCTTCGCGCCGCACAAATGGCGTTATCGAACTCACGTTCGTACAACTGGCTACTGGTATAGAAAAACATTCTGGAGTGTTATAAGATTTTCACTTTAAGTAATCATATTGCTGTATTTTTTATGATTCAAAGTAGAAATACTCAATAAAATTATCCACAAAAAATATCTATATATTTTCTTAACAATTGATTTCTATACTTTTAATTACAAAAATCTCCAAGAAGATTGTCATAGAAGCATTACAGGAATCAGTTAAGACATTGTTAAGTTAATATTTTATTCGGGATCGCTATAATCCTCTCTCTAAAAGCGACTTAGCCTAATTTATGTCAAAAAGCTACCCTTCATAATTGAAGCAATTAATAAATTGCTTTTAGTAGTTTTGGCAAAGCCAAATAAGATATATGGAATCTTCAGGTAAGTCCATTACAGCTTGTAAATTGTGTCAACATTACAATCCTGAAGGAAGAAGGGGTGGTTTTTGTGGAAGATTGGCTGTTCCCGTCAGTGCGACATGGGACGCATGTAGTTTAGCAGCCCATCCTTTTGAGCCATCTTGGCAACCTACTGATGACTTTAATTCACTTTTACATGATGCTTTACAAGAAACAATGGCAATTAGCCATCATATAGAAATGCCAGAAATGCAGGAGGTTTCTATGCGATCGCTTAGCTTTTCAGAATATTAATTGAGCACACATTATTATTTATTAAGTTGTTGCCAATCAGCTCAGATTAGGTATTAGTACGTATTACTAGTACTTGTTTTTAGCTAACTCTAAATATATCCACCTAAAATCTTGAATAAATTTGAATAAATTTGAATAAATAATGCTTGTTGTCAATATTTATTCCAGTCATTTTTACTAGTTCTAATGACTATGTTTGTATTACAAACTGTTGAGGTTTGAAGAAAATTTTGAGAGTATGACCCTGCCATACTCTCAAAATTTTCTCTATTTTTTAATTCAGTGCAACATGTTTTACAGCCTATTGAGGGAAAGAGTAGTACAAGATAAGCTAGGATAGCAAAACCCAAAAGAGAGTAAAAAATGGCACCTTACTCACTAGATCTCAGAGAAAAGATCGTAGCAAACTACGAAGCAGGAAATACATCGATTCGGGAAGTAGCGAAGCAATTTCAAGTCGCGACGAAAACAGTGCAAAAACTACTGAATCAATACCGAGAGACAGGAGAACTAAACCACAAACCATTAGGTAGTCCAATCAAAAGTCCCCTCGAAGCGCATCAGGAGAAAATCCTCGAAATTGTCTCAGAGCATCCAGATTGGACACTATGGCAGTACTGTGAAGAAGTAGCAGAACAAACAGGAGTATCAGTGACCACAGGCAGCATGTGCCGATTTTTCCAGAGGCATAACATCACTCTAAAAAAAAGACCTATCGCCATGAAAAGGTAAAAAGTGAGGCAGTACAACAGCAAAGATGTGAATTTTGGGAAGCATTGAATGAAGTGAAAGCTGAAGATCTGATTTGTATTGATGAAACGGGAGTATGGCAGGGGATGGAACGCTCTGTGGCAAGAAGTGAATGTGGCAAAAGAGTATTCAGTCTTCGTCCCTTTTACAAAGGTCAGAAATACACAATAATTGGCGCTATTTCAGTTGATGGGATTGTTTGCCTGAAAACGATTCAGGGTTCTATGAAAGGAGCAGATTTTCTCACCTTTGTCCAAGATGACCTAGTACCTAAATTACGTCCTGAGCATAGGATCATCATGGATAACCTCAACTGCCATAAAGTTGAGGGGGTCGCAAAAGCAATTACAGCGACAGGTGCTAAGATTTTGTACTTACCCACCTATTCTCCTGATTTTAATCCAATTGAGATGATGTGGTCGGTTCTCAAATATTTTATTAGATTGCTTAGACCTCATTCTCAAAAACTACTTCAGCATTTAATCAACGTTTTCCCTTACTTGTTAGAAAAAGATTTCTTCAAAAATTGGTTTACTAAGTGTTGTTACTGTACTACTTAATCCCTCAATGGACTGTAGTTATCGCTCTTAGCTAGCTATCACAATTTGTACAGTGCATAAATTCAGGAATGGTAGGGTTTTACTAGTCGGACAAAGCTCTGTATGTTACGCTAAATCAATAATATTTTATAAAAATTAGTTTTATAGGGCAAAGTGCTAGCAAGGGTTTGGAGTGCAACAATTTTAGGCATTGACGCGATTCAGGTAGGGGTAGAGGTAGATGTATCGGGAGGACTGCCCGGAATCACCTTAGTAGGATTACCTGATACTGCTGTTCAAGAAAGTCGAGAACGGGTGAAAGCTGCTATCAAAAACGCAGGATACGCTTTCCCAATGCGAAAAATCGTGATTAATCTCACCCCTGCGGATTTACGGAAAGAGGGGCCAATCTTTGATCTACCAATTAGCATCGGCATTCTCGCTGCTTCCGAACAGGTTGAGCCACAGTTATTAGGTGATCACCTATTTTTAGGGGAGGTTTCCCTAGATGGTTCCTTAAGGCCAGTGTCGGGAGTATTACCGATCGCGGCGGCAGCTAAACGATTAGGCATGATAGGAATCGTTGTACCTAAGGAAAATGCCCAAGAAGCAGCACTTGTCAAAGATTTAGCAGTGTATGGACTACAAAGTATTACCGAGGTTGGTGATTTTCTGGCGCATCCTGAAAAATATCAACCCGTAGTTGCTAACCCTGAAATGAAATGGCACGACAGCGACTTTAAGCTAGATCTAAAAGATGTCAAAGGTCAACAACATGCTCGCCGCGCCCTAGAAATCGCCGCCGCAGGCGGACACAACCTAATTTTTGTTGGTCCCCCCGGTTCTGGCAAAACTCTATTAGCAAGACGCTTGCCTAGCATTTTGCCCAATATGAATTTCGACGAGGCTCTAGAAGTAACCAGAATTCATTCTGTCGCAGGATTATTAAAAGGTAAGGGCTTAGTTAGCGATCGCCCTTTTCGTAGTCCCCACCATTCCGCCTCAGGTCCCTCACTCGTAGGTGGTGGCAGTTTCCCCCGTCCAGGAGAAATAACACTTGCAACAAATGGGGTGCTTTTTTTGGATGAGCTGACGGAGTTTAAAAGGGACGTATTGGAATTTTTGCGCCAACCCCTCGAAGATGGATTTGTGAGCATTTCCCGTACCCGTCAATCTGTTACATTCCCAGCACAGTTCACGTTGGTCGCGAGTACAAACCCATGTCAATGTGGCTACTATGGCGATGCTGTCCAACCTTGTACCTGCACACCACGTCAGCGTGAGCAATATTGGGCAAAGCTATCTGGGCCGTTAATGGATCGCATTGACCTCCAAGTAACTGTCGCTCGCTTAAAGCCCGATGAAATGACGCGATCGACTGAGGGAGAAGACTCTAGTGCAGTTAAAAAAAGAGTACAGGCATCCCGCAAAATCCAACAAAACCGCTTTCAAAACGAGGCTAGGGTTAACTGTAATGCTCAGATGCAATCAAGGCATTTACGCCAATGGTGCAAATTAGACGATCCATCGCGAGATCTCTTAGAAGCTGCGATTAAGCGTTTAGGTTTGTCTGCTCGTGCCACCGATCGCATTCTCAAGGTATCGCGCACGATCGCAGATCTAGCTAGTACCGAAGACATTCAAGTCGTGCATGTCGCCGAAGCAGTGCAATATCGCACATTAGATCGTGCCACTTAAATAAAAAATAATAGCCCCATACATGCTATTTTGTGTCTTGACTTTTAGCTCTAAACTAATTCTCTTTATTAAATAAGACTAAAATATGAACAGTGTAATAAACAAGATCAACGTTAACCGCAAGCGTTAACTTAAATAAATAGTAATCTAGAAGTTATGGTAGGTACATCTTCTTGCTGCCTAACATTAAGACGAACTAATTATGTTGTTGAGTGAGTTGCTAATGGAAGAATCCTATCGGGGCATTCATGTATGAGTACAGTTCTGGTGGTTGAAGATAGTGTCACACAGAGAGAAATGATTGAAGACTTACTTAAAGGTAGTGGTTTGATCGTCAAAACAGCAGGTGACGGCATAGAAGCCCTAGAGCAAATGCAAAGCAGTTGCCCAGATATCGTAGTTATGGACATTGTCATGCCTCGCATGAATGGCTATGAACTATGCCGTCGCATTAAAACTGATCCCAAAACCGAACGCGTTCCCGTTGTAATGTGTTCGTCTAAAGGTGAAGAATTTGATCGCTACTGGGGAATGAAGCAAGGTGCTGATGCCTATATTGCTAAACCATTTCAGCCACAAGAGTTAGTTGGTACTGTCAAACAGTTACTTAGAAAAGCTTAAGAATTTCAAGGTGATCACGAAAACCATGAACAATTCTTGATTATTCAAGGTCAGTTCGTTAACATCAATATTTTAAGATTTTCTAAAGCTTAAAACTTATAAAATTCAGGACATCAAAAGTTGCAATTTTGCAAGGTAGAGCTTCCCAAATTATGGTAGGAAACCAAGATTTCTTCCCCGGCATCGGACAAGATCAGGCAACTGACTTTGACCAAGGTATCGAAGCACCAGAAGGTGAGCTGCATTTAAGATTTTTTGTAGCTTCTGGGATTGAATTTGCCTTGCCTGCAATTGGAGTTAGTCAGGTATTAGAATATGCTCCAGATCGGATCAACCCCATGCCCAATGTCTCACCCTTACTGCTAGGTACAGTTAATATTCGGGGTAGAGTAGTTTGGGTAGGAGATCTTGGTCAGTTTTTAGGAGAAGTACCTCCCGTCAATACTGATCGGGCTGAAATTTCCATCATTGCGATCGAGGATCAAGGCATGATGTTGGGTTTAGCAGTAGAACAAATTGGTGTTATGGCTTGGCTTGATCCTTCACAGTTAACCGTTTCTAGAAACAGCGCTGACAGTATGGCTCCATTCATCAAAGGTGAGTGGATAATGGAAGGCAGCGAACCCTTAAAGTTGCTCGATCAAGTTAATATTTTGCGATCGGCACGGTGGGCATCGTAGATAGGGTCTATATGACTATGTAATATGTACGAACATACGACCTATGGCTATAGACAACAGATACTAAGTAGAAATGATTTCAAAATGATTTCGAGCAAATGGTAGAGATTTTAGGGTTTTTAGGAGAAGGCACATGGCATCAAGTACACAACACCAAAAAGAATACGAAAAGGCTTCCTTAGCCTACATGCAGGGAGACTACAACCAAGCTGCCAAATTGACACAGGAGCTTGTACAAGTCTGCCCTAGCGAGCCTATGTATCGGTTACTTCATGCCCATATTAATCTTGCCCTAGAACGCTATCAGGATTCAATCGGTGAATATGAAAAGGTTCTGCACCTAACCGATGACACCTCAATTCTTGAATATGCTCATAGTGGGATTGCGGCGGCTAAAGAAAGATTAGATCTCGATGATGGCTACAACGATAACTTAGGGGATATGGTTAGCTCATCAGCAGACGAGTTTAGAAATAAGCAATATGCTTACGAAGATGACAATAGCTACAATGCATCAACATACATGCAAGGAGCTTGGACCACAGATGATAGTGGAGGACAGAGCCGTAGCACCAATAATTTTGATTTTGAAGATTTTAATTCCGATGTTTCGATGAATGGGTCTGGTAATTACAGCTATAATGCCGAAACCCAAGTAACTGGCGTATCTAGCTTTAATTCTAATTACAAAACTGGAAATTCTGGGATGAATTCAGACACTGATGTTGTCTTCATGGATGAATTTGATGATTTTGATGACATTAGTGAATCATCTTTCTCTAACTCCTTTGGTGATTCTGATGCAACGCAAATGGCATCGGATCGATCGCTGTCCGAGTTTGGCAGTCAAGATTTTGCAACTTCAGTCCGTGCCAGCAATACTACGGCAGTAGTTAGCTCAGACATGGCAGCAGGAAGATTTAATCAGGCTGGCAATGAGGCAGAGCTATTTGGTCTAGGCGCGATTAATTCTCCTGTAGGCACAAAACGGGGAAATACTGAGGTCGTAGCTGAGGCATCGGAACAGGGGGGCTTATTTTCTCCCTTTGATAACATGCCCCTCAAAACCAAGACCCTAATTACCGCGATCGCCTCAGGGGTGGTGGCAATGGTAGCCGCAGGGGTGGTAACAAACTTTGCGATCGGCTCGATCAAGGATAATTCAACCCGTGAACAGGTAAGAAATACAGGTTGGATGATGGCAGGGGCAGCGGCGATCGCTAGTGGCTCAATGGCTTGGGCCTTAGGCAAGCGCTCTTCTAAACTGATTGAGCAATCGACTGAGAACTTACAATCTCAGTTTGAGTCCGTCATTCGTGGTGATATGACTCCCCGCGCCGCTATCTATAGCGAAGATGATTTTGGTAGGTTAGCCGCAAGCTTTAACCACATGATTCAGTCGATTGTATCGAATACCAATGAGGCTCAACGCAAAGCTGCCGAACAGGAACAAGCTAAAGAAGATCTCCAACGTCAGGTAATTCGCTTACTAGACGACGTAGAAGGGGCGGCGCGTGGTGACTTAACGGTGCAGGCAGAGGTAACAGCCGACGTACTCGGAGCAGTTGCCGACTCTTTTAACCTCACCATTCAAAACCTTCGCGAGATTGTTAACCAAGTAAAAATCGCGGCGCGTCAGGTAAACGAAAGCTCTCGCGAAAATGAAGCATTTGCCCGCAGCTTGTCATCGGACGCATTGCGTCAAGCTGAAGAATTAAGCGTTACCTTGAATTCAGTACAAATGATGACGGAATCGATTCAGCGTGTAGCAGAAAGCGCCCGTGAAGCAGATCAAGTGGCAAAACTCGCATCGGAAACTGCAATCAAGGGTGGTGAAGCCGTAGAACGCACCGTAGCTGGTATTCTCGACATTCGCGAAACGGTTGCGGAAACTACACGAAAGGTAAAACGACTGGGTGAGTCGTCCCAAGAAATTTCTAAGATCGTTGGTTTAATTTCCCAGATTGCTTCCCGTACTAACTTACTCGCACTTAACGCCAGTATTGAAGCAGCAAGAGCGGGTGATGCGGGACGTGGTTTTGCGATCGTTGCCGACGAAGTTCGCCAGCTCGCTGATCGCGCCGCCAAAGCATCGAAGGAAATCGAACAAATCGTATTGCAAATTCAGAGTGAAACCAGTAATGTGCAACAAGCGATGGAAGTCGGCACACAACAGGTTATCGATGGTACCAAACGTGCTGAACAAGCTCGCCAATCCCTAACCGACATTATTCAAGTGTCCCACCGCATTGAAACTTTAGTACTATCCATTACTGAAGATACTGTCAAACAAACCGAGACTTCACGCACCGTATCACAGGTTATGCAATCCGTTGAGTTAACCGCCCAAGAAACATCCCAAGAATCACAACGAGTATCAGCTTCACTACAAAACCTTGTAGGTGTTGCGCGTAGTCTACAGGATTCTGTGGAAAGATTCCGCGTTGACTCAGGCGATAAAACAACGGGAGGTCGTTAGTACTTTACCTCTAGCTAGCTACTCATACCCTAATCTTTGAGAGGATTCTGTCATGAACTCGGAACAACAACAGCAGCGTATCATGGGTTACTTCATTGAAGAAGCCCGTGAACATCTTCAGACAATTGAGCAAGGGGTATTAAACTTGCAAGATATATTGGATGAACCTGAATCAATTAATGAGCTTTTTCGTGCGGCTCATTCGATAAAAGGGGGAGCTGCGATGCTTGGCGTGGGCAGTATCCAGCATGTCGCGCACCGATTGGAGGATTTTTTCAAGATCCTTAAAGAGAATCCTCAAATAAATGTTGATGAACGTTTAAAAAGCTTGCTTTTAGCTGGTTTTGATCCTCTAGCAGAGTTATTGGACGAACTCCAAAATGGGTTTAAGGTATCCGATGAGTTAACCATTGAGACAAATAATCGTGTTAAGCCAGTTTTTGCAGAATTAGAATCCTATCTCAATCAATTAGTATCTAATAACGCTCAGGAAACGGCGCAGGTTTCTAGTCAATCTACAAGTAAGATTGCGGAAAAGACCAAATCCCTTGCTTCTTTGGAGTCAATATTTCAAGAAGAAGTTACGGCTAAAATGCGAGATATGTTGCAATTATTTCGTGGTGGAGATTCTCCAGAAAGCCGATCGCAGTTACAGGAGATTTGCAATTACTTTCAAGAGACAGGCAATAACTTTGACTTAAGAAATTGGACTAATCTCGCTACCCAAGTCAAAAATGCGATCGCCCAGCCTACTAACTCCTATCGAACCCTTGCACCTATTTTAATTAGAGAATTAAAAGACGCGCAGGATCTAGTTTTGGCAAAGCGTGAAGCTGAAATTTCCATATCCTCTCAAATTCAAAGCCTATTACCCTATCGATTTTCTGATTCAGAAGATGATGAGGTTAGCACAATTTTCACCACGGCATCTGGCAATATTCAAGATGATGCATTTATCGAAGATTTCCAAGTTGCAGAAAGTGAAGAATCCCAAGATTTAAACCTAATTGAGCCAATGGAGCAACAAGCCTCCAGTGCCGATATTGTTGATCTATTTGCCGATTCTGATGACATTGCTAACTACAGCAGTGAAGAAGAATTCGATTTATTAGAACTTCCCCAAGAGCAAATCGATCAAATGGATTGGATGGATAGTGAATATGAAATCACTGAAAACCAACATATTGACGGGCCTAAGGTTGGAGCATCAGAATTAAAATCCCTAGCAGTTCTATTTGAGAATGATGATATTGATTTCGACTCCGCTTGGGAAGATATCAAGTCTAACGAAACTAGTATCTCTAATCATGGCTCTGAACAAACCACAAATAATAATCAGGATGAGTTTGCCGATCTACTCGAAAACACTTCAAACAATCTTCAAAGTGATGCTGCCACAGATCTGGGAATAGAAGAATCTAGCATTGCTCAATTGTTTGGAGATTTTTCTGCCGATGAAAAAACAGACAACTTAAACGCAATCGGCGAATCTTCTCAAGGTTTATTTCCCGAAGATCAGAACTTGTTCCCAGATGATATTGATATCACTGGTTCCGATTCTCAATTAGAGGCTGAGAATGCTCCAGTAAGTTTGGATGCACTAATTGATGACGAATTAGACAAAGAATTAATTGTCGATGATTCCATAGATCAGGGTTTTGATGATTTTGATCTAGGTATTGAGATCATTGATCAAATTAGTGAGAGTGAGAGTCCCAGTATAAATGTTGATGAAATTGACTTTACTGAAGGTTTCGATCAACTTGCTGATCAGCCAACAGGCGAAGATTTACTCACATCTCAGGGAGATTTTGACTCACTCTCTAGTGAAGAATATTTTGCTGAGATAGAAAGACAAGAAAATGAAATATCTAACCCAACCTCTGACGATTTCTATGGAATCGAAGAACCCAGTGAGCCATTTGCCTTAACTGTTTCTGAAGAAAGCATGGCGTTACTAGAAGATCCCTTTGCGATCAGTGACAATCTTGATATGGATTTTCTAGATACACCAGCAAATATTACAGATAGTGACGTTAGCAGTTCTAGTGGAGATATCTTTTCCAAGGATTTTTCTGAAGAAATTGATATAGACAATAACTCGCCAATAATATCGAGCAGTGAAGACTTCGATACTAGTGATACATCAGGCTTAAATATATTTGATGAGCTAGGTTTCGATAATGATGAATTTGAGGAAGAAATTGCCACACCCACAGATCGTAGTAATGATGAGCAAAATTTCTTAGATAATCTAGATAATATTGACGAATTGGCAAATCAACCAATTTCTAGCAATAGTGATTCTGACTTAAATGAAGATTTAAGTTTTCCTGCTTCAGACAACTTTGAGGCAAACTTTGACGAGTTTATAGATGCTGATGCAGTCAATGGTAATGATGAAGTCGATGGTTTGTTTGCTGATTCTCTAGAAGTTGAAAATGGTGATCATGCGGAAGTGATTACAAATGATTTAACCGATGATTTCTCAGACTTTGATGACGATGGCATTGATCCAACAATTAATATTGCTGATGAGTTAGGTGATTTCTTTAGTCATGAAGTAGAATCTGCTGAGACTAAATCTGCTTCTACAGATAGTGAAGAATCGATCTACAATCTTGAGAATACTGATGAGTTAGGTGACTTTTTTGGTGATGCGGCAGAACCAGATCTTGTAACCAGTCTTAGTAATGAAGTAGGCAATCTTGACGGACTAGATGGATTTGGTGATTTCTTTGATGGAGAAGATGCAGACACAGATCACAGCGCTAATACCGATGAAAACTATGGCGAGGAATTTTCTCAAGGTCTAGACAATACAAATGAATTAGCTGATTTCTTTGCTGCTTCGGAATCTCCTGAAAACTTAGCAGAAGATTTCATTGATGATAACTGGAGTGATTTAAGTACTAGTGATGAGCAGAATATCGTTGATATAGAAGACGAATTGAATGACTCTATATCTTCTTTGGAATCTAATTTAGATTTAGAACTTAATGATGAGTTTATTGATTTAGATAAAGACTCTAATTCTCTAGAAGAGATAGAGGACGAGTTGTTTAATCAAATTGATCAAACTAGCTCTTCAGAAAATGACGACAATTTAGTCAATTTATTTACTAATGCCAAGGAAGACGATCTGACGATACTAGAGAATGACATCAATACTTTTGGTGATGATTTTGACTTTCAAGAAACGCGATCGCCTAGTCAAGATCTTAGCCAAGATAATGACATCAATTTCGATGGACTAGATGATTTAGAAAATAATAATTTGGCAAATGCAGTTAATAGTCTAGTATCTCAGACCTCAATAGATGACTCTCTAACAACTATTCAAGATGATCTAGATTTTGATGTTCAAGAGGAGGATATTACAGCTAATAGCACTATTGATAGTTTGGTAGATTTTTTCCAAGCTGACGATGACTTAGACAATACTGACATTAACTCATCCACATCATTAATTAATAATGATGACTTTAGTGTCAATGAAGATAATGAAGCTTTGGACTTCGGAGAATTTAACGAGTTGACGGATCTAAATGGTGCTGGTTTAGAAGTCTCTGATATGGATGATATAGAGATGTCGGAAGATTTTGATAACCAAAGCTTAGCAATTGACAATCAATCACCATCAGAAGAGCTAAATGGTATCGATGACAACTTTGACTTTGATGATTTAGAAGCAATGATTGGTAATTCGAGTAATTTACCAAATGAGCCAAATGAGTCGGCTAATGGAGAATTTACCAGCCAATTGACAGATCTTAATCAGAGCAATGGTCATCAATCTAGTGATGCCGACGATATGAACTTTGATGAACTAGAAGCTCTATTAGGTGATAGTGGTAGCTTTGATATAACAGCTAAGACTGCGACAGCAACCAAAGACGAAGGTGACACTCTTACGGCAATTGCCAACAACAAGACAACTGACGACTTTGATGAGTTGGAAAATATGTTGCAATCGGCATTTGCTAAAGATGTCGGACCTATCAAGACTAAAACACCCACACGTCCTCCTGCAGCCCCACGCAAGCAAAGGTTGACGGATTCAACCATGCGGGTCGATGTTAAGTATCTTGATAGTTTGAATAACCTAGTTGGGGAACTCGTAGTTAATCGGAACTTGTTAGAGCAGGAGCAGGAACGCTTACAGCAGTTTATTACTAATCTATTACATCAAGTACAACTGCTCAGCGATGTGTCTCAAAGGATGCGTGATCAGTATGATCGTTCCTTGTTAGAAGCATCATTAACCGCAGGTCGTGGACGTTCCTATAGTAGCTTTGATGCTGGCTATTCTAGTTCTACCGATGGAGCAACTTCGAGTAGTAATGTCAGTAGCGATTTTGAAGGCATTGAATTTGACCGTTACAACACTTTCCACGTTCTATCACAGGAAATTATTGAGCTAATTGTCAGAGTGCGTGAGTCTGCTTCTGACATTGAGTTTGTGGTTGGTGAGACGGATCAGGTAACTCGTCAGTTAGGCACGATTACGACTCAAGTTCAGGATGATTTGAAACAATCACGCATGGTTCCCTTTGCCCAGATTGCCGATCGCTTGCCTAGAGGTATTCGCGATCGCGCACTCAAGACTGGCAAGCAGGCGGAATTGGAAATCTATGGACGTGAGACCTTGATCGATAAGGCAATTTTGGAATCTCTCACAGATCCGCTTACTCACCTTGTCAATAATGCGATCGATCACGGTTTAGAAGATCCTGTTACTCGTCAAGCTGCGGGTAAATCTGCAACTGGTAAACTCACAGTCAGAGCCTATCACCAAGGTAACCAAACCGTAATTTCGATTAGTGATGATGGTGCGGGGATTAGTACCGACAAGGTAAAGAAGAGTGCCGTGGCTAAGGGTATCCGTTCTCAATCAGAAGTCGATCGCCTCAATGATACTGAGGTTTATAGCTTGCTCTTTGAAGCTGGCTTTAGTACTGCAGCCCAAGCCGATGAATTTAAAGGTCGTGGTGTTGGTCTCGATGTGGTTAAAACCTGTCTAGATGACATTCGTGGCGTAATTATTGTGGAGTCGATAGTTGGTAAGGGGACAACCTTTACCATTCGCTTACCATTGACCCTCAGTATTTCTAAGGCGATGTTCTGCATTAGCGATCGCGCCAGAATTGCCTTCCCTGTGGATGGTTTCGAGGACATGGTGGAAGTTCCCCAAAGTCAGATTGTACTGAATGAGAAAGGTCAACCATGCTTACCTTGGCGCGATACAATTTTGCCATTCCAGCATCTCTCCAATTTGCTTTCCTACAGCCGACATCTCAGCCGCAGCAATATCTATGGCAAACAAGACAATGACGAACTTTGCATCATTATTCTCCGTAATGACACAAGCTATCTAGCATTACAGGTGGATCAGTTCCTTGGTGAATACGAAATCGTAATCAAACAGTTAGAGGGTCCAATTCCTCAACCTGCGGGGATTGCAGGAGCAACGGTGTTAGGGGATGGTCGAGTGATGGCGATCGCTAACGTTTTAGAACTATTTGATATAGCTAGTGGCAGACTCCGTCCTTCTGCTTCGGGCATCACAATTCAGCCAACGATCGAAGAAGATGTAGCTGTCGATCCAACGGTACTAATTGTGGACGACTCAATTACAGTTCGCGAGCTATTGTCGCTAACCTTTGCCAAAGTTGGCTATCGTGTCGAACAGGCAAAGGATGGTCAGGATGCATGGGAAAAATTGCGTGCAGGACTGCCCTGTGACATGATCTTCTGCGATATTGAAATGCCACGGATGGATGGATTGGATCTACTATCCAGATTGCAAAAGGATTCTCGACTTAAGGATATTCCTGTAGCGATGTTAACTTCCCGTGGAGCCGATCGCCATCGTCAAACGGCAATTCAGCTTGGAGCAAAAGGCTACTTCACTAAGCCCTATCTCGAAGAAGAATTGTTGAGTGCCTCAAAGCGCCTCTTAAATGGAGAAACTCTGCCGATCTAAACATTCCAAAATGTGCAAATCACATTTTGGAATCAAGAAATAAACTATGCTGCTGAGTCTTAAAATTGAAAATTTTGCCCTAATCGATCGCTTAGAACTGGAGCTTTATGCAGGGCTAAATATTCTCACAGGCGAAACTGGGGCAGGGAAGTCAATTGTGCTAGATGCCCTTGATGCAGCATTAGGGGGCAAAGTTTCGGCGAGAATGCTCCGAACTGGTACTGATCGCGCCAATATCGAGGCAACATTTTCAACGAATCAGGCGATCTCCCAATGGTTAGAAGTACAGGAAATTGATGCCCTTGATGCTGACACTTTAATTTGTAGTCGCGAAATTACGGCTCGGAGCAATCGTACCCGTGTGAATGGGGTGGTAGTAAATAAGCAGCAAATTCAGGAACTACGCGATCGCCTAGTCGAAATAACAGCTCAAGGTCAGACAATTTTACTCAGTCAAGCCGCTCAACAGAGGGAATGGCTAGATAGTTTTGGCGATCAAGCTTTCAATCAGTCTCTATCCTTACAACGTCAGAAGGTCGCGAAATTATTTGAAATCAAGGAGCGATCTCGTAGGGCTTTATTTGATCGTCAGCAAAATGAACGTAATCGGTTGCAGCATCTAGATATGTTGCGCTACCAACTCAAAGAGCTTGAAGCGGCTAATCTTGACGATCCCGATGAATTGGAAAATCTAGAAAGTGATCGCAATCGCCTTGCCCATAGTGTGGAATTGCAAAAGCAAGGCTATGCAGTATACGAGGCACTTTATCAGAATGATAGTGGCAACGCCTGTGCGGATTTATTAGGGCAGGCAGAATCCATTCTCACATCAATGGTAGAACTAGACCGCGAAGCCGAAGGGATTTTGGAACTAGTGGCAAGCGCTCTTGCCCAAGTAGAAGAGGCAGGAAGACAAATTAATAACTATGCCAATCGTCTTGACTCTGATCCTGAGCAATTAGAATCCATTGAGCAAAGAATTAATCAAATCAAACAAATTTGTCGCAAATACGGCACATTACCCGAAGCGATCGCCTATACCGAAAAGTTGCAAAATGAGCTTGCAGAACTTACCGATCAAAGTATTTCTATTGAAGACTTAGAACGTAAAGCAGAGGCGGATTTACAGGCATTACTCAAAGCTTGCAAAAAGCTTACAGAACTGCGGCGACAGACCGCGATCGCCTTAGAACAGGCACAAATCGAAGCTCTCAAAATGCTGGCGATGGAGAAAGTGCGCTTTCAAGTTGGCATTTATCCAGTGGAACCCACAGCTTTAGGTAGCGATCGCATTGTGTTTGAGTTTAGCCCTAACCTCGGCGAACCCTTGCAACCGCTAGCAGAAACAGCATCGGGTGGAGAAATGAGTCGATTTTTGTTAGCGTTGAAAACCTGCTTTGTCAAACAAAAAACTCAGGAAATCAATCAAACTATCGATGTAGAAATGAGTCATGCCCATGTTGGCACGATGGTATTTGATGAAATTGATGCGGGTGTGTCAGGTCGTGTTGCCCAAGCGATCGCTACCCAACTCTGGCAACTTAGCCGCAGTTCACAAATTCTCTGTGTCACTCACCAGCCCCTAATTGCGGCGATCGCGGATCGACATTTTCATGTCAGTAAAGATGTAATTGGCGATCGCACCCAAGTCCAGATTCGTCTGTTGGAAATAGAGGAACGCAAGCAAGAGTTAGCACAAATTGCTTCAGGAAAAAGCTTTGAACAAGATAAACCTCAAGGCAAATCTCAAGGTAAAAGTAAAAAGGTAAAAGATAAAAGTGAGATAGATAGCGCATTGAGTCAAGCGATCGCCTTTGCCGAATCATTGCTTGATCAGGCAGCCACAATTAAAGCCAATATTTAAACATTTTGAGATTCAATTGCACCTTCAGCATCATTAGCGATCGCCTTTAAGCGATCCAACATATCCGCCGTCACATCTTGCCACATCCCACGCTGATTCGCTTCTAGCAAGCGTTCCGACATATCTCGCAACGCCCAAGGATTGCTAGATTTAATGAAATTCTGGACTTCAGGATTAAAGATATATGCCTCCGCAACACCCTCATACATGAAGTCGGAAACGCAGTTAGTCGTAGCATCATAGGCAAACAGATAATCAAGAGTTGCCGACATCTCAAAGGCTCCCTTATACCCATGACGCATCGCTCCTGCTATCCATTTGGGATTGACGACACGCGATCGATACACTCGCGCAATCTCTTCACTCAATTTACGAACCTTGGGCTGAGCCATCCGTGAATTATCACCAAAGTACACCTCTGGAGCGTTACCAGATATAGATTTGACAGCCGTTGTCATCCCCCCCTGAAATTGATAATAATCATCGGAATCGAGAATGTCATGCTCGCGATTGTCCTGATTTTGCAGCACGATTTGCATATTACTGAGCCGTTGATTAAAGGCTTCAGGGGCGGATTTACCCTCGGATTTACTGGTATAGGCATAGGCACTCCAATTGATATAGGCTCGCGCTAAATCTTGCTCACTTTCCCAGTTTTGCGACTCGATTAAACCTTGCAAACCTGCACCATAGGCACTTGGCTTTGAGCCAAATACCCGATAACGCGATCGCTCTTCAGCCTGTTCTAAAGTCAATCCTTCCTTTTGCCAATGTGCGGATTCTGCTTGAACTTTTGCCGCTAAGGGATTCTGATCGGCAGGTTCATCGAGATTTGCTACAGCATTCACCGCACTATCAAATAAATCGATGAGATTGGGAAACGCATCTCTAAAGAATCCTGAAATCCGCAAGGTTACATCAATACGAGGACGACCTAAAATTGATAATGGCAAAATCTCAAAATCAATCACGCGCCGCGATACGCCATCCCAAACAGGTTGCACTCCCAATAAAGCCAGCGCTTCAGCAAGATCATCGCCACCCGTTCGCATTGTCGAAGTTCCCCAAATGGATAGCCCCAAGGTTTGCGGATATTCACCATGCTCTTGCGTATAGGTTTCAATCAGCACATCCGCAGCTTTGTGCCCAATATCCCAAGCGGTTTCCGTCGGCACGGCGCGAATATCCACCGAATAGAAATTCCGTCCTGTGGGTAATACTTCGGGTCTGCCCCTTGTCGGCGCACCTGATGCACCGCTAGGGACATATTCGCCATTAAGTCCGCGTAGGAGATTGGTAATTTCTTGGTTGGTTTTGTAGAGAGATGGCAAAAGGCGATCGCGAATCCATGTTAGTTCTGTTTGAATTGCAATACCCTCATCCCCCAACCCCTTCTCCCATGAGGGGAGAAGGGGAGCAATATTGATTTTCTTGTCCCCCTCTCCCTCCTTGGGAGAGGGGCTAGGGGTGAGGGCATCCACCAACCCTGCCGCATATTCTTCTATAACTTCAATCGCATCGCCAATAATCCGAGAATTTGCTAAACGTGGATGCGAACTTGATGGAAGTGACTCACCTAAATTTGCAGTCAAGGGATCGAAATCTAAACCCCAATCCTGCGCGATCGCTCGCGTCAGTCCCAAACGGTTAACCGTCGGATTACGGGCGATCGCTACGACTAAATCCCTTAACTGCCGACCTTCTGGGCATTGACCGAAAATATGTAAACCATCACGAATTTGGGCTTCCTTAATCTCGCATAGATAACCATCGGCTGTCATGAGAATCGTATTTAGTGAATCCTCTAAACGGTCTAGGGAAATTCCTAGATCGTGATAGAGATTTTCCTGTTTGATTGTATCTATCAGGCGATCGCGGATCATGCCCAAACGAGAGGGATCGAGGGTTTCCGCTTCGTAATATTCATCAATCAAGCCTTCCAATTGCTGCAAACCACCATACAACTCAGCACGAGTCATCGGCGGCGTAAGATGATCGAGAATCACCGCTTGCGATCGCCTTTTTGCTTGAGAACCTTCCCCAGGGTCATTGACGATAAAGGGATAAAAATGTGGCATCGCCCCAAAAGCGGCTTCGGGATAGCAATTTTCCGATAGAGCCACGCTTTTTCCAGGGAGCCATTCAAGATTGCCATGTTTGCCGATATGGGCGATCGCATGGGCGTTAAATTTGTCGCGCACCCAATGATAGAACGCCATATAGTCATGGGTCGGCTCTAAATCGGGTGCATGATAATTGAGCGTAGGCTCGAGATCGTAGCCCCGTGATGGCTGAATACCGACAAAAATATTGCCAAATTGCATACCTGCGATCGCAAATTCTTGTTCGCATTTCGGCTGATTCCATCTTGTCTGAATTCCATTTTGGACAGGCTCAGGCAAATTCTGGAAATAGCTTTGATAATCCTCTAAAGATAGCGATTGATAGACCTGACGTACTCCAAAGGATTCGCGATCATTAGTCACGCCTGTAGTTAACAACTTCATCAATTCATCGCTAGTCTCAGGAATCGCCCCAACGCTATAGCCTGAACTTCGCAAAGCTTTAAGAATCTCTAAACAACTGGCTGGGGTATCTAACCCGACTCCATTGGCTAATCTGCCATCACGATTAGGATAGTTAGCAAGGATTAAAGCAATTTTGCGATCGCCTACATCCGTATGCTTTAGCTGGATCCATTTCGCCGCCAGATCCGCCACAAAGTTGATGCGTGATCGTACTGGTTCATAGGTCAATACTTCCGTTTGCAAAGCGAGATTTTGCCCCTGCATTGCTTTAAAAGAAACTGCCCTTGTAATAATTCTGCCATCGACTTCAGGCAAGACTACATTCATCGCCATATCTCGAGGATTCAATCCCTGTGTACCATTTACCCAAGTTTTCTTCAGTCCACCACTAAAAATCACCTGAAACACAGGCACATTCAAGGCTTCCCAAAGATCAACCTGTGGCGTATCCGTTTTTAGACTTGCCAAAGAGAAGCTAGTCGTATTCAAAATCACATCAACTTTTTGACCAGATTCAGGCAAGCAATAGCGAATTAATTCCGCTTGCACATCGGGTTCTTTTAAGGATGAAACATAGATCGGTAAAGGCGTAAGATTACGTTCAGTTAAGGCTTTACATAAAGCTGCGATCGCCCCCGTATTTCCTGACAAATAATGAGCGCGATAAAAAAGAATCGCCACTCGTCCCCCCTCTCCCAATGGGAGAGGGGGCTGGGGGGAGAGAGTTTCAAATATCCCAATCCGAGGCACTGATTGCGGAATTGCATATTCTATCGCTATCTCTAGAAATTCCTTTGCAACAAACTTCAATAAATTCTGATAGTTCTCAATCCCTGCTTCAATAAAATATTGCCAAGCCTGATTTACTAAAGTTAGCGTTGTTGTCGAATGGCTAGTTAAGCTCGGATCGGGACGCTCATCCCCCGGTAATACGATCAAGACTGCGCCTGTATTTGCCACAGTTTCCTTAACCACCTCTAAGCCGTAGCTCCAGTAAGACTGTCCCCCAATTAATCTGACAATAATTACTTTGGCTTGCTCTAACACCTCTTCTGCATAGGTATCGATCGCGATTTGTTGCTGCAATTGCAAGACATTCACCACCCGAATCTGCGGAAAATCTTCAGGCAATTGAGCCGTAGCCGCCGCAAGGGTTTGGATATCCGTATCCGCAGCAGTAATGATCACAATCGGTGCAGGTTGCTGATCAACAAAAACAACGCTGTCGGTGGACTGGTTCCAGCCGCCTGAAATAGTGGCAATACGGTGCATTAGTTAGCTAAATTAAGGATAAGCATTTCTATATAGCGTACATTGCAAAGGCAGATAGAATCAGTTGAGTCTAAGAGAAAGCCTTGTAAATGTTTAAGGATAAGTAACTATTTCGGATCTGACCAAGGCGCAAATTTAATTTGTAATCCCCTTACTTCCATTTTGAAGTAAGCATAGGGTGCTTTTGCCAACTCTGGAAACTGAGGTATTTTTAAGTCATAACCATTGGTTAGTCTTAAAGGTAGTTTTTTCCCTAGTTTTTGTATTGCCACTTGATTAATTGCTTCATAGTCAACGATTTGCCCATCAGCAGAGACTTTCAGCTTAAAGATAGCAGGTTCTTCATAATAAATACCTTTATCATTCATTATGGCCAGAAAATTTTGGCTTAACTGTAAAATTGACTGTAGTACTCCTATTTCTGAAGGATTATTAAGATCAGGTGCATAGTTTTTAAAAACTGAACTAACACGAGATTCAAGGATAAGATTTTTGCAATTTTCTTGCTTACATATTTGATCAAAATATTTCTCACTGCTTGGATATGCGATTGCCCAAGGAAGAATATGCTTTACTTTGCCCTCTGAAGAAATCAAAACCTTAAAATCAACAAATTCTATTTTGCCACCTTGAGCCAATTCTGCACTTAATGTATTGATTGTTTTTTTCTCCAGCGCTTCTATAATGAAAGGCTGAGCATTTCCTAGTTCCCGTGATTTCTCATCATAGGCAAAGTATGCGATCAATTCTCCATTTTTATTCAGTAAAAATCTCCAAACAATGTCTTGGTCATACTTCTGGTTACTTTTGACATACTTATTTTGAATAACTTGAGTCAACTGATTAGCCAAATCTGCCCAAGTCTGAGGATCTTGGATTAAAACTATTCTATTGCCATATTTAGATTTAGATATTGCTTCCTCTCGTCGGTAAGAGTAAACCAGACCCATAAAAGAGATAATATTACGAATCTCCGACGCAGAATGTACATCTATATTCGATATTGGAAGTTTATAATTTCTGAACAAAGTTACGTCGGATGGTATGTAAAATTTTGTGCCCCAACTTAGTGCAGACCAACAGTCGTCCAGTATATTCTGATCGTTTATCAAAGGATCGGTTCCATTTACTTTCAAATAGTCTGATATTCTGCCAAAGAAAAAAGCCTGTTGGTAATAACATTTTGTTCTTTTAGATCCTAGGGTAGACGCAACTGTTATAGCGTCTTGCTGCTCTGCCGACTCTTTTTTAATTAAACTATCAAGACTGATCAGATTATCAACAATTCTATTTAATGAAGCTCGTGTTTTTTCGCTGATATTTTCTTCGTATTTAAGCTGTGCCATTATCACAATGGCTTGATTAATCGCAATATCTGCGGATAATCTAGGGTCTTGACTAAGATCGTTAGATGCGCGACTGAGGTTAGTTATTGCTTTGTTAGCACGGACAAGTAAACTCTCAGCTTCACGGACTATCCGCTCATCAATTCCACCCTGCCAATTATTCTTTTGCAACTCTGCCATGAGCATCACCCTTGCCTGAGCATTTAGAAATTGGGGAACTCCATAAAAAGCTCCTTTTTTGTATACTTTTAAAGCCTCATCAAAGTTACCTAATTTCTCATACAAAAAGCCAATAGCAATTTGTGATTTATAGTCATCTTGGGCAAAGTTTAAAGCTCGCTTATAACTTTGCACTGCTTGAGACCACTCGCCATTTTTTTCATGCTGCTGCGCCTGATCAAAGTAAAAATCCCCAACTTTAGGCAAATTATGATGGATGCCATATGCTGCCCCCATTAATAACAATGATGCTCCAAAGGTAGCTTCAGCATGAAGCGAAGCAGGAACTTTCATACTCATCAAAGTACTTTCAACAGCTTTTTTGCCTTTATCAGTAAGTGCGCCCCCTGCAACAAAAGCTAAACCTGCACCCTGTCCGATTGTGCTGAGAGTACCTAAAAAGTCAAAACCTTCATTAGAGAAAGCCTTCGCAGTTTGGGTAATAAAAGATGTTGCAACCACCAAACAAACTACTGTACCTACATTCCATACCCAATCAAACTTGTCCAACCAAGTCTTGGATTGAGAAGATTCTATAACTGGTTCAAGATACCACCACCAAGAAGATTCTGGCGGCTGTAAATTCTGGCGCAATTGCAGCAACTCTTCAGCATCACAAACAATGTCTGAGCGTTGTTTCAGTTCTAAGTCTAGTTCAGCCAATATTACCAATTGCTCATCATCTAGCTGTGCAACTTGGGAGAGCGCATCTTGGAGGCGATCGCGCGATCGCAATACTTGGAGAACTTGCCGATAAGATGACTTGGATTGAGATGGTAAACCTTTAAGAGCCTCCGCATAGTCAGTAAGGAGTTGGGCTAAATTAGACTCGTTATGCTGACTACCAAGGTTTTCCATAATCCAATACTTGCAAAAAACTTACTAGTTAAATTTCTCTATTGATAGGGAAGTGAGCAAACGGCTTAATTTAGTGGCAAGCGATCGCATCTCACTTAACGTCAAAATGTCTCATTTATTTTCTGCTGTAATCATTGATTATTCACCAATTCCTTAATAATTTTTTGTTTTTGAGATCGCTAAAACTAAAACCAAAACATCTTCCAAACAATCTAAAAATCATTACTTTAGCGATCGCCAAAATCTTTTTATCATAGATATCGATCGCGATTTGTTGCTGCAATTGCAAGACATTCACCACCCGAATCTGCGGAAAATCTTCAGGTAAGTTCGCAGTAGCCGCCGCAAGGGTTTGGATATCCGTATCCGCAGCAGTAATAATCACTATCGGCGCAGGTTGCTGATCGACAAAAACAACGCTGTCGGTGGACTGGTTCCAGCCCCCTGATATAGTAGCAATACGGTGCATTAGGTTCAGCTAGGAAAATTAGGCAATGGCAATTATTATCGCAGGTGAACGCAGTGGTGTGGGGAAAACTACAGTTACCTTGGCGCTACTAGCAGCCCTGAAAGCGCGATCGCAATCCGATCGAGTGCAATCCTTTAAGGTTGGTCCCGATTACATCGACCCGATGTTCCATGCCTATATCACAGGGCTACCCTGCCGCAATCTCGATCCCGTCTTAACCTCTGAAGACTATGTGCGATCGTGCTTTTCTAAACATTCTCAAAATGCTGCATATTCTCTAATCGAAGGAGTAATGGGACTATTCGATGGTGCGACAGGAAAGGATGACACCGCAAGTACTGCCCATATTGCAAGATTACTAAACGTACCAGTAGTTTTAATTCTCAATTGCGCCAGTACATCACGATCTGTTGCCGCGATCGCTCATGGATATCGCACTTTCGATCCACGTATTCAGATTGCAGGTGTAGTTCTCAATCGTGTTGGCAGCAATCGCCATTTAGAACTCTTAACTCAAGCTCTTGAGCCTCTTAACTTACCAATTTTAGGTGTTCTCCGTCGCCAAGATAATATATCAATTCCCGATCGCCATCTTGGACTAATACCCACTGCCGAAATGTCTGATCTCGATGGCATTATTCAGCGATTGGCGCATCTAGGCGAAACTTGCTTTGATTGGGAGAAGTTATTGCCATTGATGAAAATCCCTCACCCCCACCCCCTCTCCCATGGGGAGAGGGGAGTAAATATTACTCCCCCTCTCCTGCGGGAGAGGGGGCTGGGGGGTGAGGGCAAAATCCGCATTGCGATCGCCAAAGATCGCGCCTTTAGTTTCTACTATGCCGATAACCTCGATTTGTTTCGAGAATTAGGAGCAGAATTAATCTTTTGGAGTCCGATTAGCGATCGCCAATTACCAGAAAATATTCAAGGTTTATACTTTGGTGGTGGCTTCCCAGAAGTATTTGCTGCTGAATTAGCTGACAATAAAACTGCAAGAGAATCTGTTCACAATGCCATCAAATCAGGAATACCCACCTATGCTGAATGTGGCGGCTTAATGTATCTATGCGATCGCATTGTTGATTTTCAAGACCAATCTTTTCCAATGGTGAATATTTTGCCGACAGCAGCAAAAATGGGTAAGCGGCTAACTTTAGGCTACCGACAGGCGATCGCTTTGCAAGATAGTCCTTTGATGCATAAAGGCGATCGCCTCTGGGGACACGAATTTCATCGCTCATCTTTAACAGAAACTAGCGATCGACCCTTATATGCTCTGCAAGGCTATGAATCGCATTTGCAGTATCCCAATGAAGGCTGGCAAAAGTATCAAGTTCATGCCTCCTATACTCATCTCCATTTCGGCGCACAAACCCATCTTTTAAAAAGATTTTTGGCGAATTGTAAGGCAATGCGTTGCCTCTGAATTAAATTACATCAGCAAACGTTTTCTCCATTTTTCTGAAGTATCAAATTCCACTCCAAAGAAACAGGGCACTGGTCAGCTAATGTGGGATGAGTTCTGAAACGTCCATTTCATGTCGATAAAAAAGACTCAAATATGTCACTGACCAGTGCCGAATTCTTATGCGTTTAAATTAGAGCCAGAATTTTGCATCTGATGATATTTCCATAAAGCACCCTTCCTATCAATTAGTTCCTGATATGTACCCTGCTCAACAATCCTTCCCTGTTCCAAAACCACCACTTTATCTGCATTAGCGATCGTTGAAAGGCGATGGGCGATCGCAATTACAGTACATCCTTTAGATAGTCGATCAAGCGATTCTTGAATCAATCGTTCCGTCACAGAATCAAGCGCACTTGTCGCTTCATCCAAAATCAAGATATCAGGTTTACGGAGTAAGGCACGGGCGATCGCAATTCTTTGGCATTGACCACCAGATAAACGTACACCGCGATCGCCAAGTACAGTGTCAAAGCCCTGTGGCATATCCAAAATAAAATCAAGGGCATTAGCTTGGCGGGCGGCATCTATCAACAACTCTTCATTAATATTACTGTTGTCTAACCCATAGGCGATGTTATAGCGCACAGAAGCATTGAAGATGAAAGTATTTTGACTCACAATTGCCATTTTGCGCCGTAAGGAACTAATTTTTAGCTCTTTTAAGTCAATTCCATCAATAAAAATTACGCCATTAGTAGGATCATATAATCTTGGCACTAGATCCGCTAAAGTAGTCTTCCCCGCCCCCGAACTACCGACTAGAGCCGTAGTTTCTCCCTGTTTGATCGATAGATTAATGTCATGTAATACAGGCTTATCAGTGGAGTTGTAACTAAAATCAACAGCACAAAAATCAATCGAATTCTTAAGATGAGTAAATTCTAATTCTCCATCTTTAAGATAAATCTTGTCTTCTGTACTTAAAACAGCTCTCAGTCTAGCAAGAGACCCCCCATAGGAGCCGATTTCCACTCGCAATCCATTTACTTGCTCAACTAAAGGCATCATTCTAAAGAGAATGAACATAAAAGTCAGCAATGATGCTGTTTGTAGCTGACCACTACTCACAAAAGCAAAAAAAGCAGATACAATTACGCAAATTAAAATTGTGGTAGAAATTGCTTCGGCAAGGGGACGAATCAAATCGACAGATTTATTCAGTCGAAATAAGGCTTGTTTAACTCTTTCAGATACCTTATAGAAACGGACTCTCTCAAAATTTTGGGTGGCTGAGGTTTGAATTGTTCGCATTGCGCTAATTAATTCAATACCACTAGAAGTAAAATCAGCCCCCGCCTGTGATACGGGGAAACTAGCCTCTCTTACTCGCACCACAAAACTGGATATAAATACGGATAGCATCCCAAAAAGCACAAGTGCGGCGATCGATAACTGCCAAGAGATTAAAAACATGGCAACGATATAAACCAACAGAGTTGAGCCTCTAATCGCAAAGTTAGAAACCGCACCAAAACCTCTTTGGATCGTCGCAATCTCATTATTAAGGCAGTTTACTAAGTCTCCTGAGCGAGTTTGAGAATAATAACTAAGACTTAAGCTAATTAACTGCTCAAACATCGACTTGCGCATCCGATCCGCAAAGGAGGCATCGGTTAGTTTGGCGTAGACTGGTCCCAAGTAGGCAAATAGCGATCGCATCCAAGCCAAGAGAATTACTAAAAATCCTAGACGGGCAATGCGATCGTTTGTACTAGTTGTTGGGCTAAACACCCATAAATTTAGCCAGTCAAATCCTAGATTGATCGAACTATTTGTTGGATTAGTTAAAACTTGTAGAAAAGAGTTGATAACGACAAGGGCAGCCCCTTCAAAAACTGCGCCTAAAAAAGAGAATATAACCGCAAGAACGGCTATATCCCCAAAATACTTAAACTCTCGCAGAAAAACGCGGTTTTCTTGCCAAAAGGAAGTAACCTGAATTAGGCTTCGGAAGAACGCGAAGACTTTCTGCATATGGTGTTCTCAAAAATAGTTAAAACTGGCGCAGAAACCGCAAATCACTAGTGAATAAGCGGCGAATATCATCAATTTTATGCAAAACCATGGCAACTCGATCTACACCAAATCCCCATGCAAAACCTGTAACTAATTCAGGATCATAGCCAACAGCTTTAAATACATTAGGATCGACCATACCACAACCACCAAGTTCTAGCCAACGACCATTCCACATGACATCAACTTCGGCGGATGGTTCAGTGAAGGGAAAGTAGCTAGGGCGAAATCGAATCGGACATTCACCGAGGAGTTCTTCCACAAAGGTTTTCACAGTACCCTTTAGATCACCAAAGGTGAGTCCTTCCTCGACAGCTAATAGCTCGATCTGATGAAAAATTGGGGAATGGGTGGCATCAATATCATCTTTGCGATACACACGTCCGGGGCAAGCAATTCGCAATGGTGGTTCATTTTCTTCCATATAACGAATTTGCACAGAGGAAGTCTGAGATCGCAATAGTTTACCATCACTCAAATAGAGGGTATCTGCCATATCACGGGCAGGATGATCCGCAGGGGTATTCAACGCCTCAAAATTGTAGTAATCCGTCTCAATTTCAGGACCTTGAGCAACCGTAAACCCCATACCCACAAGAATGTCCAGCATTCTATCAATAGTGCTATTAATGGGGTGCATTCTACCTTGATGCGATCGCAGGATACCTGGCATAGTTACATCAAGGGTCTCCGATTCTAAGCGCTTAGCAATTACTGATTGTTGAATCGCAACTTTGCGCTCTTCTAGTTGATTTTGTAATGTTTGCTTAACCTGATTGGCGATCGCTCCGACCTGAGGACGCTCCTCCGCCGATAACTTACCCATCGCTCCCAGAATTTGTGAAAGAGTTCCCTTCTTTCCTAAGTACTCAACCCTTAGCTGTTCTAATTCTTCAGGAGTTTGCACATCCCCAACTGATTTTGTTGCTAGTTCTGCCAGAGATTGCAATTGAGATTTTAAGCTCTCTAAGTCCGTTGCCATCAACGTTTCCCGTTTATTTATGAAGAATTTTTGCTCTCCTAACTGTAGCAGAAAACATCCAATCTATACGATTACCACAATAAAAAGCGAAGGTAGCACAATGTGCTACCTTCGCTTTTTATTGTGGGATTTATCTTTTAGCACTAGCTAGGAATGACATTGGGTCGATTGCGCTACCACCATTAGGACGAATCTCAAAGTGAAGGTGAGGACCAGTACTAAACCCAGTACTGCCCATTGAACCAATGGTTTGACCTTGGCTAACAGTTTGACCTTCCTTGACATAGAGTTCGTTCATGTGGGCATATCTGGTGATTGTGCCATCAGGATGACGAATATCAATCATGTTGCCATAGCCACCATCGTTCCAGCTTGCATAGTCCACAACACCAGAAGCTGCTGCCAAAATAGGAGTACCAATCGGTGCGGCAATGTCGATACCCGCATGGATGCGCCCCCATCTCCAACCAAAACCAGAGGTGAACACACCATCTGCTGGCCAAATAAACCCCGTCGATAGTCCATAATCATTGACATCAGGCAGATAAGCACTAGCAGTCAACTGTGGCAACTGTGGTGTAATTCCTGAACGATCACCAGGGTTAGCGATCGCACTACGACTAGAATCAAAACTGCGATCGGGATTAGGAGAAGCATTTAAATTAGCGGCAGCAATCTTTGCGGCTTCTAGCTTACGAGCCTCTTCAGCTTTACGTGCAGCTTCTTTAATCTCAGCATCGCGGACTTTGGCATTGAGCTGCTCCACCTCAGTCTCTAAACGCTTAACTTCCAGAGAAGTCATTCTAGACTCAGGCTCAGGCAACAAAGCTACTTGACTGGGCTTACCGTTCGTAGCAGTTGTTTGCTCTACTGAATCTGGTGCAGGTACTTTAGGCGCTAGATTAGCCGCCAGTTTTGCAGGAATCTGGACATTGGGTTCAGCAGCAGGTTGAGCAGAAACGTTAGCAGGCTGAGAACTAGAGATAGTATTCTGCTCGATCGCACGGTTAGCAGGAATATTAGGAGCTGAGATTGCAGCTACGGTCGCAGGCTTTGCTTTTGGCTCAGATGCTGGCTGATTTTGGGCTTCAGCAGGTGCTGCATTACGCAAGCTGACTCGTTGCTCAGATAGCAAAGAAGTAGGAATCTGTGGAATTGACAACGCGGTAGCAATCTTTGCGGGAACCTGAACCTTTGGCTCAGCTACAGGTTGAGCAGAATTAGCTTCTACAGGAATTGAGCGATTAGAACTGTACTGTTCGGTAGCACTCGTTGCAGGAATTGATGGTGCAGCGATTGATCGAGCTGGCACATTGAGAGCCGTTGGAGATAGCGCCGAATTTTTCTTATTACCATTGCCACTAAGTTCGCTAAATAGTTGGTCAGGAGCAAATGGAAAGAGAGATACAGCAACCTTAAGAGCAGGCTCGGCAGCTACAGGTAAATTGGGTTGAATAGACGTAGCCTTAGCTGGAATGCCAGCTGATTGTTCTTGAGCAGGAGAATTAGGGAGATTAGCAGTACCTGTTCCTGTAAGCTGCATCAAGCCATCCCAAGGCGCAACACGATTTGCCGCCGCCACCTTAATACCCGTATTAGCAGAATTATTTGCCAACACCATAGGAGTTGCAGCCACAACACGTACCTGTGAAACCTCTTTTGGCGAAGATGCACTGGTAGTATTTGCAGATGCGGACAAATCACTTACAGGTGATGGGACTTGCTTAAATGGCTTTTCATTAGTGGCAGCAACCGTCTGGACTTGTGGTAAGTTGCGTTCTTGAGGAAGCTTTAATTCCTGATTAAGCTCTAACCATTGAGGATTTTCTAGCTTATTTGCCTCAATGATTGACTTTTGAGTAATACCGTAACGGCGAGCAATTGTCTCAATGGTGTCACCGTTCTGTACCTTGTAAGCAGTGTACTTAGGCTGTTTGGCGATCGCATTGTCAGCAACATTAGCCTTCGAGTTAGCACTAGCGAGCGTAGCGGTTGCTTTCTTCCCTTCAAGCTCTTGCAAACGCTGCATCAAGCGTTCTTTCTCAGCAACTAGCTGCCTTTTAACATGGGCTTCTTTGACCTGCATCAAGGAGGCAACATTACCTGGAATAACTAGAGGTTGGTCGATCGCTAAGAAATCCCCAGAAGTTAGCGATGTAAACTTGATAATCTCGTTTTTAGGAACATTATAGTAACTAGAGATCGCTTCTAGCGTATCTCCTGGTTTTACCTTGTGAACTAAACCATTCACAGGTGGGATCATTAATTTCATACCAGGCTGCAATTCAGTATTTGCACTGATGCCATTAGAAGCTGCGATCGCTGCCGCATCAACTTGATAAACCTGAGTTAGCTTCCATAAAGTTTCATCTTCACGCACTTCATGGACAATCACTCCTTGCGCATTGTCCCATGTACCCGAAGCGATCGCTGTGCGTGCCATTTCATACTTGCGATCTTGGTTTTGTGCCATCACGTCTGTCAAAGTACGGGACGAAGCTGCCACGGGTGTAGCTTTGAGATTATTATTCGCCGATTGTTGGTTGACTAATACCCCCACGGTTCCTGCAGATAGAGCAAACCCTAATGCTGCAAGTGAGCGACGTACCTTCAAAGAGGACAACTTCTCGCCCAATGCCAGGGAAACACTGGTGGTTAGATCCTCGTCTTTGGAAGATATCTTTTTCAAAAAACTGCCTCCTCTAAACTAGCTTCGCTCCTAATAAATCAAGTGTGAGAACAAGACGAACTACATGAGTGTATTTATGCAAATGACATAAATCACTAATTCGGTAAGGAGCAATTACAGATATTAAGTTACCTTGATTTTTTCCTTAAAACAAGTTCATGGTGAACAACAAAAAATCTATTATTGTGCATTCAAACCCCTTTCCACCCCAGAAACATGCAATGCGCGTTTTGTCAACAACCGATTCGGTAAAATAATCTCTCAAAATCTCCAAAAATAAGAATCAGAATTATATCTGCCTAAAGATAGTTTTTACTTAAAAACTAGATATCTAGAAGATCATTCTTTTGAGGCTAGGAGGTAACTTTACTTAATTTGCCACTCCAAGATATCTCTGATTTCCCAGCATAGCAAGAGAGGACTTTGTAGTTATTTATAGAGTCAATCTCTTAATTACTCTTTCTTACGTCTATTTACTCTGCTTTTCACAAAAATATACATCCCCTCTTTATGTAAGCTTTTTTTAACAATTTATATAAAAAAATTTACTAGCCGTCCTGCTTTTAGACATCACAAGATCTCGAAAACCAGAAAATTACAGGTTCAGCACTTTGACTGACCATGCCACCTTTATTTTCTGGTAAATGCCGATACAGAATCATACTAAGTACAGCAATAGCTTAAAATTACTTTAAAAATGCATTAAGAAATGAAACGACATTTATTTCAGGATCGCCAAAGCTCGACGCTTTCAGCAGCATCAAGGTACAACAAGCCTCTCTATGCTGCACAGGATAAAGCTTTTAGGTAATCTATATTATCTAGAGTTTAAAGTGTGATGTGTGACACTTTAAGCCCCATCATCTCAAGCATCATTGGCTAAATTAAGGACTTTTTAGGAAAAGAAGATCTATGAGCATTGGATATCTCGCGCTGGTCTTACACGCTCACCTGCCTTACGTCCGTCACCCTGAAAGTGACTATGTACTTGAAGAAGAATGGCTGTATGAGGCAATCACTGAGACTTATATTCCCCTAATTAAGGTTTATGAGGGACTCAGACGAGATGGCATTAATTTCAAAATGACCATGAGTATGACACCACCATTGGTGTCTATGTTACGCGATCCACTTCTCCAAGAACGTTATGACAAACACCTTGCTCTACTACAACAACTAGTTGAGCTTGAGGTCATCCACAATGAACATAACGGTCATGTTAAGTATCTTGCTGAGTACTATGTCAAAGAATTTGCCGAAACTCGCGAAATTTGGGAAAAATATGGCGGCGATCTTGTCACTGCTTTCAAACAATTTCAAGACACTAACAATTTAGAGATCATCACCTGTGGTGCAACTCACGGCTACCTGCCATTGATGAAGATGTATCCAGAGGCAGTCTGGGCACAGCTAGAAGTTGCGGTTGAACATTATACAAATGAATTTGGACGCGCCCCTAATGGCATTTGGTTGCCAGAATGCGCCTATTATGACGGTTTAGAGCGGATGCTTGCCGATGTGGGGTTGCGATATTTCCTCACCGATGGACATGGTATTTTGTACGGTCAGCCCCGTCCCAGATTTGGAACCTATGCCCCTGTATTCACGGAAACAGGTGTAGCTGCCTTTGCCCGTGACCATGAATCATCGCAGCAAGTATGGTCATCGAAGGTGGGCTATCCTGGCGATCCTGTTTATCGGGAATTTTACAAAGATTTGGGCTGGGAAGCTGATTATGAGTATATTAAGCCGTTTATCATGCCCAATGGTCAACGTAAAAATACGGGTATTAAGTACCACCGTATTACAGGGCGTGACTTTGGTTTAGATGCAAAGCAACTTTATGATCCTTACTGGGCAAAGGAAAAGGCAGCAGAACATGCAACTAACTTTATGCAGAATCGCCAAAGTCAAGTTAGTTACTTACATAATATGATGGGTCGCCCACCACTTGTAGTATCACCCTATGATGCGGAGTTGTTTGGTCACTGGTGGTATGAAGGTCCTTGGTTTATTGATTTCTTAATCCGTAAATCCTATTACGATCAAACGACCTATGAAATGACCCATCTTGCCGATTATCTCCGTGGCAATCCTACGCAACAGGTGTCACGTCCTGCTCAATCTAGTTGGGGATACAAAGGTTTCCATGAATATTGGCTCAATGAGACCAATGCATGGGTATATCAGCATTTGCATAAGGGTGCTGAGCGGATGATTCATCTCTCCTATCGTGAACCTGCGGATGAGTTGGAGTGGCGCGCACTCAATCAAGCCGCCAGAGAGTTACTCTTGGCGCAATCCTCAGACTGGGCATTCATTATGCGAACTGGCACGATGGTTCCCTATGCGATTAGAAGAACGCGATCGCACTTAATGCGATTGGAAAAGCTATTTGAAGATATTGAGGCAGGCAAGATTGATGCTGGCTGGCTAGAAAAAGTGGAATATATGGACAATATCTTCCCTGACATCAATTACAGAACCTATCGTCCTCTTACCGCTGTTTAATTTCTTATACAGCACTTTGCGCTGTCATACAGATAAGAGCATAAAAGTGCAGCGCAGAGGCACTTTTATGCTCTTATCTGTATCTTTCAAGAAGCAAGTGGTTACAACTTATGGTTCTGCTAATTGCCGTAGCTTTAGACAGTTACTAAAACCCGAAAAAAGACTTACTAAGTAGGTCTTTTTTCTTTACATTTATTTAAAAAACTTTTAGTAACATACGCTACGTTTTTTATATTTATATGTTATGTTAAGCATATAAATAATACGTGGAACTTATTAGGATATTAACTATGAATGTTAGTCAAAGAAAGGCAGAAGCAGCAGCTAATCACAAAGCAAATCTATCAGCTTCCATTAAGCGCCGTATGGAAGTTGCAAGATCTAATAATGACACCAACTTGCTAAATGTCCTTGAACAAGAAATGAAGCAATTAGGCTTAAATTAAGCGAAAAAGGCATAAAAAGGGGTACAAAAAGGGCAATTGATGCCCTTTTTGTTTAGTCAGCACCACCAAAAACTTCTATATTTTCAAATAAACAGACGGGGGATGCGTGTCCGACGCGAATTACTTGATTAGGCTCGCCTTTGCCACAGAAGGGGGAACCATAGGCTTCGACGGTAGGTTGACTACCGACTCTAGCGAGACTACTCCAAAATTGATTAGTGACACCACGATAGTTAGGATTGCGAAGAGTTTTGGTTAATTTGCCATTTTCGATGAGTTTGGCGTATTCGCAGCCAAATTGGAACTTGTTACGATAGTCATCAATTGACCATGAGCGGTTGGATTCCATATATACGCCATGTTCAATATCAGCAATGATTGATTCAAAGGAATGTTCGCCTGCTTCGAGGTTGATGTTTGCCATGCGATCGATCGCTGGGCGGTTCCATGAAGTAGCCCTAGCATTCGCCACACCTTGAAGCCCCGATCTCACTTGACTTTCGGAACTACCTAAACCTCGCAATAGTTTTCCCTCTTTAATTAAGTATTCCTTAGTGGCGGGAATACCTGCATCATCAAAGGCATAGCTAGCAAATTCCCCAGCCCTAGTAGGGTCAAAGGTGACATTCATCAGCGAGGAGCCATACTGCATTTTGCCAAAGTCTTCCAGTTTGACAAAGCTACCACCTGCGTAATTACGTTCGTCACCGAGAATGCGATCAATTTCTAGGGGATGTCCAATGCTTTCATGGATTTGCAGCAACATTTGATCGGGCGCAAGCACTAGGGATGTCGTTTCTGTAGGACATTCGGCGGCAGAAAGCAATTCCACAGCTTGCTCTCCAACTACTTTAGCTCTTTGCAAGATGGCACTGCGATCAAAAACTTCCATGCCGATTTGATTGCATCGGGCGAGTTGTCCATTATCACCACGACGCTGAATGATCGCCCCATCTTGGGCAGTTGCAGCATAGTCGGTAGCAACAACTAAAAACTTTTGATAAATATCCGAACCATTACTACTAATAAATTGGGTCTCTATTTCTGTAATTACTGCATAGGCACTGGTTTTGACAATTTTATCGGAGACCTTTAAGGTATCGCAGATCTCAATTAGTAATTCATTGAGTTCTTTAGGGGCGATCGCATCGGTTGGTTTGAGAAAAGGTGAGAAATACTGTCCAACTGCTTTGGGTCTTTGATTAATTGTGAAGCGATGTATTGCCCACCTTGCCGCAGTTTTTGCTTGTTGGTAAGCTCTTTGGGCTGTGAGTTGGATATTGGCGAGATCAAGATGATTGGTACTGGCATAGCCAAACTGACCATCAACTAATACTTCGATCATCACACCATGAGATAAGCTGCGACCATTGGACTGAGGGATGCGATCGCGCACATAACGAGTGGTATTAATCTCTTTAACTTCACGTAAGCCAATCCATTCCGCTTGGGGTAAATCAATATGAGATAGGGCAATTTTTAAATCAAATTGACCATCAGATTTTAAGTCCAATGCAGAATCAGTCTTTACATCAAGTTTCATAAGTGGGTAGATCTCAATATAATTTTGTCATCATAGCCGAATTAAAAAAGAAGAGACGCTTTGCGTCTCTTCTTTTTGTTAGGTAAGCGGGTGATGGGATTCGAACCCACGACATTCTCCTTGGCAAGGAGATGCTCTACCACTGAGCCACACCCGCATTTGGTGTTGTTTTTGTGCGCTCTTGCGTTTTGCGCTTTATTAATATGCCAAACATTGCAACGAATGTCAACTATTTTTTTTAAACAAACTAAAACTCCCGTAGGGAGTTTTAGTTTGTTTAATATTTGAAGCCATTTTTGCGTGTGTGGACAGCAGGTTCACCTTCACGGAGGCGATCGCCTGCATTAATTGTTGCCAAGATGATCGTATGGTCACCCGCATCAAGGCTACTAGTTACCGTTGCATCAAGATAAGCGATCGCCTCGGTGAGATAAAGCTGACCACTAGGAGCAGTTGCCGTGTCAACCCCATCAAAAGGATCGACATCGGGTGCGAAACCTTTCGCAAAATGTCCAATGATTTTCCCCTGCCCCTTTTCAGCAACATTAATCACTACGGGACTACCTACAGTTAAGAATGACTCAATTGGTCTACCTTTACCAACCACAAAAGTTACAGATGGCGGATTAAAGCCTGCTTGTTGTACCCAAGAAGCGAGCATCGTACCTGTTGCGCCATTTTGTTGAGAAGTAACGATAAACAAGCCACTGGGAATCGTCCCGATCGCAGCTCCAAGTTGTTCATTTTGGGAAATAGTTTCGGTCATTTTTTAGATTAAATTTTGGCTATTGAGGAATTCTGTTTTAGCTTACCGTTTCAGACGGACACAAGTTAAGACATAAGAAAAAGGCGACGCAATGCGTCGCCTTTTTCTTGACTCTAAAAATAAAAAATATCTTAAGGGCATTAGCAAAGCTAAAATCCTTAGAAACAAAAAATTAAATGTACAAATCAGGGTCAATTCAGGGTCAAAATACTAGACGTAAGCAGTCTGGAAGCCCCACCAGAGAAGGAACCCGATCGCACTCAGGACAACAATGCTCGATAGCACGATTGATAAAGGGCTATCGGCATTTTCAAATTTCATGATGCCGCGATTAAAATCTGACATATAAGCAAAACCTAACTAGTTGATTTAGATTACTTAAGCAAAACAATTTAGTTATAGCTCAACTATGAGTGAAATTACTCAAAAGTAACAAAATCTCTGGGAATCAGGACTCTAGGATAAGAAATTACCTATGCTCGAAAGGATGCGTATTTTTTGGTTGCCATCAAAGCCCGTTAAAAAATTAAAAGAGTTGCCTCCAGATGCAGGGGTCTATTACATTACGGCACTGTGGATTGTGCTGTATGTGGGTAAAGCCAAAAATCTCCGCAATCGTTGGAAGACCAACCATCATCGCTATCAACAATTTAAGTTGCTGCACCCATTTGGCAGACTACATTACAAGGTTTTAGCAGCTAGCCAAATTACTGCCTACGAGAAATCAGAAATCACAAAATTTCGTCCTGCGTGGAATGGTACTGCTAGAGTCACTTTTTGGAATCTACTATGCTTATTTATCGCTGTGTGGGGTCGCGTGATTATTTATGCCCTGTTGCTATTGCTGGCGATCGCTGCTTTTATTTATCTGCTCAGGCAATGAGTCAAGGACTTGATTGATATGCCAACGCTAGAGCCTATTTGTTGATGCTAAATTAGATAGTTAATCATCAGGAGATTGATATATGCCACAGCTAATTGGAATTTTGGTACTAGTCGCCTATGTATTTGGGGTTGTGAAATTTTTGCAAGGTTTTCAACGTACCGATTTTTCGGGTAATCAGATTGGACTTGCTTTACTCTGGCCAGTCCTATTTGTCATGAATGGTAACTATCGCAAAAATTTCTTCAAAGCACTTAAAGGCTCTTAATGAACTGGTGGAAAAGACTCAGATCCAATCCTCTCGCTTGGATTGGAATCACGATTTTAACTGTTTTTTATGCGGCAGCTCTATTTGCTGATTTCGTAACGCCTTACGGAGTCAACGAACAGGTAAAAAATGCCGCTTTGCTGCCACCCACACAGATATATTGGCATGATCGCCAAGGTCAATATATTGGCGCACATGTCTATCCGACCACCCAAGGTAAGGTTGATCTCGAAACAGGCGATCGCGCCTTGATTGTTGACTATACCAAACCATCGCAGATTCAGATTTTCCACGGTGGGCATTTATTTAGTACCACCAGCGAGGGGAAACTGAACCTGTTAGGAACCGATGAGCAAGGACGGGATCAACTAACCCGCTTACTGCATGGCGGCAGAATTAGTCTGTTGATAGGCTTTATCGGTACGACTATTTCCTATGCGATCGGTTGCCTTGTTGGTGGCATTTCTGGCTATATTGGCGGCTGGCTAGACGTAGTCCTGATGCGGTTCGTCGAAATTTTAATGTCAGTTCCTTCAATTTATTTATTAGTAGCATTAGCTGCAATTTTGCCTCCCCAAATCAGTAATACTCAACGATTCGCGTTAATCATTGCGATTATTTCCTTTGTGTCATGGGCAGGACTAGCCAGAATCATTCGTGGACAGGTATTGTCCATCAAAGAGCAGACCTTTATTTTGGCGGCTCGTGCCTCAGGCGCAAGTCCATTGCGGATTATTGTGAACCATGTTTTACCTCAAACCATTACCTTCATTATTATTTCGGCAACTCTCGACATCCCCCGATTTATTGTCGTAGAAGCTGTCTTAAGCCTTGTTGGACTAGGCATCCAACCTCCCGATCCGTCATGGGGTAATATGCTATCTTTGTCTACTAACGCTTCGATTGTGATCCTGCAACCTTGGCTAGTGTGGACTCCTGCATTAGCGATCGTGTTAACGGTGCTATCATTTAATCTCTTAGGAGACAGTTTGCGTGATGCCCTTGACCCCAAAAACATTAGGCAATAAGCTTTATGCCGTTTGCTCTAGCAAGTTTAAGGTTAAGAAAACCTATGCCCGATAACAGTTTTAGTATCAGTTTTTTAGTCAGTAGCTTTTAGCATGATTTCAGAGTGCAATAACCTAAGAATTTCCAAAAAGTCTTCAAATATGTCGCCAAAAAACTCATGCAATTAGGTAGTATGAGATGAGGATCTAGACTATTTTGTATTTTCTATGACGGGTTTTTGCTCTTTCGTCATGTCAATCTGAAAGTTAGCATCAGCAAAATAGGAGTATATTCAGCGTGCAGTACTTAGCGGAACTTCAAAAAACTCAAGCAGCTTTTGGATTAGGTGGTAACTCGTCTGTCCGTCTACTAGCACGTAATACGGGTGAAAATGTTTGGCAGCCGATTACGAACGAGCAAGTTTTGCAGGTTCAAGATTCGAGCCAAGCCAAAGATTTTAAAGATGGTCAGATGGTCATTGCCGAAGTTACAGGCAGTAACCAAGTACAAAGTATCCAAGACGCTTCTAAAAAGATCGTCAATATTCTCCAAGCCTATTCGCGATCGCAGGATAAGTATAAATCTGCGGAAGAAGAAGTTGAACAGTGGAAGCAATCTCTTAATTTTCAAAGCCAAGAGTTACATCGTCGTGAGCAGGAATTAGAACAAAAGGAAATAGAGCTAGAACACCTCGATGCAAGACGGCAAGAGATTGAAGAACTAGAAGAAAAGTTTGCTAAAGAACGCAATGAAATTGAGCAATTACGAGCAGGTATCGAAGCCGAACGGGGACAGTTTGAAGCCAAAGCAGCCGCGCTTACGTCAGAGCAAGCACAGCACCTCAAAACGCTAATAGGACAATTATCATCTAGCTTCACAAGTCCAGATTCTCTAAGGGATCGGATTTATAGCGCTCTTGATCTAATCAATAAGCGTCAGGAAGTACTTACAGGATTTTGGCAAAATTTAGATGCCCTCAAAAACGAAGCAGAAAATCAAAAGAGTATTCTCAATAAATCCACGGAAGATCTGAATGCACGTAAAGCCCAATGGCAGCAAACTCAAGTTGCTTTAGCGGATGCACAGGCAGAGCTAAAAGCACAAAGGGGCATTCTTAAGCTCCAAGAAAACAATATGGCAATGTCTAGGGTGCAACTTGATGCCCAAATAGAGCTATATGAACAAACCTCCAATGCGATCGAAGCCTTTGGTGGGCCTGGCAGTATGGAAGTTCTCAGTCCAGAGGAAGAACATCGACTCCAGTCCATGCCCATTGAGGAGTTAGAGTCAACCATTAAGGCATTGCAAGCAGATTTCGATAAGTTAACTAACTACATCGGCGCTCAAGAGGATGAGCTAGCTGGTCTAGAAGGAGAAATCGCTGATTTGCAAAGTCAGGTCGAAACGGCTGATCAGTTTGCACGGATCGAATTAGAAAGTAATAAAGAATTTGCAGAAGAGCAGTACAAACTCCTTGAGGAAAGCGTTTCAGGTATGAGACGTGGTATGCAGGAACGTCTGTCATTGCTAAATCAGCAAAAGGCAATTCTGGATCGTCGCAAAGGAATTACCGTTGAGGCAAGTCCTGTTAAAAGCTTGATGCCTCTATTGTCCCAAATCGAATCTCAGAAAAACCGTCAGGAACAAGATTTGCGGAAAATGGAAAGTCAAATTGAGGCGGTTAGAAACTATACACAGCAGCAACAAGAAATGCTGGCAAAGCAAACTCAGGAGCATTTGCAACAAGAGCAGGCTATTCGGACAGCAGAACTGCAACAGCAAGAGCGTATCAAAACTGTAGCTGAGTTGCTAGGACAAATTATTGCTCAAGAGCAATTACTACGTCCCGTGCAGGATATTGTCGATACTTTGCGTCCACAGTTAGAAGCAGCAGTTCAGGATTTAAGCTCTGGTTCTAATGGAAGTAATTCTTCGCAAGTTCTAGCTGATTTACAATCTATCATCCAGAATTTAGTTACTTCCTAAAGTATGGATGGATCTGGATACTTCTAGGCGATCGCACTTTCTCAGTACCTATCAACTATTTAAGAAACAATTGCCGACATGTCGCAAGCTGTTGAACTAAGTTCATCAAAAACTCTAAATCCCATCACGTCCATTCCAAAACCTGAGTCTACGGCATCGCCAACTCTGACAGAGCTTAAACAAGAGTTAATTCTGTGTCAGCATTGTTTGCGTACTGCTAGCAATGGCATTAAATGTCAGGGAATCTGTGTGGCAGACAGCAACTACTAATCTCATAAGACAATAAAGGGGGCTAAGCCCCCTTTATTAATTTAATCTTCAATTTTGATTGAGATAATTTTGTCGCCGCGACGGATGGCTTGGGCAACTTCCACATCATCGGTGTAACCGAAAGCCGCATATTGACCATCTAAAAATGATGCGTCGCCAAGGGTCACAAAGAATTGACTGGTGGCACTGTTGGGATCGTTAGTACGCGCCATAGAGAATACGCCAGCTTTGTTGTGCTTGATCACTGGCTTTTTACCGCGAGCTAAAACATTGCCAATTGTTGCTTCGCTATCACCTTCTGCCCAAATTTCGAGCTTAATGCGATCGCCTGATCCGCCAGTACCGTTACCGAGAGGATCGCCGCCTTGAATGACAAAACCGGGTTCGACACGGTGAAAGGTTAGCCCATCATAAAAACCATGCTTGGCGAGGTCTACGAAATTTTTCACAGTGATGGGGGCATGTTGGTCATCAAGCTCAGCACGCATGGTTCCTTTAGCGGTCTCAATTACAGCACGGATCATAAATAAACTTACCTAAAATTTTTTGCAAGGTTAGAGCAGCTTAAAGTATAACAATCGCTGGGGCAAATGTCTGTAAACCTCAAAAGTATTGCGATCGCAAGATCTTTACAGCGCTTTGCACTCAAACCCAAACCAAGAAAAAATTTAAAAGTGTTGTAAAGCAACACTTCTGGTTTGTTTAATAGGAAATTGCTGTAAGCCCCTTATTCAATTTGAGGAGTATGATGGAGAGATAGATCGTCTTTTTTAAGGATCGCGTAGGGTTATGGATAGCAATAATTTGCTGAAGCAGTTATTAATGCTTGGTGTCGGTACAACTTCGATTGTGCTGGAAAAGATCAAGGACGCTAGCGAAGATTGGGTCAAGGATGGCAAGATCGATCCAGAGCAAGCCGCAGAGATGTTCAATGATATTGCCGATCGCCTCAAGTCGGAACAGGGAAATTTAGAATCTTTAATTCAGCGTCAAATTCGCAATGTAATGCAGGATTTGGGTGTACCGCGTCAAAATGAAATGGATGAGTTACGGGGAAGAATCGATCGCCTTGAGCGTCAAGTACGCGAATTAGAAAATAAACAGTGGCGCTAGATCAAAACCGAATATTTTTGTTAAAAGTGTTGCAATGCAACACTTTTAACAAAAATATTCGGTTGCTATATATGGATATTAATTAATGGAAGCTTCAGGAATTCTCTATTTGGTGGGAACACCGATTGGTAATTTGGAGGATATGACTTTTCGGGCGATCGCCACGCTTAAACAGGTGGATTTAATTGCTGCTGAAGATACAAGGCATACGGGCAAGCTCCTGCATCACTTTGGGATTGATACCCCCCAAACCAGTTATCACGAACATAATGCCCATAAGCGCGTACCTGAATTAGTCGAGAAATTACAGCAAGGCATGGCGATCGCCTTAGTCACCGATGCGGGGATGCCCGCAATTTCTGACCCCGGAGTAGAACTAGTACAGAGTTGTATTGCCGCAGGGGTGCGCGTAGTCCCCATCCCCGTAGTCACCGCAGGAATTGCGGCTTTGACAGCTTCAGGTTTTGCGACCCAGTATTTTGGCTTTGATGGATTTTTGCCAACGGATAAAAAGGAACGCCGCGATCGCCTAGAAATTTTGCGATCAGAAACTCGCACGATGATTCTCTATGAAGCACCACATCGATTATTACGAACCCTTGAGGATTTAGCCGAGAGTTTTGGCAAAGAAAGACGCATCTCGGTGGCAAGGGAATTAACTAAACTCCATGAGGAATTTTGGCGCGGCTCCATCGAAGAGGCGATCGCTTATTTCACAGATCATGCCCCCAAAGGAGAATTCACATTAGTTTTAGAAGGCGCGAAACCTAGCGAAAAGCCTATATGGACGGAGGAAGTAATTTTAAAAGAGTTGCAAAATTTGATTGATGATGGTATTTCGCGATCGGATGCTAGTCGGCAATTAGCAGAGCTAGCTGATTTACCGCGTCGCCAAATTTATCAGTTAGCACTGACGCTATAGCGATTTTGATTTTGTCTTTCAATCCCCGCATGAAATTATCACTTGATTACTCATCTTTTACGTCGCAAAACCGTCAATAGCTTCTCAAAGCCTTCGGGCAATGGCGCAATATTTTCAATGAGTTCGCCTGAGACTGGATGCGTAAAGGTCAACCGCCATGCATGGAGGGCTTGACCCGAGAGATATTGCGAGACTTCTTTATTGGGATGTCCATAGACAGGATCACCTGCGATCGCCCAGCCCATATATGCCGAATGCACTCGAATTTGATGGGTGCGTCCCGTTTCCAACTCAAATTTAATGAGAGTGTAATTGCCTAAGCGTTCCTTAATTTGCCAATGGGTAATGGCTTTGCGCCCATTTTCGACTACTGCCATTTTTTTGCGATCGCTACGATGTCTAGAGATCGCCGCATCAATTACTCCTGATTCGCCCCCTAATTGACCTTTAGGAACTCCGCGCACAATTCCTAAATATTCCCGTCGTGCTGTTTTTGCCTGTATCTGAGCCTGCAAATCCTGATGAGCGCGATCATTTTTCGCCACCACCATCACGCCACTTGTATCTTTATCTAAACGATGCACGATGCCCGGACGTTGAGTTCCATTTATACCTGATAGTTCCTTACAATGGGCTAAGAGAGCATTAACTAAAGTTCCATCGCTATGCCCTGCGGCAGGATGTACTACCAGTCCCGCAGGTTTATTAATGACAATCAAATGCTCGTCTTCGTAGAGAATATCTAAGGGAATCTCTTGAGCAATTAAATCTAGAGGTGTTGCTGCTGGGGTGATTAACTGAATGCGATCGCCTGCCTTGATTAAGTCCTTTTTGTTATTACAATTAACATCATTAACGGTGACATAACCTTCATTAATTAAGTCTTGTATTCGCGATCGCGATAGATCAGTATGCTTTGCTAAAAAGCGATCAATACGTTCTGGTTTAGTAAGATCGCGTGATACTTCAATCAAATTAATATTATTTTCTATAGAACTTATCGTTAAACTCATGGAAATTTATTTATGGAGCATCTAGAGATAGGGAGACAAATATTAAACCCCTAAGAGATTTGTTATGGTTGGGCAAATAATTAAGTTAGGACTTACGCAGTGCTAACGAATTTACTGGGTTTTGAGTGGATATGGCGCGGGCAAAGCCCGCGCCATATCCACTCGATGCGTAAGTCCTAATATTTTAAAAAATATTTTAAAAAATATGCTTAGCGGCTTACTGAGGAGCGCCTAAGAAATCACGCTTGCCTAACTCCACACCATTATGTCTGAGAATGTCATAGGCAGTCGTCACATGGAAATAGACATTTGGCAAAATGAAGAACAATAAATAGGCTTCTCCTGTAAAAGTCATGGTCTCCTTGCCAACGGGTAAAGTAATTACCTTCTCTTCCGAACCATCAATCTGTTCAGGAGTAAAAGTCTCGATAAAAGCGACCACATTTTTCAGGCGATCGCCTAATTCTGCAAATGTAGTTTCCTTATCTTCTATTGCTGGTGCTTCCACACCCACTAATCTTGCAACACCACGTCTAGCAATGTCTGAAGCGATCTGCACTTGGCGACTGAGAGGAAACATATCAGGATACAATCGACTGGCAATTAGTACAGCAGGATCAATTTTTTTGGTTTCCGCATGGGCTGCTCCCTTTTCGAGAATGGAGACTAAATTATTTAGCGATCGCACTAGGGAAGGAACCGCAACCTGATACATCGAAATGGTCATTAATACCTCTCCAGTTTCTTAATAAATTAATCTTTGTAACTTGCCTATCACTATAACCGATCTCGCCATTGATCCCGAAGCAACGAGAAAATCCAAGCACAACGGAGGATTTGGATTTTTGTTTTGTCATAGTCAAAATGAAAATCCCAAATCCTAATTTCCAACGGGACGATCCAAACAAGATTACAATATGTTAAGCAAACTTAACGACGGTAAGGGTCGAGCATAACAAAAGATGAAAGCAGCGATTATTGGTGCAGGCTTAGCTGGTATGAGTACTGCCGTAGAACTCAGTGAGCAGGGCTATGAAGTAGAACTTTTTGAATCCCGTCCCTTTGTCGGAGGCAAGGTCAGCAGTTGGCTAGACAAAGATGGCAACCATATCGAGATGGGCTTGCATGTATTTTTTGGCTGCTATTACAACCTCTTTGCGCTGATGAAAAAGACAGGAGCCTTCGAGCATCTTCGCCTCAAGGAACATACACATATTTTCGTTAATCCCGGTGGCGCACAGGCTGCCCTAGATTTTCGTAACTTTGGTGGTGCACCTTTTCATGGTTTAAAGGCATTTGTGACCACAGGACAGTTACCACTTAAGGACAAAATCCAAAATGCGATCGCGATCGGGCGGAGTCCCTTGATTCGCGGCTTAGTCGATCATGTTGGCGCAATGAAAGAAATCCGCGCCCTTGACAACATTAGCTTCAAAGATTGGTTTTTGGGCATGGGTGGATCGCAAGCGAGCCTTGACCTGATGTGGGATGCGATCGCCTATGGTTTAGGTTTCATCGACTGCGAAAATATTTCGGCTAGATGTATGCTCACCATCTTCCAATTCTTTGCATCCCGCACCGAAGCTTCCATTTTGAGAATGCTCGAAGGTTCTCCCGATGTGTTTTTACATCAGCCGATTGTGAAGCATATTGAATCTAAGGGCGGTAAGTTCCATTTGCGTCGTGGCGTGCGTGAAGTTCTGTTTGAAGGGGAAGGCGAAGATACTCGCGTCACTGGCTTGATTGTCGGTAAAGAAGATGGCGAAGAAGTCGTCACTGCCGATGTCTATATTTGTGCCACGGATATCCCAGGGGTGAAGCGGATTATCCCTGAGAAATGGCGGGTATGGTCGCAGTTTGACAATATCTATAAGCTTGATGCTGTGCCAGTCATTACGGTACAACTGCGCTTTGATGGTTGGGTAACGGATATTGATAACTTGCTCTATGCTGTGAAAGTCGATTTCTCGACCTTTGCGGATTTGGCGATTACTAGCCCCACTGACTACTACAAAGAAGGCGAAGGCTCTCTATTGCAGTTAGTAATTACCCCTGCGGATGATTACATTAAGCTTAGCAATGAAGCGATCGTCGAGAAGATGATTGCTCAAGTGCATCAGATTTTCCCATCTTCTAATAAGTTGAATGTCACTTGGTCGAGCGTGGTCAAACTCGCCCAGTCCCTCTATCGTGAAGCCCCCGGCAAAGATCCCTTCCGTCCCGATCAGGCAACTCCTGTAAAGAATTTCTTCCTTGCAGGTAGCTACACGATGCAGGACTACATCGATAGTATGGAAGGTGCAACTCTATCGGGTCGGATGTGCGCGGCAGAAGTAATTAAGAGCAAACAACTTGCTAAAGTCTAAACAAGAAGCGCCGCAATGCGGCGCTTCTTGTTTATTAGACCTTGCAGATCTCCTTTCAATAATTCGTAGTCTGGAGGATATTGCAATGGATCTTCTTCAATGATTTTCAGCAGTTGTAAAACTTTGTCTTTCAATCCACTAGAAGCAAGCTTTTTCGCATCTTTTTGAGCTTGTGTCATGAAAATTAATTTGTACATTACCAGTCTAGTTCATCTAAAGTTAAGCCTTGATCAATAGATTCAGAGCGACCTTCTTGAATACTTTGAACCATTCCTTCAATTCCTCTTAGGTATTCATCATCACTGACATAAATAGATTGTTCTATAATCTTCACTTCGTCCTTAGAGAAATGAGCAAGTAACCATAGAAATTTGTCACTAATGCTGTCGTCAATTTTTAAGGTAATTGTTCGCATAAACTAACTACGAAGTTTTCTATATTTACTTTTGCAGTAAAGTTTTATTTTTTGTATCCTAGCATTTTTATCCTATCTCATTTATATTCCTGCCGAAGGCAGGAATATAAATTTAAATGTGTAACAGCGATAGCTGGTAATAATTTTCAGCGTGGGCGATCGCATCTTGTTGTTCTGCTTCTGAAAGTTCGCGCATTACTTTTGCTGGCACACCTGCCACCACCACACCCGCAGGCACATCTTTAGTCACTACGGCTCCCGCGCCGACAATACTACCTGCACCAATTTTCACACCTTCGAGTAGAATCGCGCCCATGCCAATTAAGCAACCTCTCCCTATTTCGGAACAATGAATTACGGCTCGATGCCCGATGGTTACATAATCGCCGATCGCTAAAGGTTTGTCGGGATCGCCGTGGATGATTGTGCCATCTTGAATATTGGTGCAGTAGCCAATATCCATACGGTTGACATCGGCTCTGATGACGACTTTGTACCAAATATTTACGCGATCGCTAAGATGCACATCGCCAACCACTACCGCATCATTGGCAATAAAAGCGGCTTTACTGAGATCGGGAATGGGAAGTTGAGAATAGGGAAGACGCATATTTACTGACTTTTTCTAAAATAATAGGAGATAATTTGCCCACAAAGCGGGCAAATTATCTCCTATTGCGAATCACCCTCCTATAATAATGATTAATTCTGCTGCTAATTCATAATCTATGTCACCATCTCCAGCTTCTGACCAAGCCCCGACCCAGACTACAGATTTATTGCTTTCGGTATGCAACTTGCAAGTTAACTTCCGTGGCGATGAGGGACTCGTCCATGCTGTCAAAAATATTTCTTTCGAGCTTGCTCAAGGTCAAACCCTTGGCATTGTCGGCGAATCTGGTTCTGGCAAATCGGCAACAGCTTTGGCAATTATGGGATTGCTAGGAGAATCAGGCAAAATTACTAACGGGCAGGTGCTATTTCGTCCCAAGGGTAGCCATCCCGTAGATCTGGTGCGCGTGTCGCCTCAGAAAATGCTGCAATATCGCGGCGATCGCATGGCGATGGTATTTCAGGAACCCATGACTTCGCTCAATCCTTTGTTTACCTGCGGCTATCAGGTCATCGAAGCGATTCAAATGCATCAGAAAGTTTCTAAGGAGGAAGCAGAGACTCGCACGATCCAGTTATTTAATGAGGTACAATTACCCAATCCTGAGCAATTAATCGAACGCTATCCCCATGAGCTTTCTGGCGGACAATTGCAACGGGTGATGATTGCGATGGCGATTTCCTGCAACCCTCAGTTGATCATTGCCGATGAACCGACTACGGCGCTCGATGTAACCGTACAGGCGGCGATTTTGGAACTGCTCAAGGAAATTCAGCGATCGCGCCAGATGTCGATGATTTTTATTACCCATGATTTAGGGATTTTGGCAGAGATTGCCGATCATGCGATCGTCATGAACCAAGGGGAAATTGTGGAATCAGGGGATACGCAATCGATCTTCCAAAGCCCCAAACATCCCTATACCAAAGGCTTGATTGCTTGCCGTCCTCAACCCGATCGCCAGTTGCGCTTGTTACCAACGGTCAGCGACTTTATGGAATTACAAAATGGCGTAATCGTTGAGAAAGAACCATCCGATCCGCGCTATTTAGAAGTTGTTCCACCCGAAGAAACGGCGGCGCGGTTGAGTGAACTCCAAAAGCAAGAACCACTTCTCTCTGTGCAAAATCTAAGAATTGAATTCCCTATTCGTAGCATTTTAGGCTTAAAAAAACGCTATCTCGTTGCAGTTAATAATATTAGTTTCGATGTCTATCCGGGGGAAACCCTTGGGCTTGTGGGTGAGTCGGGCTGTGGGAAAACAACGACGGGACGGGCTATTTTAGGCTTAACCAATTCTGTGATGGGTTCCGTTAAGTTTGAAGGTAGAGAAATCTCTAAACTTAAGGGTGAGGCTCTTCAGAATTTACGCTGTGATTTGCAGGTGGTATTCCAAGATCCCTATGGTTCACTCAATCCAAGGATGTCCGTTGGTGATGCGATCGCCGAGCCATTGATTGTCCATAGTCATCAAGAACGCTTTCACCGCTATCGTAAAGCCGAAGCGAGAAAAGAAAGAGTTGCCTATTTGTTAGAGCGGGTGGGCTTGACCGCAAGTGCCATGCGCCGCTATCCCCATGAATTCTCAGGTGGTCAACGCCAACGCATCTGCATCGCTAGAGCCTTAGCTCTCAATCCCAAATTAATCGTTGCCGATGAACCTGTTTCCGCCCTTGATGTTTCCGTACAGGCACAGGTTCTCAATTTATTAAAGGAACTACAAGCGGAATTTGGATTAACCTATATTTTTATTTCCCATGATCTCGGTGTAGTTAAATTTATGAGCGATCGCATTATGGTGATGAACAAAGGCGCGATCGTCGAACTAGATACCGCCGAATCTATCTATACCAATCCTCAACAGGAATATACCCAAAAGCTAATTAGTGCGATTCCTAAAGCTTTAGTATCCTCATAGTTAAGACATACCGCCATTCTCATCACCACAAACATTATTTTGGATAGAAAGCCATGCTAACACTAAAAAAAAAATATTCGCTTACGGAATACTTTGAGCGTGAAATTCTTGCCGAAACTAGAAATGAATATATTGACGGAGAAATTGTTGAAATGACTGGTGGTACACCAACCCATAACACCCTTGTTGTCAACTTATTATCTATCCTGCATATATCTTTGCCTGACCCATATAGGGTCTTCGTAACCGATCAGCGTCTCTGGATTCCTGCTCAACGTATTGCGACATACCCTGATGTGATGGTCATTGCTGAACCTTTTTCATATCAAGAAGGTCGCAAGGATACTTTAGTTAACCCTGTTTTGATTGCCGAAGTTTTATCTCCATCAACAGCAAACTATGATCGTAGTGGTAAATTTGCCGCTTTTCGGACTATTCCTAGTTTCCAAGAATATTTGCTGATTGCTCAAGATCGCATCTATGTAGAGCATTTTTATAAAGAAGGCGATCGCTGGATCTTTGCAGCCTATGAGAGGGATGAGACAATTTCTCTGCAATCCGTTGATTTAGCGATCGCCACAACTGCCATATATAAGCGTGTTAACTTTGAACTAGAAGCATCAGCATCGGAGCAGTAATCATGACACAAGCAGTTAAATCTCCATCACTCTATGAACAGGATATTTTACTCTGGGTTGAGGAAACAGTTGCTAAACTCAAAGCCCATGATTTTGAGAATTTAGATTTGGAGAATTTAATCGAAGAGGTAGAATCTTTGGGGATTTCGCAGAAAAAAGAATTGATTAGTCGCTTAATTACTTTACTGGAACATTTGCTAAAGCGTCTTTATGTTGATCTTCCCTATGACTATAATGGATGGGAACGTACAATCCGTAATCAGCGCAATGGTCTTCAGGTTTTGCTAAAACAAGTGCCAAGCCTAAAAACTCGGTGGCATGACAGCTTTACTGATGCTTGGGAGATTGCCCTTAAAACTGTGCGTGAAGAATATCAACAAGTAGACTTTCCTGATCAATGGCAATTTGATCAGGAAATAGAAACTATGCTCAACAATCGCTTTTGGGAACAGGAATAGAAATTACAGCGCTTTGCGCTTACTTAAAACCCAGAAATATTTTTGAAAGCAGCGCTTAGTGCCGCTTTCAAAAATATTTCTGGGCTACTCAATGTACTAAGGGTTCTGTGATTTAATAAACCAAAATTTTTATGGCGCGGCGAAGCCGCGCCATAAAAATTTTGGTTTATTAGATTAGTAATAGAGCTTCTGCTAGTTCCTTATCCATTTTTTCGGCACTGGCGATCGCATCGGTCATGATTTGGCGAGGACTAAGCCCGTTATGATAAGCCGCTAGCCAACGTTGTGCTTCATTGCCCTGTTCGAGGATTTTCTTCAAGGGCGAGAGAAAACACCACACACCCGAATCCTTAGCTCGCGATCGCAATTCTTCGTAAAGATTAGATACCCACTCCCGCGCCGTAATCTCTTCACCTGTCTGCCAATGGGTTAACACAGCATCAAGACTATTAGTAGCTGCGGCGATTTCATTGCGATCGGCAATTTCCGCAAGTTCACTCGGCGTAAATTTACTAGAATTAGGCGCAAGTGGATCGAGAGATGAGCCAATTCCTGCTTCCAGAAATTGAGTGAGGCGCATTTCTAAAAGTGAAGTGATTGCTAATAGAGCCACAGGATCTATAACAAGATCGGAAATTCGTAATTCTAAGCGATTGAGGTTATAGGGACGATTGTCGCCATTGGGACGTACCGATGACCAGAGATGGCGCACATTTTGCATCGTTCCCAATTGCAATTGCTGCTCTGTCCATTCCACAAAATGATGATGATCGCGGAATAGAGGAACTTCCTTTGGTGTTTTAGGAAACATTTGCCAACGGGAAGAATGGAAACCAGTTGCCTTGCCATTGAGAAAAGGAGAAGCGGCACTGAGAGCTAGATAGAGAGGTGCTTCAAGACGAATGAGGCGACAGGCGGCAATTAATAGCTCTAAATCAGGAATCCCAACATTAATATGAATACTAGCAGTGACTACATCCGTACCATAGGTCTGCTCAATATAGGTGTGATAGGGATTATTAGGATCGGAGCGATAGAAATGATCGGTTCCCCCCAGAGCCAGCGTACTCCCCGGCATCAAGGTGTAATCGCCCAGCGATCGCAAATAGCTGCGTAGTTTTTGGCGTGGTTCCACCAAAGCCATCAGTAATGGCTCATATTTGAGAAAAGGTGGAGTGATGTATTCGACATTGCGGCTATCGGGTTCGCGCACAAACCCATGCAGATTTGCCACGATGCGATCGCTAAAGCCAATCACATCCCCCGTTGGTGTAGAGGTATATATTTCTACTTCAAAGCCTTTAGATAAAAGCACGGGAGGTTTCCTTTTGCTATAGACACTATCTATTAGCGTACCCTGCAATGCGATCGCTTTAAAGATGCCTTAGGGTATACAACTTTTGACATTGCTTTGTGCTTTAACTTTTCATCAGTTCCTTCATCTGCTTGGCGGCTAGGGCATAGCCCCCATCAGCCCCATCCACAAAATGTACTTGCCGACCATCGCGTTCAAAAACTAAGCAGGTCATCAATGCGCGATCGGATATGTGAAAACCATATACTAGCCGCCCCTCTTGAAACTTTTTCTCTAAATAATCAGTTAATTTTTGCCGCTGTTTGGTTCTACCAGAAATAACCATTCGCAATACATCATCAAATTTTTTGAAGTCCGTGGCTTCCGAGACAATCTGCTTGTAATCACCCCAATTAAAGTTTCCTGTCTTGATATTAAAAGTCATCAGCAGTAGTCCTAACAAATTAATCATACGGATTTTCCATAGATATAAAGTTTGTTTGATCCACCCCTGAGAAGCTTCAAAAACTCTCGTTTCCGATAATAAACTTTTCCCTCGAAAAGCAAGTTGTAGATTCTCTGTCACAACAGGATGGCATTCTGTACCTTGCCCATAGATGCGATCGATCTGGTTAATTACTTCACGATAGAGATTGTCGATTTGTGTCTGGCTGGGTGCGGTCACTTGCACAATTAAGCTTAAGATTTCCTCATGGCGAGTGGGGATATCTTGCCATCGGCATTCTAAACCAGAGAAATCAGCGATCGCATATTTATGATTCAGCTTAGGGCTGTATAAATCCGTTGTTGCCTTGTCCTTAACTAATCTTGTTGCATAACTAATACCTCCACCCCTGATAATTGCTTGAGTATAGTTGTCGGAGATCCGCAACTTAGCAATTTTGACATCATAGCTTGAGGTAATTGCGTCCAATGGAACAATGCCAGTGCGTAGGATCAGGTTAAATTCCTCATTAGCCATTTTTTGAACTGCTAATAAGGCACGTTCAGCATCGGGAATAAATTTGGGAGGAATCAGAAGCGAGGCTCCATCACCACCAAATACAAAGGGAATCTCTAAGTCTCCAACTAAGTTCAAAATAACAATAATCGAACAAGCCCCTAAAAGATTGACATCCTTATACCTCCCTGCTTCGATCGCTTTTGTGGAATCGGCAATATCAGTAATAATTACAGCCCAGTCTTTAGGAACTGCATAAAAATTTTCACTATGAGTAATATCTACAAAATTTTCAAGTACAGGTAGATTCGCATAAAAGTCTTCATTATCAGTATTCTGTTGTTGAGAGCTTTGAATACTCATATCTATAATCCTAAATGCGAAGGGCGATTCAGTTGATTTTATCAATAAAAATACGGGTAAAAGTAACCGCCACTTGGCGGCTGTTTACGCTCCTTCCACAACAGTGCTTAAAATGAAGTACGGGATTGTTTTTCCGCCTTCGGCGGAAAAACAATCCTTTGTATCACGCTTGATTGAAAAGCGCTATATACTAAATGCTAAGGTATCGCCTTCAGTACGAGACCTTAGCTAGCACTACCCAAAATATTTCGGCTTTACGTCAATCTTTGAGGTGTCACTATGACCCAAGCCCTAAGTCGCCCCACTACATCCAGAGAACAAGATCGCGATCAACACCTTATCTATTCAGGTATCACTTGGGAGCAGTTTAAGCTGATCCAAGCAGGTTTTGCCAATTCTACGGGGGTACGACTTTTTTATTATCAAGAAACTATTGAAATCATTATGCCAGGACGCGCTCACGAAACAGTCAGCCGATTTATTTGTGTTCTACTAAGTATCTTTTGTATAGAAAATAATATCGAGTTTGAGCCAACAGGTTCAATGACTCAACAGCGTGAGGGGGAAGTTTCGGTTGAACCAGATGAATCGTACTGTTTTGGAACATCGAAGCCCACTCCTGACTTAGTAATCGAAGTTGTTTTTACTAGTGGCAGTCCTAAGAAGTTACAACGTTATCAAGCTTTAGAGATTCCTGAAGTATGGTTTTGGCAAGATGGCATATTTAGTCTCTATCGTTTACGAGATCGCACCTATGAAGTGATTTCCCAGAGCGAGATTCCAGAGCTTGCAGGTTTAGATATAGAGTTATTGACCCGCTGCGTCTCAATGGCACAAACTTCCCGATTAGAAGCAGCAAATACTTTTCGTAATGCTCTTAAAAAGTAAGGGATACTGAATTTTATAATAGGTATAAGCATTCCAGAGCGATCGCGCCATCACCAATAAATTTCCTGCTCGCTAAGGTAAGAAAACCGACAAGATCAGCGATCGCACTATATTCCTAAGTATGTTAGCTTTATATGTAATTTTGAACTGAGGTTAAGCCATGTTAACTACAGAGACTTCTAAACAAATAAATGTTAGACAGGCGTTAATCCAAGAAATTGATCAGACTTCAGATTATCTTTTAAGCGAAGTTCTAGACTTTCTTTTGTTTATTAGAGCTAAACATTCGCCAGTACAGATGGAAATACAAACAGATGTTGGTGAATTAGTAGAAGATTATGATGATCCTAAAGAAAAAATCTTAGAAGATCTGCGTCAGTCTTTAGAAGATGTTAAAGCAGGTAGAGTTCACGATATTTCTGAACTTTGGGATGGCATTGATGTCTAGTAATGATTCCAAATTGAAGATTCAGTTTACGGATGTTTTTAAGCGTCAAGTTCGAGATTTAGCAAAGCGCTATAGACGGATTAAATTAGATCTTCAACCAGTTTTAGATCAACTCCAAAGTGGTGACTTAGTTGGCGATCAAGTTCAAGGTACTGGATATACAGTATTTAAAGTTCGCATTAAAAATAGTGATATTCAGAAAGGTAAAAGTGGCGGCTATAGATTGATTTACTATATTAAAACCTCTGAGAATATTTTATGTGTTTTGATTTACTCGAAATCTGATGAGGACAATGTAACATCATTAGAAATCAAGAAAATCATTCAAGAATTTTATGATTAATGACTAAAATTATAATAATTTACTGCCAATTACTCACCCAAATTCGATAATGATCGCCCACAGATTAGCCCCTCATCAGCAAATTTCCTGTTCGCTAAAGTATTCGATTTTGTTCAAAAATTAGGTGCGTTACTTTTCATTAACGCACCCTACAAGATAGGCGATCACACTAAACATTAACCACCTCCTGCTGCACCAATTATAAATAGGATACCAAATACAATAAGTGATAAAAGAATCCACCCTCCCCCAAGTCCCCAAATTATTTGCACAATAGGTGGAAGCATCTGCCAAACTTGAGGGAGAAAACGGCTGACTCCTTGACCAATAAGTAAAAAAACAAGTAGAACTAATACTACTACTGTCCTATGTTTCTTTGGTATGAGTTCTAGTATCCACCAAAGAACTCCAACAGTAAGAAGTATTAAAAGTATAAATCCTTGTCCTTCCATATAGAAACTATAACTTGAACTTGATTGTGGATACTTATTCTTGCCTTTTACAATTGATAAGTAAAGCGGAAAAAGACGGGTATATAAAAATTTGCTTCAAGACGGGAAAAGGCGGAGAAAGACAGATATAATCGGGATTGAGGATTTATGGCTTTGTAAGTATGGACGTTAAAGAATTGCTGAAGTTTGTTGATGAGAGTATGTTTGCGAAGACGGGGAAAAGACTTAATGATTTGCAGCGTCAGGTGATTGAGGGGGCGCTAAACCACCAAAAATAGTAGATATAGCCGAATCCTTTGAAAGGAGTGAAGGTCATGTTAAAGATACTGGTTATGAGCTTCTGCAAATGCTTTCAGATATTTTTGAAGAACCAGTTAAGAAAGGGAATCTTAAATCTGTTGTAGAAAGACAGAGAAGTATAACTTTTAACGTTAGCGATGGAAGTATGGGGAATATTGCTGATGTTATCCATTGCGTAAATTTCAATAGCGATTCTAAATCCAAATCAAATCAAGTTCCATTAGAAAAATCTGATTCTCAAAGAGAGAAGCAAATAGCCAAAATCAAGAAACTACGCGATCGCGGCTTAACTGATGATGAAATTGCTGAATTGTTAGAGATCCCTTTAGAATCAATTATAGGTATAAATTTAGAAGAATCTGCTTAGTTCTTAAATCAATTAGCATCATTCGCTACATAACAAGCGATCACCTCACCTAATTACTGGTAAACATCCCTACGATGACCAATTTTAAGCACTAAAATTAACAGTTGATTATCCTGAATAGAGTAGATGATGCGATAGTTCCCCACCCTAATACGATAAAGATTATCTTCACCTACCAGCTTAACCACACCATCAGGACGCGGAACCTCAGCTAAAGCATCAATCTTTATCTTTATCCTTTGCTTCTCTTCAGTGGATAGAGCTTTTAACTGTTTGGCAGATTGTTTTACAAACTCAATACGATACGTCATAGACCAATCTCAGCCTTGAGACTTTCCCAAGAGATAGTACCTTCAGAATCAATAGATGCTAGAGCAGCTTTAGCATCTTCAATATCCTCGTAATCTTCATCAGCTTCATAGTTGCCAGCATTTATATTCAAAACAGCTTGTGAATGTTTTGCTCTCACAAATAAGAGAAAGTCTAAAACTTCACTTAAAACACTATCTGAAGTTAGTTCAATTTCTTGAATTAGAGATCGTCTAATATCGCTTTGAGTTGAAGTTTCTGTAGTTATCATCACTTTACATCTCTCGCATATTTTAGTTTCTAAAATCTTAGCAAATTCTAACAGTAGATTGATTGTATTAAAAACAATATCTGTATTGCGATCGCATTAAAGCTCTCAATAAAAAAGGGACGCGATGCGCCCCCTTCTATTTAATTTATTCCCATTCAATCGTGCCAGGGGGCTTAGACGTAATATCTAGCACCACGCGATTGACACCTTCTACTTCATTGACAATGCGATTGGAAATAGTTTCCAATAGCTCATAGGGAACCCTTGCCCAATCCGCAGTCATGCCATCCTCGCTACTGACTAGACGTAAAACCACAGGATGGGAATAAGTGCGCTTGTCACCCATTACCCCAACACTGCGAACCGTTGGTAATAGTACCGCAAAGGCTTGCCAGAGATTATTGTATTGACCTGCACGATTGATTTCCTGACGCACGATCAGATCGGCATCGCGTAAAGTATTCAATCTCTCGCTGGTAATTTCACCAATGATCCGAATTGCTAATCCCGGACCAGGGAAAGGCTGACGCTTGACAATCTCTTCAGGAAGACCAAGGGCAGTACCGACCTTCCGCACTTCATCCTTAAATAGTTTACGAAGAGGTTCCACAAGCGTGAAACGTAGATTTTCGGGCAAACCACCGACATTGTGGTGACTCTTGATTTTGACAGCAACACGTTTACCCGTAGCAGGATCGACGTTGGTATCCGCAGATTCAATCACATCGGGATAGAGCGTCCCTTGAGCGAGAAAGTCAAATGGTCCTAAACGGCTGGATTCCTCTTCAAAGACATTGATAAATTCACCGCCAATGATCTTGCGCTTTCGTTCGGGATCGGTAACTCCTTTTACCTTTTCAAGGAATCTTTCGCGAGCATTGACATATTCCACATGAATATGGAACTGCTCCTCAAACAGCTTGACAAGTCGCTCAGGTTCTAGCTTCCGCATGAAGCCTTGATCAATAAACATACAGGTGAGTTGATCGCCGATCGCTTTATGTAGCAAGAAGGCAAGTGTGGAAGAGTCCACCCCACCTGAGAGGGCTAGCAAAACGCGCTTAGTCCCAACCTGTTCGCGGATTTCACGAATCGCATTTTCGATAAAGGCATCGGTAGTCCAGCTTGGTTCGCATTGGCAAATGTGATAAACAAAGTTGCGAATCATTGCCATGCCACCTGCGGAATGTACTACCTCAGGATGGAATTGCACACCATATAGCTTTTTGACATGATCAGCGATCGCAGCACAGGGAGTATTTGCCGTATGGGCAAGCACTTCAAATCCTTTAGGCAAATCCACTACGGAGTCGCCATGACTCATCCACATGGTGATCCCTGTATCCACATTAGTGAGTAGATCCGTGGGATCGTCGATTTGTAATTCTGCTTTGCCATATTCCCCGCGATCAGCGCGTTCGACAGTGCCGCCGAGCTGTTTCGCCATTAGCTGCATTCCATAGCAAACGCCTAAAACAGGAATACCTAAATCGAAAATCTTAGGGTCGCATTGTGGCGCACCTTCATCGTAAACAGAACTGGGACCACCTGACAAGATAATCCCTTTAATATTTGATTTCAGCAATTTTTCGGCTGAAGTGTGATAGGGTAAAACCTCGGAATAAACTTGTGTCTCACGGATACGTCGAGCAATTAGCTCCGAGTACTGAGACCCGAAATCAAGAATAGCAATCATGGAACGAGTGATTTTATTGGCTGTGGTACTATCAGAACTTGTGCTAGCTGAATCTATACTAGATGAAAGCGCACCTTCAAGATTGAGTACGGCATTCGATGATGTTGGGGGGGAAGAAACCACAGTAGATACCTCTATCTTAATGAGATAGCATTTAATGAGAGTGTCAGGCTTTCGTTAAGCCTATCGCTGCGAAAAAAGTAGCTATTCGTACAATGCTAGCAAAATGGTACGTGTTTATGTATAAAAAAGTTATGATAGCGATCGCATTGCTACCAATTTTAGGGTTTCCAGTTTCAGGATTGCCGATTTTGGAAGCAGGAGCAGTGCAGTTGCGGGATGGTAAGACTTATTTCTTGCATTTACCAACCTTCCTAGAGGCTGAATCAACCGTAAATGTGATCTATGCGCGGAATGCCACTTATTATTTCAAGATCGCGCTTCCCCAGAGTATGGGAGAAAACTTACAAAGGCTGGAAATAGTTCAATCAGAAGGTTTTGAGACGCTTGACTTTCGGCTTGATGAAACAATTGCCTATTTGCAACCCTCCTCAGGCGATCGCATTGCTGTTTCTGGTAAAGCTGAAATTCTCCAAAATCAGGATCGCGATCAAAGGAAAATTGTCATTACTTTTGATCCCCCAATTCCTGCTAATGGTGAGCTTAATCGCCAACTAGTAGTCGGACTAAGACCAATTCGCAATCCCCGTTATGATGGGGTCTATTTATTTGGAGTCTCTGCATCTCCGCAAGGCGATCGCCCTAACACCCAATTTCTGGGCTATGGCAGATTAAACTTCTATGATCCCTTCCGCTAAATAATTCTGCAAAAACATAATGACCGATAGCAATGATAGTTTAATCGTCAAGCCCAAAAAATCTGGACTAGCGCCATTGATTCTCACTTTGGTGGAATTGTTGCGCCAGCTAATGGAAGCGCAGGTAATTCGGCGGATGGATGCTGAGAAATTAACTGAGTCGGAAATTGAGAGAGCCGCAGATAGCTTACAAGCTCTAGAGAAACAGATCTTCAATCTTTGTGAAGTTTTAGAAATTGATCCCGAAGACCTCAATCTCGATCTCGGTGAATTTGGGAAGCTGCTGCCTAGACGCGGAGCCTATTATCCAGATCAGTCCTCTAGTGAGTCATCGATTTTGGAATTACTCGATCGCTTGATTAGTACAGGAATCGTCCTCGAAGGTGATGTGCAGATTGGACTCGCCGACATTAACCTAATCGATCTCAAATTAAAATTATTACTAACTTCAGGCGATAAATCCGCTTCTTAACTAGAAATTGGCAAAGCTAATCTCTAGCAAACTCTCTCCTGCAAGCTTTACAGCTTCTTGAATGCGAGTTAATGGCACATGATGCGATCGCGCTAGCTTCGCACAGTCCTCATATTCTGGTTGAATTGTCCAGAAGCCGTCCCGCCATGCCATCTTCACTCGCGCCTTGCCATATTCCGTTACGACTTCACGAATCTCACGATGAAGGATTTTGCGCTCTTGCCAACGATAGCGAATACCGAGAGTACTAGTTTCCCGAAAGAGAATTTGCTCACAAATAGACTGGCGATCGCAATGACAAATAACAGTAATGAGAGTCCCGTTGCGGGATTTTTTCATGCCCACTGCTTGGGTATACACATCCAGAGCACCGTTTTGCAATAACTGCTCCATCGTGTAGGCGATCAATTGAGCAGACATATCATCAACTTGAGTTTCAAGAATGACAATGGTTTCCGTAATGCTTGCGACTGTTTGCTGTTTGTCAATTTCTTGAATCAAAGCAGCATTAATCTCTAATCTTTTTTTTTATCTTTGGACTTACTCTTCCCAACCCACAACCGTAAGGCATTAGGAATTTCTAAATCCTGAGAACCTGCCCCTAAACCTACTTTTTTGATTTTCATTAAGGGAACTTCGCCAAACTTTTCACTGAGGGTGACAGCGATCGCCGCTCCTGTGGGGGTGACTAATTCCTTGCGAATGCCATTATCAAAGGTAGTTACACCATGTAGTTCCCATAATTTCAAGGTGGCGGGGGCAGGCACGGGCATCTTGCCATGATCGCAATTGACATAGCCCCCACCCGCAGGCAAAGCCGAGCAATAGATTTTTTCGACTTCTAACCAAACAAAGCCTGCACAGGTACAGACAATATCGACGATCGCATCGATCGCTCCTACTTCATGAAAATGGACTGCTTCGGGGGCAATCCCATGCACGGCTCCCTCGGCGATCGCTAGTTCTTTAAATATCGCTAAACTCCATTTCTCAACCTGCGCTGGTAATTTAGCATGACGAATAATATTCTCAATATCGGGTAAATGCCGATGCTCTTTATGGGTATGCTTTTCATGATGATCATGACGATGGGAATGTTCTCCATGAGTGTGCGCGTCATGATCGTGAGAGTGACTATGGGTATGATCATGGCTATGCTCATGGGAATCAGTGGCGGCTACGGTTGGTGGCTCATTACCGACATAATTCAATAACTCCACATGGAGCTTTGTTGCTTGAATGCCACCACGATAAACAGATTCTGTCCATAGCTTCACTTCGCGATCAAGTCCCAATTTATGAACAATATCTTGCAGATATTCTAGTGGGACACCTGCGTTCACTAGCGCCCCCAGACACATATCACCTGCGATACCTGTCGGGCAATCTAAATATGCAATGGTTCCCATACTTAATCACTACAGAAATTATAAAACTACTCTGGTCTGCATCCTAGCATTGATATTGATTTTCATGGCATCCAAGATCTAGAAAGTGACTCTGGCATATCTTCTATGGTAGCGAGAATCCAATTACTCCTTGAAGATTAGCACCTTCCCAAATAGTACTTTCCACTAACGCATCTGTTAAATTAGCATTAGCAAGATTTGCCTTTGAGAGATTTGTTCCCATAAAGTTAGCACCACTTAAATCTGCACCGCCCAAGTATGAATTTTGCAATTCAGCCACAGCAAAATTTGCCTGTTTGAGAATTGCCATACTTAAATCAACTTCCTTCATTTCTGTATGACGAAATTTAGTTTCGATGCAGATTGCCTGTGTCAAGATTGCTCTGTACAGGTAGGCGCGACTAAAATCAGCATGACTAAGATTTGCCTTAGTTAAATTCGCCATACTCAAAAAAGCATCACCCAAAAAAGCGTCACATAGTTCAGCACCAAATAGTTGCGCTCCACTTAAGATTGCACCTCCCAGATTAGCTTTATTGAGAATTGCCTTATTTAAGATTGCCTCGCTAAAATTTGCCATCAGGCAACCAGCCATGCTGACATCTGCAAAATCAAGTGATGCACCACATAAATTTGCACGAGTTAGCAAGGTTCCCCGTAGTTTGGCACGACTCAGCTTGGCATGACTTAGATTCACATTGCTCAAGTTTGCGCCACTAAAATCAGCATTTTGGAGATCTGCTCCACTGAGGTTTGCACTATGGAGATTAATCTTTTTGAAACTCTCTCCACTTAGATTTACACCCCGTAAATCTGTATCACTGAGATTTGCGGAACCAAGATTGATACCCCTAAGCTCTAGCGATCGCAAGTCAGTACCAGCCAAATTAACATCTTGGACATTCGCTTGACTAATATTAGCCTGAGCCAAGATTGCACCACGCAAATCAGATCCCTTTAAGTTGGCATTAGAAAACACGGCTTCGCTTAAATTTGCACCGACTAAATTTGCGTAGCTTAAGTCCGTCCTACTAAAATTAGCCTTGCTGAGGTTGACTTGACTCAAATTTGCACCACTAAGCTTTAGCCCAGACAAATCTACTTTTGTGAGATCGATCGCCTCAGGTTGAGCTTTTTCGCGCCAAGCATTCCAATGCTCAGCACCATCTTTAATATGTCGAACAATTTTTAGATCAGCCAAGATGATAGTTACTCAAATTTATGCTTGGGTATCATTCTAATCTAAGGTTTTTTATTCAATAAATCTAGATAAGCGAAATGGCTGATATGGCTATATAGGTCTAGAAGATTGTTTCTCCGCCGAAGGCGGAAAACAATCCTCTAGACTGGAAAACGCTATATAGCTAGTAATATTTTTGATGGTGCGACTTTTTCGCACCATCAAAAATATTAAATTAGCAATGTTTTAGCGTTGCGATGCCAGCGATCACGTTTAATTCTTCGCAGTGCCGAACCTGTAAAATTCTGATCCCACTCTTCTTCAGTCATATTTACTAAATCTGTTAATTGGGGATCGACATTATGGGGAAAGGGTTGAAAATCAGCTTCTAAGGTCTCTTGAGCAAAACGCTGATTCCAAGGACAAACATCTTGGCAAATGTCACATCCTGCAACCCAGTTGTGTAAATTAGTGGCGATCGCATCAGGAATTTGTTCGCCTTTGTTCTCAATGGTGTGATAGGCAATACAGCGATTAGCATCTACCACAAAAGGCTGGGCGATCGCCCCCGTTGGGCAAGCATCAATACAGCGCGTACAAGTTCCACAATGTTCGGTATGGGGGCGATCAGGTTCTAGTTCGAGATTGGTAAGAACTTCTCCGAGAAATAACCAAGAGCCATATTCACGAGTAATCACATTGCTATGTTTGCCAATCCAACCGATTCCCGCCCTTTGAGCAAAGGCTTTTTCTGCGATCGGTCCCGTATCTACATAGTAACGAGTTTGAATTTTTTCCCCTTGATACTCACCCAGTGATTCTAACCAAGTAGCCAAAGCCTTTAACTTTTTAGTCAAAACCTTATGATAGTCGCGCCCCCAGCCATAGCGAGAAATTTTCCCCACTTGGCGATCGCTTGAATGTTGATGGGGGGTGTAATAATTCAGCGCTACACAAATGACCGACTTTACCCCTACCATTACCTGAGTGATATCTTGGCGCTTGGGATTTGCCATCCAGTCCATATCCGCTTGATAGCCCAGAGACAACCATTCTTGCAAGCGTTCTGCCTCAATCCCAGACTCAGCTTTGGTAATTCCGACTTTGCTAAATCCTAGATCTAAGGCTTTTTGCGCGATCGCTTGTTTGAGTTCTTGTGGAGATAATTGGTGCTCTTTCATATTTCAAATCAAAAATGCGATGTTTAGCATCGCATTTTTGATACTTTTAGCCTCCACCTAGCCAACCAAAAAAACCACCTTTTTTCTCTTCTTTGGGTTTGGCTTGAGATTTATCTGTATTCGTGGCTATACCGCTAACTTGGTTAATGTACTGGAGTGCTAATGGTTCTTCAGGATTCAGCTTCAAGGCTTGCTGGAAACTGACTTTTGCCATACCTGCTAATTTTTGATTCATATAGACAAAGCCTAACAAAGCATGACATTTGCTGTTATTACAATCAATTTGAATCGCATTCCGTAATTCTTTTAATGCTGAAGCCCATAATTTTTGACTGATATAGATTTCAGCCTGACGAATATATTGACTACTAGAAACATCATTAGCATTACTAGCATTGCTACTAGCTTGGTTCGTATTTTTGCTTGATTCGTCCTTATTCGCAGTGTTGTTTGCCACATTACGGGATGACATTTGAGCCTCACTCCGCATTTGGTAACTGCTATTTGAACTATTAGCATAGGAAGCAGTAACTCGACTGGTACTAGCGCTACTAGCAACATTGCTATTGGTATTGTTAGCAAAGCTTTGAGGCGAAGCTTTTGGTGTACTAATCCCTGAAATTGTTGGCGAGTCTGATGTGTGTCTATATCCTTCTTGTAACAGGATATGTACTAAATTCAGCTCACTTAGTAAGCCAATATGTTCTAGAACTTGATCGAGATTTTGATACTGAGATTTTGCAATTGTCTGAACTGTTTGTTCGTAATTGATCTCTGTCGCAGAAGTTAAATATTTTTTGGCAATTTCTGATTGGGGCAGAAATGTCTGGTTACGTTTCATTAAACGCTTGCCAAGTAGTTTTAGAATCGCCGAATATTCTGTACGTTCACGCTCTTGGGAAAGTACATCGTAGGCAGGATTAACGAGTTTGGATAGATATTGCGTAGCTACTTGCTTTTCTACTGCTGTGCGTCCATGAATGTCTGGATGCAGGCATTTTGCGATCGAGAGATAGCGTTTACGCACATGGGAAGCTTCAGCTGTCAGTGGTAAGCCTAATACAGCATAGTAATCATTAAAGTCATACTGACCGATGCCACGCTCTATACGAAATGTTTTTGGGTTTTCCACTATCGATCCTCGGCTTTTTGCGACCCAAACAAAATTTTTTAGATTTTAAACTAGATAAGTAATAATAGCTTACCCATAATTATTAATACAGCTATGATCGCCACAATTACACATTTTCCATAGATAAAATACAGCACTTTACGGAAAAATGTGGAAGATATTCGCAAGGTAAAAACCATACTCAGTAAGGTTTTGAGCTATAAATTGTACCTGCGGTAATATCTAAGGTGCTGTATTTAAAATTTACACATTTTTGCTTTGAGCGATACAGTAATTCGTCTAGATGCCTTACCCCGTATACATAACTTAAAATTCAATCTCCGTAATAAGTAGCTAGACGTAATTAAAACCCAAAGACATGTGACGCACGCGCAACGTGCGTCACATGTCTTTGGATTATGCAATGAAATGACAAAGTTATTTATAGCCTCCCAAAACCTATTTCAACGTCAGTTCGGTCTAAGCTAGCAAATTTCAAAAGTCCAAAAGTAAAAGCCTTGCTATGCAAGGCTTTTACTTTTGGACTTTGAGAGAGGGTTTGCTTTTGTGAAAAGTGAGTTCCATGTAGCAACTTGCACCATACTTCGCATGAAAATTGCCAAAAATAGGAAGCATCGCTTAGCGATGCTTCCTATTTTTGTTTGCGACAAACTGAAGTTAATGAAGTTATAGGCTCGCTAAAATCTGTTTTGCCGTTTGAATTTGATCGTTGCTAAAACCTGCTTCGTTTAGAAAGTTTAAGAACTCAGAACTGCGATATCTAACATCCACACCGATCGCGTCTCGAAATGTTTTTTTGGCACTGGGTTGATTGCCCGATGTCCATTGGGCGATCGCTAGAGCAACGAAAGGATGCGGGTTAGTTGGTTCGAGTTCGATCGCATTTTTGGCATAGGCGATCGCAAGGTCATATTGTTGTAAGCGCTGATAGGCAAGGCTGAGATTATAGTGAGCAATCTCATTATCAGTTTTGAGAAGTGCTGCCCAACTATGCAAAACTACCGACTGGGGCAAATCTCCACGCACGAGATAGACAATGCCGATCGCATTAAAAGCTTGTAAGGATGTGGGCGATCGATAAATTGCTTCCCAAAGAGATGCTGCTGCGGTGTCATGTCTTTTAGCAAGGTGCTGTGTCCAACCAAGGATAACTCTGCCATCGATATTCTGAGGATCGAGGGTGACTGCTTTTTGGAAAGCAGCGATCGCATCGTCGAGGCGTTCTTGTTTGCGATAAGCCAGTCCCAATTGGCGATATTCTTCGGCAGCCTGTTTATCAGCTTGAGATGTTTTGGCAGACTGTGCTGAGTTAGGTTTAAGATTAGCCGCAATTGCAGATGATGCAGATGACCAAGATGATATTGATATCCCGCTAGTAATGAGTATCAGCAAATTTAACAAGCTGAAAATATTAGACAATCTTTTCAAAGCAAGTTGTATCCCTAGAATAAAAAAGGTTCGCAAAGCGAACCTTTTTTATTCTATTTTATTTGCTGGTTTATTTGCTGGCAGTAAGTTGACGATAAGCTCTCGCAACGAGTTTGTCATTTACAAAGGTGGCATTCAGATTCATATCTTTGTTTGACCAGCTCACAATCACTGCGCGATCGCCAAACTTGTGATCGATGCCTAAAGGCTTCCCTTCGCCTCCCAAGATACTTGCTACTTGGTCATACCCCATTCCCCGTCCTAAACAGACATAGTTTTTGAGCGTGACCCCCGGATTGCCACAACGGTACTGCACGTTGGTGGTGATGTTATTGTCATAGTGGCGTGGAGGAAGCAGGGCAAGGTTGATTGTTGGTCCCGATAATGCTTCGGTTAGCCAATATAGACAGATCAGTAATACCCCCAGTACTAAGACATCTTCAATCACAGCACGGACTAAATTGCGCTGATGGCGACGTTTGATTTGTTGGGCTTTTTCCTTTGTCCAAGTTTCCCAAGGAAAATTATCCACCCATTGGATCGTGTCGTTAAACTTGGCGATCACACTAGTACGGATTGCTTCTAAGGCTCCCTTAGGATCACGGATGGTAATACGGCTAGTAGTACGGGCAGCAGCAATGGTTTTCGGATCAAGTAACCATCCACGAAGACGACGTACTAGATTACCTGCTTTAGACTTGCCCTTTGACAATGCACTTTGTTGCGAATTCCGAGCAAGCGATCGCTTGTCCTCTGTTCTTGCAAGCGCACTTTTAGGTAAGGGGGCTGGTGCAGCAACTAATGGAATATCTCTTCCCTGTGATAGGACTAAATTATCTTCCCCAATGACATAAAATTCCCATTCAATGCGGCGTACCCCAATCAACTGCAAGCGATTGAAGTATCGATCAATGCTTTGAGTAAATTCATTGAGGCGATCGCGATCGGAGTTAGCAGCAATCAAAGTAAAAGCAATGGATAGAACTTGCTGTTCAAACTTAAATTCCGTTTGCTCAGCCGCTACTAGATCCATATAGTCGGAAGCAAGACTAGTCAGAACATACTGTAATTTCTGCCAAGCCTGTCTATCTTCAAGATTTAACCGCACTGCTTTCATGATTTATCCTCATCTTAGACCTTAACTCGGTCCCAGTCTCTAGCAACTGATTTTGGGTATGTAGTTGCTCTGTTTGTAACACTCACGATGTTACCCAAACTAATAAAGGTTTTTAACATGGCTAGAAAATATAGCAATCCTCAATGATTTACGAGATGTGCAATTTACATCTCATAAATCATTAAGGATTCCCAAATAAATAAGTCCTACTATCACAAATTCAGAATGACGGCGCTTTGAGCCGCCATTCTAAGAGAATTATCTCCCCGCCGAAGGCGGGGAGATAATTCTTTATTGAAAATCGCTGTATTTGTATTCATAAGTCAGGAAATGCTTCGGCGACGGCAGGATAGACAATTTGACCATTTTGAATATTTAGTCCTTTCGCTAAGGTGCGATCGCGTTTTAATGCTTCCAAACCAAAATCCGCCAACGCACAGGTATAAGGAAGTGTGGCATTGACCAAGGCTTGAGTGGCAGTCCAAGGCACTGCCCCCGGCATATTTGGCACACCGTAATGCAAGACTCCTTCCTCCACATATATAGGAGAGGTGTGGGAAGTTGGGCGCACTGTTTCGATACATCCCCCTTGATCGACTGCCACATCAACAATGACGGAACGCGATCGCATTTTCTGCACTAGTTCACGGTTTACTAGAGTCGGTGCGCGTTTGCCTGCGATTAAGACTGCGCCAATGACGAGATCAGCAGAACTAACAGAATCAGCGATATTGCTGCCGTTGCTATATAACAATTGCACCCGTGAACCAAAGAGGGATTCTAATTCACCAAGACGTTGAAGATTCACATCTAAAATTGTCACCCTTGCCCCTAGACCGATCGCCATTCTTGCCGCCTCTGTACCAACTACACCACCACCTAGTACAACGACATGTCCTGATCTGACTCCGGGAATGCCTCCGAGTAATACCCCACTGCCGCCCTGTTGCTTAGTCAAGTAATGCGCCCCAAACTGTACAGATAGCCTTCCCGCGATAATGCTCATCGGTACAAGCAAAGGCAACTGACCATTATCTAACTGTACTGTTTCATAGGCGATACAGGTTGCGCCCGATTTGATAAGCGCTTCAGTTAATTGGCGATCGGCAGCGAGATGGAGATAGGTAAATAGAATTAGTTGCGGATGAATTAAAGCATATTCACTAGGTAAAGGCTCCTTCACCTTGACCACCATTTCTTGGGCGTATACTTCTTGGGGTGTGGCGACAATTTTTGCCCCTGCACGGATATACTCATCATCGCTAAAGCCAGAACCAATCCCCGCATTGGTCTCAACAAAAACTTGATGCGATCGCGCTGTTAAAGTGGCTACCCCCGCAGGCGTAAGCCCCACACGAAACTCAAGATCCTTAATTTCCTTTGGCACACCAATTTTCACTGCGATTTCTCCTCAAAAATCAAGAACTTGACTAATTTCATCTAATTAGCTTGGCACAATTAAGAACTAGAACCTGTAGCAAGCTGCGCTTGCGCTAAAGTTTCTGGTTTATATTTAATTGGAATAGCAACACAAAGTATTGCCATCAATTAATTTTAATAATTTTAAACCCATTGTCTAAGCCTTGTGTGCGCTATGCTGCGATCGCAATAGAGCCTCCACTAACAAATTGACATTAACGGGTTTACTCACGTAGTCATTCATCCCCGCAGCCAAACAGAGTTCGCGATCGGTATCCATAGCATTTGCTGTAACAGCAATGATATAGGGCTTATTTTCCAAACCTAAATCATTAATTATCTGCTTAGTCACCTCAATTCCGTCTATTTCAGGCATTTGCACATCCATCAAAATCACATCATAGGTATGTTGGCGTAAGGTTTCCAAAACTTCAATTCCATTAACAGCAATACCAATTTCTTCGTAACCTAATCTATTTAAAATTTTACAAGCAACTTTTTGATTAACGATGTTATCTTCAGCGATCAGAATCTTCAAAGGAAATTTCTGTGCTAAGTTTTGCTCGAAATATGATGGCTGATTAACTTCCAGTACATCATTTTTAGGTGTAGTCGTTATCAGTTTAGGGGCTTGCAGACTAACAGTAAACAGAAAAACACTGCCAATCCCTCTTCTACTATTGACAGTAATTTCACCCCCCATCATGTCGGCGATTCTCTGACTAATTGCTAATCCTAAACCAGTACCTTGATTTTTAAAGTTGTTTTCACCTACCTGTTCAAAGGGCAAAAATATAGATTCTAATTTACTATTATCAATGCCGACTCCTGAATCTTCAATCTCAAATTTCAGTGACACCAATTTGTTTGATGAATTATCAGATGATAGCGTTTCAAGCTGAGAAGACTTTAGAGCAGCAACTCGAAATATCACATGCCCCTTATTCGTAAATTTAACGGCATTACCAAGCAAATTAAGCAGGATTTGCTTGAGCCTTTTACTGTCTGCATAAACTAATTCAGGTAGATCAGGGGCAAACTGGTAAATGAAATCAATCTTCTTTTGATTAGCTTGAACTTGAATGATTTCTACTAAATTTTTGACCAATGATAACAGGTGTACTTCTTGGAGATGAAGCTCCATTTTGCCAGATTCTATTTTAGAAATATCCAGTATGTCATCAATTAGGGTTAGTAAATGTGTACCAGATTGATAAATTGTCTGAATATCTAGTTTCTCTTGATTGTCAATATTTTTAGATTCTTGTAAGAGTTGGACTAATCCTAAAATTGCATTAAGAGGAGTCCTTAACTCATGACTCATATTAGATAGAAATTCAGTTTTAGCACGATTTGCCAATTCCGCAATTTGTTTTGCCTCTGTTAGGGCTATATTTTGTTTCTCCAAAATGAATGCAGTATCATTTAGAATCGATTTACTTTTTTCGAGTTGAATTGATTTATTAGTTAATCTCAGCTTTGATTGTTGTAAATTTGTGATTGCCTGTTGTTTCTCCGAAAGTATGGCAATTAGGCTGAGCGTAGTTACAACAATCACAATAATAAAAGATTGTAATAAAACTAATGAAGAGGCATTGTTTTTAGAAGCAAATGTTCCAAATCCTTGAACAGTTCCTAAAATTGCAATCGTTGAGATAATAACAATTAAACTCGTAGCTCCTAATTGCCCAAATCTTAGAACTGTCCACACAAGACAAGGAATTAACATGTATTCTAAGTCATATCCTTTATAAAAGGATATAAACCCTAGAAAAATCACAACAACAACTAAAATAATTGCTTCTAGTATTTGCCATTGATGAATTTTGGGTGGTTTTGGTTTTGCAATATTAAATAAGATTTTGCTATCTTTAGGAACTTTGAAATTCTTGAAATAAAATTCATAAAAGCTTAAAATTAATGGCGTAAATATACATATACCCGCAACATTAGAAATCCACCAAGTTAACCAAGTAATATCAAAACTCGACCAAGAGACTTTGCTACCTAGACATAAACAAACTACGCCGACGGTAGCATTAATCATTGGCGCAAAACCACAGGTCAAAAAGAGAAATTTATAAACATCATTCAACCTTCTGAATGGATGTTTTCCTTTAATTGTTTTGCGTAATAGATAGCCACCAGCCCCAGTACCAATGCTTGTACCGATCGCAATTCCTAATACTTGAAGGATAGAGGCAGTCATCGTAGACCAGCTCTGAGCATCCCAAAATGCCCAGATATTGGCAAGAAACGAACCAATTAAAACCCCTGGTAAAACCTGATACCCGAAAATTATTACTGCCGCAGATGCAAATCCATCAGGTGGCCACACAGGTGTAACAGATTGGGGTGTAGCTGCCACATGCCGTGAAATTTCAGCTGTGCCGTAATAAACTAGCGCCAATACTACAATTGCTACAATTCTTGGGAATGTCTTTAAACGTTTCTGTGAAAGAACCAACATTTTCCCATACCTATGTAGTAGAGACTGTAAGTTGAAAGCGTATAACGACTAGTTTTTTAGCTACTTTTTATATATACATGAGTATACATAAAAAATAAGTTTCTCTAGATTTCTTTAAAAGTATCTTTCAAAACGGTGCGAGCAGCTAACTGACTTCTTGTAGAAGACAATATTTCTGCTTCACGACGCAGTCTCGCGGCTGTATCAAGGGTTTCTAATAATGATTGCTGCTCTAGGCTAGCACCTTGAAAATTGCTCGCTACCCAGTAAGACAATTCAATCGGGCTGCGTGGAATTTTGGGTAACTCAATTTCTTGATCGGTTAACTTCTGGGAAAGACGGATCACATCATTGAGCAGTTCTCGGACCTCTGTAGCTAATAAATATGGCGCATCACTGCTCGGCTCGTCTTGAATCCACTCCACCAATCCAACTCGGTAGGGGGTTTCACGCACATACTCTAGTACTCGAAACCGTTGCTGTCCCATAGTCAGAAGCTTAAAGCGATCGTCTGGTAGACGGTGATACTGCACGATTTGGGCAACGCATCCGATATTTGCAGGTTTACCTGTCTCCGAGTCCCACATTAGTACACCAAACATGCGATCGCTCTCCAAGACAGTATTAATCATCATGCGATAGCGATACTCAAAAATATGAAGCGGCAGAGACTGTCCCGGAAATAACACCAACTCAGGTAAGGGGAACAGTGGTAATTCTCTAACTGAAACTGATGATGAAGTCATGTTGCTGAGCTTGACACTAAGACGTTTTTCCTAGTTTAGCCTGTTAAAGCCAGAAATGAGAGTGGCTACTCTACTTGTCCATCATCCCCAGATTGCTGTCTGGTTACGTCCTTGTTGTTTTGCGTTATATAGAGCTTGATCTGCCTGATTAATTAGAGATTTTGGTGATTTGTCTAAACTAGGAACCAAGGTGGCTAACCCTAAACTAATCGTGACTATCTTACTCGCCTCAGAAGCTTGGTGGGGAATACCTAAGTCCTGAATGGTACTATGCAGCTTTTCAGCTACTGCGATCGCCCCTTGTGCATCTGTATTCGGCAAAATAATCACAAACTCTTCGCCACCATAACGAGCCACCAGATCGGCTGAACGGCATACGACCTGTTGTGTAGCTTGAGCTAGTTTCACCAAACACTCATCGCCAATTTGATGTCCATAGGAATCGTTATAGCGTTTGAAATAATCAACATCAAACAAGAGCAAAGAGATTGGTTGCATTTCTCGACATAACCTGAACCATTCCTGTTCTAGGCGATCGTCAAAACAGCGACGATTAGCAATTTTGGTTAATCCATCAATATTTACTAGCTTTTCTAGCTTCTGGGTTGCACAGTGCAACTCTTCATAGAGCTTTCGTAATTCTTTTTCTGTTTGTTTTTGAGAAAGGATTGCTGTCTCAGCAATCTTCTTTGATTTTAAAATTTCATCTTCGTAATGAATACGCTGACTAATGGGGATCAGAATGCAATTATTGACTAGAGTTTCTGAGTAATATTGACGCGCTGCATTAATCAGCATAGGAATATCTCTTCCCTCTTTAGTTCTTAGAGAAAAATAAATTTCTTCAGCTTTATTATGCAGTTTTAAAAGAGGCAAGAAATGAGTTTGATAAAAAATTTTGCTGCCAATTGGCAAGATTAATTCTATTTTTTGTCCTATGATTTCATCTATTGAGTATCCCAGTATTTCTAATAGCGTGGTATTGACGATTAAAATCTTGCTATTGTCATTGAATGAGAGGAATCCACAGGGTGCTGTATCTAATATAGAGTCTATCTGATAATCCACAGAAATAAGATTATTTAGCAAATAAAGTAAAAAATATTGATGAAATAACCACCTTTATTTGATCTATTTTATCGTAGATAAAATGATAATCAACTTAGTTTTCCGATCATCCCTCAGAAAATTCGACATTAATAATCTTGCGACTTTTTGAGCATTGTCTTTAGCGAGATTGTTTATGATAGTTAAGTTAGAAAGGCGATCGCTTTCAATGAACTTTGAGGATTAGTACAAGTAGCGAGCGCAAAGCCCTATCTGTACGAAGGATCGCTGTCAAAAATTGCTTTCAGTCTGGAGTAAAAATCATGAAGCAAAAGCTACAAACAATTAGTGGAGAGCTAAAAACTCAATTTAAGATTTTAGGAAGTTGCGTTATAGTCTTTTGGTCTGTAGTTATTGTTAATGAATTATTGTTTAGTGGCAGGCTTAATGCCTTAGGGATTCTGCCTCATCACTTGATCGGTTTGCGAGGTATTCTGTTTGCTCCATTTTTACATGGAGGCTTTTATCATGTTGCCGCTAATACACTGCCCTTTATTGTTTTAGGGTGGTTTGTGATGTTACGAAACATCAGTGACTTTTATTTTGTATCTTTTATATCAGCGTTAATCGGGGGGCTAGGAACATGGCTAGTAGGTAGACCTGATTCTGTACACATTGGTGCGAGTGGCGTAATTTTTGGATATTTTGGATATTTGCTATTTCGTGGTTACTTTGAGCGAAGTTTTGTGGCGATCGCAATTTCCGTGATAGTCGCCATGATCTATGGCGGATTAGTTTGGGGGGTATTACCAACACGAGCCTACATTTCTTGGGAAGGACATTTGTTTGGGCTTATTGGTGGAATTATTGCCGCTAAGATGCTATCTGAGAGTAAGAATAATAGACTTTAGTTATAGATGGTTGAAAGCTCTGCTCATATTGTCTCCTAAAGCCTGAGATATTTATCTTGATAAATATCAAAATAATTCCTCACTGAAGCTGACGATACGATTAATTAAAAAATCTTTGTGTACAGCCTATTTAGGGTTTGTGTAATACAGATAAATTTTGAAAAAGCTTGCTTCGCAAGCTTTTTCAAAATTTATCTGGGTTTCGAGAAAGCGCAAAGTACTGTAACTCTTTGAGATATGGAGATAAAAATATGAGTCAGAAAATAAACCCATTGAATAAAGAACAACAGAAAAAGATTTTTATTCTATTTTTTTTAGTATCAGTTTTTTGGATTGTAGTAGCTATAAATGAATTTTTATTTAATAGGAGCTTGATCTCATTTGGGATTATGCCTCAAAGTATTGTTGGTTTGCGCGGTATATTCATAGCTCCTTTTATCCATGCAAGTTTTTATTCGGTTGCCGAAAATACAGTCCCATTTATTATTTTGGGTTGGCTGGTAATTAACAGAAGCATCAAAGATTTTTATTTTGTGTTTTGTTCGTCAGTTATTTTGAGTGGTCTAGGAACTTGGCTAATTGGCAAACCTAATACACTACATATTGGTGCAGGTGGTGTAGTTTTTGGATTCTATGGTTATTGTCTATTTCAAATTTACTTAGAACGTAAATTTGCGATATTTTATACTTCGATTGCTATTGCTATAATCCTTTGTGCGCTTCTATTTTTTGGTATATTACCGAAACAATCTAATATTTCTTGGGAAGGCTTTTTATTTGGATTTATTGGGGGAATTATTGCTGCCAAATTCTTAGCATCTAAACAATAAAAAAGAAGCGTTGCTTTGCAACGCTTCTTTTTTAGTTTAAGAAACACTTTTAATAGCTTCTAGCAAACTACGGGTACAGGCTCCCTTATCACAAAAAGCATCGATATTTGCCCCATTAGAGATTGCCTGTGCCTTGCCGCCATCGGCTGCGGAATAAGCCACAATCTTGACATGAGGATATTTATTTTTGATTTCACTGGAGGCTGTCCAGCCATCCATCACGGGCATATGTAAGTCCATGACCACAACATCAGGCTCAAGCTTTTGGACTTTAGCGATCGCTTCTTTACCGTTAATCGCTACTTCTACAGATCCTATGCAGGCTTGTAAAGAAAGTGCTAGTTGTAAAGTACATCGTGTGAGTTCGTGGTCATCCACCACCAAAACGCGCAAAGTTTTTGTAGAAGATGTCATGGTAGGTACGGTAAGAAGGTCTTGACAATAACTCTGTTATGTAACCTAAGATACCTCTTTTTTGTTGTTAAAGCTTCTATCGCAGGGACTAATAAATAAAGACAAGTCATGATTTGCATGACTTGTCTTTATTTATTAGCTACGCCATTTTACTTTCGGCAAAATTTGCTTTTCATCAACACGATCGCGATATCTGACTGCAAAATTGAGCAATGAATCGAGCAGAGCATCAGAGAGAAAATGTGGCTGTAAACCCAACTCAAGAAGGTTAGTATTTTTAGCATTAAAATAATGCTCTTCTAATTCAACACGAGGGTTTTCGATGTTTTGAACTTCAACTTTAATACCAAGGGTTTGACCTGCTTTTTGTACCATCAACGCCAGATCGCGGATTGAGAACAGCTCAGTAAATTGGTTAAACACACGCATCTTGCCCGCTTCCGCAGGATTAGCGATCGCTAGTTCAATACAACGCACGGTATCACGGATATCAAGAAAACCTCGCGTCTGTCCACCCTTACCATAGACCGTCAGAGGATGCCCGATCGCTGCTTGGATACAAAAACGATTTAATGCTGTACCAAATACGCCATCATAATCAAGGCGATTGATCAGTAACTCATCCGTACCAGTCTCTTCAGTTAATACGCCGTAAACAACGCCTTGGTTTAGGTCAGTCGCCCGTAAGCCCCAAGCCCGACAGGCAAACTGAATATTGTGGCTATCGTGTACCTTGCTGAGATGATAAAAACTACCTGGTTGCTTGGGATAAGGAAGAGTATCTTTGCGCCCGTTATGTTCAATAGTGATATAGCCTTCTTCGATATCGATATTGGGCGTACCATATTCACCCATCGTACCTAATTTAACCAAATGGCATTCAGGATTATGCTCTTTGATTGCATATAGCAAATTTAAAGTTCCTACGACATTATTGACTTGCGTGAGTACGGCATGTTCGCGATCGATCATTGAGAAGGGAGCTGAGCGCTGTTCGCCAAAATGCACGACTGCCTCAGGCTCAAAACTACGGAATGCCTTCTGTAAAAATTCGTAGTTAGTAATGTCGCCGATAAATAGATCGATATCTTGACCTGAGACAGATTTCCACTTATGGATACGCTCTTGAATAGAGGTGATCGGTGTTAGCGTCGCTACACCTAACTCATTGTCCCAATGTCGGCGAATTAAATTATCTAAAACACCAACCTCATAGCCTTTATTGGCGAGATGCAACGCTGTCGCCCATCCGCAATAACCGTCACCACCAATTACCAGTACTTTCATGAATTCTGTGGGTTACAACTATTTTGAGTTACAGTTTCCAAATTAACCCTATCAGGATTTTACGGATTTGTGATGAGCAAGACCGAAATTTATTACCCCCTGTGTATCTAGAAACACATAGAGTATGTGGACTCGGAGGATTTTTAGATTGCGATCGCTACTTAGTAAAGAAGCAGATTTTTTGCAGCAAAGCAAAGCCGCATCGCCAAAAATCTGCTTCTTTACTAAATCGTTTCAGTGTATATTCGTAACTAGCTCAATGAGATTGAGAATACATTCACACACTCACGCAATTTAGCGGATCGCCGCCTTTCCCAAGCAAGTGTAATGTATTGAAATTAAGATAACCAAGAATAGTTAATAGCTATTCGTTAGTTAGACTAGGACGATTAGTCAAGTATGCTTTCGATTGCCGAACTTGCCCATCAACGAGATCCACAGGCGATCGCCGAAATTATTCGTCAAGAATTACAAACTCTTGACTCCAATCGCCTTGACGTGGAGGTGTCTATTGTTGATAGCAATTTAGAACTACAAATTCGGACAGATTCTGCCATTGACAAGGAAAAACTGCTGACATTAGTATCTAGCAACCTGAGAACTTTGCATATAGAATCAGTGGCAAAGTTTAAGATTCACTGCTGGCGCAATGATGATGAAATGAATGAACAGCGTCTTCTATGGACAGAGCAATTTATGATGGAGTCACTATCATCATCTTTATCCAAACCCCTAGAATTGGAGTCGGAACATCTCGAACTTCCAGAATCCTTAGCTCTAGAAAAACGTTCGCCCGAAACCCAGCTTTCTAAAGACTCGGTATTACAGAAAGCAATTAATAATCTTTCGTCCAACTCTACAAAAACAAGAAAGCAATTGCTGCCCGCGGAGCAATTGCAAGAACCGATACTTGTAGGCACAGCATTAAATAATTTAGCAACTCCACCTGTCGAAAAACATCACATCGATAATCAATCCACTAATTCCACTAATAATTATCATTTGCAGCTATTACTAGTCGGATTATCAATTATCTTATTAGGATTAGGTATAGGGGCATTAGTAAGGGCAATTACAAGTAAGAATGTCATATCTCCAAATGCGGAAATATCCTCTAGTAATTTATCTGTTAATAAGTCCTCAGATCAAAACCCTCAAAACATCAAGAGTCAGAGCCTTGATCCAGCGCTAACTACGAACCCTACCAAACCCTCATCTACGAAAGCTCTGCCCACATTACCTGCCGATACAACTGTAAATTCAACGCCTAATATTTCTGACCTAACCCCATCAAATCCTACTCAATCCCCCAGTACCTCACAAGAAGACGACAAGCCAATTACTCTCGAAAAGTTTAATCGTGTACAAAAGGGAATGACCGTTGAGCAAGTAGACAAAATCTTTGGTGTGTCGGGAAAAGTCATTGCCGAAAATACAACGAATAATAGTGTCGGGCAAGTTTACTCTTGGAAGAATCCTCAAGGCAGTAATGCGATCGTGGAGTTTAAGGATGGTCAAGTTGTAGCTAAGGCTCAAGCAGGTTTATAGATAAGTATCGCTAAGTAGCTAAGCGTAATTAAAAAACAGAACCAAAACCTGTGGCGCACGCTGCGCGTGCACCACAGGTTTTAAGGTTTTATATTTAATTGCATCCAGCTACTTAGAGCGATATTTATCTGGTTGGAAAATATGAGTCTTAGCCCCATATCTCCTTTTGGGGTTTTGAGTGACGATAGCTATATTGCTATAAAATTACATCTTGGGTGTCTCAACTCAGCTGTTAATCTAGCTAGTCAGTCAACCCCAGTCAAAGCCTAGTGGGAGAAAATTTTTTGGGTATCGATTTACGCAGCTATGTCTACTTGGACAACTTACAGCGACAACATGCTGCTTATTTAGGAACGATCGCACAAGGATTTTTACCCTTACCAGGTGACACCTCACTTTGGATTGAAATTTCTCCTGGCATTGAAATTAACCGTATTACCGATGTAGCCCTCAAGTCCACATCGGTTAGACCAGGGGTGCAGATTGTTGAGCGTTTGTACGGCTTGTTAGAAATTCATTCTGCGAGTCAAGGCGAAACCCAAGCCGCAGGCAGAGCAATTCTGCAAATGTTGGGCGTAACTGAGGAAGATCGGATTAAGCCAAGATTATTATCTAGCCAAATTATTCGTAATGTTGATGCCCATCAAACTCAACTGATTAACCGCTTTCGTCGTGGACAGATGCTTTTGTCGGGGCAAACTCTATACATCATGGAAGTTGAGCCTGCTGCCTATGCCGCCCTTGCTGCCAATGAGGCGGAGAAAGCGGCTTCAATTAATATTTTGGAAATTGTTGCAGTAGGTAGTTTTGGGCGTTTATATCTTGGTGGCGAAGAGCGAGACATCATGGCAGCTTCAGCAGCAGTACTTAATACCATCGAAAATATTAAAGGTCGCGATGTCTATGGCAACGATCGCAAAGAGTAATCAAAATTTGCCCAGCAAATTTTGATTACAGATCGTCTTCCCAACCACAACATTTACAACGCCATTGCTCTGGTGGCAATCTGAGGCGCGAGAATGCGGTACGGCATTCAGGACATTTTCCTGTAAAGATAGGATGCCAACCACATTCAGCTTCCATAGCGGGATCATAACTATTGGGATCATCGGGTTCCCACAAATCAGCGGATACAAAATCTGAGCAGACTCCCCATTTTGGTCCATAGGGATGTACAGCACAGACTAATAGGTTAGTGTGCGAGTAAAAATCACAGCGATCGCATAAAGATATTTTTGCCATAAATATATTTTCAATATATTTGAATTTGCAATATTTAGGGTTCGCAGCACAACATGTCGGCTTCTAATTGGGGTTAACTGAACCGAGCAATTTCAATACCATTTTGACGGATAACTAACTCTAGAGTGAGCGAACTAGCAGGAAAAATTGCTTCCTTTGCCACTGCCCTAATTTCGTAGGTCGATTTAAGCTCACTAGCAACTCTAAAAAGTTCGGTTAGGGCATCAGGGGGAAAGTTACCGACTTTGCCTGTGACAGGATTTGCTAGTACACCCTCACGCCTTGCCCGAAAACTTACTAATAGAAATAGTTGCTCGATACGTGATGCTAAAGCCTGTGGTGTAAGGTTTGGCATAAATTGGAGAGTAGCAATTTCATCGCCCCGTGCAAAGATCTGACGATTGAGGGTGACATCGGCAGCGATCGCTACTTGAGTTTCCCGCTTCAAAAAATTGCCTGCGGAGAGAATCCGAATCACATAGCTCTTTCCATCTTTGATCCGATTCAGCAATCCTTCAATTTGAGCATCGGTAATTCTGATGACTGGTTCCTTGGGTGCTTGATCGGGCAGAAAATCAAGAAGCTCACGGGCATTACGCTCAGCCTGTTGTAATAGTTGGATACTGGCTTGACGCAATTCCGCATTGCTTAAATTAGGACGCACCACCCCGATTGACAAAATCTGATCGGCAAAAATGGCTACGTTGCCTTTGCGTAGAGCCTCAAGACTGATGATCAATTGTTCGCGGGCGGATTCTAGAGAGGCGATCTCGGAGGTGAGATCAACTCGTTGTTTTTCGATCGCAACCAACCGCTGCTCTGATTCATCAACTTTTTGTTTAAGGGTTTCGCGATCGCGGGAAATACTTGCGAGTTCACCCGAAATCCGTTCTTTCTCTTGTCGCAGTTGATTGCTTTCAGTTTGAAGATTTTCTTGCTCTTTGGTCAAATTTTGAATGCGATCGCGCAAATCTGCTTCTTGTTGGGAAGCCTTTTTGAGTTCTTCATCTGCCTTTTGAAATTTGGTTTCGACATTTTGTAACAAAGCCTGAGTTTCTGCTTGCTTACGCACTGCTTGGACTAAAGACTTGTTAATTTCTCCTAAGCGTTGTTGGGCTTTTTCCTGTTCATTTTTAGCGGCATTTAGCTCAGTCTCAACTTTTTGCTTTTGTTGTTGACTGCTTGATAGCTCTGAGCGAATGCTTTCTAAACGAAATAGTCCATCCCTTAACTGTCCACTAAGGAGCAACAAAATTCCTAACGTTGACGCAGAAATCATGCCACCTGTGGCGATCGTCACTAAGGTAGCGGTGTCACGCGGTCTCAGGTTGAACATGCTAAGTCGCGCCCTACCAACCTTAGTGCCAATGCGATCGCCTAGCGTCGCAATAATGCCGCCTAAGATCAAAATCGCTAAAACCAGCGTATATCCAGCCATGTAACTCCTGAGTCCTCACGCTGTTGATTTTAGCAGACAAACAAGAGAGTCAGCGAATGCCCCAAGCATAGCGACCGATTACATTGTCCATTTTTAAAAATTGATGCATATACCAATCTAGTGAAGTAGAGGATTGTGTCTCCGCCTTCGGCGGGGACACAATCCTCTTATCAAGAAGAGAATGGCGGCGCATTGCGCCACCATTCTCTTCTTGGGTTTTGATTTTGTCTTAACACAAGCGACAATAACTATATTAAATCGCGGAACCCTCAGTCATAATCATGATGGTGTTACGCTAAAGCAAGCCATAATCAGTAAATTTAGTCCAGCTTGCGCGGTTTATAGATCGGCATAGGTTTTTACGAGCAAAATATGGAAAAGCAACTCAAAATACAACAGTTAGTTGACAATCTAGCAAAGGCGATCGTTGGCAAGGATGAAGCGATTCAACTAGTTTTAGTGGCGCTATTTTCGGGTGGTCATGCCTTGCTCGAAGATGTCCCGGGGGTAGGTAAAACTTTACTAGCAAAATCTCTCGCTGCTTCTATTTCTGGGAAATTTCAACGGGTGCAATGTACACCTGACCTATTACCCACAGATATTACAGGTACAAATATTTGGAATCCTCAAAAGGGAGAATTTCAGTTTTTGCCAGGACCAATCTTTGCGAATGTCTTGTTAGCTGATGAGATTAATCGTGCTACTCCACGTACTCAATCGGCATTGCTGGAGGTAATGGAAGAAACGCAAGTAACGGTTGACGGCATCTCGCGTAAGGTTCCTTCACCATTTTTTGCGATCGCTACTCAAAACCCAATTGAATATCAAGGTACTTTTCCATTACCAGAGGCACAACTTGATCGCTTTGCGTTATCTTTTAGCATTGGCTATCCCAGTGAAGTTGAAGAATTGGAAATGCTCAAAAGATTGCAATCGGGGCAAATTGGCTCAGCGAACTTAGAACCATGTATTACCCCTGAAGAAGTTCTAGAAATTCGTAATCTTGCGACTCAAGTACCTGTCAGTGATGCAACTAGCGAATACATTGTCAATGTGGTGCGGGCAACACGCAATGATGAAGAGATTACTCTCGGTGTGAGTCCTAGAGGGACTTCTGCATTATTGCGATCGGCTCAGAGCTATGCCTTAATCCAGCAAGCGCTCGATCCTAGTCGCCAATCTAATTATGTGCTACCCGATGATGTCAAGTTTCTCGCACCCTACGTGTTAGGACATCGCATTATTGTCGCAGGTAGGCGATCGCCTAAGAATATTATTCAGCGCTTACTAGATGTTGTTACTGTTCCTTAGGGTTCTGCGATTTATGGCAGCGCGGCAAAGCCACGCTGCCATAAATCGTTGCTTAGCTATTCTCCATACATTTCTGTAACTATCCTTCTTAATTGAGCAGCCTGATCTGCAGATAAAGAGTCAATCTTGTTTTTTAGACGAATTTTGCTAATAGTACGGATTTGATCAACGGCAATCTCCGCCTCGCTACCAGCGCAAATAATCTGAAGACGACTGCGCCATTTTGGATGAAGTTTAGAAGTTAATGGACAAATAACTACTGTGTCTAACAACGAGTTCATCGCATCCTGACTGATGATAACCACAGGACGAATTTTGCTGATTTCACTGCCTAATGTAGGATTGAGATCCGCAAAATATATTTCATATCTTTTAGGAACCGACTTCATTCATCTCCAATCCATCTAGCAGCGTATTGTCAAAATCTTCCCAATCCTCACACTCCTGAGCCATTTCTTGATAAGTTTCCTCCCAAGATAGTTTTGCATCATCCATTTGGCGCAATAAAATACCCCGCTCAGTCTCTTCTAAAAGTAACGTGTCTGAAAATCCATACTTTTGCAGAATAACTTTGGGTAATCTGACACCTTTAGAGTTACCAATTGAAATGAGCTTGATGCTATGAATTCGCGACGGTTTTGTCATGACTGAAATACAGGCAATAATTAATATGCCATACCATGTAATTACTGTAGTTACGTTTATGTTCTATGTCAATAAAACCCAGAAGAGAGTTACGGCGTAACTCTCTTCTGGGTTTTATTGCGTCACAATAATGCACCACCGCAGCTAGATCCACTGCCTGCGGTGCAGCCATAGCAGTAGTCAGCCGTTTGAATTTCTTGGATAATATCTAAAGTTCCCTGTTCTAGAATTTTGGCAATAGTGAGAACTTCTCCATGAGGAGATCGCGCTGGCAGGTCTTCCATCTGATTAAAATCGCAATCATAGATATTCCCTTGATAATCCACTGAAAGCTGATTGCGACACATGACATGACCGAGTGTAGTCGGATTAAAATTGGTTTCTAAGAAAGATGTATATTCCTCTTCTAATTTGCGATGCTGTAAATGGAACTTACTTCTACCAATGGGAAGATTGGTGATTGTAAATAGGTTATTAAAAACAATGCCGAAATGCTCTTGAAGATGGGCTTTGTAAGCGGCTTGTAAATTCTGTTGATTGGGAGCAAGGGAAAATTTATTAGCAGTGGGAAGTTGGGGATTGTATACCAAGTCTATGATTAGCTGAGGATCGCTACCATAGCCTAAGCGATTGAGCCATTGCAAAGCTTGAATTGACTTATCAAATACACCTTTCCCACGCATTTTGTCCACATTATCCTCAAGATAACAGGGCAATGAAGCCACCACGCGCACCTGATGCTGAGCAAAGAATTCTGGAATATCCTCATAGCCCTTCTCAAAATAAATTGTCAAATTAGAACGCGCGATCGCTTCTTTGCCCGATGCTCTTGCTGCTTTCACTAAGTCACGAAATCCGTACAGCATTTCTGGAGCGCCCCCCGTGAGATCCACTGTCTGGATTTGGGGAAAGCGTTGAATGATTTCAATTAGTTGTTGACAAATTTCTGGAGATAATTCCTCGGTGCGATAGGGGCTTGCCTCTACATGACAATGGCTACAAGCGAGATTGCAAATCTTGCCTAAGTTGATCTGTAACACCGAAATATCATGTTTTAAAAGTGGGGCTGTGAGCTTCTGGGAAAAAGGTGTAATCGCGATCGCAGGAACTTGCATATATAGACAATCCAAGTCAATTTCTCACTTATTCTGCCATAAACTCAATCACACGGACTTGGATAGCCCGAATCACTTGTTCATATTCATTAGTTAGTAAATGCAAAATATCTGATGAAATATTGATATTTCCAGTTTTACCAACATGTTCTAAATATTTACATATCTGTGACAGTCTGACCGCGCCAATACTAGCACTGGTTGATTTGAGAGAATGGGATGACAAGCTAAACTGGTTGGGATCTTGATTAGCAAAGGCTATTTGAATTTCTTCTAGCAAATTTTCCGCAGAATTTAGATAAATCGTAACTAGGTCAGAAAATGCTAGATCATCATCGATTGATTGGCGTAAACCCTGAAATGTATCAACGTTTAAAGTCGGCAAATCAGCAAATTCTGGATAGTTTTGCACTATTGTCGATATATCTATAATCGCCTTGGTTTCTATATTCTCAACCATAGTCTTGCTCCTAACCATAGCGATGTAAATTGCAAAAAAGACTAATAACCTTAGTCTTTTCTTATAGCGTTTTTAATTTTACTGAAAGCAAAATTAAAACTTGGTTTTTTACTAGGATTGATTGTGGATTTTCAAATGAGTGCATACTCATTTGAAAATTACGATAATTGCCTATAATTTTAGTTTACGCAAATTATCAACTGCTAATGCAATCGTGCTATCTTTCTTAGCAAAACAGAACCTTAATCCATTTACTTTATCCCGTTCAGGATGACTAAAGCAAGTTCCGGGGACAGCCGCTACTAGTGCTTCCTTGGCAAGACGAAAGGCAGCACTTTCGGCATCCTTGGCGATCGCTGAGCTATCAGTCCAAATATAGTATGCACCCTTAGGAAGTACTGGTGATAAACCGAGTTCGACTAAAGCTGGATAAAGCAGATCGCGCTTGCGTTTGTAATCGAGTGCCATGTTGGTAAAGTACTCGCGTCCAAACTGCATTGCCGTAAGAGCTGCATGTTGTAGAGGGGCGGGTGCACAGATCGTAATGAAGTCATGGATGCGACGCATAGCCGCAGTTAGGATAGGGTTGGCGACTGTATAGCCCAAGCGCCAACCTGTGATACAAAAGGTTTTCGAGAAGCCATTCACTACAATTGTGCGATCGCGCATTCCCTCAATGCTCATCAAGCTAATATGCTCTTGTTCATAGATGATGTATTCGTAAATCTCATCGGTAATGGCATAGACATCATACTGCTGGCAGAGCTTCGCAATTAATTCCAATTCTGTCCTTGTCCAAACCTTCCCTGTAGGATTAGCAGGGCTATTGATGATTACAGCCTTAATCCCTTTTTTAAACGCAGGTTCAAGGATTTCTTGGGTAATTTCCCATTGTGGTGGTTGCAAGGTAATGAATTCAGGGATGCCGCCTACCGTTGCTAAATTGGGAATGTAGTTTTCGTAAAACGGCTCAAAAATTAAAACGCGATCGCCTTGATCGATCAGTGACATCAGGGCAATATTTAAGCCTTCCGTTGCGCCACAACATACAGTAACTTCAGTATCAGGATCAACGGTAATCTGATTATCCCGTTGCATTTTTTCGGCGATCGCTACGCGCAATTTTTCCCAGCCCCAGCTATCAGCATATTGATTAAAGTCTGACGCGATCGCTGCTCTAGCTGATTCCTTAAGTGCTTCTGGTGCAGGAAAGTCAGGCAAACCTTGGGCTAGATTAATTGCACCAAATTTTTCGCAGTAACGGGAGGCTTCACGAATTTGGGATTCTTTGGTTTGCAGAGCGCGTTGTGATAGCGGAAATGTAGTCAAGGTCGTATCTCTAGATTGATTACAAAAAATAAAAGCGGCGCAACGCGCCGCCTTTACTCAATCCTAATTGCGATCGCAATAGCAGGTCAAGCATTAACTTTTTCTAAAATTTTAGCTTCATAAGTAACAATGCTCATAGTTAACACATCGTGCCCGATCGCCCTGTAGTACACTAATCATTTAAAAGCGTCTCTACAGTAAACTTTGCGTTTCAACGCGACCTATGGACTTTGCATATCAATACGCATGGCTGATTCCCCTGCTGCCACTTGCCGCAGCACTGATTATCGGCACAGGACTGATCACCTTTAACGAATCAACCAACAAACTGCGATCGCTTTGGTCTGTCCTCAGCGTATCCGCCACAGGCGGCGCAGCCGTCATCGCCTTTAACCTACTCTGGAGTCAGATCCAAGGACATGCTCCTTATACCTACACCTTTGAGTGGGCTCAAGCAGGCTTATTTCATCTGAACATGGGATTTGTGATCGATCACCTCACCTCACTCATGCTCGTCATCGTTACCACCGTTGCCTTCTTGGTGCAAATTTATACCGATGGTTACATGGCGCATGATCCCAGCTATGTCAGATTCTATGCTTACCTGAGTTTATTCACCTCCTCCATGTTGGGCTTAGTTGTGAGTCCCAACTTGGTACAGATTTATATTTTCTGGGAACTAGTGGGGATGTGTTCCTACTTGCTGATTGGCTTTTGGTTCGATCGCAAAGGAGCAGCCGATGCTTGCCAAAAAGCATTCGTCACCAACCGCGTCGGTGACTTCGGGCTATTACTAGGCTTACTTGGTTTGTATTGGGCAACAGGTACGTTTGAATTCACAGAAATGGGAGAAAAGCTGACTCAACTAGTTGAGTCGGGTGGATTGAGTGTGGGACTTGCTACCCTATTTGCGATCCTCGTATTTATGGGACCTGCTGCTAAATCGGCACAATTCCCACTCCATGTATGGCTACCAGATGCAATGGAAGGTCCTACACCAATTTCCGCATTAATCCATGCCGCGACAATGGTTGCTGCTGGTGTATTTTTAATCGCTCGTATGTTCCCCGTATTTGAGGAAATTCCTGCGGTGATGAATACGATCGCTTGGACGGGGGCATTTACAGCGTTCCTTGGTGCGAGTATCGCCATTACGCAAAATGACATCAAAAAAGGCTTAGCCTATTCCACCGTTTCCCAATTGGGTTACATGGTCATGGGTATGGGCGTGGGTGCGTACGGCGCAGGTCTATTTCACCTGATGACCCATGCTTACTTCAAAGCGATGATGTTCCTCGGTTCAGGTTCCGTCATTCATGGCATGGAAGAAGTCGTCGGACATGATCCCGATGTCGCGCAAGATATGCGTGTGATGGGTGGATTACGCAAGTACATGCCAATCACAGCCATCACCTTCTTTATCGGTACTCTCGCCATTAGTGGGATTCCCCCCTTCGCTGGTTTCTGGTCAAAGGATGAGATTCTCGCTTCTACCTTCAAGGCAAATCCTGTTCTATGGGGAATTGGCTTCCTGACCGCAGGGATCACCGCCTTCTATATGTTCCGTATGTATTTCACCACCTTTGAAGGTGATTTTCGCGGTACTGACAAGAAGCTTGTTGCCTTAGTCAAAGCGGAAAACTCCGTAGGCAAGGAAGTTCAAGCTGATGATGGTCACGGACATCACCATGCTAGCAAGCCCCATGAATCGCCTATTACGATGACCTTCCCTCTGATGGTCTTAGCAATTCCGTCGATGCTGATTGGTTTAGTCGGTACACCCTTGGGTAATTACTTCGAGTACTTTATCCATGCGCCATCAGAAAAAATCACAGAAGTACCAGTTGAAGGCTTCACTCCTGAGTTTCTATTAATGGGTGGAAGTTCCGTTGGTATTGGTTTGATTGGAATTTCTCTAGCGATCTTGATGTATTTGCAAAAGAAAATCGATCCCAGTGCGATCGCCAAATCCATCGCACCGCTATACAAGCTCTCCAAGAACAAATGGTACATTGACGAAATTTACGAAGCTGTATTCGTAATTGGTTCCCGCCGTCTAGCCCGCCAAGTGCTAGAAGTCGATGCCAAGATTGTCGATGGTGTGGTTAACCTTGCAGGTTTCGTGACTGTCGTTACTGGTGAAGGCTTAAAGTACTTTGAAAATGGCAAGGCGCAGTTCTATGCCCTCGTCATCTTCATCGGTGTTCTCGGTTTCGTCATCGTGACTTCGATTTAAGTAACCATCGATAATCTGGGGAATATCAAAATCACGATTATTGAGACTACGAGATTTATTAATAAATCTTATTAGTCTCTAATCCAACTTAACCAACTAAAAAAACATACGAAAAAAGAGAGTGCTAAGCACTCTCTTTTTTCGTATGTTTGGCTAATTTAGGGCTAAAGGGATAAGTTCATAGACCTAAAGATAGATAACAAGTAAAAAAATAAATTTATGTCAGAAAATTAAACTATTTGTATTATTTTTTTGCTCAAAATCATAAAGATGTCAATCACTAAAGAGATATATTTTTTAATGAATATATTTTTTCATAAATATCTTTCAGTACAAAAAAAATAAAAACCAACTATAGTAAATGAGTCAAGGAACTATGCTAATTAGCTTAAAACAAAAATCATTATAAAGTCATTATTAAATAACATTATATATTTATTTGTTGATTTTTTTTGATAATATTTATTCATATATTAAGCCCAAATAAAAACCCTGTAGCATTTGCTCAGCATATATTACAGGGTTTTTATTTAGTTTTTAATCATCTCCAAAACATCTCCCTGATTTCATATTTTAATTTGATGGTCTAAGACCATTTATCAAACAAACCTCATGTCACAAGAAAAAGCTCAAATTTTGCAAGAATATCTGTCATTGGATAAAGCTGTTAGCTTCAATAAGAATGCTATTCCAGAATGTCCAATTCCTGATCCTAGCTGTTGGCTTTTAGCTAATAGTTATTATTTCGGACATCCAGAATGGGCAAAAAACTATTTTGATTCCTGTCATCGCCATGAAAACTTTAAAGAACGATGGATTGCTGCTACAGGAGGCTGGAATAATAAAATAGTCATTGATATTGGCTGTGGTCCAGGAAATTTATATGCCACACTTGGGGGAATACCCAAGATTTTAATAGGTGTTGATGTTAGTCGCGGAGCCTTAGAAATGGCTAAAGAAATTGGCTATAGTCCTCTATTAGCAGATGCCCAAAATCTTCCATTTGTTTCTAAATTTGCCGATATTGTTGCAGTTAATGCAACTCTACATCATTGTGATGATATGTCCAAAGCTCTGTCAGAAGCAGCTCGACTTGTCCGTCTGGGTGGGCTTTTAGTAATTGATCATGATCCGCAACTGACTGCTTGGGACTTTAAGGGCATTGCGATGCTGTTTTATAAGGTAAGACTCGCAATTTATAAAATGTTTTTAAGCAATCTTCACATTCCCAAAGAAGAGAGGCTTTGTGCTTTATCAACTGAAACACATCACAAACCTGGAGATGGGGTGACACCCAATTTATTTCGCAGCATCCTTGAACCTATGGGTTTTGAAGTTAAGCTTTACCCTCATAACCATACTGTAGGTGCTGATGTACTCTCTGGAAATATTGGGAAACCACCGCATTGGAGATATCGCCTAGGTCAGTTCTTATCGGGAATAAATCCCTATTCCTCCGAAGCAGCTCTATCACTAATGTGTATTGCTCAACGGAATAAAGATATCTCCCCAAGTGAAGACTAAAACATCTCTGCTTACTGGTTATCTTCCACTTCAGTCTGCATCACAGTTAAGTAGGCATCTAGCTCTTCAGTGCTGGCAAATACCTCAGAAATAGGAACAGCCTTAACAATATCAAATACTTTTTTGACTTGAGGCGTGGGGTTTGTAAAAAACACCTTACCATTTTTCAGTTTTAGAGTTTTTCTTGCTTTGGCAAATACTCTCAGCCCCGCACTGGAAACAAACCTCAAATTCTGAAGATCAAAAATTAAAGTCTGAGTATCCTGTTGCAGATTAGTTTGAATAGATGTTTCTAAATCATTAGCGGTCAAGGTATCAAGTTGTCCGTCCAATGCTACGAATAGTGTGTTGGGGCTAGTATTGTCAATCAGGATTTGCAAAGCCATAGATTTTATCTTGAGAGCAAAATAATTTGTAGTTTAGCTTGAGAATGCCTTATAAGGCTTTTTGTTGCTCAAACTTAGCAAAATCTCAATTAAAAATTGCCTGACTAACCGTCAGTATATTTTTGCCACTGCTATAGGCGTAATCTAAATGATCGGATAGCTCTTGGACTAAGAAAAAGCCAAAGCCACCGAGCGATCGCTGATCATCGTCACGATCTAAATCGGGTGTGGATAGCTCTGTGAGAGGGTTAAAAGGCTTACCGCTGTCGGCAAAAGTCATGGTTAGCTTTAGATCTGCTATTTCAATCCGTAAATCAATCGAACCATCGCTACGATTGTCATAACCATACTGAATAATATTGACCACAATTTCTTCAGCAATTAACTGAGCATTTTCGATTAACTCAACTGGTAGATCTGCCTCATGCAAAATTTGTCCAAGCTTTTGTTTTAATTCCTCTAGTTCCGTAATTTCACTATTCAGTGTTAAGTTCCATTCCATAACATTAGCTACTTCCGCAAAAGGATTTGATGGGAGGTATTGCATCGCCAAGAGTGTAATATCATCGGATTGGGGAGCATTACCCACAAATTGCTGACAAAAATGCTGAATGGTGCGAACTGCTTTGGTTGGGTTAGTGGGTGGATAGGAAGTAATCATTTCCAATAACCTTGTATCTGAAAACAGCTCTCCTTCCGAGTTCAATGCTTCCGTAATGCCATCAGTATAAAACAGAATTAAATCATTAGGGAGCAGCATAAATTCATGCTGGGTAAATTCTGAATCTTCATAGAGTCCCAAGGGGGGCATGGTTTCTAAATCAAGATACTGCACATGGCGATCGCGTACTAATATCGGTGCATCATGTCCACCGCTCGCATAGGTAAACCGACCAGATTGCAGTTCTAATACACCACAAAACACCGTCACAAATAGGCAGTCTTCATTTTCTTGGCATAGTTCGATATTCACAGTCCGTAGGATTTCTGTGGGTGTACTAAAGGCTTTACTGAGGGTGCGGATTAAGGTGATGGTACGCGCCATTTGTAAAGCTGATGGAAAACCTTTATCGGCAACATCGCCAATAATTAAGCAGAGGCGATCACTACCGAGCAAAAAGAAATCATAGAGATCTCCACCTACGATCCTTGCGGGCTTGAGGACTGCGGAAATGTCATAGGGAGAATTTACGCTATTGACGGTACTCGTTCGGGGTAGCATGGTACGCTGGATTTCGGCAGCGATCGAGAGTTCACTCTCTAACTTCTGTTTGGCAGCAGTAGTCTCTTGCAAATCGTGGATATAAAGCTGTAGAGAATCCCGCATTCGGCGAAATGATTGGGTTAATCTCCCCACTTCATCATTGGAAGTAACAGGGGGCAAATTAGTATCCAGATTGCCTTTTGCCATTTCCTCCGTACTTGCATTTAAGGCGCGGAGGGGACGGGTGGTCAATTGGGAGATCAAAGCAATTACCACACACATCAGCACCATATCTTTAGACATGGAGAAAATGACGAGCCAAAGATGTTTCTGTCGTAATTTCTCTAGCTTTTCTTCAGAAATCACAATGCCAACGATCCAATCCGTAGAATCGATAGTTTTAGCAATAACCTTATTTTGGAAATTATTGATTGAAATTTGCGATCGTTGGCTAGGAGCGTCATTAATATGATTAACCAATGCCTGTTGCGAAGATTGCAAAGATTTGAATAACTCTGAGTTGTTAGGTTTGACTAGCCATTGTTGATCTGGTGCTGCTAATGGCGCGATCGCAAAAGGTTCGCTAACCTCCAAATCGGATGCTTTATCGGACTGTACGGAGGGTTGCTGGTTCAGCATTGCCTTGAGCCAATCCAAATCTATGGCGATCGCTAAGATTCTGGTCGTAGCAGGATTGGTCGCTTGGGTTAGCACGATGCAATAGGTAGTGCTGAATTGCGCTGAACTATTATTGAGAGAATGTGGTTTTGTCCAAAAAGCCTGATGCTTAACCTGAGAATTTATTTGATCATTTGCATGGCGATCGCTTTGACATCGAGCTAACCAATTGTTAGCTCGATTTTGATCGAGATTGCGAAATTGCTCTTGCCGACTATATTGCCAACCCTTGTTGGCAGTATCTGTAATACTTTGAGGAATATCAACTAAAGCGATCGCCTGTACCTGTGGTTGCGCGAATAGTTGATCTAGGGCAATTTGGAGTTGTGGCTCTAAATTATTTTGAGAATTAGGATTGAAATTTACAGTTGGAGCTTGAAGCGATCGTGTGAGATTAAGCGCTTGTTTTTCGATCGCTAATAATTTGCTATCAAGTTCATGGGCAATCTCATTAACCCGTGATTGAGCAAACCCCAGCACCCAATTGTCTAACGTACTTTTCAGCAATTGACGGGCGTGCCAATAGGAAATTCCATAAATAGCGATCGCTGACACCACACAGCTAAAGATCAAGCGATGGGTAATACTTTTAAACTGAAATTTCAACAGCTTAGACATGGCGCAAGTACGCAGATCAACAAATTTACCGTTAGAAACAAAGAAGGTTCGCTGAGCGAACCTTCTTTGTTGTTATTTAGTCAAGCTCGGTGCAGGTTGCGCTTGTATTGCTGCTAAACGTTTGTTGTCGCGTTTATTAGCTAATACTGGCACTGCATCACGGAGGACACCAGCTAACTGAGTTGTGGTCGAATCGTACATTTGAGTAACGATTTTGGGATAGAACCCAATACCGATGATGGGAATCAAGAGACAAGCGATGATAAACACTTCGCGAGGTTCTGCATCTACAAGTTCTTGATGAGATGTGAGCTGAGTATTTTCTTTGCCATAGAAAATTTCACGCAACATCGATAGCAGATAGACAGGCGTTAAGATCACACCCACTGCCATGAGCAAGATGGCAATTACTTTAAAAGTGCCACTATAGGCATCACTAGTAGCAAAGCCGACAAAGACCATCACTTCCGCCACAAATCCACTCATCCCCGGTAGAGCAAGGGAAGCAAGGGAACAGGTGGTAAACATAGCAAAGATTTTCGGCATCTGCTGACCGACTCCGCCCATCTCATCGAGGATCAGAGTATGCGTGCGATCGTAGGTTGCACCCACAAGGAAGAATAAGCTTGCGCCGATGAGTCCGTGGGAAATCATTTGCAACATTGCCCCACTTGTTCCGAGATCGGTAAATGAAGCTAAACCGATCAGCACAAAGCCCATGTGGGAAATTGATGAATAGGCAATTTTGCGTTTGAGGCTGCGCTGGGCAAAGGAGGTAAGAGCAGCGTAGATAATATTCACGATCCCCAAAATTACGAGGATGGGGGCAAAGTACGCATGAGCTTCAGGCAACATCCCTGCATTCATCCGCATTAGGGCATAACCACCCATTTTCAAGAGAATACCTGCGAGGAGCATGTGGACGGGTGCTGTCGCTTCACCATGCGCGTCAGGTAGCCATGTATGCAGAGGGAAAATCGGCAACTTGACCCCGTAGGAAATCAAGAATGCACCATAGGCGAGTAGCTGGAAGGTGAGGGGATAGTTTTTGTTAGCAAGGGTTTGCATATCAAAGGAGATCGTATCCCCATAGAATGCCATGGCAAGCCCTGCAACAAGGATAAACAGAGAACCGATCGCTGTGTAGAGAATAAACTTGGTAGCGGCGTAGAGACGCTTGTAGCCCCCCCAAATCGATAGCAAGAGGTAAACGGGGATGAGTTCTAATTCCCATGTCAGGAAAAACAGCAGCATATCCTGTACGGCAAAGACGGCAATCTGTGCGCCATACATCGATAGCAATAAGAAATAAAATAAGCGTGGCTTCAGTGTGACGGGCCAGGATGCCAAGATTGCTAATGTGGTGATAAATCCAGTCAGCATGACCAAGGGCATCGAGAGTCCATCAACGCCGACTGACCAATTTAGCCCCAGATCGGGAACCCATGCGTATTTCTCGACGAGTTGTAAATTGGGGTTGCTGTAGTCATACTTCGTGCAGAAAGCATAGGCGATCGCCGCGAAGTCAATCAGTCCCACAACTAGCGAAAACCAACGAATGGTTTTGCCGTCCCCTTTGTCTGGCACAAAGGCAACTAAGAGAGACATAAGTATGGGGAAGGCGATGATAAACGTGAGCCAAGGGAAGTTTTCGAGACTTAACATAATCAAAAGTAACCGTTGTAATTACCCACCCATTTTCTAGACAGTCATTGTACCTACGCTCTCTTGTTGAGTTTGCAGTTATTTATAGTTACTTAAACCTAGTCAATCAGCCTAAATTTCGAAATCAAGACTGGGATCATTACATCATCAGGGATTAGGCAGATTTGAGAAGCTTTAAATCAACTTGAAGTTTTGTAAAGAGAAGTTAACAAATAGAGACAATTGTTTACATATCCCTGATTTGGCGAACCTGTGGCTAGGGGTTTGCAATTTTCTGCTAATCTCGAAAGTGAATAAATTATTTTTTTAATAGAGAGATTTTAGGCATGAAAGCACTGATACGCTTTTCTGTTTTATTAGTGGCGATCGCGTCAATTTGGACAACTGGCTTTTTAGGTTCTTTTGGCAGTAACGCTGCATTTGCCGAAGACTTACCTCCTACTAACTTCTACACGCAAGATACTAGCAAAATTGATTTAAATAACGCTAATATCAACGCTTTTCGTGAAGTACGTGGCGCTTATCCTACATTAGGTCGCATTATCATTGAGAATGCTCCTTACAAATCCTTTGATGAGGTTTTAAACATTGCAGGGTTGAGTGATGCACAAAAAGAAATCCTCAAAGCAAATGCTGACAAGTTCTCCCTCAAAAAGCCCGATGAGTCTTTAGGTCGTGAACGTATCAACAACGCTAACTACAGACTATAAGCACATAGACTTCAAGAAGACCATGCAAGTGTGGTTTTTAAGAAATTTGATGCAATAGACTAGTAAGTAAAGGGGCGCAATGCGCCCCTTTACTCTATGGGTTTTAAGAAGGGCGATCGAGCGTGGACTTTAAAAAATTTGATGCAATTGTAATTGGTGGAGGGGCAGCAGGGTTATATACTGCTCTTTCTTTGTCTGACTCCTTGGGTGATCATCATGCGTCTCAAGAACGTGATTGGAAAATCGCGCTGATCACCAAGGATAACTTGACAATCTCGGCAAGTGATTGGGCGCAGGGTGGTATTGCGGCGGTAATTGATCGCAATGACTCAGTTAATTTACATATCGAAGATACCCTTCGTGCAGGTGCTGGACTTTGCGAACGGGAAGCTGTCGAAGTGCTGGTTAGCCAAGCTAAACCGCAAATCCATAAACTTTTAGAATTTGGTGTCGATTTCGATCGCCTACAGGATAAGTCCCTTGCCCTGACCCTAGAGGCAGCCCATTCAAGGCGGCGGGTTCTCCATGCTGCCGATGCCACAGGGAGAGAGCTAGTTAGCACTTTGGCAAGAAGGGTCGTTGATCGTCCCAATATTCAAGTTTTAGAAGGAGTTTTAGTTCTCGATTTATTGCTAGAAAAAACGCCATCAGGCGATCGCTGTGTGGGGGTTTCCTGTATCGAATTCCATCAAGATCCGAATAAGGTTATAGGATTACTTGCGCCTGTAACGGTACTTGCTACGGGTGGCGGCGCTCAAGTCTTTTCCCAAAATACAAACCCTCCTGCTAGTACTGGTGATGGCGTAGCGATCGCATGGCGTGCAGGCGCAAAGGTACGCGATCTCGAATTTGTGCAGTTTCATCCCACCGCCTTAGCCATTGAAGGCGCACCAAGATTTTTAATTAGCGAGGCAGTACGCGGCGAGGGAGCGCATTTAATTGACCATAATGGAGATCGCTTTGCCTTTGAATATCATCCAGAGGGAGAACTCGCGCCGCGAGATGTAGTTAGCCGTGCTATTTTTCAGCATTTACAAAAAACTGGCGAACCCACAGTATTTTTAGACTTGTCACCGATTGATCGCGATCGCATTGCCTATCGTTTTCCCAACATCATCAAAATTTGTCAAAAATGGCATATTGATCTTTTCTCACAACCGATCCCCGTCACTCCCGCCGCCCATTACTGCATGGGTGGGATCATTACTGATACATGGGGAGCTAGTTCTATTAATGGTTTGTATGCAGTTGGCGAAAGTTCTAGCACGGGGGTTCATGGAGCAAATCGCCTAGCCAGTAATTCACTCTTAGAATGCTTTGTCTTTGGGGTGCGTTTAGCCGAAAAGGTCGCTCAGGATTTGATTCACAACAATCAAATGAGCAATCTAGATATGGTCACAAACCTTGATGAACTGAAGTTTACCGATCTCCATTTCCATGGGGAATCTCAAGAGCGGATTGCGGCTATTCGCCAAGAACTAAGAGATCTAACATGGAGATCGGTAGGAATTTGTCGTAATGCCGAGGCGATGGAAACTGCGATCGCCCAAATCCAAACCCTCCAAAAAGAAATTTCGACACTGCGGAGCAAAACACGCCTTTGGGTAGAAACCCACAACCTGATTGATTTTGCCTATTTACTAGTCAAATCCGCCCTATTTCGTACTGAAAGTCGCGGCGCACATTTCCGACTGGATTATCCAGATACAGCATCCGCTTGGCAAGTACATACTGTCATTCAGGCTCAAAAAATCATTGCCCAATAGATTAGGGTTCTGCAATTTAGTAAAGAACCCAATTTTTGATGGTGCGGCTTTGTCGCACCATCAAAAATTGGGTTCTTATTTTACGGCTAACCCCCTATATTTTTTAACAACCATCTAAAGGTATGGGTTTGATTGATTTATTTGTCGATTTATTTATTTTTATAGACTTATATTGCTAAAATGTTACACATCGCAATAAAAAGACAAATTTCTATCAACTTTCAGCAAAAAGGATAAATCAATGGCACTTTTCGGATTATTTGGCAAAAAAGATCAAAGCGACGACTCGAACAAATCAGACTCTTCCTACTTCCTCGATCAGGATGCCGCTAAAACCTTCGGTGACATTGACTATATGCGTACACCCAAGGCTGTCAAAAAAACATTCCCAACCGTTAATGGTGTTAAGGGCGCAGAAGTCGTAGAAATCGTTTCTGCTACTGAAAAGGTTGAAGGTTCTGAACTAGGAGTTTCTAGCAGCAAAGCTTCTGAATCGACTCCCAAATCTACATTTGAACCAAAACCAATTAATACTCGCGTAGATTCCAGCATGGATATCTTCCTCAACATGGCAAAAGACATCAAAAAGCGTTAGAAATAGAACAAACTAAAAATAGAAAAGCCCTTGCTGAGCAAGGGCTTTTCTATTTTTAGTTTTAAACTTCCACTTTCAAACCCAGTTTCTCAGCCACACGTTTCTGAAATGCAGCTAAACCACCTTGATCTTTAAACTCTTCATTCAGATTTTGAATATGATCAAGCTCTATAGCTTTACCACCACGTAGATTAAGGTCAAAGCCAAAAACATCATCCTGACTAGGCGCATTATCCCAAATGTGAGCATCTGGCGTATGCAACGATTCTGGGGCAATCCATAACACTTGAACGCGGCGCGTAAGCGCGAAGTCAGGGTGGTTTGGATCATCATGAATTTGATCATCTAAAACTTTAACCAAGTGCGTTACTTTTGTACGCTGGCGCAACAGGAGCAGATCGCCTTCTTGGAGTTTGCGAAAGTTTGCATCATGTTTTGTATTCCAGTGCAGCTTAAACTCTGGTACTAGAGAAGGATAACCAATTTCATCATGTCGATATACCCACACATCGGGATTATTAACATTTTTAGTCCATTTAAGGCGTGACAAGTCAATTTTAGACATTATGACATTTACAAATATTGTGATTAGCAGAACGCTCAATCAGGTTTCAAGTTCCCACCTAATCGCCCCACAATATTTAAGATATCTGATTTTTTTAAAATTGTAAAGTGAAAAAATCGTTTATAAATTGTAATCAAAAAGCCCTCACTAAGTGAGGGCTTTTTTGATGATTAGTCAAAACCAAGGAGATCGAAAATATCGCGATCCTTGAGGGGTTGAGCATATAAAGGCTCAGCATTTTCTAGCATTCCCTTCGCCAGTTTGAGATATTCCTGCTGCACTTCTAAAACTTCAGGATCAGGCTCCATTTCAAACACAGTACATTTTTTCAAACGACTGCGGCGAATGGCATCAACAGTGCGGAAATGCGCCAAGGTTTTAAGACCAACACGCTCATTAAACTTATCAATCTGATCAGTTCCTTCGCTACGGTTGGCAATAATGCCACCAAGACGTACACGATAGTTCTTTGCCTTCGATTGAATCGCTGCCACGATCCGATTCATCGCAAAGATCGAGTCAAAGTCATTAGCAGTCACAATTAAACAGTAATGGGCATGTTGCAGGGGAGCCGCAAAGCCACCACAAACCACGTCACCTAATACATCAAAAATTACAACATCAGTATCTTCGAGTAAATGATGCTCTTTGAGAAGTTTTACAGTTTGACCTGTGACATAGCCACCACAACCAGTACCTGCTGGGGGGCCTCCTGCCTCGATACACATGACTCCGTTGTAACCTTCAAACATGAAGTCATCAGTCTTCAATTCTTCGGAATGGAAGTCAACGGTTTCGAGAATATCGATGACAGTGGGAACCATTCTCTTAGTGAGGGTAAAAGTACTGTCATGCTTCGGATCGCAACCAATTTGGAGAACGCGCTTACCAAGGTGTGAAAATGCGGCTGACAGATTAGAAGAAGTGGTGGACTTACCGATACCACCTTTACCATAGACAGCGATTACCAAAGCACCTTCAATGACCATTGCGGGGTCTTGATGCACCTGAAGGCTACCTTCTCCATCTTCACCCTTATTAATAACTGGTGGACGAACGTTTGCAACTACCAAAATAAACTCCTAATCTTAAATAATTTTTTTACTCCCCCTCTCCCAATGGGAGAAGGGGCTGGGGGATGAGGGCAATTACTTGCCGATCGCTGCTTTTGCTTCGTAGAGAGTTTCTACGGTGATCGAAGTGATCCCGCGATCGCTAGCAAATTTCTCCGTATTGCGTTTGATTTTGCCTCGGACAAAGAAGGGAATCTTCTTTAACTCAGCTTCACCATCCGCACTCCAAGTAATGCCTTCAACCTCTTGAGCTAAGGGTGTAAGAACAGCTTGATTAGAAACAGCATGAACTGTCGAAGCGATCGCTGATTCGGGCGATCGTAACTCTTGTGCTGGTGCAGTATGCAGATGACTCATATGGCCCTCCGCAAACTCGAAGTCTTCCTTGAACATGCCAATCAAATGTTCTTCTAGACCCATCATCAAAGGATGTACCCAGCTATCAAAAATCACATTCGCGCCTTCCCAACCCATTTGCGGTGAGTAACGAGCAGGCACATCTTGAACATGAATTGGCGCAGAAATTACCGCGCAAGGGATACCCAAGCGTTTGGCAATATGTCGCTCCATCTGAGTGCCAAGCACTAGTTCTGGAGCGGCTTCAGCAACTTTAGCTTCTACGGCTAAATAGTCATCACTAATCACGGCTTCAAGCCCGTGCTTCTTGGCAACTTCGCGCACTTCCCGCGCAAATTCACGGCTATAGGTTCCAATACCTACGAGGGTAAAGCCTAATTCTTCAGTAGCAATTCTGGCGGCAGCGAGGGCATGGGTAGCATCGCCGAAGATAAACACGCGCTTACCAGTTAAATAAGTAGAATCCACCGATCTCGAATACCAAGGCAGACGTGAAGCATTAGGATTTGCGGCGGTCGATAGGCGAGATACGTCCCAGTTACCGAGAGTATCAGACTGCGATCGCTTCAGCGCTTCACTCACATCAATCTCGGCAACCTTGCCAATTTCGGCGATAAAATCACGGGTTGCACCGACCCCAATCGGCACAGTCTTAATCGTCGGTTGCGCGAAACTACGATGTAACCAAGTGCAGGTAGTGAGGGCAATTTCAGGATAGAGGCAAATATTAAAATCTGCATCAGGAATCCTTAACAAGTCATCGGGAGTTGCACCCATTGGAGCAACTACATTTACATCGACACCTATTTCTGCCAATAACTTAATTACTTCCCGAATATCATCACGACACCTAAAGCCAAGAGCCGTGGGACCAATAATATTTGCTTTCGGACGAAGTTGGGGATCGCGCTTAGGACGAGGAGTATTAGGCGGCGGCACAACGGGCAGCAGTAACGTGCGAACTAAATGATAGAGAGTCTCACTCGCACCCCAGTTTTCCTTTTTAGAATAGGCAGGTAACTCTAAACTCACAATCGGAATTGGTAAGTTCATGCCCTTAGCCAGAGAACCTGGTTGATCTTGAATCAACTCGGCAGTGCAGCTTTCGCCAACTAGCATGACCTGAGGCTTAAATCTCTCATAAGCATCGCGTACCGAAGTCTTCACCATCTCCGCAGTGTCACCACCAAGATCGCGAGCTTGGAAAGTTGTATAGGTAACAGGAGGACGGCGATCGCGTCTTTCGATCATCGTAAATAATAAATCAGCGTAAGTATCGCCCTGCGGCGCATGAAGTACATAATGTACTCCTTCCATACCAGTTGCAATTCGCATCGCTCCCACATGGGGAGGACCTTCGTAAGTCCAGAGGGTTAGTTCCATAGATTGGTAATTGGTAATTGGTAATTGGTAATTGGCTTTTAGCAATTAGCTTTTAGCTTTTACTAGTCACAGATAGCTAATCGCTAACAGCTAAACCGTTAATCTTCTTCTTCTCTCAAGTGGACGAGCAAATAGCTCTGCTAAATCAGCGGCTTGGTCGTAACCGTGAATTGGCGAAAACACTAATTCAATTGACCATTTTGTAGCCATACCTTCTGCTTCGAGAGGGTTTGCGAGTCCTAGACCACAGACGGTAATATCAGGACGGGCTTCACGGCAACGATCCAGTTGCTTTTCTACATCCTGACCCTCTGAAAGGGCAGTACCGACTGGTAATAGATTAATTTCACTATCCATTAACAGGCGATCAATATAGGGTGTACCTACTTCGACTAGCTCCATGCCGCATTCTCTAGAGAGAAAACGTGCCAATGGAATTTCCAATTGCGAGTCGGGGAATAGAAAGGCTTTGCGACCTGTCAAGACTTGGCGATATCGCTCTAGGGCAATGGTGGCGCGATTCACTTGAGGAGCGATCGCCTCTTCAAATTTCTCCTTATCCACATTCCAAGCATCTGCGGCTGTTTTTAACCATGCGGTTGTACCTTCGATACCAAAGGGATAGGGCGATGGTAATAATGTCGCACCCCGTGAAATCAGCGATCGCACTGTGTCACTCAGAAAAGGTTGAGCTAACAGGAGTTTTGTGCCTTTGCCGATCGGTGGTAATTTGGCGGCACGACGCGGTGGAAAGAAACTAACAGGAATACCTAATTTATCGAATAGTCTTTGGAACTGATCTTCTACCACATCGGCAAGACTACCTACCACCATTAGACTAGGTTCATCTTGGCTATGGGGTAGGACAGGAACCATTGATCCTAAACAAGCATCTTCGCCTTGAGTAAAGGTAGTTTCAATGCCACTGCCTGAATAATTAAGAATTCTAACTTTGGGAAAGAATCGCTGATTGAGACGTTCAGAAGCCTTAGCAAGATCGAGCTTAATCACTTCAGAGGGACATGATCCCACTAAAAAGAGAGTGCCAATATCAGGACGACGCTCTAGTAACTGATCAACAACACGATCAAGTTCTTCATTGGCATCTGCAAGACCAGCTAGATCACGTTCGCCGAGAATCGCAGTGCCGAATCTTGGCTCAGCAAAAATCATCACTCCAGCCGCAGACTGGATCAAGTGAGCGCAGGTTCGTGAACCTACGACTAAGAAAAAAGCATCCTGCATTTTGCGGTGTAACCAGACGATTCCCGTCAAGCCACAAAACACCTCCCTTTGTCCCCGCTCTTTGAGCACGGCAAGATCGGTGTTTATCTTCTGAGTATTGATAGCAGGAACTTCTGTGCAAGGCTCTAGAGCCATGTTTTGCTCTCCTATTGGGCTAAATCCCTAGTTTGTTAAAAAGGCAATGCCCTGATTGGTTTAGAGGGCAAAGCCCTGTCTGATATCAAAAATTTGGGCGATCGCAACGCGATCAAATAAATTAATTCTCTTTACTATATTTAGTAAAACCAAGAGACTGGTTAAAAAGTTGCAAAGGTTTACAGGAGTATAAGGATCTAAAAGCGTTTTATGGGGATCGCAAGTACATTTACTTAAGCATAGTTAGCTCTTTGCTGGCTTCTTACAACGTTTCTGATTAGTTTCGTTTTTAGTTTGGGTTTATTATTTTTAATAAACCTGCGAAGCAATCGTAACTAAATGCTAGATTTTTGGACAAAAACCAGTGGTACTTGGATTAATATCTTTGCGATCGCCATTGGTACATTTTTAGGATTAATCCTGCGAGGACGATTTCTTTCGCAAGTTTTGCCAATTCTCAAACAGGCGATCGGGCTAATCACCATGTTTGTCAGCATTAACATGGCAAATAGCTTACTCAAGGTTAAAGCTGGAGCTTTAGATGGAGTGATCCTATCTTTGATTGCCTTAATTATTGGTGGCGTGATTGGCGAACTCAGTCAGCTTGAGAAACATCTAGAATCCGTTGGCGACTGGCTAAAAGCTAAATTTAAGGGAAAAGGTAAGTTTACAGAAGGTTTTGTGGCAGCAAGCCTGTTGTTTTGTATTGGACCAATGGCAATTATTGGTAGCCTCAACAATGGATTGACTGGCGATAATAACCTACTAGCGTTGAAATCAGCCCTTGACGGTTTTATTTCGATCGTATTTGCCAGCACTTATGGCATTGGTGTGGGTTTCTCAGCCTTGCCTGTTGGGCTTTACCAAGGCATTATGTCAGTGCTTGCAGGCAACTTAGCCCAAAGCTTACCAGACCCAGCTAATGCTCAACCAGTACTCATTATTACTGGCGTTGGTGGATTAATGCTGTTGGGACTCGGTTTAAATTTATTAGAACTAGCAAAAGTCCGCGTTGCTTCTTTTTTACCAGCACTGGCGATCGCACCTTTAGTCTATTGGCTTGCCGACAGCTTCAAATAAACTAAGAGAGAGTTGCGGCGCAACTCTCTCTTAGTTTTTGTTACACCTATTGTATATATGCTATAAATTGTTAAGCTCCTCTGTGGCGTGCGTGACTACCGATAATGTGTCTTGATCGATAATCGTTTTTAAGGAGTCTTCGTAATCTTCGCCGCAGTAAACCAGACCTGCATCTGGGAACTTTAAGTTAGGCGCAGTGCTTCGGCTCCACCTGGTTTTACCGGGTCAAACAACTGAGGTAAGACGGCGTTGCGGAGGGGTCAACCAACAAATTTTCAAGATTTTTTGAAAAGTGGTTGCAATTAAAGCAAAGCATGTTATATTAGATAAGCGAAACGACGCGGGGTAGAGCAGCCTGGTAGCTCGTCGGGCTCATAACCCGAAGGTCGATGGTTCAAATCCGTCCCCCGCCATTAAAAACCAAAAACAAAGAAGCCATCCTTCAGGATGGCTTCTTTGTTTTTATGAGTTAGTGATACTTCTAAACAAGTAACCAACTACTACACCAATCAAAAGCGCCCAAATCTGACCAGACTTTACAAAACTATCCCAACCCTTACCAATGTCACCCATGACATCTTGCTTAAACTGTTGGGCAATCAAATCCGTGTTTATGTAAGAGTGTAGATCCGCGATATTTGTAGAAGGCGTAATTACTGACAGATCAGTGGTAGTTACTAAGTGATGAGCTAGGTCAAGCATAATGTTATAGGTTTGGCGTAGAGGTAGAGGATTGAATTAATTTGCTGGAGCCTTTTCTTTGATTTGCAAGACTACGAGGGTCATATCATCAGTATGAGTATGCCCCTCTCCGATAAAGTTTTGCACTTCTTGGAAGATGTAGTCAAGAATCATCTGAGGACGTGTGACATCTTCAGAAAGGGGGAAGCAATTTTGACAAGCCCAGTCTAGCGCTTTGCGGAGGTTCTCTTCATCAAAGCGATCGCCTTCAGGACTTGCTGCTTCTGTAAAGCCATCGGTGTAATAAATAACGACATCCCCCGCATCTAGATGGGTACTGCGTTCTTCATATTTAGAACCAGCTTCTAAGCCGATTAAAGCGCCCATCGTATCAAGGGCATGGACACTCCGACTCTTAGAGCGCCAATGTAATGCAGGGGTATGGGCGGCATTACTAAAGGACAGAATTTGCGTTGCAGGATCATACTCTGAGTAAAACATAGTGACAAAGCGATGGGATTTTTCGAGATCCTCATACATCACTTCGTTGAGATGTTCCAAAATTTTGCTAGGGGAATGATTGTTTAATACTTCGGCGCGTAACATGCCCCGTGTCATTGTCATGATTAGTCCTGCGGGGACACCTTTACCCATGACATCGCCGACTACGAAACTCCAGCGATCGCCCTTTTGCATCGGGATAAAGTCATAATAGTCACCACCAACGCGGCTAGCAGTAGAACATCGTGCCGCGATCTCAATGCCTTGAATCTTTGGGCAACTGCGCGGTAAGAGTTGTCTTTGGATTTCTGCGCCGATCTCCATCTCCCGATCTTGGCGCTCTTTTTTAATTAATTCGGTAGTGAGTTCATGATTTTCTAGTCCCACTGAAGTTTGATCGGCGACCAGACGCATCAAGGTGCGCTTATTATCTGTCCAGACATAATCAGGCTTACGGCTAAAGATATAGAGCCGCCCACGTACAGAATTTTTGACTAGTACAGATGTCCCAAACAAATGTACATCTGCCCCCAAATAGCGACTGACCATTTCATCAAGGGCAGTGGGACTACCTGTTAAAACCTGCTGAATTGCCCGCTCGATCGCAGTGCGTACCTGTTTGGCTTTCATGCCCCCCTGATTGCGTTCAGGACAATGTAGAGACTCAAGGCGCATTTGCCCACTTGCCTTAAATAAAATTAGCGCACCACCATCGGAGTCAGTCACACGACTGGCTATGAGAGGAATTAATTCAAGAAATTGATTGAGATTACTAAAGCTGCGAAGAGCGTAACCCAAGAAGCTAAGCAGCTCATGGATTTTGTTTTGATCTTGACTCATGCGCCTGAGCAGATCTTTGAGATCTTTCATCACCATCACAGACGCATTGTCTATATCGGGCTGTGGTGGGAGCGATCTATTTCTAGGTGGCAATGATAGAGACATACCAATGCTGCAACGCTAGGTGGTTTATAGGGAAGCTAGTTATGAAAGCTAATTTAGTCAAACAGTTTAGCCTTAGTTGAGCAAAAAATACGATTAAATTTTTAACTTAAGTTCAGAATAATTTGAAATAGGCTTTGAGAGAGGATTTGCCATGCAAATCCTCTCTCAAAGATTAGAGATACAAACCTTGCATAGCAAGGAAAGGATTTATTGTGGTAAGGATGGGCGGCGCAAAGCGCCGCCCATCCTTACCTAAAGGTATAAAGCAGCAAAATTTTCAGAGAGGCGATGCCCTTAATTACTCAATAGGGCTTCCACAAATTCGTAACTTGAAAATGGGCGCAAATCTTCGATACCTTCCCCTGCACCGATAAATCTAATGGGTAAGCCGAGCTGTTGGACTACAGCGATCGCCACCCCACCCTTTGCCGTGCCATCAAGTTTCGTGAGAATTACCCCTGTAATCCCTGCGGATTGGGCAAATACTTCAGCTTGCTTGAGACCATTTTGTCCGAGGGTGGAGTCTAGGACTAGCAAAGATTCGATTTTTGCCTCGGCGGATTTTTTATCAACAATGCGGCGAATTTTGCTGAGTTCTTCCATCAAGTTTTTCTTGTTTTGCAAACGTCCTGCGGTATCGACGAGTAATAATTCCGTGCCTCTGGCTTGGGCAGCACTAATTGCATCGAAGACAACGGCGGCAGGATCGGCATTTTGGGCAGGGTTAGAAATCACATCGACGTTAGATCTTTGTCCCCAACTCTTGACTTGCTCCACGGCAGCAGCACGGAATGTATCGGCGGCGGCGATCAGGGTTTTATAGCCAGATTTGACACTGAGGTGGGAGAGTTTGCCGATAGTTGTAGTTTTACCTGCACCATTTACGCCTGTAATCAACCAAATATTGAGTTGATTTTTTTCAGGGATCAGCATCGGGATGGGTTCACCTTTGTTGGATGCACCAGTCTGAGCCGTGACATCGAGCATCTCGCGCAAAATTTGCTTGAGATAGGCGATCGCTTCTTCAGGGGGCAAAACTTCCTTACGCAGTTTGTCTTGCAATTTAGAAATAATCTGATCGGTTGCCTTTACACCCACATCCGCCTGCAAGAGCAAAGCTTCGATATCATCAACGGAATCGGCACTGAGGGGACCTTGTCCCACGATCGCCTTTAGTTGATTGACTAGTGATAGACGGGTTTTATCTAAGCCTTGGCGTAGACGGTTTAGCCATGTGATTTCTTCAACGGAGATTTCTTCGGGGCGGCGACCTTGAGAGGCGAGGACTTCGGCTGACCAGATGAAATTATCGTCAAATTCGATGGTGGGCTTGCGTCTGACCTTGACTTCGGGTTTGACTTCTGGCTCTGGCTCAATGATCGCCGTGGCTTCGAGGGCAGCAATACGGGCTTGGCGATCGCTTTCGGACTGCATCCAAAAAGGCACAGATGCAGTTTCTGGTTCTGGTGTAATTTCTGCGGGGGCGGCTTCAGCGATCGCAGGTTGAACCAATGCGGGAGATTCAGGGATTGGCTCTGATGATATTTCTAGGGGTGACGCGGCGATCGGTGCAGGTTGAGGAATTTCGGCAATGACTTCTGGCGCGTCAATCTCTACTGCGGGTTCAGTAACCTCAGTCTGAGGACTTTCTGGAGCGATTTCTGGCTCAGCGATCTCAGGTTGAACTAGGACAGGCTCAATACTTTCTGGTGCAGATTCGACAACTTCTGGCTCAGCAACCTCTGCTTCAGACGCGGTAATTGCTGGCTCAGTAACCTCTGATGCCGTTTCCTCGACAACTTCTGCCTGCTGCTGGACATTGGCATAGGCAGCCTTAGCCCAATTTAATAAATCTTGAGAGGCAGGTGATGCGATCGGGCTAGATTCTGGCGTAGATTCTGGCGATGGCTCTTCAGCTTGGGCTGGCTCTACAGGTTGATTATTAGGATCTTTGTCATCATCAAACTTTCGTCGAAACCAGTTAAACACCATACTAATACCCTCGCGCAATGCCTCAATCTACATCAGCTTCAATATGTCCAACCAAGACAAACTTGATCTGCGATATTAAAATTACTGTCAGTTTACTAGGATAGTTTAAGGTGTATGCGTTGTGGGGGAATGAGTCAGATCTAGGCGGTTTCCCGAAATATCAAATGAATCTTGGCTCATTATGTTTCCATTTATCTGGGCTTAAAAATATCATCGATTTTGAGGTTTACTTGTCTTGCACTGTTTAAAGCCGCAACTTCTGCGTCCATTTGTTGTGCGATCGCGGCGGCACTTTTTGTAGATGGGGAAGAGGATTGCATGACATTGAGCTTTAAAGTTAATTGCTTGACCATCATTTGCTGGGAATCAAGGTCAATATCAAACTGAAGGGCATCATTTGCAAGGATTTTGGATAGCTCTTTATTGACTAGAGATTCCGTAATAGTTTCGAGGGGCTGATCGATTAGTGATTGATTGTTTAAGAGCGTATTCTTGATTTGTTCTTCTAAGCTGCCAAATTGCATTAGTTTCGCCAATTGCTGGGCGATCGAGATCGCGTCATTGCCAATCACCTGTGACAAAGCATTTTGCACATTAAACTTTGAGGTTACTCGCTGAATTAGAGATTCAGCCTCGACCTTACGGAGTTGGGCATTCTCAACTAAAGGGATAATTGATAAAATAGTGTCTGGCAAAGTGTCTGAGAGGTTGAGAGCCTGATCGGGTAGAAAGTTCTGGACATAGGCATTGAGGGTATTGAGAACTTGACTTTCTAATGTCTGCACCCATTGATGAACTCCTGTAACCAATGTTTCGGTATTGGCATCAATAATGTCAGGAATATCAGGTAATAATTCTCCATTGAACTGATCAACGGTGTTATGAATTAGAGTCTCAATTTCTTGGGGAGCGATCGCAAGATTTCCCTGTTTTTGTTGAAATGTCAAAATCGAACTCGCGATCGCCAATAAATTTTCGCGGGATTGGGGGATTTCAAAACGCTTTGTGTAGGCATTCAGACTATTAAGCAGCGATTCTACGGTCGCAATTTCATTCATAGGTTTCTCACATGTTGTCTGCACTAGAGCAAATTAGCCACAAAAAATGCACGCTATAGCGTGCATTTTAAAAGTTACCAAGCAGGATGAGAAAAAATTGCCTGCATCGTTTTGTTACCACGCAATTGATTAGAAAGTGGTAAATGTCCCCTTGGGGCATCAAGACTCCAAATAAATTCGTTGGGATAGCGGGTAAAGGAACCATCCTTTTTCCAGCCAATCTTTAACCAAAACTTTTCCCAACCCTTGCCCAGACTGAGCCAGATTTTGCGTTGGACAGAAAAGCCAAACTTACCTTCGGAATAAACTAACCAAAGTTGATTAATCGTCTGTAGATCACTAATGGGAATTGACTTTGCTTCTGTGAAATATAGCCAACCTCTCGCCAAAGCATCAGCACCCGCCGCTTCACATAGTTTTTTGCTGGTCACACGGTCAGCTTCTTCAAAATCCTGTTTTGCTAGCAAAATTTGAATTGGTTGGTAGTCGATCGCCTTTTCGGACTTCAATGTGACTACACCATTTGCATAATAAATTTGTGCTAACTCGCTTGCCCTCGGTAAATCGCTTTGTAACAATACTTGGTGAATTTTGCCATCGATCCATGTCACCTCAGTATTGGCAGCTTTACGGGCTTGAATAAATTCATCTAATATTTGTAAGCCTTCTTCTCCGAGGCTAGCTAATTCGGTGATCGCAGGTAATTGGTTTGCCTCTTTGCCTGAAAACAACTTATCTTTTAACGCAGTCAGCTTTGTATCCATCAGATCTTAAAAATCGCAAAAATAAAATTGCCAATAAAATTGCAAAATCGCACAACCTAGAATTTACACCTTTATCTAGCCCAAAAACCTAAAAAGCAGCACCCAATGGGTGCTGCTTTTTAAGTTGCCCGACAATTAGTCGATATAACCCATCAATCCTGCATTGTCGATCGCATTAGAGGCAACGGGTCTTGTACCACCCATTTGCGAGTATGTGTCACTGATTACCAATCCTGCTGAACCAACAGGACGCTCACCTGCGATGTAAAACTTTTCAACAATTACAAAGCCATCTTCGACGATAGGACGTTCGCCAGAGGACATAAATGTGCTGGTCACATGTACACCACTGTTTGTAATAGGACGGACAGCGCCCATAGAGTTATAAGTGCTGCTTACTACTAACTTGCTAGCCTCAATGGGACGTTCGCCAGAGCTATTAAAATATTCAAAGGCACGAAAGCCGCCATCAACAATGGGGCGATCGCCATAATGTTTAAGAGTTTCAGTCACGATTAATGATCCTTTTTGTTCGATCGATGCAGCTACTACGGGCTTAGACTCTTCTTTGACGGCTAGAGCCGCAATATCGACAGTACCAGTTTTGGTGGTTGCTTCAGTCTCAGACTTAGCTTTAGTGGGGCGAGAGGATTTATCTTCTGGTTTGGTGCTGTCAGCTTTGGCTTCGTTACTTGTACTCATGCTTTGCTTTCCTCAAAAATTTTGTTCTCAAAATATGCTCAAAAACTTTTAATTGCTTTTAACTAGTTAGGGTTCTGCGATTTAATAAAAAACTAGATTTTTTGTGATGCGGCGGAGCCACGCTACAAAAAGCGGTTCTTTATTTCACTGCACGTCCCTTAGGACGATCATTATGGTGTAATCATCGCGATCATTAAAAAAACTTCTAAAGCTGTAGCCTTTCTAGTTAATTCTACAGAAAAAGATAATACTCTCAATATTTTTGATGCGTTGTCATACTTGCCTATTAGCATAGGCTTAATACTAGTCATTAAGTAATATATCCATCAAAGCCGCTTACTTCTAAGTAGCTAGGTGCAATTAAATATAAAACCCCAAAAGCTGAGGCGCACGCGCAGCGTGCGCCTCAGCTTCTGGCTCTGGTTTTTAATTATGTGCAGCTACTTATATAGATCTCATGCAGATCCTATATAAATATCTATAGATGATTACATCTCACAATAGAGTTCATAAAATATTCTAATCTAATATCATTAATTATTCAGGAAATGATTAATGAAAATTTTCTGTTGTATTTATGACATCTTTTAAGACTCCTGATAGTGTATTCTCATATTTAGATGAAAAGTAAAAGCTTGAATTTTTTATCAGCGCAAGCAATATACTGATAAGTTTCTGAGCTTACATCTATCCAAAAATCTAGTTATTCAAAGGTTTTGGGTCAGCAATTATGAAACTTTTAGACAAAATACTTCCACGTTCCTTGAGTGTTGCAGGACTAGCACTTGCTCTAGCCGCAAGTCCTGTTAACGCACAGTCTTTTCAAATAGGAAACAAAGAGGGAATTGGTGAAGGAACCCCAATTCTTGGACAACAATTTGATATAGGAATTCCTGGTAACTTCTCTAGCTACAGTGGAAACGCTCAGCTCAATTATATTAAGTTTTTGTACGACACTACTAATGAGTCAGATCCGCTTGTAACCCAGTCAGTGAGATTATTACTCTACTCATCAATACCTGATATAGGAGATATTCAGAGTGGTTCGGGTGCGACTTTGATCGCAGCAAGCGATAGTGATGTGAAAATTGCTGCTGACCAAGATTTTAGTACTGCTGGTACTTTTACCAATACTTTTGTCAGTCGTCAATTTAATTTTAGTTCGGCTCCTGAGTTAAGTTCTGGTATTACCTATTTTGCCTTCTTCTCCTTTGACCCAGTTGATCCGAATAATCCAGCTCCACAAACCGTGAAAACTACTGCTCAAAGTTATTACGGTAGCCCCTTTGACTCTACACTAGTTCCTATAACACAAACGGCTGGAGGACAGACCGTCGCTGATTCTAATTTTATTGCTGGACTAACCCCTGTCCCATTTGAGTTTGAGGCATCGGGTGGAATTGCGATTTTAGGAGGTTTGTTTGCGGTTCACAAACTCAGACAACGCAAGCAAAACAACAATCCTGACGAACAACCTGACAACCAAGTTTAAAAGTTTATCGTGCGACCCAAAACAAAAAAGAAGCGACGCAATGCGTCGCTTCTTTTTGATTTAGCCTAGTGCTGGTGATGGCATGACTCTAGGTAGTTCTAGACGTTGCTGAGAGGTAGAGCGACGAGTAGTACGACCAGAAAGACGGAAACTGAGACTTTGCAACTCGATATGTAGTTGCCGATTTTCCTTTTGCAGAGCCTCGATCTTTTGTTTGATTGGCACGATGCGTTCCGCAAACTTAGCGCGATAAATATTGGGCAACTCCTGCACCACTTGTTCAAGCATCCGATTGCGATCGGTCATTTCTTGGATAGTTTGACGCAACTCGACCGCTTCGCGATCGCGTTCTTGGATTTGCGCTTGAGTCAACATGAGTTGATTCTCAACCATCGCCAGTTTTTGTTCTAAAAAGCGCATTTCCTCTGAATGTTGCTCATGTATCTCAACATTAGGTAAAAAGGCAGTATTTCCCTTCACCAAGCGAAAAAGCTCTTCTGAAAGCTGCTGAACTAACAGATCCTTTTGTTCTAACTCGACCTTAAGTAAATTTATTTCCTGCTGAAGATTTGCCGCTACATTGGCAGTTGTATTAGTCATTGCATTTTCAGAGGGAGTTGCTACGTTATTTACTGTGGCGTTCATAGGTGCGATTCGTTGGGGGATTTAGGCTAAGATTTATAGCACACAAGGATTAAATTGGCAATTTATTCAGCCATACTCGCTAAACTTTTCAGAACCTGCCCAAAATGGGATTTGCACATGAACCTCAAGACGATCAGTTCACAGGAGTCGTTATTGCTCAATAACCTAGAAGCAGTTTCTTTTCAGAGCAATTTGGAAGAGCATACTTTGCTAACTGTGGCTCAAATTGCATTACAGATTCAGACAACTTTGCTCAAAAACTCTATCTCCTATGCTCAGTCGGTAAGCGGTAGCCTCATTCTGAAAACTACACTCAAAACTACCTTAGAAACCCTCACTAAATATACTGGGGCAGATGAAGGGAGTATCTTTTTGATTGATGAAGATGGAGTAATCATCGAAAGTATTTTGGCAAGAGGCCCTGTCACTCGCGATCTGAAGGATTCGGTAATTTCTAAAGTTTTAGACAGTGGTTTAGCAGGATGGTCTTTGCGCTATCGCCAGATAGGGCTTATCTACGATGCAATGACCGATGATCGCTGGGTGCAATTACCTAATCAACCATACAAGGCTCGATCTGCTTTAGCAGTTCCTTTAATTTATGGCGTGAATGTAATCGGGATTATTACCTTAACCCATTCTCAGGCTAACCATTTTGATGATGCGATCGCTGCCATGATGCAATACAGCATGGAAAGCATTGCTGCAATAATCCTCAACGCTCAACTCCATGCGGAGTATCGCCCCTTAGGCGTATGATTTTTTTCATCAATGCACAAGGGTTAGCGCTGTGTAGATTGTCCAGCTATCGATCGCTAGCATTAGCAACGTAAATACCAACAAAATTAAATACATCCAAGGCTGAGCTAAAGGGCGTACATCACTGGTATCAATACCTGTACGCTCCTGAACCCGTTGCACTAATCGAGCAAACCCCACTACTCGCATCGGTAACAAATAAGCCTGATCGGAATTTTTACTCACAAAATAATAAACAATCCCGCCCTGTCCTGTAATTCTGGGTTTTAATGCTTGGATATCTTGCCAAGGCAATGACCAACCTTTACGGACAAAAGTGGGAAACCATCTGGGATAAACCAAACTAATGCCTTGATCATCAATAATTACGCGATCGCTTAATGCCCCATACAAAAATACAAATCCGAGCGCTAAGCCTAAACTGAGCCATGAAGCAGGAATTGCGGAATGTGTAAAGTTGCTCAAGAATGGCAAAGGTACAGTGAGTACTAGATACAGCAGCAACAAAGTAACCCGAATTAATGGCGATACATGAAAAATATCACTGGATTTTGAATTGGCTGGATTTGAGGTTACTTGCGATTCAGTCATAAATAAAATCAGGGGTTTGCGATTTAATAAAGAATCAGAATTTTGGCATTCATATGCTTGAACCCCCTCTAGCTCCCCCTTGGAAGGGTGAGGATTTAAATTTTCCCGCGTTTCAAGGGTGAGGATTTAAATTTTCCCGCGTTTCAAGGGGGGACTAAGAGGGGTAAAAATTTGCACGATGTATCAAGTATATGAATGCCAGAATTTCTGTAGTGCAGCTTCGCCACGTTACAGAAATTCTGGTTATTTATTTTACTGTGCGTCCCCAAGCAGAGAAACTAAACGAAGGACTCACAAAGCACTCGGTTTATTTGGCAATTGATCGCAATTAAATTAACATTGTTTTTTAGGGGTAATCTAATAAATGACAGATATGATTAACGATCTAGAAATGTCTGTTACGACACTTTGTCTCTTAACAAACATTTTGTGACTCAATCAAGAATAATTACATACAGTACGGATGGTGTAAAACGTGGGTTGGCGTGTACGTGGCGTTCGTGGTGCAACCACAGTTGAAGCAAATACATACGCAGCCTTAGAAAGGGCTGTGCTAGAGCTTATGGAGGAGATCGAGGCACAAAATGACATCGATCCGCGTGAAATAGTAAGTGCCACTTTTTCGGCAACAACAGATATTGATGTGGTTTTTCCTGCCAAAATTGCCCGATCGCGATCGCATTGGGAGCATGTGCCACTTTTAGATGTGCAGCAAATGCATGTCGAGGGCAGCTTAGAGCGCTGTATTCGTGTCCTCATTCATGTGAATACACCCCTTGAGCAACATCAAATTAAACATGTTTACTTAAATGGAGCCAGAGATCTACGTCCCGATCTTGTTTACGCCCAAATTTGAGAAAATATTTGAGAAAATAGAGGGAGTGCTAAGCGCTCCCTCTATTTTCTAGATACAATCAGTGCAAACGTAAGATATATAGCCCCTATGGTCACAAGAATTTTCCTGTGTAACGAACAAACAGAGCCAGAGATTCGCGATTTCATTCGTGAAGCGATCGCTGAGATCTCAGAGGGGGAGCAGTATATCGTTACTTGGAACTGCGGCAACATTCAAACTCTCAAGGTTGGCGATCGCGCTTATTTCAAGCGGATCGGTAGTGCCAATCAGGGCTATTTTGCCGCAGGTACGGTTGTGCCTGCGGACCGGGAATATCAACTCAAACTGAGATCGGCTCGTTATCGTGAACTCAGTGAAGCCTATGACATCGACTCGCAGGCAAATAATTTGCGAGTATGGGTGGCTTGGGACTCTTGTGTCACGTTTGATGAACCTCTACGAACGGATTACCTGCGTCAGTTGCCCCACTTTCAGGGAATGCCCCTCGAGCCACAAACCGATGCGGGGGTATTTCGTGAAGAATATGTACGGATGCTCGATCGCGAGTGGGAACGCCAAACCCAAAAGGCAATCAGGGCTGGTAAGGGGGTGAGTTTAGTTGATGTCTATTATCGATGGGGCTTAGAGGATATTCAGCAAGGATTTCCACAGGATGCGTTGGAATCTTTTCGCCAAGCCCTGAAGCTAAATCCCAATTTTATTAAGGCATATTTAGGTTTAGGCGATGCCCATGTGAGTTTGCGCGAATATGCTAAGGCAGTCGGCGACTATGGCAAAGCAATCTCCATGCGTCCTGATAAAGCAAGGATTGCCTATTACAAACGGGGCGAAATTAATTTTTTATTGAATCAGTTCCAGCAAGCATTGGCAGATTTTCAGGCAGCGATCGACATTGATCCCAACTATGTCGATGCCCATTTTTCCTTAGGTAATACCTATTTCAAGCTCAAGAGTTACGAACAGGCGATCGCTTGCTATAGCAGCACCCTCGATTTAGATCCCAATCGTGATTTGGCAGTATTTCGGCGCGGACGCTCCCATTACATCCTCAAGGAATTTCCCGAAGCATTACGGGACTTTAGCCATGCGATCGAGCTACAGCCTAGCAATGTCGATGCCTATTACTATCGAGGCTTGACCTATTCGCAACCTACCATCGCCGATGAAACCCTTGCAGGTGATGATTTGCGGAAAGCTATTGTTTTGTATCAAACTCAAGGCAAACCTGAAAAAGCAAGAAAGGCAAAGGAATTTCTAGAAACTCTAGCGATCGACTCACTACCCAAGGCTAAGCCCAGAAGTAGCTATGCGATCGCGCCATCGGAGGAGACAGCATCGGAAGCTATTGCCGAGCCTGATGTCCCCATTGCAACCTCCAAGGCAATTCCCGTTGACGATGCCGAAGAAACTAGCGACTTGATTGTGGTAGTCCAACCTGATGAGCAGGCAATTGCAATTCCTGTTTCGGAATCAATTACTAGCGAAGAAGCGATCGCAGCTTTCTCCAGTGACGAAATTGCCTATCCATCGGAACCTGCTCAAATCGTTGAAGTCGAGAAGGTAGTCGAAAAGATTGTCGAGGTCGAAAAACTAGTCGAAGTTGAGAAGATCGTTGAAGTCGAAAAAATTGTGGAAGTCGAGAAGCTAGTCGAGGTCGAGAAACTAGTTGAAGTCGAAAAAATTGTTGAAGTGGAGAAGCTAGTCGATCGCGTCGTCGAAAAAGTCGTGGATCGCGTTGTTGAGAAACCAGTTCCTTTCTCGATTGAAGATCCTAGCACTGCCGAAAAGCTGGCGATGATCTCGGTGATGGCGCAATATATGCGTGATGGTTGGATGGTGCGATCAGTCGATAAATCGCAAGTGGGCTACGATCTCGAATGTACTAAAGATGATCGAAGCGAAGCTGTAGTGATTAAGAGCTTTACTAGCGATCGCGAGTCCTTTGCCATTTCTGCGATCGAGATTGAAAATGCCCGCAGCAATAAAGATTTTGTCCTCTGGGTAGTTAGTGGCGCAGCCGAAAATCCTGAATTACGCTGTCTACGCGGACGAGAACTATTCGAGCAATTTGATCTTGATCCTCTCGCCTTTGCTGCAAAAGTTCGGCAGTCAACAGTACAATTAGAATTTGCGCCAGTAGCCCTAGGAATTCCACAATTTGAGCCGCAGGGATAGTTTAATGACAACGCAATCAATTTGGTTTGAATAATTCAAATCGAGATTTTTCTAAGGTAGATGCTTTGGGGAAAATCAGTTTAACTAATTATTGAATTTCCTAAGATTTTTATCAAATTGCACGCTATCTTTTCAATCCCCTCAAACATCTATTAAAACAACAAACTATTTCCTAATAATTTAGGTGCTATAGTAGCTCTCTAGTCTACAATTATTTCGTATAAGTAGTGATTTTAATTTTCCAATGTTCTTAGATTAATGAAAAAGAAAACTTATGGATGATAAAGAATTATTGGACTCTACAAAAAACAATGATAGTATGAAAAGTGCTTTAATAGGAGCTTTTGTGCTTCTTTTAGCTGGAGGTACCTCTCCATGGTGGGCAAAACCTGTAGGAGACTTTCTTAGCCAGAAAGAACTGAAAGAAGAAAAAAAAGTGCTTGAGAATAAGAACAAAGAGTTGACTGACAAGAACAAAGAGTTATCCGACAAGAACAAGGAGCTTATAAAAGAATTAGATATCTTCAAAGACAATATTGCTAAGCAGGAAAATCTAGCACTTTTTAGTGGTTATGAAGTAAATTATAACCTAGATACTTCTACAAGAGACATTGGAGTTGGTTTAATATTATCCGAACAAACTAGAAGTAAGATAGAAAAGACCTCTCTCGAAAAGATAGAGGCAGTCGTGATTTTTGCAACTGGGCAAAGATTCGTAAATCTATGGATCACTGACACACGAGGTAATAGCTACCCAAAACTGCTTCAAAGAGAAGAAGGAAAGCCATTCAATCCTGAAAGATCAAACGAATTGTCTTTTGAGCTTCTAGTTAGTAATTTCCCACAAGTTGATCCACGATCAATCTCTAAAATTGTATTTGAAGCAAAAGCTGTTCCCTTTGGCTATAGAAGTTTTATTGTAAAGCGTGTAAACCTCAAATAAATTCTCTACAATAAAACTCACGAATATGACGCTAGATAGTTAAAACGTGATCGACGTACTTGCGTCTTTTTTGTCGGTATGAAATAGGCATTTAAGCACCTATCCCCAATTAGCTAGCTTATCAGTCCCTAATTGTGTACCTGTAAATTTTGCTTATTTTGTGGCTTCTACTATTTTGGAATATATGAAAAAAGAAATTGGTTTATATGACTTAAGCCATCACATAAATACTACTTTAGAAAATTTTGGCAATATAGCCATCTCTCATTAATCTACTATTCTCCCAACTTTTTTGAGATTGCTATACTATGGTGAAATCAAGGCAAGTATTAGAGATCGAGTTTTATGACCCGCAAATCTTGGGATAGCTATTTAGAATTAGCCTCAGAATTAGGATTTTGGGATGGAGAAAGTGACAAATCGAAGAAACATAAATCTTTTCAACTTCCAGGCGCGAAGCCTCATTATAACCCCGATCGCCCCGGACAGGTGGAGCATATTGCCCTCGACTTAGTTCTGGATATTCCCCAGCAAACAATTACAGGAACTACCAAAATCCGCCTGCGTCCTGTGCGTGATGGCATCATGGATTTGACTTTAGATGCGGTGAATTTGCGGATTGATTCGGTGGCAGTCACCGATCAAATCGAAGCTAAGCCCGATCCCGACAAAACCAAGAGCAAGTTTGACTATGATGGCGAATTCCTAAAAATCTATCTCAATGAACCCACTAAGGCAAATGTGCCCATTGAGATTGCGATCACCTATGCTGCTGTACAACCTCAGCGCGGTATTTACTTTGTCCAGCCCACGGAGCATCAACCTGATAAACCCACACAAGTCTGGACTCAGGGCGAAGATGAAGACTCCCGCTATTGGTTCCCTTGCTTTGATTATCCCGGACAATTAGCAACTTCCGAAATTCGCATTCGTGTACCCAAGGAATTTAACGTAATTTCCAATGGGGAATTAATTGAAGTTAAGGAACAGAAAAAAGAGAAAATTTATCACTGGTATCAAAAGGAAGTCCATCCTAGTTATTTGATGACCTTAGCGATCGGTGATTTTGTCGAAGTGCAAGATGAATGGAAAGGTAAACCCGTTACCTACTATGTAGATAAGTCTCGCACGACTGAAGAAGCAATCTTAACGATGGGAAAAACCCCACGCATGATTGAATTTTTTAGTGAGAAGTATGGCTATGATTACGCCTTTCCGAAATATGCTCAAGTTTGTGTAGCGGACTTTATTTTTGGTGGGATGGAAAATACTTCCGCAACTTTATTAACCGATCGCTGTGTTTTAGACCAGAGAGCCGCACTGGATAATCGCTCTAGCGAAAGCCTTGTCGCCCATGAATTGGCGCACCAATGGTTTGGCGATCTGGTGGTGATTAAGCATTGGTCACACGCATGGGTTAAGGAAGGGGCGGCAACCTACGCGGAGGTGCTTTGGACAGATCATGAGTACGGAGCCGAAGAAGCTGCCTATTATCGTCTGGGGGAAGCTAGAAGCTATTTGGCGGAAGATCGCGATCGCTATCGTCGTCCGATGGTAACTCATGTCTATCGTGAGGCGATCGAGCTATACGATCGCCATATCTACGAGAAGGGTGGTTGTGTCTACCATATGCTGCGAACTGAACTCGGCGATGATTTGTTCTGGAAAGCGATTCATCATTTTGTGCGGACAAATGCCCACAAAACCGTCGAGACCATTGATTTATTAAGGGCGATCGAGGAAGCCACAGGACGCAATATTCTCTTCCTCTTCGATCAATATGTCTTCCGTGGTGGACATCCTGAATATAAGGTGGGCTATAGCTGGGATGGCGATAATAACTTGGCGAAAGTCACAGTTTCCCAAACTCAGGATGAACTCTTTGACTTAAAGATTCCCATTGGTTTTGGATTTGAAGATGCTGCGGAATCGCAGGTTTTCAAAGTGCGCGTATTTGAGAAAGAACAGGCTTTCTATTTCCCCTTAAAGACTAAGCCCAAGTATATTAGCTTCGATCAAGGCAATCACTATCTCAAACAAGTCACCCTTGAATATGGTGTTGCGGAACTGAAGGCAGGCTTGCAGTCTGACCCCGATCCCCTTGCCCGTATCCAAGCGGCGGAAGCTTTGGCAAAGAAAGGCGGATTAGAGGCGGTGAAAGCCCTCGGTCAAGCCTTGCTCGATGAACCCTTCTGGGGTGTTCGTGTGGAAATTGCCGATAATCTTGCCTCTATTAAGCTCGATCAAGCCTTTGAAGCCTTGGCTAAGGGATTGGAAGACCCCAATGCGAAGGTGAGAAATGCGGTTCTCAGTGGCTTAGCACAGAACAAAGTGCAGAAGAGTTTGGATTTGATTAAGCCCTTAATTAAAAAGGGAGATCCTAGCTATACCGTCGAAGCTACTGCTGCTAGATTGACAGGTGAATTAGCCGCCGCCTTGAGTCACGAACGGGAACCTTCTAAGGTGGTCAAACTCTTGCAGACAGTTCTCAAAGAACGCGCAGGTTGGAATGAAGTAGTTCGTTCAGGCGCGATCGCAGGTTTAGCCAAAATCAAGGAATCCGATGAGGCACTAGAAACCATCCTCAAATATACGGAACCCGATGTACCGCAGCCCTTACGCCTAGCCTCCATTCGCGCCCTTGGTGCAATTGGTAAGTCGCAGACTAAACCCAAAACCGAGAAAATCCTCAATCGATTACAGGTCATTTCCCAAGAGACGTTCTTTTTAACCCAAATGGCAGTGGTTGGAGCTTTGGGACAAATCGATAGTGCTGGGGCAATAGGTGTGCTGCGATCGCTATCCGACTCTACGCCCGATGGTCGGGTACGGCGGGTTGCCGATGAAGCAATTCAGCGTGTCCAAAAGGCGATCGGCAAGGATGCGGGCTTAAAGCAACTACGCGAAGAACTCGATCAATTGCGGAAGGATAATCAATCCCTCAAGAGTCGATTGGAAGCGATCGAAGCCAAATCTAAACCATAGTAAAGAAGCACCCTATGGGTGCTTCTTTCTTGCAGAAGCCAAACAAGATTGTGGAAGTGTCATTGTCCGAGTATGAGATTAGCTCTGGTTTTAATTGGACATATCGAGAACAAGAGGCGATCGCGAAGTTAGAAAAAATCACGGGTAATCGCCTCTTTAGTTTTGCATTTCGGCATGGTAAGCAAGAAATCAGAGCAAGACAATTCCTTTAGGGTTATTCAGGCAATAAAACCCAAGATACAAGTAGCGGCTACTTGTATCTTGGGTTTTTTATCTCTTTCATTACTATAGCCTTAAAGATTTTGGGCATAACTTTGATTGCGCCCTAGCTTTTTAGATTGATATAGGGCTGCATCAGCTTTGGCAATGAGATCTTCAGGTTTATTTTCTGAATTTGGTATCATCACTGCTACTCCTAAACTCAAGGTGACATATTTACTTACCTCCGACCTAGCATGGGGAATCTCCAGTGATAGAACGGATTCTCGGATTAGTTCTGCAAACTTAAAAGCCCCTTCTATAGAAGTATTGGGCAAAATCACCACAAACTCTTCGCCCCCGTATCGAGCAACCAAATCAGAAGTGCGTCTAGGTTTCTGATTAATTGTTTGAGCCACTCTTGATAGAACAGCATCACCACCTTGATGTCCATAGTAGTCGTTATAGGATTTAAAATAATCAATATCTAACATTACTAATCCCAGAAATTGCTGTTCCCGCAAGTGCCGCTGCCACTCTTTTGTCAGACAATTATCAAAATAGCGACGATTGGGAATTTGAGTAAGTCCATCTGAATTTGCTAACTCCAATAGCCTCAGATTAGCCTGTTGTAGAGACTCAGTGCGTTCAGCAACCCGATTTTCAAGTTCACTAAAAGATGATTTGAGTTGAACGGTCATTTGGTTGAATGATCGCGCTAATCTTTCGATCTCATAGATACCTTTAACTTCCACACTGTGATCGAGTTCGCCATTGGTGATTACTTCACTGGCTTGCTGTAATTTGAGAATTGGATAGGCAATCCAACGGGAAGTGTAGATGCCCAGAATAGTTGCGATCGCGAGAGCTACTAAACACAGTAAAAGACTAGTACGAGTATTGGTATTGATTTGCTCCATAAAATCAGATTCAGGAATAATAACAATGACTAACCAATCAAGTCCATATTGATCTTGCCAAGGTCTGACCAAAGCGTAGTAGCGCTCTCTTCCCAATTGCACATCAAAGTACTGGTCAGATTTAATGGATTGCAGCTTTCCGATCTTTCTTTGTAAGTCTGTAATAGCTCCTCGAATTAGTGGATCACTACTTTTAGAAGCACTCAAGCGCTTTGCGGTCTGACCAACTAAGACGAAGGGTAGTTCTTCACTAGAACTTGCAACAATATTGCCATCTCTTTCTAAGATGAAAATTTTCCCCTTCTGACTAGATTTTAAGTTTTTTAAAAACTTGCTGATATTAGAAAGTAGAAAATCTGAACCGAAAACACCAATTAGTTTCTGGTGATCGTCATACAAAGGCAGTGATGCACTAATGGAAATAAATTCGGGTGAATTATCCCAGTTGTAGATTCTGCTCCACACTGGTTTACCTGTGCGGACTGCACTGAGATACCAGTCCTCTGACAAGGGTTTATACATCCCTTTAAAGATTAATTTCTGGCGATTGCCCCGCGCATCTGTTTCATAACTATAATCCTGATAATTAGTGCGTGGTGACACCTCATCAATGGTAGTCATCCCACCATCTACCCAGCGTCCTGCACCACTATATTCCCCACTTGGCAAGGCATAAAAAATGTAGCTGAGACTTTTATAAACCTGCATTTGTTGCCATAGGTAACGTCCTGTAGCTTCTAGATCTTTGAGGTTTAAAATTCGACTTCTTGCAGCATCCGCGTTAATTTGATTAATTTGGTGAGGGGTAGCTAAGTAAGAATCCAAATGTTGATGAACCCGATCATTAACTTCACCGACCAGTTGGTTTGCTAATTGATTAATAGCCTCTTGACCATTGCGAAAGGACAGATAGCCCACCATACTAACAGCAACAAAGATTTGCAGGACAAAAGGAACAATCAGAACTGTTTGGAGTGATATGCGATGAATAGGTGGGCGATCGCTAAGTTTTTTTAGTGGAGACATTAACGTTTAGCAATAATTTGCATCAGTTGTATTTAGCATTCCCTGATTAGCTCCTCACTACCATTATTTAAATTGTTAATAACTACCTTACTACTGAAGATTGGCGATAGATAAAATCTCCTCAAAGCTAGGAATAATTGTTTCCGAAGATTGCTCACTTAGCCAGAGCCAATATTCGTAATTACCAGTGCGACCTTGGATCGGTGAAGGGGTTAAGCCTTGAAATTGCCATCCTAAACCTTGGGCAGTGGCTAATACATTAGCGATCGCCTCAGCCCTAATTTTGGGTTCGCGCACAATGCCATTTTTGCCTACTTGTCCTTTACCTGCTTCAAACTGGGGTTTAACGAGCAGTAAAGTTTCGCGGGGCGATCGCAATAAATTCCACAATGCAGGCAAAATTTTGGTCAGGGAAATAAACGACAAGTCTAAAACGGCAAAGTCAGGAACGATATCTTCAGGAGCATATAAGTCCTCAGCCGTGAGATGCCGCAAGTTAGTACGCTCGCGCAATACTACCCTCTCATCACTACGGATTTCCCAAGCTACCTGACCATAACCCACATCAATGCCATAGACCTTAGCGGCTCCCTGCTTCAGCATACAGTCCGTAAATCCACCCGTTGAGATCCCGCCATCAAAGCAGGTGCGATCGCGTAAGTCCATACCAAACTTAGCCAAGGCTCCCGCTAGCTTTTCACCACCACGGGACACAAAAGGCGATTGTTGCTTCACCAAAATTGCCGCATCATCTTTAACCTCAGTCCCCGGTTTATCAATCACCTGTTGATTAACCTGCACCCAACCAGCACGGATAAACTTTTGAGCCTGCTCCCGTGATGGGGCAAGCTCTAGGTCAACCAATAAAACATCTAAACGCTTTTTCAAATTTTATCGAACTCACTTATATATCTAACTACTTTAAGCATAAGCCTTACAGTGATTGCAACTGACAAGACCAAAGTAGAGAGGAACATAAAAGTCCCCCATCTCACGGTCTCAAGACTATACTCCTTGAAAATAGGCAGTTACGCCAAAAATGATAAACAGGACTCCCCCGATCGCTGTAATCACTCGTTCGGAAATTCTGCCTGCAATCAGCCGACCTCCGATTACGGCGATCGCTGTGCAAATGCCATGACCTAAAATCGCGCCGAGGGTCACAAAAACAGGATTATAGGCTGCCGCTAAAGCGATCGTGCTAATTTGAGTGCGATCGCCCCATTCTGCTACAAAGGTCATCACAAAGGCTTGAGTCCATACTCCTAGCCAAGGATAGCGCGATAAAATACTGCCCAAAAATTTACCGACAATGGGTAATTTAGAGATGGAATTGGGGGAATCTTGAGTATCTATAGCCTCTTTTGCTTCATTGACTACTGCTTCCTCTGATTTTGCTGGCATCTTGGAAGCATCGTAAACTAACTTGATGCCAAAGATCAGGAATAAAGCGATCGCCCCATAGTGGGTATAGATTTTGGGTAACAAAGCAACGGCTTGTCCCAATAAAACTGACAGCACTGTCATTAAAGCAAGAGCCGCCAACACCGATGAAAATACTGTGCGGTGAGAATGACGCATTGCCAAAATCACAGCGATAAAAAAGGTCTTATCGCCCAATTCCGAGATCGTAATTAATAATAAACTTGCTGTAAAAGCGGTCAGCACTCTGGCAAACTCCTTCAGGTTTTGAAAAGTCCTGAGCGAGCTTGAAGAGATATGCAAAGACCTCACCAAGCTCACATCAGGTGTGAACTCAGTGAAAGTCTCGCTGCCAAGCTTTTAGATATCTCTAAATAAAACTTGTCACTTGAACCAGTCGGTTAAGACAGTATGTTGACTCAAGTGGACTGACTGTTAACTAATTAAGCTCTAGTTTATCGAGCATCAACAATTAGTCGTCAGTAGCTACTCCCTTTCATATAGTCTCTAGCTTACTACAAAAAAGCCACTTTATAATTTGGGCATAATCACAGAAATCTGTTCGTTACGATGCTTGCGATAGTTTTTTAATTCGTCTCTTAAGCATTAGTTCCTTTTATTTGGTCAAGGCATCCAATTTATCAAGTAGTTTTAGACCTAATTCCCGATCGCCTTTGGCAGCTAACAGTTTAATTCTGGTATGGGTGTCAAATTCGACAAGAGCGATCGCTAAAAGTTCTGCGATGAGTTTATTGATGCTCAAGCCTTGACTCTCAGCGAGTTTTTTTAGTCTGAGGTGTTTGTCATCTGGTAGGTGAATGGTTAAGGTTGCCATGAGTCACTCCTGATAATTTGCTCTGGTTTGAGAAGAGTTTACAATTTTTACTCAAACATGGCTTCTAGATTGCGATCGCCTCTAATCACTCGCATAATTTCTATGTTTTCATCAATGATGCGATAGAAGCTGATTAATAGCTGTTTCGCCATCAATACCTTCACCGAGATCTAGTTCTGCGGCGGCTATGTCGATTTTGTTGCCGAGTTCTTCGACCCAGCGATCGTAATGGTTGCGTTTTTCTAGAAGTTGCAATGCTTCGGCAATTACTTCTGTGGCGTTGGTGTAGCGTCCTGTGGCAAGCTGGGTCTGAATGAATTGCTCTTGTTCGGGTTGGAGGGTGATAGGCATAGGTTAGTGGATATGATTTTTATATCGATTATATCTTTATCTATAGTATTGGGATTAGTAAACATTCGTAGGGGCATAGCATTTCCGCGACAATTTCTAAATTCTCAGGTTCCCTTGATTTGGGAATGCTATGCCCAACACCTGACAACGCAGGGACAAGCGATCGATGAAGGCGAAGAGGGTTCTGCATTTGCGAATGGAGGTTTATGTGGGGTGTTGGGGAATGGTGGCGCAAATGCAAAACCCCTACAAATTTTTCCTTTTACCTTTTTACTTTTGCCTTGGAGGGATGCCACAAGCCTGTCTGTCTTCATCACTGGCGTTGGGGTTATTAACGAGATAGTCATGGAGCCACGCGCAACCCTTCGCCATCAAGTCATCAAAATCTAAATTCCATAATTTGACGGTGTTGTCTAAACTGGTGGATATAATCGCCTTGCCATCGGGACTAAAGACTACGCTCAAGACACTATCGCTATGCCCTTTGAAGGTTTGGATTTCTTTTCCTTCCAGATTCCACAATTTGACGGTGCTGTCATAACTACCAGAGGCGATCGTCTTGCCATCGGGACTAAAGGCGACGCTCCAGACACTATCGCTATGCCCTTTGAAGGTTTGGATTTCTTTTCCTTCCAGATTCCACAATTTGACGGAGTTGTCAGAATTGCCAGTGGCGATCGTCTTGCCATCGGGACTAAAGGCGACGCTCCAGACAATATTGCTATGTCCTTTGAAGATTTGGATTTCTTTTCCTTCCAGATTCCACAATTTGACGATTTTGTCCAAACTGCCAATGGTGATCGTCTTGCCATCAGGACTAAAGGCGACGCTAGTGATCCAGCCACTATGCCCTTTCAAGGTTTGGATTTCTTTTCCTTCCAGATTCCACAATTTGACGGTGTTGTCATAACTGCCAGAGGCGATTGTCTTGCCATCGGGACTAAAGGCTACGCTACTGACCCTAGCGCTATGCCCTTTGAAGGTTTGGATTTCTTTTCCTTCCAGATTCCACAATTTGACGGTGTTGTCCCCACTGCCAGTCGCGATCGTCTTGCCATCGGGACTAAAGGCTACGCTACTGATAGTATCGCTATGCCCTTTGAAGGTTTGGATTTCTTTTCCTTCCAGATTCCACAATTTCACGGTGTTGTCCCAACTTCCAGAGGCGATCGTCTTGCCATCGGGACTAAAGGCTACGCTATTGACAACATTGCTATGCCCTTTGAAGGTTTGGATTTCTCTTCCTTCCAGAGACCACAATTTCACGGTGTTGTCCCAACTTCCAGAGGCGATCATCTTTCCATCGGGACTAAAGGTCACGCTATAGACAGAATCACCATGCCCTTTCAGAGCTTGAAGTTCTTTCCCATCCAGAGACCACAATTTTACGGTTCTGTCCCAACTGGCGGAGGCGATCATCTTTCCATCGGGACTAAAGGCTACGCTCAAGACACTATCGCTATGCCCTCTCAAGGTTTGGATTTCTTTTCCTTCCAGATTCCACAATTTAACGGTGCTGTCATAACTGCCAGAAGCGATCGTCTTACCATCGGGACTAAAGACTACGCTATTGACACTAGCGCTATGCCCTTTGAAGGTTTGGATTTCTTTTCCTTCCAGATTCCACAATTTGACGGTGTTGTCCCCACTGCCAGTCGCGATCGTCTTGCCATCGGGACTAAAGACTACGCTATTGACACTAGCGCTATGCCCTTTGAAGGTTTGGATTTCTTTTCCTTCCAGATTCCATAATTTCACGGTTTTGTCAGAACTTCCAGTGGTGATCGTCTTGCCATCGGGACTAAAGGCTACGCTACTGACCCTAGCGCTATGCCCTTTGAAGGTTTGGATTTCTTTTCCTTCCAGATTCCATAATTTCACGGTTTTGTCATTACTGACCGTCGCAATCATCTTTCCATCGGGACTAAAGGCTACGCTACTGATAGTATCGCTATGCCCTTTGAAGGTTTGGATTTCTTTTCCTTCCAGATTCCACAATTTGACGGTTTTGTCCCAACTTCCAGTCGCGATCGTCTTGCCATCGGGACTAAAGGCTACGCTACTGACAGTAGAGCTATGGGCAATCATTCGATTTTTTTCTTGAACTCCATAGACAAATCGCAACAAATTTGCCGTCACCAGCATTTGCGTATTTGCCTTATCGCGTTTAGCGACTTCAAGACCTAAGCCCTTGAGTTTATGCCCTGCAACAACCGCCTTCAACAAAGCCTCAAATCCCTGCTCCCCCTGAAAATCTGCCTTCGCATCTAGGCTCTTGATTCTAACATCAGCAAGTTTAATATCATCATTGGCATTCTTCACCGCCGCCGCCGCCTTTGCCTGTTCCGCTAAGGCAACCTTCACCTTCCCTTCCGCATCCGCAATCTTCGCTTGGGCATCCGCCACCTTTTCCGCCGAGTCCTGCGCCACCTGCGCCGCCTCAGCCTTAGCTGACTCTAGATTCTTCTTCGCCTCCTCAACCTTCAGATCCGCCTCTTTCTTATTCTCATTTGCATCCCTCACCTTTTGAGCAGCATCCCTCTTTTCTTTTTCTGCATTCTTCCCAATCTGCTCAGCCTCTTGCTTTGCCGAAACTACTTGACGATCAGCATCCTTCACTTTAGTCTCAGCCTCTTTCTGAGTATCAGCAACCTTCACATTTGACTCATTCACCGATCGCGTAGCCCACACCCCCGCCGCCGCCGCCAACAACAACATCAGCCCCAACACCACCGAACCCACCTTAACGCGATCTCTCGCCTTCCGTTCCGCCTCAACCAAAATCGCATTTGCCTCTTCCGTCGCCGCCAACCGTTGACTTGTCTCTAACCTCTCAAGCTCCCGACTCTCCCGCAAGAACTGCTCATCTATATCACTAAGCTTCTTCCCTCGCGCCCAAACCTCCGCTTCCTCCAACGCCTGCCCCCGCAACAGAAACCCCTGATTCTGCTCCTCCTCCGCATCCCGCCAAGCCCGAAACGCCGAAGCATAAAACTCTGGACGCAAATCCGCTAACTGACCCTCCACCCATTTGTTATCAAATACAGCCGCATAGATCGGATTATAGGAAATCAACTTCCCATCCCGTCGCACCACTAACCCCGTCAACCGTAACCGCGATCGCTCCTCACTGCGATCATCTTCCAACTCCCCATCCGCCAATACCTGCTGATAGCAACCCAACATTCGCCCCCGCAACTTCTCTTCCACACTAATCACGCGATCCCTAATAGTCGTCAAATGTGGCGGCGCATCCTGCGATTCCCAATTCGTGACAATCCGCTCCTGTACTAGAGTCTCAACCCAGCCCGCAATATTCTCAGGTGGGGCAATTCCTGCTAACTCCTTCTCCATCATTCCCAACAATCGCTGAATTAGAAAAGGCTGTCCCCCCGTCCACTTCACCGCCTCAGCTAGATAATCCTGAGGATTCGCCACCTTACTCGCCAACCCCTGCATCAAAGGCAAAGCCTCCGTTAGCGTAAACCCCGCCATCTCCACCGCATAGCCAATATTAAACGCTGAAGTATTATGACTCTGGATCAAGTCCGTCGGTGTCGCCACCCCCAAAAAGGAAAAAGTGAGGCGATTATATTCAGTCTTAGTCGGACGATCTTCAAAAAATGACCTCACCAAACCAAAGAAATCATCCATCCCAAACTTGAGACTCAATAGGCGATCTATTTCCTCCACAAAAATCACAATCGGCGCATCAATCTCCTGCAACACGACTGTTTCAATAAATTCTGCAAAGCGCTGCACAGGCGACAGCAATTCCCGTTCCCTAATCCAACTCCGCAAATCAAACTTATTCTTTAAATCCAGATCCCCCACCAAACTCCGAATCGCGCTGGCATACCACTGCTCGCAAGTCACCTCCACCCCAATCTTCTGTGGATCGATCGTCGCGCAGACAATCCCCTCTGCTTGCAACTTATGCGTCACCCGCACCCGCAAACTCGACTTCCCCATCTGCCGACAGTTAAACACATAACAATATTTACGCTCTTTGAGTAAGTCGTAATAGTCGCGATCGCATTGTCGCTCCACATAACTAGGCGCATCCGCAGGGAGACTACCACCAACTTGATAATTGAAAGAGCTTGCATTAGTCATAATGGCGGGTGATTTCCTGTTGAAATTCCTCGATTACAGAATTTAAAGACATTTGCCGAAGTTTCGCAAGTTCGGTCAAATTTTCTAATCTTGTAACATCGATCGCTTCAATATGTTCTCCTAATTTAATTAACTCTTGATATTCCTCATCCGTCAAAGTGTTCTCTTGACGTTTACCAATAAGCAAGTCATAGCGTTCTTGGAGATGAGTAGGAACACATTGAGTAATTTGTTGCAATAGTAGAGATTGATCGTTTGGCAAGCTCAGAATTTTGCGCTTAGTTTGAACCCTAATAGCTTGGGCAATTAATTGTTCTAGCTCAGCCGAATCTAGCTGCTCTACAGTTTGAATAAGCTGCTCAAAGGGAAGTTGAGTTTGAACGGTAATTTGAGTCATAGTTTTACTTTTGAGGACTATGCTAATTTCAGTTTAGTGCTATTTCTAATCTATAACCGATCGCAAAAATAACGACGATATAATTCATTACGAATAATCACACCTGTTTCTGTGCGTAATATTAAACCCATTCCATCTAATTTTGACGTAGTCGCCAGATCAAAACGGATTGGTTGCGGTGAATTAACCAGCGATCGCAAAACTTCCGTAAGATGAGCATCTCTTTCCACCTTCGCTAAACGAGTGGTGAGATGTTTCCCAAATAGCCCTACTTCTGTCGAGGCACTTTGAATGATTTGCTCAAGGGAATTTGCGCCACTAGCTAAATTATAGAAAGCGAGTCGTATTAGATAGGGATGTCCACCAATCAATTCAGTGATAGGTTCTATTTGAGATGTTGATAAACCATGCAGTTCTGCAAGCTCATCAACTTGTGCAGTTGTGAATTCATCCAAATCAATGGGTGTACCGACATTAAATGGAGATTGATTAATATCCTTAGTTGTAAAAGATTCCATTGAATAGGCAAGCACTAGCCGCAACTTGCCCCATGTGCGATCGTGTTTGCCCTGCTCATGCCAACCGCGTAGCAAACCACAAAAATCCACCTCGATCGCCTCATGCAGAAAGATACGATCCAAATTTTCGATCGCAATCACCAACGGGCGATCGTCATCATCATTCAATAAATATCTTTCAAAAAATTCCTCACAGTTACCATTTGCGCCAAACATCTCATCCCAATCATCGGTCGGTTTCGCCTTCACCCCAAAATCGCGTCCAATCACCGCACAAAACCACTGCAAGAATCGATCCATATTTTCAAAAAAGCGGCGATCGCACTTTTGCAAATCTAGCCATGTGGTGCGATTACCCAGCCGCCTAGCCTCTTCTAAGACTCGTACCAATAGCGAAGACTTACCCATGCGGTCAGGGGATTTTAAGCGCAGTAGGGCATGGGGCATGGCGATCGCTTTAAAGCATTGCTCCTGTTGAGGCGATCGCGGAATATAAAATTGTGAGCCAATCCTTACTGCCCCCTCAGGTTCCTCGATCACCAGATTCACCTTCGGTAATACCTGACTTTCATAACTGCGTTCTAACAGCACAGGCGTTTGGGCTTCAGGAATATTTTTTAAGGCAATGAGATTTTTACCTAAATCAAAGGCATCCTTAACTGATTTCCCTTCAAACAAAGCCCCATAAAAGCCCTTAGCAAATTCGATCGCCGCCACATCCCCGATCGCCTGATTCATCCCCAACACATAAGGCACATAGCGAGCGATCGCCTCCGCCTGCACCTGCGAGAAACAAGCATTCAACACCACGCAATCGATGCCATTTTGCAAAATCCGAAATAATTCTGCTAAAGCCTCCGTCGGCGCAAGTTGCCAATCCCCCACATCATTTTCTAAAACCAGACCATTTTCGGCTGCCCCATGTCCTGAGAAATGCACAACGCGAGGAACTTCCTGAAGCAAAATTGGCTGTAGGTCATCAATACGTACTGCGCCCTTAGCAACAATGGCAAAGCGATCGCGCAAACTCGACTTCTGACAACATTCCTCAATTTCTCGAAATTCTGCCTCTACCCTCAGGCGATCAGTATTTGATGGATTTGCAGACAGCAGCAGTACTTTTTTCTTATCCACTTGTTTAGCTATGGTTGCGAGCGAGGTTTTGGGGAGGCAATAAGGTAATTTTAATATCCCAGCTAGCGATTCAATAAATAATATCTAAAAAAAAAGAGACGGTGCTATGCACCGTCTCTTCAGGAAACATAAATTCAAAGAATTTAAAGTTTGCTAATCAAAAGAGCTACTCCAACAAGAAATCCGCCTGTCAGATAAAAAGCTCTGACTACGTGTAACTCATGCCATCCACTTAGTTCTAAGTGATGGTGAAAAGGAGCCATTCTAAAAAGCCTCTTACCCATCCCCGTTTCATCCTTGGTTGCCTTGTAGTAGGAAACCTGTGCAATAACCGAGATTGATTCCCAAATGAAAATTGCACCCACAATCAAGAAAGCCCAGAGCAAGTTACCGAGAATTGCGGTAGATGCTAATGCGCCTCCTAGTGCTAGTGAACCTGTATCCCCCATGAATACCTTAGCAGGATAGCGATTGTGCCAGAGAAAGCCCAAATAGCTACCACTGAGACACATACAGAAAATCGCAAGTTCCTTGTTATTAGGGAATAGTAATAGTCCCATCCCAAACAAAGCGATCGCGCCCGTACCACCTGCGAGACCATCTAAACCATCGGTGAGGTTAGTGGCATTACTGCTGCCGAGGAAGACAAACAGCGCAAGGGGAAAGAACAGTAATCCTAGCGGTATGACAAAATGCAATGGCAAATTAATCGTGGCGATCGCCTGCCAATTTTGGGTTAATCCTAACCAAGCACAGAAACAAGCGGAAAATCCAGCTTGTAATAATAACTTGGCACGAGGTGACAATCCCTTATTGGAGTGACGACGCAAGATTTTCCAGTCATCAAGCCAACCGATAAATGCAAAGGAAAGGGTGAGTAAACTGCAAGCAATTACTTTGTCGTTAAAGCCAGACCAAATTAAACCTAACAAGATCCCGACAGGTATAATGAATATCCCCCCCATCGTCGGTGTACCTTGTTTTTTGAGGTGAGCTTGAGGTCCATCTTCACGGATGATTTGCCCAGCTTTAAGGCGACGTAAAGCTGGTACAGCAAAAGTTCCTAAGAATGCGACTCCACCACCACCAAAGGTAAAAGGCAATAACAGGCTAGAACTTATATTTGGATGCAGGAAAAGATCGACACCAACAATTAAACTTATTAAACCGATTGCTAACCCAAGTGCTAGGCTACTCCCTGACGGGAATTTTGCTCTCCTAACTCTTACACCAGTATCAACCATTGCCGCTCCTCACACCCACAATAATCACCAAATCCTTCTCGAAATAAAAGCCTTTTTACAGCTTTGTAACAGATGATTAAAAATCACCTCAATCTACGCTCTTAGATACCAAATAATGGCTGCATTTGTCTACTGGGCAATCATTGAATTTTACTAATTCTTTAATTCTGCCATCAATTATTTTGGATATCTCCATTAAACAGCTTTAAAAATGCCCTTTAACTTGACTTTAATAAAATAAATCTCTGATGACGAGTAAGAATTCTCGACAGATTGCTTTAGAAGCTCTCCGCCTTATTCAAAGACGAAATGCATATGCTGATGTTGCGCTCGACTGTACGCTCTCTCGTGCGCGCCAGAATAACATAATTCTCCCAGAAAGCGATCGCCGTCTGATCACTGAGTTAGTTTATGGATGTACGCGCCGCCAAAAAACCCTGCAAGCGGTTTTGCAAAACTTCTCACAAAAACCAACCACAAAATTACCACCAGATCTATTAATAATTCTACAGATAGGTGTGTACCAGCTATGTTTTCTCGATCGCATTAAGCCCTCAGCCATTGTGCATACGACGGTGGAGCTAGCTAAAGAAAATAATTTAACGGGATTATCTGGATTTACGAATGGGATCATGCGATCCATACTCCGAGCCAAGGAGAAGGAAGATATCCTCGCTAATATTAGCGATCCCGCCAGCTTTTATAGTTACCCCGAATGGCTAATCGAGCTATGGCAAAAAGAATTTGGTCAAGAAGCGATCGCAAATATTTGTAATTGGTTTAATCAAACACCCCATCTTGATTTGCGGGTAAATCTGCTCCATGCCACAAGGGATCAAGTCCTCGCCGCCTTTGCCGAAGCAAAAATTTCTGCGGAGGCAATTCCCCATCTTCCCGATGGTATCCGTGTGGGGCAAGGTGCGGGTGATGTCAGTCAATTGCCTAAATTTAAAGAGGGTTGGTGGTCGGTTCAGGATGCTAGCGCTCAGTTAGTTACTTATCTATTAGATCCGCAACCGAATGAGATCATTATTGATGCCTGTGCTGCCCCAGGTGGCAAGACTACGCATATTAGCGATCGCCTCAAAAATACGGGCAAAGTTTACGCCCTAGATCGCCTTGCTAATCGACTCAAAAAAGTTGATCAAAATACTGCACGTCTGGGGATCACCAATGTGGAAACCCTTGAGATTGATGCCCGTGAGTTTGATGCAGAAAAAGTAATCGGGTCAAAATGCGATCGCGTTTTATTAGATGTGCCTTGCTCTGGCTTAGGTACATTACACCGACATGCCGATGCCCGTTGGCGACAAACCCCTGACGAACCCTACAAGTTAGCCAAAACTCAATCAGAAATTCTCGAACGGGCTACCCATTGGGTGAAGCCCGAAGGCGTGATCGTCTACAGCACCTGCACGATCCATCCTGCTGAAAACGAAGAAGTAATTACTAAGTTCTTAGCAAATCATCCCGATTGGCAAATCGTGCCACCAACTGCCGATAATCCTGCGGCGCATTTTGCCAGCGATCGCGGCTGGGTAAAAGTCCTGCCCCATGAACATGATATGGATGGCTTTTTCATGGTGAAGTTGCAAAAGCATTAAAGAAATTTTGGTAACGCAGCTTCGCTGCGTTACCAAAATTTCTTTAATGCTGATCGCGATTAATAAAAAATATTTGCTAGTACTTTTGCGATAAAGCTGAACTACGCTATAATTAAAAACCTATGACTATAGGTTGAACTAGAACTCTCTTGCTAGGAACACCAAATATAGACATAGGATGTAAACCGCAACAGGCTGTAAAGCTTGCTGCTCTTACATTTCCGGGAGGAAACAAAAAAATCTCAAGGAGAACAGGAACAAGGATAAATTTAGTTATGGTCAATCGGACAAAAACTGCTACCACCAATGTCGGCTTTACACATGAAGATTTTGCCAAACTCTTAGATAAGTACGATTATCATTTTAGCCCCGGCGACATTGTTGCAGGTACGGTATTTAGCATTGAGCCTAGGGGCGCACTTATTGACATTGGCGCAAAAACAGCAGCGTACATCCCCATTCAGGAGATGTCGATCAACCGAGTTGACCAGCCTGAAGAAGTTTTGCAGAACAATGAAACCCGTGAGTTTTTCATTCTCGCTGACGAAAACGAAGAAGGTCAATTAACCCTCTCGATTCGCCGCATCGAGTACATGAGAGCATGGGAACGTGTACGTCAGTTGCAAGCAGAAGACGCAACTGTGCGATCACTCATTTTCGCAACCAACCGTGGTGGCGCTCTGGTCAGAATCGAAGGTCTACGTGGATTTATCCCTGGATCTCACATCAGCACTCGCAAACCTAAGGAAGAGTTGGTTGGCGAAGAATTGCCACTCAAGTTCTTAGAAGTGGATGAAGACCGTAACCGTCTCGTCCTCAGCCATCGCCGTGCCCTCGTCGAGCGCAAGATGAACAAGCTCGAAGTTGGTGAAGTCGTCATCGGCGTAGTCCGTGGTATCAAGCCCTACGGTGCATTCATCGATATCGGTGGTGTCAGTGGCTTATTGCACATTTCCGAAATCTCCCACGAGCATATCGAAACTCCTCACAACGTCTTCAACGTCAATGACGAAGTGAAGGTAATGATTATTGATCTCGATGCAGAGCGTGGACGGATTTCTCTCTCTACCAAGCAACTTGAGGCAGAACCCGGTGACATGGTGCGTGATCCCCAACTTGTTTACGCTAAGGCAGAAGAAATGGCTGCGAAGTATCGTGAACAACTAAATGCACCTCCTGCGGTAATGGAAATTCCCTTGCCTCCAGTAGATGATGATTATGAAGTTCCCGATGCTATGGAAGAGCCTGAAATTCCTGAAGAAGTAGTGGCTGAAGCAGTAGAAGAAGCTACGGCTGAAGTTTAATCAAATAAATAACAAAGCCAATGCTCATAGCATTGGCTTTGTTATTTATCACTTGAGAAGCAGTCCTAAACACTGCTTCTTTTTTATTCCCGATCTCCCCTCTAGCTTAAGGTTGCATTGAAATCATCAATGGTTGGATAAATTTTAAAAATCTTAGTCATACTAGTAAGTTCAAATAGCATTTGCACTTGATCATTAGCACCACAAATTACCATTTCACCATTACTGTTACGGATTGATTTGAGAGCTGAAACTAGAGCACCTAGCCCCGAACTATCCATAAAAGTGATCTCTTGGAGATCAACTAGTAAGTACTTAGGAGAATTTGTAGCTGACGCAATATCATTGACTTGACGGCGGAAATCAGCCGCAGTTGTGACATCAAGCCTGCCTGAAGGCTGGATAACTTTTACTTCATTACTCATGGATTTATTTCCTGACTTAGAGATTTATTTATTTTGATAATTGAGGGATACGAAATACTTAACCAATGCTGTAAGAGGATGTTTCACCATAAGCATAAATCTTTATCGATAACTTTGGTTCTTATTTGAGCTTTAATGAAATCTTGGCAGTATTAAGTAATTTCTTTAATTTTTTAACTTTCTAAATCTATGGCTGATTTACATGATTTGCAAGCGATAAAGGACGTATTAACACCAATTATCGATCCCGATCGCCAAAAAAGCATTATCGAACTAGACATGGTGCGCGATATTGCGATCAAGTCCAATGGGGTAGTCAGCTTTACGCTTTTATTAAATGATCCCAATAGTCCTAAACGCGACCCGTTAATTCAAGAATGTAAAACTGCGATTAAGGCGATCGCAACAGTTACCGATGTTTGGGTAAAGGTGATTGCTAATAGCCCTGCGATCGCCACTCCAGCAGCTCCAACTAATGCCTTACAAGGTATCGAAGGCGTAAAACATATTATTGCTATCTCCAGTGGGAAAGGCGGCGTAGGTAAAACCTCAATATCAGTCAATATTGCCGTAGCCCTCGCCGATATGGGGGCAAAGGTGGGGCTACTTGATGCGGATATTTATGGGCCAAACGTGCCACTAATGCTTGGAGTAGAAGCTGCACAGGTGAAGGTCGTTAAAGCAGAAAATGGTGCAGATGTAGTTGAGCCAGCCTTTAACTATGGTGTGAAAATCATTTCGATGGCATTTTTGATTGCGAAGGATCAGCCTGTGGTTTGGCGGGGACCAATGCTCAATGGTGTGATTCGGCAGTTTCTCTATCAAGCAAACTGGGGCGAACTCGATTATTTAATTGTGGATATGCCCCCCGGTACTGGTGATGCACAACTAACCCTCACGCAATCTGTACCATTGGCAGGAGCCGTGATCGTAACTACACCACAAACTGTATCGCTCTTAGATTCTCGCAAGGGCTTGAGGATGTTCCAAAATATGGGTATTCCTGTTTTAGGCATTGTCGAAAATATGAGCTATTTCATTCCCCCCGATATGCCTGATAAGCAATACGATATTTTTGGTTCTGGTGGTGGTAAGAAGGCTTCCGATGAGCTTGGTGTTGATCTGCTCGGTTGCGTGCCGCTAGAAATTAGTCTGCGCGAAGGTGGCGATCGCGGCGTGCCGATTGTCTTAGGTCATCCTGAGTCTGCTTCGGCTAAGGCTTTAAGGGAAATTGCTAAAGCGATCGCAACCAAAGTCCAAGCGTAAACTGATAATTCTTGGTTATGTACCCAATCTAAAAGTTTGCGAAATCTCGTCTCAACTTGCCTATTTTTGGATTTAGTTGAGTGAGTTTATGTAGCTCAGGAACAAGCGCAAAAATAAAGTATCCCTAAGTTGACAAAAACTCAGATTTCCATATTTACTTTTTTGGTACTTTATTAATTAGCGAGTCCCTAGTTAATGCCTGAAAGTTTCTGCCTAGTGCACTGATTTAGGTGATTAGGCGGAAACTGCTTTGAGGTTCACAAATTTATATGTGATTGTTTAGGATATTTAGATGAGCTACATTATGGTTGATGTAGAAGCTGATGGTCCAATTCCAGGAGATTACTCGATGATCTCCTTTGGCGCTATCGTTGTAGAGCCTTCGCTAAGCAAAACATTTTACGCACAACTCAAACCAATTTCAGAGAAGTGGATTCCAGAAGCTCTTCAAATCAGTGGTTTTACCCGTGAAGAGACATTCACCTTTGAGGAGCCTCAAACAGTAATGGAAAATTTTTCGTTGTGGATTGAAGCTGAAATTTCAGGTAGAGCGTTTTTTATCTCAGATAATAACGGGTTTGATTGGCAGTTTATTAATTGGTACTTTCATCATTTTTGTGGTAATAATCCATTTGGATATGCATCAAGCAATTTAGGCTCACTCTATAAAGGTTTAGTTAAAGATACCTTTGTGAACTTCAAGCATTTGAGAAAAACAGCGCATACACACAATGCCCTAGACGATGCTCGCGGGAATGCAGAGGCACTTTTACAACTTAAGGAAGAGTTTGATCTGAAAATCAGCCTAAAATGATAGTCTGTCAGACTGTATCAGCGATCGCCTATTTTGATTTTAGATAGAGAAATAGGCGATCGCGGCTAAAGTCTATGCGTAAAAGGCTTATTCTCGTTTAGTTATGTACCCAGAGCTAAAATTTGACTAGACTACGGCTCAATTGCTGAAAGTCTCTATATAATGCCACTTATAGTCTGATTAGGCTAAAACTCTTCTCTTCTAATACATAGGGGCTTACTAGGTGATTAGTGGAGATATTCCTGAAAGGTTATTTGTAGAAACAACGAAGTAAAATTCGCCCAAATTCTAAGACTGCTTTATGTTTGATTTTTATGATCAACTCGCCCCCTTCTATCACCTCATTTACAGTGATTGGGAATCAGCAATTGAGAGACAGGCAACCCAGCTATCTACCATTATCGCAAAGTATTGGGATACACCAATTCAGACAATTCTAGATGTATCTTGCGGTATTGGCACACAGGCGATCGGTTTGGCGAGCAAAGGCTACCGAGTGACTGCATCAGATATCTCATCCAAAGAGATTGAACGAGCTAAAGAAGAAGCCCAACGAAGGCATCTTGATATCAATTTGTCAGTCTGCGACATGCGAACGGCGTACGATTGTCATCAAGCTCAATTCGATATTGTTATTTCGTGTGACAACTCAATCCCTCACTTACTGAATGACGAGGAGATTTTAAAAGCCTTAGAACAAATGTATCTCTGTACTCGTTCTGGTGGAGGATGCTTAATAACAATCCGTGATTATGAAAAAGAGCAAAGAGGAAGTGGTATTGTCAAGCCTTATGGAATTCGCGAAGAAGCTGGCAAACGTTACTTAGTATTTCAAGTTTGGGATTTTGAAGGTGATATCTATAACTTATCAATGTATTTTATTGAGGAGGATAAGCAGCTTAGGACTGCAAAGACCCATATAATGCATTCTCGCTACTACGCAATTAGCCTTCATCATCTAACACATCTAATGCAAGAGGTCGGCTATGTTTCAGTGGTTCAGCTTAATGACCATTTTTTCCAGCCAGTTCTAGTTGGTATAAAAGCTAGCTAACCATTCCGTTGCAATCTGAATGGATTAAAATAGTTGATTGCGCTTGAACGATTTAAACCTATGGCATTTGAACTCGACCATATTTTTATCTGTACTGATATAAATGCTTGGGAAGCAGATCGTTTAGTAGCCTTTGGATTCATAGAAGGATCGGCTAACGTACATCTAGGACAAGGCACAGCCAACCGTCGTTTTTTCTTTCACAATGCGATGATCGAAATGCTGTGGGTACATAATTCCGAAGAGACTAAATCTGAGTCAATTCGCCGCACTCATCTTGGGGAAAGATGGGAAAATCGCAAGGGTACTGCATGTCCTTTTGGAATCTGCTTGCGGTCAGTAACAGCGAGCAATGGAACCGTTCCATTTTCTCATTGGGCATACCATCCACCCTATTTACCTGAAACGATGAGTATTGCTGTAGGCACAAATAGTCACTTATTAAATGAGCCAATGCTTTTCCAGATTCCTTTTGGAAAACGTCCAGATCAATATCCTCCCGAAAAAGCTCAGCCCATAGAGCACAGCCATGGCTTGCGGGAAATAACTCGGTTAGCAATGGTTAGTCCTACAGCAAATAATATTTCACCAGAATTTCAAGCGGTGATTGATAGCAATATTCTCAACATAAGAGAAGGCAAAAATTATTGTATTGAGATTGGTTTTGATGGAGAGATACAAGGTAATCAATTGGATTGTCGCCCTGAATTACCTATGATCTTATTTTGGTAGTCCATCTATGGATTGATTAGTTCATTTCCACATAGTAAAAAACAAACTCAGACATGCGCCACTCGCAGAAATTGGAATGCAAGTCTGTATGTCTTGCAACTCTTACGCTGAGTTAAATTTACTCGTGCTAAACCTGTAAACTAGCGATCGCTTATTTTGCTATTAGGCAACTTATGAGTTATCCTAGACAAGCTGTTAAAAAACACACGCTTGAGGTTTCGGGTGTTTTTTGTTTTTAAAATTTCGCAAAGTCAAAATTTTAAAAATATCAAATTCCATCTCAGGCGCAAGGACAAACCCGAACACAGGAGAAAACTTAAATGGGAGTCGTAACCCTAGCCCAATTGCTAGAGTCGGGAGTTCACTTCGGGCATCAAACCCGTCGTTGGAACCCCAAGATGGAGCCTTACATCTTCACCGAGCGTAATGGCGTTCACATCATTGACCTTGTGCAAACCGCACAGTACCTCGAAGAAGCCTATGCATACTTGCGTCAAGCTTCCGAGCAAGGCAAGAAAGTATTATTTGTCGGAACCAAGCGTCAAGCTGCTGGTCTGATTGCTCAAGAAGCCGCCCGTTGTGGTAGCTACTACATCAACCAACGCTGGTTGGGTGGAATGCTCACCAACTGGACAACCATCAAAACCCGTGTCGATCGCCTTAAGGATCTCGAACGTCGCGATGAAAGTGGTGCATTAGATCGCCTACCTAAAAAGGAAGCATCCACCCTGCGCCGCGAAATGGAAAAGCTCCGCAAATATCTCGGTGGTATCAAGTTGATGCGTAAGCCACCCGATATCGTGATCATCGTTGACCACAAGCGTGAGTATAACGCTGTTCAAGAATGCCAAAAGTTGCGTATTCCCATCGTATCTTTGCTTGACACCAACTGCGATCCCGATAGCGTTGACATCGGTATTCCTGCCAATGATGATGCAATTCGCTCGATCAAGTTGATTGTCGGTAAGCTTGCCGATGCGATCTACGAAGGTCGTCATGGCGATATCGAAGATATCGAATATGAAATCTCTGCTGAAGAAGTAGAAGCCTACGCTGATGATGAAATCATCACTGGCGACGAAGAAGAAGCAGAAGCATAAATCTTTGCATAAAAAAGGGGGGTGCTTAGCGCCCCCCTTTTTTATTGGCATTAATAAACTTCATCGTGACTACCAATATCAACGAAAACAATCATTCATCTTGGATTAGAAAGATACAAATAATTCGGTATTCATAGGTCAAGCTACAGGCATAAAATTCGCTAAGATCCCCTTTTAGTTTATGTGTTTTTAGCGATGGATCGAATGGATCAGTTTTTAGCTTTTCTAGAACTTCTCCATACTTATCAGTTAAATGAGGACGTTTTTTAAAGAATTTACGTTCTTTACGTGTATAGTCACCATCCTTAACTAATTTCATTCTTTAAATCTTGAATATAAGCTTTTACATTATTAATCTCGGTAAAGCCCGATAAACCTTCCTGTTTAATTTTTTGGATGGTGCTTAAGCATTGATGCTTATCTATTTTGAGATCTTCATCAGCTTCTTGTTCTATTTCGCTATTAATGCCAAGCCGAAAATAGTGAATCAGATCATATAAAGCGGATAGCTTGGATTCGGGAATATATTGCAACTCGTTAATGATGGCATCTTTATTTGACATTGTTCGATACCTGTAAAAGTTAATGTTTAAAAGATCGCTATTGATAAATTTTACCTAATAAAACCGATCGCTTGGCTCCTGTGACACTGGGTAAATTGCCATAGCGCTCTTTAATTCGTAAATATCCTAATACCGCAAAGGCGATCGCCTCTTTACTATCGCCACTCAAACCAAAGTCATCAGTACGTTGCACGATCGCAGGCTTGAGCAAATCCTGTAAGCGCTCCATCAAGTAACCATTGCGTCCACCACCACCACCGACTAAAACCTCTTCAGGAAATACAGGCAGAAAATCGCGATAACTTTTGGCGATCGCCCTAGCCGTAAATTCCGTCAACGTGGCGAGAATATCGTAATTACCTAAATCTTGGCATTCCCCTAAAAGTTCTTCTAAATAGACAGGACTAAATAACTCGCGCCCCGTTGATTTTGGCGGAGGAATGAGAAAAAATTCTTGCTCTAGCCATTGATTAATTAAATCTAAATTAGCTTTACCTTGTCTTGCGATCGCCCCATCCCGATCAAAAGGCTGACCAAATAATTTCTGAGTTGCCATATCCATCAGGACATTTCCAGCCCCATTATCAAACCCAAATATTTGCTCTGGAATTGCTCCTGCATTGGGTGGTAAATAGGTGACATTACTAATCCCGCCAATATTTTGGCAAGCCCGATATTTAGTAGGGTGCGATAACAACAAAGCATCCACCATTGGCACTAGCGGCGCACCTTGCCCCCCAACTTCAATATCCGCAACCCGAAAATCGCTGACCGTCTTAATTCCCGTTAATTCTGCAATGACTGCACCTCGCCCCAGTTGCACCGTATAGCCCATCTTTTGATCTGCGGGTGGACGATGAAATACGGTTTGACCATGAGAACCAATTAAATCTGGCGGTTGATCGCCTTTCTGCCTAATCGCTAAAGCTGCTTTAGCAAAACTCTCGGCAATGCGATCATCAAGTTCACATATTTGCTGTAGCGATCGCGGTTCACCTGCACAAACGGCAAGGATTTCTCTTCTTAAATCTGCCTCATATTCATAGGTATGCCCTGCGATTAGGTTAGTGCTAAGGATACCTTGGCGATCGCAAATTTCTACAAGCGCCGCATCAATCCCATCTACTGATGTGCCACTCATCAAGCCGATCGCTAATATTTTGTCCGTTGTTAGGTGTGTCAATTCTGCTAATACAAATATGATGAATATTGATACATCTATTATCAAATACCAATGTGGATTTTCTTAGATATTGATGGAGTGCTTGTCCCAGAGAAAAAATTTGACAAGCCAGTTCCACAAGAGGATTACATGAAATTTGATCCTGAATGTCTTGAGAAATTTGAAAATGTTCTACGGAAATTTACTGAAGCAAGAGTGGTCATAAGCTCTTCGTGGCGAGAAATTTTTCCCTTTGAAGTAATCCCACCACTTTTTTCGTCAGATATTACAGCGCGGATAGTTGGTGTAACTCCTCTCTTAGAGACTACGATTATCCACAATTTCCAGTTTCTCCGTCATCAGGAGGTTTTGGAATATCTGAGACAAAATCAAGCAGAAGGCTCCAGTTGGGTAGCAATTGATGATATTCCTGAACATTACGCACCAAACACACCAGTTGTTGTAACTGATCCTTATATTGGGTTTGACGATAATTCAGCTAAAATTCTTACCCAGTACCTAAGTGCATTTAGAGCATAAAAAAGGGCGCAAAGCGCCCTTTTTTATATTCAAGTAAATTTTACTTCATCCATTCGGTGTGGAAAAACTCACCTCTGGGCTTGTCGGTGCGCTCGTAGGTATGTGCACCGAAGTAATCACGCTGAGCCTGTGTCAAGTTTTGAGGTAGGCGATCGCGTCTGTAACTATCGAAATAGTCAAGAGACGCACTGAATGCGGGAATCGGAATACCCAACTGCGCCGCCGCCACAACCACTTTGCGCCATGCTACCTCTTTGGTGAGGATGGTTTGTTTGAAATCGGGATCGACTAACAGGTTAGGCAATTGAGGATTGCGCTGAAAAGCTAGCTTAATCTTGTCAAGGAAAGCCGCACGAATGATGCAACCGCCTTTCCAGATACGGGCAATTTCACCCAGATTTAAGTCATAACCAAAGTCACGAGATGCGGCACTCAAAAGCGCCATGCCTTGAGCATAGGAACAAATCTTAGAACAGTACAGCGCATCCCGCACAGCATCAATAAACTCTTGGCGATCGCCTTGATATTTACCAGAGGTCGAGCTGATCAGTACTTTCGAGGCAGCCACCCGTTCTTCCTTATAAGAAGAAATTACCCGCGCTGTCACCGCCGCGATCATTGTGGGGATCGGTACTCCTAAATCAAAAGCACTTTGCACTGTCCATTTGCCTGTTCCCTTTTGACCTGCTGCATCGAGAATTTTATTGACGAGTGCATCCCCAGTTAAATCATCAGCCTTAGTGAAAATATCCGCCGTAATATCAATCAAATAAGAATCGAGTTCGGAACTACGCCATGCGGTAAAGGTTTCATGTAACTCACTAGCGGACAGCCCCAAACCATTACTGAGCAAATCATAGGCTTCAGCAATTAACTGCATATCGCCATACTCAATGCCGTTATGCACCATCTTCACATAATGCCCTGCGCTACCCTTACCGATGTAAGTCACACAAGCACCATCATCAACTTGAGCCGCGATCTTCGTCACGATTGGCTCGATCTCTGCGTAGGCAGATTTTTGACCACCTGGCATCATGCTCGGTCCATTGAGTGCGCCTTCTTCTCCACCACTCACACCCATACCGATGAATTTCAAATTAATCTTCTCTAGCTCCACCGTGCGGCGATCGGTGTCGTTATAGAGCGAGTTACCACCATCAATGATGATGTCGCCTTCATCTAGAAATGGAATTAGTTCTTGGATTACGGCATCCACAGGCGCACCTGCCTTTACCATGATCAACATTTTGCGGGGGCGCTCTAACGATGCAACAAAATCAGCGATCGTAAATGTGCCTTTGAAATTTTTCCCAGCCGCACGAGTGGCAAGAAACTTGTCGGTTTTGTCGCGACTGCGGTTATAAACACTCATCGAAAAACCATTGCGCTCAATGTTTAGAGCAAGGTTTTCACCCATCACCGCCAAACCAATCAGTCCAAAATTTTGCTTGTCAGATGTCATAAAATCCTCTCCATCCATTGAAATATCGGTAGATACGATCTACCTCTAGTCGATAAGTTTCAGGTAAATTTTCCTGAACTTGAGGACAAAAGTATCGTAAGGGCTGATTTAGCGGGGATCGCAAATCCTTTGTAAATCCTTAATACCATTGACAGAAAAAAGACTGAAAAAGAAGGTGTTATAGCTGTAGTCACTTGCATTAAGACAAATCAAAACCTAAGCATCAAGTTATGACGAGAAGTGCCGCAGCAGTTCTTTTAGGGTTTTATATTTATTGCGCCCAGCTACTTATAACTTTTGTTTTTTAGATCAAGCCAAGGATGGAAGGAGTTGCGTGCCTCCTCTTCCACCTTTGAGGGCATAGGCTATATTTTAAAAGCCACAACAGTAAAAGCCTTGCTTCGCAAGGCTTTTACTGTTGTGGCTCCTAGAAAGGGCGAACCCTTTCTAGGAGCTAGGTTGAAATTAAGCCGATCTGAGGTTCAGTACAAATTATTAAGTAGCTGAGCGCAGTTGAATATAAAGCTCCAAAACCTATGACTCAATCGCAGCCTGTACCATAGGTTTTATCTTTGATTTTTAATTATGTCCATCTATTGATAATGTAATAATGTCTTAGAAACAACTTGCAAAGGACGGTTTGTGAACTAAGATATTAAATGTTTATATGGATATCGCTGGGAAATTATATACAGCCTTTAACTGGTCTGACATAGAACAGTGTATGCTTAGAGTTGAAAAGATATGTAAGTCTTTATCTTAGCTAAAGCTGTTTCAGGTAATAGTTATAATTGTGCTAAATTACGCTAAAGCCATGAAGCACGCTTGCAAGGGGATAAGTTAGACTACCTAATACTTCATTTTTTTTGCGGAATTTATTTTAGGTAGAGTTAAAAAATATAAGCTAATCTCAGGTTAAACTGAGATATCCATCAATTGGAGGTTATTTCATACAATTTGTATAAGATAAACTTGAATTTGATTGCCATATTTTTCTAGCGGTTTCCCAGTAAGGTCTAGTCCGCATTAGACTCCTTAGTTTTCTGGAGGTTCACATGAGTAAAATCAATAAGCCCAGTCAATCCGATGACTCAAATAGTAAGCTTTTACCGAGATCTGTTACACCTAAACCTCCGATTAAAGATTTGCCTAAGTTAGAAGTTGTCAAAGTTATTGCTCCTAAATCTCCAGAGTCTATTGAGCCTGAAGATCAGAAGTTAGTACAGCCAAGTGAAGAACCAGCTAAAGCTGTTGCTAAGGTTATCCCTGCTTCTGCAAGAGTTAAAACACCAAGTATCAATCGTTTAACGGATTATCCATCGGCTACATATAACCGTGACGAAGATATTCAAGAAAACAAAGTTTGTTTACAACCGATTCCTGATGCAACGGAGCCGTTTCAATATAGAGCGATCGGGGTGATTTATGGTCGCTATGTTGCCAATGCTGATAATTGCGCTAAAGGGCATATTCTAACGCCTGATGGCTCTCAGGTTGACGCAGTATTACTAGGCAAAATTATTTCGATTGTTAAGAAGCGCTTGCAAGGCGATCGCGATTATTTATGGGTTGTGTATCCACGTACCAATGACAAGGCAGGTAAACTGCATGTACAGATATCTGGGGTGTGGGCTCCTGTAGAGCTTGGTAGATCGGATGTGCCAATTGAGCCTAATGTCCAAGATGGTTACTTCTCTGTGCGTGGTGAGATATCGAGCCAGTCCATTGAAGATAATTCGGTAATAGTTAAGGTTCGGCGCACTGAGCAGAAATTTGATAAGCAAAAAGATAAAACTGTCAAAGAGTACAGCAAGTTTAAAGTTCGCCTAACGGGGTTGTTGCCAACTGATGCTGTTGGACAGTTCTGGAGTGTCAATGTTCAGCGTCAAGGTGATGTATTAACGATCATTGATGGTGAATTTATTGGGATTGTGCCTTATAAGGGTAAACGTCGTCCACAGTCAAAGGGTCGCCCTAGCGGTGGCGGTAAGTTTGCCCCAAGGAGATATGATCGCCCCTATAGCGATCGCCCATACAAGCCATCAGCTACTGGTGATGGTGATAACTTCGGTGGTTATTCATCACGTCCTCGATTTTCTGAAGATCGTCCACCAGTACCTAAGCCCTTAATTAAGCGCAAAGATCCAACTGAGTAAGTAAAAAGCCTCTCACAATGTGAGAGGCTTTTTTGTGATTGTTTTATGGTTGCAAGACCATGCTCCATTCTTTGTTTTGACTGTCCCAAAATGGGGCATCGGTTTCGCCAACAATATTTGGTCCCCAATAGGTGCGAGAACCATCAGTAGCAAAGGCAAAAATCACATCACCTTTGCCGATCACCACTTTGTAATTTGGTAGAGATAACAACAAACCTTCTTTGCCACCTTCATTTGGTGCAAAGTCCCAATTGAGAGGTTCGATTGCTTGCCAATCATTTTGAGAAGTAATTCTTGACAGTAGAACTATTCGCACAGAGCGATCAGTGCGATTACCAACACGAAGACTCCCAATATTTTCACTATCCTTAGTGTTGGGACGGGTAAAGGTGGTTGGGAGGGGTGGAACGACTACTTTAGAGATTTCAGGACTTTCGGGAATCTCATGAGTGGGGGGTGGAGTCAACCGTTGCCATAGGGAAACCCCTGTCAGGGTAATTACGGCTCCCAGACACATCGAATAAGCATGTTTGACATCAAGAGTCGGTAGCACAGCTTCAATTTTGATGTTGATAACTTTATTGTATGCTTCCCGATTTGCAAATTAAAATTACACCTAAATCTTTTAGGATTCGTATAAAAAGATGGGGTAAATTACTTAACTCTCTAGAATTAACGTCAGTTTGGGGTAAGCTAGCAAATTTTCAAAGACCAAAAGAAAAGCCTTGCTACGCAAGGCTTTTCTTTTGGTCTTTTAGAGAGGGTCTGCTACGCAAACCCTCTCTAAAAGTCTGTTTCAAATTATCCCGAACTCGCGTTAGCATTAGCTTTTTTCGCGGGCGATCGCTACTCCATAGGATGTGCCTAAACGGGTAGCACCAGCATTGAGTAAGGCGATCGCTTGTTCTCTAGTACGAATGCCCCCAGAAGCCTTAACCCCAACCTTGCCCCGTGAGATCTCCTTAAGAAATTTCACCATTTCCACGGTTGCGCCTCCTGCCCAGCCTGTACCCGTTTTGAGAAAGGCAACCCCTGCATCCATACAGACTTCAGCAGCGAGTTCTTGCTCATCGGGGGTGAGCAAGCTTAATTCCAAGATGGCTTTAACGGGTTTACCTGATTCCTCGCAAATTTGAGCAATATCTTGGTGCAACAAATTAGTCTGTCCAGTTTTGAGCCAACCAAAATTGATCACCACGTCCAGTTCTGTCGCTCCATTCTCTACAGCCTCCATAGCTTCATAAAGCTTTACATTTGATGTGGTGGCTCCACTAGGAAAACCGATAACCGTACAAATCTCTACTTTGGTTTTAAGTAGCCGCTCCGTCGCACGCTTGACATTGCAGGGATATACACAGAGGCTAGCAAAACTAAAGCGATCGGCTTCTTCGCAAGCATGATCTACCTGCTCATTGCTAGCGGCGGGATCTAATAGGGCGTGATCAATATATGAAGAGAGATCGATGTCATTTGGCAGCATAAAACTATACACACTTAGGCAAGCAAGAGGTTACATTGGAGATTAGTGGCGATAACTTCTTATAATTACTTATTCAGAGTCATTTCTCTCGACTTATTCTCGACTTATTAAATCTAAGCAAATATTAACAAATATTAAGTAAATATGCATATTTCGGAATTAGATGAATTAGAAGCCTCGGTTAGCGATTTGCTGACAATGGCAAAGGTGGAGTTAGAACAAAATCGGCTGCAACAACAACGCGATCGCCAAATTCAAGAAGCAGTAGCACAAATTGAAGGACGGTTGAAACCATTATTGGCAAAAGTTGAGCAGATGCTAGAGGAATACAACCGTGAAGGTGGAAACCCAGACAGTGAGACAAAACTAAGACTAGAAAAAAAAGCGGCGGATATTCGACAAGAAATTGCAGAAGCGCCTACCCTAGCAGCTCAACTCGCCGATCGCCAGTTGATCTTGAGTGAAGAAAGACTACTAGACGAGCGAATAACGGAACAAACGGCTCAATGGCGAAGGGAATTAAAAGCCGATCTCTTAGAGATGATCGAAGAACAACATGATTTCTTTAGCGCTACGGATGCTTCGATCGCCGTAAGGGGATATGCCAATGACTTAAAAGCAATCGGTGCACTTGAAGAAGTAGTAGAAGCCCTGATCAACCAAATAAATTCCCACAGTGAAGAAGGTCCCGTAGCCCGCTTGCGAGGTAGCCATGAACAGACACTTACCTTTATTTACAATAAGGCTCTTGAAAATCGTTCCCGTGTCGATCGCGCTCCCGATGTGCAACCTAGCGCGAGACACCGTAAGACCGAAAAACGCCCTGCTTTATATACCGACCTCAGTGGCAAGGTTTTAGTCTTTGGAGGACACGATCGCTTACAAACGGCTGTAAAAAATCGATTGCGCGATTCGGCAATTAATTTAATGTGGTACACCGAGCAGGATGGGTTACAGCTTGCCGCGCAGGGTGAGAGTCAAATTGCAGGTGGGGATTTAATTATTATCGTGACGGGTTATGCGAGCCACTCACTCACGGAAAGAGCGATCGAGGCTTGTCGTCGAGCAAATAAGACCTATGAAATTGTGAATACAACGGGTATGACCAGACTATTAGAAGTAATCGAATCGGGACTAAAGGCAAAACAATTAGCACGCCATTGGAAACAAGGATAAAAAATTAGGTTCTTTATAAACTAGAGAGAGTTGCGGTGCAAAGCACCGCAACTCTCTCTAGTTTTTTAATGTCTTAACTAGCGATAAGCTCAAGAATCAATAAATTTCTATGACCAAACCATCTCCTCAACCATCACAACCACATAAATCCAAGAAGCCCAATCAAGGTAAAAAATCAAAGGCATCTAACTTTTGGAAAGAAACTGCTCAAACCTTAGGCTTAACGGTTGCTTTAGCGTTTGGATTTCGGGTCACGATCGCACAGGCTTACTATCTACCGCCATCGGGTTCGATGGAGCCAACTTTGCAAAATTACGATCGCGTGATGGTAGACAAACTCAGTTATCGCTTTCAAACGCCAAAACGCTATGACATCATCGTATTTGAGCCAAATGAGGCTGTAGTAAAAGGGTGTAGTCTATCTGCTGAGAAGCAAAAAAGCTCATTGATTAAGCGCGTGATTGGTTTACCAGGCGATCGCGTCGAGATCAAGGATGGAACTACCTATATCAATGGTCAGCCTTTATCGGAGCCATATTTAACAAAAGCTCCTGAATATGAGTTGCCACCAATAACCGTCCCTGCCCATGCCTACTTTGCCCTAGGCGATAATCGCAATAATAGTTGTGATGGGCATATTTGGGGCTTTGTACCGCAGCAAAACATCATTGGTAAGGCAGCTTTTCGATTCTGGCCAATTGATCATTTTGGTAATATCGATAAATGAGAATAATCTGTAAGTATCTAAGCGCAATTAAATATAAAATCCCAAAACCTGTGGCGCACGCTGCGCGTGCGTCACAGGTTTTGGCTTTGGGTTTTAATTACTACTTACTGCATCGAGTGCGATGGAGATTGCAGATTATTTTTGGCAAAAACGTTAGATAGATGTATGGATAAACAGCAGATAAAAGAAGCAATCACTGCGGCTGATCTCGATCGCATTGTGGAAATGGCATGGGAAGACCGCACCAGCTTTGATACGATTTACGACCAATTTGGCATTTCTGAGGCGGAAGTGATTAAAATCATGCGTAAGTCAATGAAACGCTCATCATTTCTAATGTGGCGAGAAAGGGTAAGTGGTCGCAAAACTAAACACGCAAAGACCTCTGAGGCGCAAAGATTTCGCTGTAGTCAACAAGATAAATTCAAGTCTCGCTAACTAATCTTTTGCCCTTGGGCAGAATTATTTTTAAGTAGCTCAGCATACTTAAAACCCGAAACCAGAGCGTGGTTCGCCCGCTACGCGGGCGAACCACGCTTCTAGGTTTTAAGTTCGTGGTATGTAGAGCTAGCTACTTAGCATCTCTAGGGAGGTAACTATGCGCTTAGTTCGTAATTTTGCGGTTTTAGGAATATTGCTAACGGCTGTGGGTATGCCTATTGCCGTAACACCAAAATTAGAATTACTTGGGTTAAAGGCGATCGCCCAAAGCTCTAATAGTTCTGACGAATTGCGAAAACAGCAAATTACAGAGGCAGTTTACCTCAAACAATCGGGATACGATCGCTTACAAAAAGCAGACCCACAAGGAGCGATCGCGGATCTGCAAAAAGCCATCGAACTATTCCGCAAATGGAATGCCACGGGGGGAGAGCGAGATACCTTAAACGTTTTAGGAGAGGTCTATTTAACGACGGGGAAGTATGACAAGGCGATGCCCTATTTCCAGCAAGCCTTGAAAATTGCCAAGGAAATTGCAAAGTCTCCCGATGGCGATCCTGTGGATATTGGCTACACCTTGCAATATATTGCCGATGTCCATGACAAACAACGTCAATATGACCAAGCTTTACCCATCTATCAACAGGCGCTTGATATTTTTCGCGATCGCTTAAAAGCGAAAAAAGGCGATCGGGAATCTTTGCTGACCAGTGAGAGCGTGACGCTAGCACGCATGGCTTCGATTTATTTTAAATCCGCCCAATATGATCGTGCATTGGCAAGTTATCAGCAAATGTTACCGATTGCCATTGAGCGCAACGATATCATCGGCAGGGTACAAACCTTAAATAATATTGGTGTAATCTATGCTAACCAAACCCAATACCAGCAGGCTTTAGAGTCCTATGAGCAGTCTCTCACCCTAGTTCGCACACTCTGTTGTTATCGTGGCGATGAGGCAGCCATTCTCAATAATTTGAGCGCTCTATATTTTAGTTTGGGACAAAACCGTCGTGCCTTAGATTTTGCCGATCAAGCAACCAAGATCTACTTTAAACTCACAACAAATGATGTAGCGGGATTAAAAAAAATAGAAATTGAACTACTCCATGATGTTCTTGGTGAGGACAATAGCAATCCAACTCTCACTAGTCGCGGGCTGTCGGTGCGAGCTACTGTGGGCGATACTGCTAACAATGATGTAACCGTCAAAGCAGGACAGGCAAACAATCTCAATAATCTGGCACAACTCTATAGCAACAGTGGCAAATATAAAGAGGCGATCGCATTCTTTCAAAAGGCAAGAAACATCTATCAAGATATTGGTAATGATTTAGGAATTGGCATCACCCTAGACAATATTGGTAGTACCTATACTCGGTTAGGACAGACAGAACAGGCGATTTCATTTCATCAGCAGGCTCTCAGTCAATACGAGAAGGTTGGCGATCGTGCAGGTATTGGTGTTGCCTTGAGTAATCTTGGTCGTGCCTATGCTAACAATAGTAAGCAAATAGAAGCCATCAATGCTTATCAAAAAGCTTTAAATATTGCCAGAGAAGTACGCGATCCTAGTACAGAATCAGTGATACTCGCGAATATTGGCGATTTATTAGCACAACAGAAACAAATCGATAGCGCGATCGCTTTTCTCAAACAATCAGTAAATGTACGCGAATCGATTCGTCAATCGATCAGAATGCTGCCGCGTGAAGACCGTTCTGCTTACAAACAAAGTGTTTCCTATACTTATCGTAATCTTGCCAAACTCCTCCTACAGCAGGGTCGTATTAATGAGGCAATTCAAATCCTCGATCTCTTAAAAGTGCAAGAACTGCAAGACTATCTACGTGATGTCAAAGGCAATGAGCGCACTTCGTCGGGAATTACGCTTTTTGCACCTGAGCAAGCAGTAATCAATAGTGATCTCAAATCATTAATCAATGGCTCACCCTTAACTACTCAAATCCAACAGATTTCATCCCAACAGGAAGCGAATCTAGCTAGTTCAAAATCTCTATTAGCAAATGTGCAGAAATTTGGTGATCGGGCAGCAATGTTCTATCCACTACTATTTGAAGACCGACTGTTCTTAGTGCTTCTCCCTGCCAAATCTGCGCCAATTCTCCGTTCCATTAGCATTCAACAACAAGACTTTACTAAGTTGTTGCAAAGCTTTCGGTCTGACTTGCAAGACTCTAGTTCTAGTGATGTTAAGGAATCCTCAGCCCAACTTTATAAATATCTAATTAAACCAATTGAGGCGGATCTCAAAGCGGCTAATATTGAGCTACTTCTCTATGCTCCAGATGGACAAATGCGTTATATTCCCCTTGCAGCACTCTATGATGGGAAGCAATGGCTCATTGAGAAATATCGCTTTAATTACTTGACTGCCTCTGGATTTTTAGACTTGCAAACTACTGTTAAACTCCCACTAAAAGCGATCGCGGCTGCCTTTACTCAGGGTGATTTCAAATTCTCGATTGGTAGTGAGCAGTTCTCGTTTACAGGATTACCCTTCGCAGGCAAAGAAATCAACAAAATTGCGGAGACTTTTCCTAATACGACGAAATTATTCGATACCTTTTTCAATCGTAATACCACCGTTGCTCAGTTTGGAGAATACAACATTATCCATTTAGCGACCCATGCCGCTTTCGTGAATGGGACACCTGAGGACTCCTTTGTGCTGATGGGCAATGGCGATCGCCTTAATTTACGGGAGTTACGCGAATGGAAATTACCGAATACCCAATTAGTAGTTCTTAGTGCTTGTCAGACTGCTCTCGGTGGTGTGGTTGGCAGTGGCGAAGAGATTCTTGGGTTTGGCTACCAAATTCAACGTACTGGTGCAAGGGCAGCGATCGCCTCGCTCTGGACAGTGAGCGATCAGGGAACACAATCACTGATGGGTAGTTTTTATACGCAGTTACAGAAGGGTAATAACGTTATTAACTCTTTGCGTGAAGCCCAGCTTAGTCTCCTACAGTCAAAACAAGATAAATTCCAACATCCCTACTTTTGGTCTGCCTTTATTCTCATTGGCAATGGCAACTAACCTTAGCCTACATCTTTAATATTGCCTCGCAACGCCTTAATTTCCCCACGTTTACTCTTATCGTCGATTCTCCGATTTTGAGCGCTGCGTGAGGGTTTAGTTGGTTTGCGTTTGGGCTGTGTGATCGTGATGCTTTGAATTAACTGTTGTAGTCTTGTCAGTGCATCTTCCTTATTCTGTTCTTGAGTCCGATGCTGCTGTGCCTTAATGATGATTACGCCATCTTTGGTAATGCGGCGATCGCTTAAATTGAGTAGACGTTCCTTGTAAATAGGCGATAGAGAGGAAGCATTAATATCAAAACGTAGATGGATCGCCGTCGAGACTTTATTCACATTTTGGCCACCAGCACCTTGCGATCGCACTGCACTAATATTAATTTCGTCAAGCGAGAGGGATGTATATTTGGTAATTTGGAGCATTTAGGTTACATGAGAAAATCTCGATTGTCTTTATCATATAAGTAGCTGGGTGCAATTAAATATAAAACCCAAAAACCTGTAGCACAGGCACAGCGTGCGCTACAGGTTTTTACTCTGATTTTGAATTATGCTCAGCTCAAATTTTATATAGTTTCCAGAGATGACTTGCTTCAAGGATTAATGTTGTAGCCCACACAAAGATACTGATGCCAGCCGCCGCCGCCGCAATATCCTTAATCATCCCAATCCGCCGATCCTCTCGTGGTTGAACAAAATCGCACAGAATCTCGATCGCGCTATTAAATAACTCCGAAACTAACATCATTCCTGTTGCCAACAAAATCAACGTAACATCAACCCATTGCTGAAGAATAAACGACCCAATAAAGACTGGAACTGATAAAACAAGTTTGTAAGCAACACTAAAATCAGATACTGCAAAATGAAGCCCTGAAAATATAACTTTTAGCTTTCTGATTGGATCGTAGTTTGATTTAGTGGGCTTAGACATAAATACATAGATAAGTGAATTAGAAAGCTACACCAGTCTTTAATGGGATTTATATTTGTGTTGGTATTGGGAATGTTGCGCCCTGTGAATAGGCTTCAAAATGCTGTTTAAAGTATTCCCATGAAGTCATTTCTGCACCTTCAACTTTTTTAGGTGGAGCATCTTTAAACATGGGAATGCGAGTTTCGATTTCCTTTTTGAGAATGGCAGGTAGTTCATCAAAATCTTTCACCTTTTTGCCATGAGCGCTATAGATCAAATTGCCGCTTCTTTGTGCCATTTTCATCCAAGGTAGCCAAGGTCCTACGCGATTCCAAGAGAGCGTTAACTTAGAAACAGTGGTAGTACTAGGATCTTCAAGATCGACAGTAGGGACAGTAAGCTTGAACAATTCCACAGCACTGTACATAGGACGATCGCAATATTCGACAAACTGAGGATCGTCAGCGAGAGGATTGGGATAGTGAGCAAAGAGATCGAAAATAAAAGTCGTGGTATCGCCATCAACTTCGGCAGGAATATTGTCGCTCAAAGTACCTTGAATTGGACTATTCGCTACATGCATTACAGGCAACATCTCACCAGTCCAAGGATTTTGCCAATGGCGCATCATTTCGCCAGTTTTAGGATCAAGATAGAGCAACACTTCACGGGAGGTAAAGTCCCAAACACCATCGCCTTGATCAATGCAACGTCCGACACTCATCCCGACAATTTTGAAGAGCTTGCGCTTTGGCTCATCGGGCATAAAGGAATAGAGATAACCACTCCAAGCCAAAAATGACGGTGTGCCATCAGTCGTACATCTGGTTTTAGCAAACTGCGTGGGCGAAAATTCTCTCGTTTCTGCAAACATTGATTTTCTCGCTATTTTAGGTCTTGATTGCTTGTATCTAGTCCTAGTGTACAAAACTTATGGCAAATAGCCTATCTATCTTTTACTTTTGGCGATCGCCTTACTTTGACTCTTACCTGCGAGTTTGATCGCAAAGCTTTCAATGCTGTTATATAGACCACGTGGCAGCATCCAAATGAAATAGGCAGCAACAATCGTCAGTAGCGATCGCTGTGGCTCGTAAATCAAAATTTTCCAATTGCTCTTTAAAGCCCGATTAATCAACTGTACGGCAGATTTACCATCCTTATTGCGAATTGCGCGACGACAAAGATAACGTAATTGGTAAGCACGGGCTAAGGATTCCCACTGTGCCATGAACTCAGGAGCATAGGCGCGAGTTTTAGCGATCACCTTTTCCCAAGAGTCCAATTGCTTGATCATGTTTGCCGACAGTCCACCTGAATTAACCCGATAGAGGGTGAGGGCATCGGCAATACCTTCGAGTTGCCATTTGGTAGTTAGGACAATACGCAGCCAGCATTCAATATCTTCAGACTGGCGGAAGTGATCGTCAAAATAGAATTTCTCTTCTGTACCATAATAATCTGCCATAAACTCGATGTCCTGAAATACGGCTTTGCGAATCACGGGAACGGAACCATTGCTAATCGGATTGCGGCAGAGAACTAGTTCGGGCGTAATATCTTTGAGTTTGGGTACTTGGTAATTGCCAAGCGGTTGACTGTCATCATCAATAAATTCCGAACAGCAGAAACTCACCCCTACTGAGGGATTAGCATCTAGGTGTTGGACATGTTTTTCCAGCTTTTGCGATCGCCAAACATCATCGGAATCCAAAAATGCTAAATATTCACCTTGGGCATGGCGAATACCTGTATTTCTTGCCCCTGCTAAACCTCGATTTTTTTGATGAATGATGTGAATGCGCGGATCGGCAATACCTTGACAGATGGCAATACTTCCATCCTTTGATTCGTCATCAATGATGATTAGTTCAAAGTCAGTAAAGGTTTGTGCTAAAACTGAGTCAATTGTTTCAGCAATATACTTCTCAACGTTATAGACAGGAATAATCACAGAAACTTTAGGCATATTCAACTCCTGAGAAATAAATAGAGTAAGAGCGTGTTTGAGAAGTTTTTACCCCCTCTAACTCCCCCTTTGTAAGGGGGAGGATCTGAGTTTCCACCCTTTGCAAGGGGGGATTAAGGGGGTAAAAGCAGAAATTTATGCTAAGTAGGATACTTCTCAAACACGCTCTAAAGATAAATTTTTAATTCAGCGCAATGCGATGTATCGGCTATAGGTTGCTAATAGAGTTAGCAAAGTACGGCGGGGTTCACGCAAAAAAATACGCCAATCGGAACAGATAGCACGGTTGATAAAATCTCTACCAACATGGGGTGGTAGATTTAAACGAAAGGCGCGTCTTGCTAAGTAACGCAGATGGATTGCTCTGGCAAGGCTGTAGTGTTGTTTGACTAAATCAGGAGCATATTCTCGCGCTCTCTCGATCAGTAAATCCCAGCCAGCTTCCATCCGATATAGTGATGCGGATAGCCCCGATGGACTGGCACGGTAAGCAATCAATACGCGATCGATTCCTTCAATTTGCCAAGGAGACTTCTCTGGTCGCTGATAACAACTCACTCGAAATAGCCATTCGAGATCCTCAGAATAGCTCATGTCCTCAGCAAATCCGCCTACCTGTGCGAAGACATCCGCACGCACCACAAGATTGGACATTGTCGTAGTAGGATTTTCGTAGAGAAAATCTTCGGGTTTGAGGTTAATGAGGCGGGAAGTAGAAACTTGCCCAGTGGATTCTCCTGCAAAGCTGATAAATTCTACCCGACTGAAGCTAACTGCGAGGTTGGGATTGTTGGCAAAATGTTGAACATGGGCGGCTAATTTGTCATTGCGCCAGATATCATCTGCATCGAGAAAAGCGATCAACTTTCCTTTAGCCATATTCACACCTCGGTTGCGGGTAGCCGACACCCCTTGATTGACCTGTGAGAGAACTTGGATACGGCGATCGCGCAGGGCATATTGCTTGGCAATCTCTAGGGTGTTATCGGTGGAACCATCGTCAATAATTAAAAGTTCAAAATCCGCAAAAGTCTGATTGAGAACTGATTCTATCGTTTGGGCGATGAAACTTGTCGCATTGTAGGCGGGCATGACGACGGATAGCATCAAGCGATCGCTCATGGCTGCACCTCCGATGGCGTGAGCATAACTTTTGAGATGTTGCGCGTTACCCACAGGGAATACAAAGGTAAGGTGATCGCATGGGCAATCAGAACAGCAGCAGCTACGCCGATAATATTCCAATTAACACCGATCAATAGGGCGATCGCAAAGAATGTCGTAAAGAACATATTCCAGCGTAGATCCCAATCAGGTTTGTCCAAAGCCCATAAAACTCTAGATGCAGCATTGGCAAAGGGTCGGGGAATTGCCGACAGACAAATCAAGATTAAAATAGGAATCGCAGGCAGCCATTTCTGTCCAAATATAATCGGTACATAAATTGGGGCAAACATAGATTGCAAAAGGACAAGGGGGAAAACAATCCAAGCGATCGTTTTGAGACTACTGAAATAGCGTTCTTTAAACTGGGCTGGATCGGAGCGCGCGGCACATAGGTGCGGAAACAAAGCCGAATCGACAGCATTGATCGCACTCATGCTAATTCCCAATCCTGCATTAAAAGCAAAGTAATAAATCCCTAAAGCTTCTACACCGAGAAATCTGCCTGCAATTAAGTAATCAAGATTATTTCTGAGGGTATTCATCAGCTTCACTCCTAAAACACTCCGCCCAAAGCGGACAATTTCCTGCCAGTTGACGAGGGTAAACTGGCGCGATGGTCGCCAAGGATTATTGAAATAATGCACAATTACCCAGACTGGCCCCACAATTACCTTGGGTAAAACAATCGCCCACATTCCCAACCCCAAAAAAGCGAGAATGATTGTCAAAATATTATCAATAGAAACCTGCAATCCGTTAGCTAGAGCCATCACATGCAGACGATTTTCCCGTTGGGTTAAGGAAGCCTGTACTAGGGATATGGGAATCATCAGATACACCAATGCCATGATACAAATTGGCAGAATAATCTGATTATCTTTGTAGAACCAAGCAACGGGGACGGAAATCAAACATTGGGTGATGAATAGAGAGCCACAGACGATCCAGTTGAGACAATAGGCGGTTTGACAAAGTTGTTCTAAATCGCTTTCATCGGATTGAATCAGCTTGTCCCAAATTCCATTCTGGGTAAATACATTCACAAACTCGTTGGTGGTCAAGACTAGCGCTGCCAAACCATAGTCATATTTAGAGAGTAGTCGCGCTAAGACAATCGTAGCGGCTAATCGAGAAATCCGAATGAAGAGTTCGGACAAGCCTAGCCAGCCCAGATTGCGGAGAAATCGACTGGCGAGTTTTTGTTTGATCGTATCGATTAATTTGCCAATAGCTGACACAATAAAGCCTCCCATGCGGTTAAGTGTTGATCCCAAGCATTTCTCACTGATTCCCTCCCGTTGATTCCCCAAGCGCTCAGGTCTGCTGGTGACATCTCACAGATCTGGGCGATCGCTTGGGCAAGAGCCTGCGGATTGTCAGGGGGAACAAGCAGCCCTATTCCCTGAGCCTGCTCGACTAAACCATCAACGGCACTGACAATGATTGGTTTACCCGCTGCCTTAGCTTCTAAACAGACATTGCCCCAAGGCTCCCACCGTGACGGAATAATCACCACATCGCAATCCGCCAGAAAGGATGGCACGTCATCGACCTTACCAATAAACTGAACTTTGGGATTTCCTTCGGCTAATCGCTGCAATAAGTCTTCATCGGAACCATAGCCTGCGATTTTTAAATGGAAGTCAATTTGAGGGATTAATCTACATGATTGCAATAGAACATCGAATCCCTTTTGAGCATCAAATCTTCCATAGGCAGCGAAAATTAAGGGCTTAGTGATTGATTTGAGGGGAAGTCCTAAAAAGCGATCGCAGTTGAGACCTTGCTGAATCACACTTAGTTTAGCGGGTCTGACTAATTGGTGTTTGAGCATCCATGCTGCCTGAGCCTGAGAAACTACTAATGTGCGATCGGCACACCAATGACAGAGCTTTAACATCAAGCGAAATCTCGATGGAGAGGGTACTTGCAACCGTTCAAAAGCAGCCGAATAATGATGATCTTGGATGACCAATTTTGACTTTTGCTTCAGGAATTTAAGTACTAACAGGCGAGGTAAGATTTTCCAAGAGCAAGCATCATGGACAAGAATAATATCTGGTTGAAAGTTACGGATACTTGCCTTAGCACGGTGCAATGGCGCGATCGCAAATTCAAACTGTTCCTTTAGTCGTGAAGCCATCAAACTACTGAGACTAGTCTTAACCCCCCCCATCCGCTCATCGCTGATTAAATTGATGATTTTCGCTTTCATGGTTACGATCCTCAAGCTCCTATGATGTTGCTAAAACTTCCCAAAGTATGGACTCCCATGCTTCTAGATATTTACTTCCTGCCGAACTCACAGCACGACGACCGCTTTGTCCCCAATTAGCGAGAGTTGCATCGGAGAGGGAAGCAACTTGGATAATTGCCTTGGCTAAAGCGTCAGGATCTTCCACGGGTACGACTAGTCCACATGCCTCGACCTGCTCGACTAGCCCATCAGTAGCAGTGACAATCACGGGTTTACCCGCAGCTTTTGCTTCTAAACAAACATTGCCCCAAGGCTCCCAACGCGAGGGAATGACCACCACATCACATTGGGATAGAAATGTTGGAACATCACGAATGGTTCCTAAAAACTGGACATTTTCTAAACCCTGCGCGATCTGTTTGAGCATCGTCTCATCGGAGCCATAACCACCTAATAACAGTTGGACTTGCTCTGATGGAACTTGCTGCATGGCTCGCAATAGTAGATCAAATCCTTTTTGTTGACTAAATCTGCCGTAAGCACCCAAAACTAAAGGGCGATCGCGAGGTTTCGGAGCAATCTCCAAAAATTTAGCGATCGGTGGGGATTGCTGAATTACGGCAAGATTTTCTGACTTAACGAGGTTGTGTTCGCGCATCCATTGCCCCTGAGCATGGGAAACAGCAACGACACGGTGAGCAGTGCCATAGGTAAGTTGCAGCATCAGCCGAAAGCGAAATTTAGAAGGCACATTGTAATCTTCAAAGCCCTTGGAGTAATGGTGATCGTGAATGATTAACCGAGTCTGTCTCGCAATCTTCCATAGAGAGGTGAGATTTTGCCAATTGCAGGGATCGTGAAAAATGGCGATGTCAGGTTTGAGCGATCGCAAAGCTGTTTGCGCTTCACTGACATTCGCAGTCAAAAATTCAAACTTCTCGCCTAGGGGTGAATTAATCAGACCTTCCATAGTCTTATTGACTCCACCGAGATTGCGATCGCTTAATAGTTTTAATACTTTAGGTCTCACGGCTTATCTCTCTTTTATTTACAAGAATTATTTACAAGAATTTTTATAGGAGGTTTTGCAGAAATTTTGAATTTGGCATTGGACGCTGTTTGACATCTATGCAAGATCATTAATTAATGTTCGGAAACCTCCTTTAGCATCACGACCTTTGGCTTATCTTCTTGGAGACGATCTTTGGCTTTAAAACCAATTCCCATCATGACTAGTCCTGGCCAAAAGAGATAGGCGAGAATTTCCAGATTCTCGCCAAAGGTGTAGAACATCAGGACTAAAACCATACTTAATCCCACCTGTGCGGATTCACTTTTTTGGGCTTTGACCGTCAGATCGCCAAAACTCCAAGCCATCGGTACTGCCAGCGCCAAAAAGCCAACAATCCCTTTAACATAGAGCAGTCCAAACCAACTGTGATGAGAACCGATGGGCATATGCTCGACAAGGTGAGGTCCCTTTTCAACAACACCATGTCCCCAGATTGGCGCTTCCTTTTCCCAACGATAGCGAGCAATTCGCCCCAGAGCCGCCCGCACTCTCGAAGAATCCTTCCTTGCTGCGGTAAATTTCTCATTGAAGGTTTCGATCGCTTCTAAAATTTCATTCAAGGTAATACTACCGATAAAGCTCACAATCCCTAAGCCAATCAACGTCATCGGACGACTGAGTTTAGAGAGCAGTAATGTGATTAGCCAAACCGCAGGCATAGCAATGAGAGCTAGCCTTGATGCTGAAATCTGACACATCACAAGGCAACCTGCCATGCCTAACCAACGTAACTTGCGATCGCTATCCCGCAAAATCATAAAGAAATAGATATTAGCCACAAATCCGAGGGCTGGAGCCCAAGGCGTAAATAAGCGCCATCTCGGTTTATGTTCCCCTGGATCGATTTCGTATAACATCACCTCAAAAAAATCGGGACCAGGACCGCCCACAGCGCGAAGTGGTGAAACATAGAGCTTTTGAGGTAAATGGATATAAAAGGCGAGAACAAAGGGTATGGAAATCGCAAGGGTAAAGGCACAGATTTTAGATGCAGCACGGTACATTAGCTGCGGTCTAATGTTTAAACAACCAATCAATGGATATAGAGCTAATAAAGCCCATCCCTTTGCCCACCCGATTGTCGATTTAATGATTTCTCCTAAGCCCAGATTGAAATCTAGATGCCCCATAATCAAAGCAAGCTGCATTATTAACATGCTCACAACCCAAATTCTCACCCCCCAAGGAATTGTAATCCTTTCTTCTATAGGAGTTTCGTCATTTTGTTTCCATAATTGAACGCAAAGATGCCCAAATAAAAGCCAAGCTAATACTGCACCAAGAATATAGAGACCACCGATAGCATAAAAGCCATAAGTCCAAATGATGGAAATCCAGATTGCTTTTTCCGCAAAGTTTTGTGGCTTCATGATTCTAGGATATTGGGTTGATTTGGCTTGATTTTGCCTTTGATGTAGGTGGTGGTTTCTTTGCGCCACCACAGCAAAACTAAGCCAGTGGTAATGAAAATCGAGGCAACTCCAGCACCTACAAATACAATCGATGGTTTGGGAGAGGTTTTCTCATCGGGTAAAGTTGGTTCCGCCAGTAATTGCGTGATGGGATAGGAGATAAAAATGTCGGACTTGCCAAGGTCTAACTTAGCTAAGGTGGAAGCGAAGACTGCCTCAGCAATTTGAACTTCTCGTTGCAGATTATCCAATTTGGATTGTTTTTGAACAAGAATTTTTAACCTTGCTTCTAATTCTGCAATCTGATTGCTCAGAGCTTCATTTTGAGCAACTATGCCCTGCTGGTCTGTCTGAATTGCCACTAAATCACGGAAGAGACTCTCGCGACTAGAGCCAGATTCACTTTTAATACTGAGATGCTGAAGAACAGCAAGATTAACCCTGCGTCCTAATAGAGAACTAGCGCGATCAAGCATCGCCACACGGGCTGCTTCTCTTCTCGCAGCTTCCTTGATCACTAGAGGATGATTATCTCCCCACTTTGTCTTTAAAACCACCAATGTGGAACTAGATTCATTGTAATCCTTTAAATTCTGCTGAAATAACTGATCGGCTTGGAGTAGAAAGGCATTGGCGGCTTCAGGGACAGTGATATCGAGGTCAGAGGATAGCTGCGCTAAACGGGTAGTGGCTTGTTGGACTTGAGCATAGCTTTCTGCCCTTTGCTTGCGAAGTTGTTCGATATTATTTGATAAATCCTTCACTTGATCGCCAGAACTGAGACCTGACGAAGCTTTATATTCGGAGAGCGTCTTTTGAGCTTGCTGGAGCTTGTCCCTTGCGGAGGTTAAGGTTGCTTGACTTCCCTGTTCGCGTTTGGCAACCTCCTCTAACCTCAATTCACTCAATTTCGTCTGGAGAGCATCATAAATAGCGTGCGATCGCAATTGGGCATCCTTGGCTGTAGGACCTGTAACTTCAAATTCCATAATCGAAGTGTTATCCACTAATTTGACCTTTGGTTTGCCCAGTTGCTTGAGGGGAATCTTCAACTGATTCGCAGCTTCTTCTAAAACCGACTCATTGGTAATGAGAAATTGATAGTTTGCCCGAGGGTCCATCGAGGCACTGCCAAAGGGAGAGCTACTAGAGGAACTAGCTTGTCCAATTTCAGGCAAATTGACGCTCACCCCCGAACCAGCCCCCGGAACAATCACTGCCCAACTGCTGGTATAGACTGGCTTTGCTGTTTTGAGATAGGCTAACGTGATTCCCCATAAAGCCGCATTAGCAGCTAAGCCGATCGCCGCATATCTCGCATATCGCCAGAACTTATTTTTCTTCTCTAAAGGATGCGCATCAGAGCTACTGGCTATAGATAGGGATTTGATAGGGTCATTGATGGTCATACCTCATTTCCCCCCCCTAAATATCAAATTAAAAGGAGTCAAGAGAATATCGGTAATTGTCCGCACAACATCCCTTACGTCGGTCACAGTAGAGTCATAGCAACCAACTCCATCTTCGGGCATGAGGAATGGATTATTAGTGTCATCGGTAGAATTACGGATGATTTCCTCCACATCGCGATCAAAAACCTTGGTTGCTCCCGTCTGGCGATCGGTGCGAACTAATACGGCTCTACGTGGTGCATTGGTAGGTGATGTACCACCAACGCAGTTAGCAGCAATCACTGCTTGGGATAATCTTGCCCCATAGGGAAAGGAAGAGCCGTCGGATTTAATCGAAGAACTGGCATTATTAGTCGCAGGAGTTGTGAGATTCGATAGAAACACTCGAATTCCGGGGGGTGTAATTTGAGAGGGTCGGACTAAATTGTTCTGCTGCTGGGGTAACTCAGGCACAATCACGCGATCGCCAGCAATCAGAGCCACATCTTCGACTTCCTCACCTGTAAATATGCCCGACAGATCGACAACTTGCTCTAGCCCATCTCTGATCACCCGAATTTCTTTGACATTTGCCATTGGGGTAATGCCACCTGCTCCACGCAAAGCCGCAGTCAGATAACGCTCTGGAGGATTATCGCCCGATGATTGATTTTGCTGTAAGCTGCGGTCTTCCGCAGAGCGATTGTTGATCGATACTCGACCTGCCTGAAAAGTTGCCCCAGAAACGCTTACTTGAACGGCTGCCCATTGCAAAATACTGACATTTACTTGCAAAAATTGGGGCTGAAAGAACTTGCGATCGATTAATGTATGGTAAATTTTTTGCTTGACTTCGGATATTTCCAAACCTTTGACAGCCAAAGGCTCGAGATAGGGAATTTGAATGTTGCCATCGATGTTGACTTCATAAACACCACTAAACAATTCGCCTTCAGGGATAAGTAGCCTGATGCGATCGCCGGGGGATAGGGGCAAGGCTAAGACTGGTTTTACCCCAAGTAAGTCGATAAAATTTATGGAGAGCGTGGCAATCATGAAAACCGCCCAAAACCTAAGGTGACTCCAATCGTCTTTGACCATCGAAGTGCGTTTAGATTTTGTGTCAAACTGATTGCCCATCTTATCCATCTTTAGACAGCACTATTTTTACGATTAAATAAAACAGCGATCGTTTTGAAGATTAAGAGGATGTCATATTGCAAGCTCCACTTCTGTTTATATGCTAAGTCAAACTCCATTACTTCTTCAAAGATTTTGACGCTAGATCGACCATTCACTTGCCATACACCAGTCATCCCCGGTTTGACATCGAGACGACTCCATTCTGTCATTTTGGCATCGGTATATTCATTCTCTAGCTCATAGAGTCCAACTTCATTAAAAGTAGGTGGTCTTGTCCCCACAAGGCTCATATCACCTACCAAGACATTAAAAAACTGGGGAAGCTCATCTAAGCTAGTTTTACGCAGAATTTTGCCTACTTTTGTGACTCGCGGATCGTTACTATTCTTAAAGAACTTACCGCTATTTGCATCTGAACCATCGGCAGAATCAGCGATCTGATTGGTCACTTTTTGTTTGAGCATTTCGGCATTTTTGACCATGGAGCGAAATTTCCAGATACCAAAAGGCTTACTCATCAGTCCTGCGCGTTTTTGCTTAAATAGTACTGAGCCATGACTTTCTAATTTAATGGCGATCGCAAGGGGGATGAATAAAATTGCGGTGATGCTGAGACCAACTAAGGAACCAAAAATATCGATGATGCGTTTGGGGAAACTGCGTACAGAGGGATGTACGGGGACTCTCGGATCCAACTCGATCGCAGGATAAATAAAATACATCACATACGCAATCACACATACAATCGGAATGCCAAGCAGAAAATGATAGAGACGATGCAAATTTGTGGCAAGGCGAAGAAATCGAATTTTTGCAACATTCTGCACTTTTCTGCTTGGTAAACGATTAGTGCGTGTAGATGGCTCAATGAAAAAAACATGATCGAGATTGGTCATTTTTAAGATGGAAACCACCTGTGGATTAACGCTCCACAGGACTAATTCTGTGGTTTCAGTTTTACCAGATTGAATATCCGCTTGGCGCAAGATTTTCAAACAGGAAATCAATGCACCAAGCCCTGAGCTATCAATAAACTCGGTATTGGACATATCGATAATAATTTTATGAAAACTATCATCTTCTTGGCATAGTTCTCGAAAATCCTCCTTAAGTCTTCGCGCTTCGGGATTAAAGATGTTTTTGGGTGTACTGATTAAAGCGGTATCTTGAAAACTCGTAATTTGGACGTTGGATAAACCCGATTTTAATGACGGCTGATCATTACCTGTAGGAATATAGACTGACTCAGGATAACGGTTGGCAATTTCTTCTGAACGGACGATCAGGAGGTCTAAGGCTCTCAATGAGCGTAGTAATCTTGCCGAAAGACTCAAATCACGAATGCGGGTTTTGGATTCGATGAAAATAACTTGACTTCTGCATAGATATTTTGCCGCTACTAAAAAGGGGACAGCCACCCCAGCACCAGTCGAAATTGTCAATGCGGGACGTTTTTTAGAAAATACACGAATGGCTAATAGTAGGTTACGGACTAAGTTCGGCAAATTTCGATTAGTGGGACTATGCGCCCAATAAGCTTTTTCATCCTTAAGTTCTGATTGGGTCGTGCCAGTTTTAAAGGTAATCCAATCGCGTTGCTCGAATTGCTGCCAATATTGACTTAGACCCTGCATGGCTTTGAAATGTCCACCCGATGAGCAAACCAGCATGATTTTGCGATAGTCTTGGCTAGGATAGCGATCGCTGAGATATTCGCATAGTGGACTATCTTCTCCAAAACTAGGAGAACTACGGGATATCGTAATCAGCTTCAAAAATTTAACTAAGTCGGCAGGCGATCGGGCGATGAGTGTACCTTGGTTTTCAAGATCATCTGCCATCTCTAGTTGATGATCGTCAACATGCTCATGGAATTGGGCTGTACGGGGTACTAAGATATAAGGCTTATCAAATTCTTCCAGTAATAGTGCTGTTCCTTCCCCGCAGTGAGCAATCACGGCACTTGCTTGCTCAACATTTTTCTTAAATTGGTTTTCAGGCATTACTTTGCTGACATTGACATTGTCAGGTAAGCGAGTTGCTGCCCCATATTGGATAGTGACTTCTTCAGTAATGATTCCCTCTTTCATTAACAAATTAATCCAATCCATTAAGGCATTGAATGGATACTGCTCAGTGCCGACTGTAACTAGTATCATAGTTAATAAATCCCCAATAGATGTTTATAAGTTATTTGGCACAGAATTTATCTAGATAATATTAAATGATTTACTAAAAAACATTATATAACTAGCGCCTTACATAGCGCCTTACAAAGCTAGAAAAACTAAAAATAGGGTGGTAGAAGTCTTGCAAATCAACATTTCTATCATTCTAATCTTGTTTTTTAACCTGTAGTAATAATAATGATTTCCAAGTTTTAAGTTTACCCCCATTTATAGATTTCTAAAATCATAAATTAAAGAAATTTGTCTATATTTTAATCTATCTTACATCTGATGAGCATTGCATCAGCATAAAGTACTATCGCTGAAGTAGTTATATTGAGAGAAACTCCCCAAACACTTAAGCTTAGGGAGATCGCCTACCGCAAAAATTGAAAATGTTGCTTAATTACATCAAATTTGCTGCATTCCCAATAGTCGATGTGGGAAATAATTAATTCGCGATCGCCTTCACCATTCTCCAAAGCACCCGCAAATTTATCTACAGTCAAATCACTCCAGCCTGTGACGCTAATTCGGGGCTTCCAAGGTAATGGGGCATCCCAACTCATCGTCCAGCTAGCTTTAATTAAATTATCGGTACGCGAGATGTCATGGAGATCGAGCTTGAGATTTTTAAACCAAAAGGTAATAAACCCAATCATCTTTTGATATTGCTTAATCCCGCGAAAGTTATAGACAGGATCTTTAAAATAGACATCTTCGCTATAGATGCTATAGGTTTGCGCCTCAGGGAATTTAGCATAATCTGCCTTAATGATGTCGAGAATATTGGTCATTGATGTGGTCATTGGGATTAATTGCCTAGTAAGAGTTGTGAGTTGTGATTTTGCCATACACAAAATTACAACCGCTATATGCTTTGATGATAACCTTGAGATCCCGTAAAGCTAGCACTGTCTTTGCTTTAAGAACCTAAAATTTTAAACTAGAGGAATCCTATGTGGGCTAATGCGATCGCTGCCTATCTACATTATTTGAGCCTAGGGCTTATTTTTGCATCTCTATCTACGGAATTATTTACGCTCAAACAAGACCTAACCAATCGTGATGGATGGCGAATTCTGATTGCCGATACTATTTATGGAATCGCAGGAATTACGGTCTTAGTAACGGGGATTTTAAGATATTTATATTTTGAAAAAGGTGCAGATTACTATTCCCATCAGCCCGTTTTCTGGATGAAAATATCTGTATTTATTGCGGTTGGTTTATTGTCGCTATATCCCACAATTTCATTCTTGATGTGGATTAAAAATCTTCGTGCAGAAAAGCCTCCCGAAGTAAGTCCAGAGAAAGTCAAAACTTTAAGAACAATCATTCACATCGAGCTTGTCGGATTTAGTCTAATTCCTCTCCTCGCTTCTATGATGGCAAGAGGAATTACGTTAGGTTTATAAAACAGAGGGGACGCTAAGCGTCCCCTCTGTTTATGAAAGAGCATCTCTTAACATCGCTAACTTCTCAGGCAAAATGCGATAGTAAATCCAAGTTCCACGACGTTCCTTAGTCAGTAAACCTGCTTCATATAGAACTTTGAGATGATGGCTGACCGTTGGTTGCGCTAAACCTAAAGTTTCTACCAATTCACAGGCGCATACTTCTTGACTGGGTTGAGCCGCAATTAAGCTCAAGATTTGTAAACGCGCAGGTTCCCCCAATACGCGAAATGTTGTGGCTAAATAACTAGCCTCATCAGAGGTGAGGCGACCTTCTAGTAAGGGAGGACAACAGGTAATCGATTGATTTGGCTTCATAAACTTATAGTGCCATGAATTAATGCGAGGTGACAAAATATCGATTATTATAAATATTGATATTAATCAATATCAGGTAAATTAATCATGGCACATATACAGCCGATTAAAAAACTCTCTATACTCGATCGCTTTTTGACTGTCTGGATTTTTCTGGCGATGGCGATCGGTGTGACCATCGGTGCACTTTTTCCTGCGGTTGATCGCGTGATCAATCAGTTTCAAGTTGGCACGACCAATATTGCGATCGCGATCGGCTTAATTTTGATGATGTATCCCCCCTTCGCAAAAGTACGTTACGAAGAATTAGGTGATGTCTTCCGTAATGGCAAAATCTTAGCCCTATCCCTATTTCAGAGTTGGATCGTTGCACCGAGTTTCATGTTTCTCTTGGCGATCGCCTTTTTTCGAGACTCGCCTGAATATATGGTGGGCTTGATGTTAATTGGGATTGCGCCCTGTATCGCGATGGTGATTGTATGGAGCGATCTTGCTAAGGGTAATTCCGAATATACGGCGGGATTGGTTGCGTTTAATAGCATTTTCCAAGTTCTATTTTATAGCTTCTATGCTTGGTTTTTCATTACGGTATTACCGCCGCTATTTGGTTTGCAAAGTACGGTGGTGAATGTAAGTATTATCGAGATTGGACAGACTGTTTCTATCTATTTGGGCATTCCTTTTATCGCAGGTTTTTTGACGCGCTTTTTCTTGAGTAAAATTAAAGGGAAAAACTGGTATCACAAGGTATTTATTCCCAAAATCAGTCCGATCACCCTCATTTCATTGCTGTTTACGATTGTGGTGATGTTCAGTCTCAAGGGTAACTTGATGTTAAAAATCCCTTTAGATGTTGTCAGAATTTCGATTCCATTGTTGATTTATTTTGTTGTGATGTTTGTATTCAGCTTTTATCTTGCTTGGCTCATCAAGGCAGATTACGACAAAGCCGCAAGCGTTGCTTTTACGGCGGCAAGTAACAATTTTGAACTAGCGATCGCTGTTGCAGTCGGGGTATTTGGCATTAATTCGGGAGCAGCTTTTGTGGCGGTTGTTGGTCCCTTAATTGAGGTTCCCGTTTTAATTAGCCTTGTAAATTTATCTTTTTGGTTTAAGCGAAACTTCTTTGATAGTGCAGATCGGACTAAGTAAATTGAGGCGATCGCTCTAATCCCACCCAGTTGTTGGTTACGCAATAGCTCTCGTCCGCGCTGACGAAGTAATTCAGCAATTAGGATCATCATGATTCTTACTTGACAAATGCTTCTACTAATTCATCTTCGGTCATGCCAGTTTCTAATAGAACTTTCTCAAATACGCGATCGAGTGAATCTATGGCACTAGTATCAATATTATTTCTAGTAGCTTTTGGGGCTTCAGCAATCTCTTTACCTAGCAATTTCCACAGTTTGATTTTATGTTCAATATTGAGGGTGGTGACGGCTTCGGCTAGTAGATCAAAGGGGATGTTAATTTGGGCGGTGGCAGTTGTCATAATGTTTCTACTTGCATGGCAAGTTTTCCTTAGACCGATTGATGATGATTTTACTCGACATTTTGGGGTTTGAGTAGGATCTGGACAGATAAATTATGACCAATCATCAATTGATTGCTAGTTGCTGTAATCCTTGATAGGCAAAGATTTGTTCATCTAATGTTTTTGCTTTAGCTAAAAAAGCGAGTCTTCCTCTAATCTGTTCTTCGTAGGTAATGATGGTAACGGCAACTTCAGGATCTTCTATCTCTGCAAGTTTGGCTAAGATTCGCTTACCTTCTTGTCCGTTGCGCTGAATGAGGCTGAGATGATCGGTGTTAAAAATATACATGATGCTCTATTCAGCAGATTTGCGCCATTCTTGACCGAGGCGATTTGCTTCGTCAAAGGTGGGATCGTTTTCAAAGCTACCTGCGACTTTTAACCACCAAGGTGTTTTTTTCTGCACAAATACAAATACAGATAGCATCTGTCGCATTTGCGCGAGTTCTGTTTCTAATGCGGCAACTCTAGTTTCTAGATGTTGAGATTTGTCTTCAAGCTGTGGAGAGAGCATAGAAGTTTTTGGTGAGTTTAGGTTATGCGGCTATTATAGCAAGATGGTTGGAAGTGTAAATTTACGCGATCGCCTAACTAATCGCCCCTAATCCCACAACGTCACAAATTACTACAAATATTAGCTAAAAAACTCTGTCCACATTGATCTAGATCATCATCTAAAGCAAAAGTTAAACTACGGGTGCGAATTGTATCAGGTTTATGATCAAGCGCTTTTGTTAAATCCTGTGGATAGATTAGAATTGCTTCAGGACATTGCATGGCGATCGCATAGCTGCGTACTTGATGTAAGTCTTGAGCGCTAACGGTTTCTTTAACTTTATATTTGGTATCGAGGATAAATTTACATTCTTCTGACTGGATATCTTTGATTACAAGGTCAATGGCACAGGTTAAACCTATTTGAATGGAATATTGTTTGTATAGTCGTAAATGCAGTGGTAAATGCCTTTTGAGCCATGCTGCGACAAAGGTTTCATAGAGAGATGCCATATCAATCAAAAAGCTAAAGGATGATCGCTGTCCTTGTTTGTGCGTTGGGGCTGTGCGATCTAGAAAAAATTGACAGAGCAAATGTAAATAGCGATAGTCTTGATTGAGTCGAGAATAATGGCGATCGCGGCAGTCAGCAGCAGTAAATGGATATAGATTCACATAGCCTTGTAATGCGTGAAATGCTTTATGTACTTTGATTTGAGTGTTTTCGGAGCAAAGCTGCGATCGCAAAATACGATGCAACGTATAGAAAATTATTTGATTGTCTTCGTTGTCGTAGGTATTTTCTTGATATTGACAGGGAATCTTGATTTGCCAAGGTTTTTGGATGGCTTTAGGAATATCAATCCTGCCGCGCACATATTCCAAAGTCTCATTTTGAGAAATATAGCTACGATAGAGTCCGCGCCGACATTTTTCGAGAACTCGATTAGCCAGTAATGCGGCTAGACTATTGAGAAACTCTTGAAGCGTATCAAAATTAGCAAGTTCAGGAAATTTAAAGCCCTTAAATTCGGGTGTGTATTCCAACATTGCCAAGACATTTTTAATCGGTGTTTTCGGCTCAATAAAGATTGCGAAATCTTGGGAGACTTGGATATAGCCAACATACCCCTGTGCCGTAATGCGCCAGCGATCGCCTTTTCTATCAGCTATTAAATCAATCTCAATTTGATTGCTATATTCACGACATAGCTTCTCCTTCAAATCATAACTAATTGATTCTCTAGGAATTTCCTGCGATTGATACTCTTTGAGCTTGATGGGTGGCATTAATTAAGCTTACTGAATTTGATTAATAAATCTGTTTCTGCACATTGAACCAGCGAAAGGATTCAATAATTTCTCTGCTTTGATTGTCAAAGAAATATTCCTCTAAATATGGCTCTACTTCCATTTGCCAAATATCTTCTATTTTCTCTGATAAGTTATCACTCATAAAGAAAGAAGTTCCTAGTTCATAGTCATTGCTGCCCATTGCTTCACAGATTTTTTGGTTTAAACCTTCTAAAACTGTGATCAATTTCTCGATAGGAAAATCTGAATCTTGAAATTTATTTCTTAAACTTTGATAGTTAGGTGTAATTTTGATAAAAGCAAAACGGCGGCGCAGTGCATGATCAATTAAGGCGATCGAGCGATCGGCGGTGTTCATTGTGCCAATAATCAGCACGTTGTCAGGTATGGTGAAAGTCTTGCCTGAAGATAGGGTAATTTCTGCGTTGCGATATTCCAATAAATACATCAATTCGCCAAATACCTGTGAAATATTGGCGCGATTGATTTCATCAATGATAAAAACACAGGGAAGATCTTGATACTCCGTTTGGGCTTTTTCGCAAAATTGAATAAATCGACCTTCTGCATAGTTATAGGTCAAACTACCATCTTTGATTTCTGGCTTCAATCCCCGCATGAAGTCTTCATAAGTATAGGATGGATGAAACTGTACTAAGTCCATATAACCATCTTGAGTGGAGGTTAAGTATTTAGCAAATTTCTGAGCAATGAATGTTTTCCCCGTGCCAGGAGAACCAGCAAGAATAATTTGCTTTTTCCGTTTAATTGTCTTTTCGTATCTATCTAGCTCTTCTGGGGTAATTGAGGTGTCTTGTAAAAATTGATTCATTGCAGTGGCTTTTGCAGTCAAAGACCATTTTTCAAATTGCCCTTCAATTTTTGCTTGATCTAAGTCCTCATTAGAATTTTGATAATTTGAGGTTAATGACCATTTACCCCAACCAATATTTTTAATAAGTCCAGACTTTTTTAGATGAGTTTTAACCCAACCAAATCTACTTTCAATATGCTTTTTTTGGTTGTTGTCTTGGACATCAAGTATGAGTTTGATCTGCTCAAGAATCTGCTCGTTTGTTCCAGATCCTCCTAAATTTATTAAAGCTCTAAGAGTTATACTATATAACTCACCATCTTTAAGCATATTTGGCAACTGAGCCATAAGGGTCAAATATCTTGAGTATTAAAGTGATTATCATTGGTAATAAAGTCAAAATACTGCATAGATGCCCAATATGCAATAAAATGCTAAGTTAGCTTTACTAAGCCTAGATTTAGTATTGATTGGGAAGTAGGCGATCGCCCTTATTTTCTGGAAAATAGCGACTACACTAAACTCGTCTCAAGACGCGATCGCTGAAAACTTAATCTCAACTTTTTGATTGAGAGCGCCAGCAATTTTCTGTAACATAGACAGCGAATGCCCATCATAATCAGCATCCTCAAGCAATGCGCGATCGCCGATTGTTTAGTTCCAATGCGATTATTGGATTTTGTTTGGGTTTGATGAGAGGCGACATTCAGTAAATACAAGCATCTAAAATGCTCAAAACTTCAGCCAAAAGCTCATCCGCAGCAACCTCTATCAATTTCACCTTTCTCGACTTGTAGTCGATAGATTTCACTTGCTCCACCATCACATAGCCAGTTAGAGTTTTACTACTAGCGATCGCCACATGAAAAGGAAAATCACGCTTAGTATTTGTAATCGGACAGACAATCGCCAAACCCGTATGCTGATTGAACAGCGTATTACTCACCACTAAAGCAGGTCGCCGCCCTTTCTGCTCATGTCCAGACTGCGGATCGAAAGTGAGGATAATCAAATCGCCCTTTTTGGGAATATAACTAGCCATTTACCAAACTTCCAAACCTACAGGCGCTCCCCAATTCTCTTCTTGAACCTTATAGTTAGAAGGAATTTTGGAAACTAGATCTTTAAGATCGTACTTACCACGGATTTTACGAACAGGTTTGATTACAATCTGCTCCTTAGTTGTGATAATCTCTAGTGCGTCACCAACCAGAATATTAGCCTCAGCTAAAACCTCTTTACTGAGTCTAATTCCTTGACTATTACCCCATTTCTGGACTTTGACCAGCATAACTTTTGACGATTATTTTTGCATAATATGTATAGCCCAAGTATAGCCTAAAGTTTTAAAATTTTGACAAGCGATCGCCCTTAATTCCCTGAAAACTAAAACAGCAACTACACAAAACTCCTCTCAAGATGCGATCGCTGAAAACTTAATTTCAATTTTTTGATTGAGAGCGCCAGCAATTTTCTATAACATTGACAGATTTCCACAAATACAGCCAAAATAAATATATTGATTATTATAAATATTTATCTTAATCAATATTTAAAGCATACTTAACCTTTAGATAATCTATGGCTGTGCGCGTTGGTATTAATGGCTTTGGCAGAATTGGCAGATTGGCTCTGCGTGCTGCTTGGGAGTTTCCTGAATTAGAGTTTGTACATATCAATGAAATCAATGGCGGCGTAGAAGCTGCCGCACATTTACTCAAATTTGACTCGGTACATGGACGCTGGCAACAAGATGTACAAGTAATAGGCGATCGCATCCAAATTGATCATAAATCTCTTAGTTTTGGCGAATATGCCAAACCCGAATTAGTCAACTGGCAAGAGTTAGGCGTAGATATAGTTCTGGAATGTTCTGGCAAATTCCGTACCCCAGAAACCCTAAATCCCTATTTCACCAAAGGCGTAAAGAAGGTAATCGTTGCAGCTCCTGTCAAAGAAGAAGCGCTAAATATCGTCATGGGAATTAACGATCATCTCTACGATCCCGTGCAGCATCATATTCTCACCGCCGCTTCCTGTACGACCAATTGCCTCGCGCCTGTAGTGAAAGTCATCCATGAAAGTTTAGGCATTAAACATGGCGTAATTACCACGATTCACGACAATACAAATACTCAAACCCTTGTTGATGCTCCCCATAAAGATCTGCGTCGCGCTAGGGCTTCGGCTTTGTCCCTAATTCCCACAACTACGGGATCGGCAACGGCAATAACTCTAATCTATCCCGAACTCAAGGGGAAATTAAATGGCTTAGCTGTGCGAGTGCCTTTGCTAAATGCTTCGCTTACGGATTGTGTGTTTGAAGTAGCAAGAGAAACCACAATTGAGGAAGTCAATAGTTTATTAAAGGTAGCTGCCGAAGGTGAACTAAAGGGGATTTTAGGCTACGAAGAACGTCCCTTAGTTTCTATTGATTACAAAGACGATCCGCGATCGTCCATTATTGATGCCCTCTCGACAATGGTTGTAGATGGAACTCAGGTAAAGATTCTCGCTTGGTATGACAACGAATGGGGCTATTCCTGTCGCATGGCGGAATTAGCAAGAAAAGTGGCTTTGTCTATTTAAGACCCTCACCCCCCATCCCCCTCTCCCGCAGGAGAGGGGGAGCGAAGAAGATATTTTTACTTGTTCTCCTCTCCTGCGGGAGAGGGGCTAGGGGTGAGGGCAAATCATCTAACCTTTGAGGAATTGATTATGACCTCTTCTACTACATCTCAAGCAAACTTCAAAAACTATGTGCTAGTTACCCTCACCTATTGGGGATTCACGATTACCGATGGCGCGTTGCGCCTGTTAGTATTGCTTTATTTCAATAATATTGGCTACACACCGATTCAAATCGCTTCTCTATTCCTATTCTATGAAGTCTTTGGAGTCGTTACTAATTTTTTAGGTGGATGGATTGGTTCACAGTTAGGGCTGAAAGTTACGCTCTATACAGGGATTAGCTTACAGATTTTCTCCCTTGCGATGTTGTCTTTTCTTAATCCAGAATGGGCGCAATGGTTAGCGGTTCTCTATGTGATGATCGCTCAAGCTTTTTCAGGAATTGCCAAAGACTTAACGAAAATGAGTACCAAGAGTGCGATTCGCTTAGTCGTAACACAGGATGCTCAATCGGCTTTGTTTAAATGGGTTGCGATTCTCACAGGTTCTAAGAATGCCCTTAAAGGTGTCGGCTTTTTTGTCGGAAGTGCTTTATTAGGACTATGCGGGTTTGTGAATTCCCTATGGATTATGGCGGGAGGTTTATTCCTACTCTTATTCACAGGCTTATTCCTACCTAAGGGCATGGGCAAAATCAAAACAAAAGTCAAATTTAAACAACTCTTTTCCAAAAGCCCTGAAATTAATCTGTTATCCGCAGCAAGATTCTTTCTCTTTGGTTCTAGAGACGTATGGTTTGTGGTGGGATTGCCTGTATTTTTGCGAAGTGTTTTAGGTTGGTCGTTTTATCAAGTTGGTGGATTTCTAGCATGTTGGGTAATTGGCTATGGCATCATTCAATCCCTCGCACCAACATTAATTAAGCGCTTTGGTTCAGGTCAGCCGCCGCGATCGCAAACAGTGCGATTTTGGACAACATCCCTCATTGCCGTTCCTGCGATCATGGCGATCACACTGCAATTAAATCTCCCTGCAAACTTAGTAATCATTGGCGGGCTACTAATTTTTGGTATCGTCTTTGCCTTTAACTCATCGGTGCATTCTTACTTAGTTCTCGCTTTCACCGATGATGACAAAGTAGCCCTAAATGTGGGCTTCTATTACATGGCAAATTCGGGTGGACGCTTAGCAGGAACGGTTCTATCGGGGTTGATTTATGAATTTTATGGATTGATTGGCTGCCTATGGGTATCCGCAATCATGGTTTTAGCTGCGGCTGTGATTACGCGCAAGTTACCCGATCCTGAAACCCCAAAAGTGATCGCATGGAAATCTGATGGAGAATAAATAGTATCGGATGAATTTTTGTAGACTCCTGTACTAAGCAAAATTGAAAAAACAATATGCCAATCTCTATTGCCCTCATCGCCCATGACACCCAAAAAGCAGATATGGTCGCACTGGCGCAAAAGTACCATGTAACTTTGTCTCGCTATAATTCCCTTGCGACTGCAAATACTGGTAAGCAAATTCAATCCGCCACAGGGCTACCTATCGAGCTAGTGCGATCGCAACGGGATGGTGGTGATATTGAAATTGCTGCCCGTGTCATTGCAGGAGAAGTTGCCTGTGTCATCTGGCTATTCGAGCCCGATCATGCTCCACTCCTCGGCTCCAATCTTCTAAATTTATTGCGAATATGCAAAATCTATAATGTCCCTCTGGCGACGAACCTTGCTACCGCAAATATCGTGTTGCAATCACTAGGCAAAAGTCGTATTGCCCATCTGATTTTTAACCCCATTGCAGGACAGGGCAATCCTGACGCGGATCTCGCCATGATTCGCCAAATTTTGGAACCCCATGTGCAACTAAAAATTATTTTCACAAAGCCTGATCTGAACCCTACCGATCAAGCCAAAACCGCGATCGCGACAATTCAAGAGAGAAACTCCACTGCTTCTGACACCGATTTTATTATTGCTTCTGGTGGCGATGGGACGGTTTCCGCAGTAGCCAATGCTTTAATTGGCACAGGTATTCCCCTTGGGATTATTCCTAGAGGCACTGCTAATGCTTTCTCCGTAGCATTAGGGATTCCAACGGGGTTAAAGGCAGCTTGCGAAAACATCCTCACAGGCAATACCTGTATTGTCGATGCTGCCCGTTGCAATGACTTGCCGATGATTTTGCTAGCTGGTATCGGCTTTGAAGCGGAAACCGTGGAACGCGCTGATCGGGATATGAAAAATCTCTTAGGAGCCTTTGCCTATTTCCTCGCAGGGGCGCAACAACTTTTGGAACAGAAGCTCTTTACCGTTGAAGTGGAAATTGATGGATCAGTCACGCAGTTTCAATGTGGAGCGATGACTATTGCCAATGCTGCGCCTCCAACTTCAGTACTGGCGCAAGGTTGGGGAGAGGTGATTCCTAACGATGGGTTACTTGATGTGACGATCGCCATTTCCAAAAATGAGAGCCTCAATCTTTCCGATCGCCTATTAGCGATCGATGTCATCGGTAAGCTATTTGCGTCTGCATTAGTCAAAACTCCCATCGAAAATGAAGTCTTAGTCTGTTTCCGAACTAACAAAATCAAGGTTACGGCAATTCCACCGCAAAAAGTGGTAGTAGATGGCGAGATCATTGGTACAACTCCCGTTGAAGTCGTCTGTATACCTAACGGATTAACGGTTTTTGCGCCATTAGTTAATAGTTTGCTGTCAGTCAAAAAATCAGCCGAATCCCATTAACTTGAGCGTGCGGAATGATGCCAAGGATTTTCTAGTCTGCTTGACTTAAGCTTTGAGTCAATAAGTTCTTGATTTGCTTTCGCAATTCCTAAAGACTTTTAAGTGATTTTTTCCGCAAGCCTGAGAGCAAAGTAAAATAAGGAATATATTCCCAGACGAAATGATCGACTTCTAAACCCTACCAAATCTTTGTATTGTTGTAGGAGAGGCAAAATGAAGACAGATTATTTGATTGTCGGTAGCGGTATATCCGCTTTGGTATTTGCAGCTTTGATGGCAAAATCTGGTAAAAAAGTCCAGCTCCTAGAAGCCCATGAACATGCAGGAGGTTTTGGACATACTTTTACAATGGCAAATAAATATAAATTTAATGCTCAGCTTCATTATGTGTGGAACTGTGGTGAAGGACAACCTGTTCATCAAGTTCTCCAAAAACTAGATCTAGACAAGTCAGTTACCTTTGAGCATTACGATCGCGATGGTTTTGACCATATGCACATGCCCAATTACGCGCTGCAAATTCCATCCTCATTGGAGGAGTTAAGCCGCAGATTGTCCGACCTATTTCCTAAAGATGCGACTCAAATTAGGAAGTTTATTAATGAAGTACAAACAACGAGTGAAGGCTTAGAAAAGTTAGCACCACCCATCATTCCTAGTCAGCTATTTCAAAATTTTGGCGCAGTATTCTGTGCTTTGAAATATTTGAATAGTACGCTCCAAGATGTTTTTGACAAATTTCGATTACCACTGGAGGCGCAAACCCTGTTAGCCCTGCAATGGCCAGATTTTTTATTACCGCCGAATCAACTCTCTTTTTATGCTTGGGTGATTTTATTCACGGGCTATCAAAAGGGAGCATTTTATCCGACTAAACACTTTGAGCATGTGATTAATTCCTTAGTGAATGTCATTCAGGAAAATGGCGGCAAGGTTTTGCTCAATCATGAAGTGACCAATTTCCGAGTTCAAGATGGTGCGGTAATTGGTGTCGAGGCAAAGGATTTGCGATCGCATCAAACCCATGATTTTACAGGCGAAACCGTGATTTGTAATATCGATCCACAAAAAGCCGCACATATGATTGGTCTAGAAAAATTCTCTAAACCAATTCGCCAAAAGCTGAGCTATGACTACTCACCCTCTAACTTTATGGCGTACTGCGTTGTCAAGGATCTTGATTTGCATCAGTACGGCTTTGGTAAATGGAACACTTTTCATTCAGGACATCGTGATCTCAATGAATCCTTTGATCAGATGTATACCAAGCATGACTTCTCTAATCCTAGCTTTGCGATTACGACACCCACACTTTTGACTGAAGAAGATCGTGATTGCCCTGAAGGATGTCAAGTCATGGAATTCCTGACAGTAGCTAATTACAATTATTTCAAGCAATTGCGGGATACTGACCCCAAAGCCTATCGTCAGAAAAAAGAAGAGATTTTGGAATCAATTCTTGATGTTGTCGAAAAGAACTATATTCCTAATTTGCGCCAACATATCGTTTTCAAAATCACTGGTAGTCCCACCACCAACGAAAGATTTTGTGGCTGTCCCGATGGTAATTCCTATGGTTCGAGCTTAACACCTCGGAATATGGGGCTTAGTCGGCTGAATTACGAGTCATCGCTTAAGAATTTCTATTTTTGCAATGCTTCCTCTGGTTATCCCGGTTTTGCACCGACCTTTTGGACAGGAGCAAGGCTATATCAACATTTATCAGGAGATACGATTCCGTAACTAAAAATGGCTATGGCATTTTTAGTTTTAAAACATCTTACTGGGTTTGGTTTTAATTCACGAAAGGGTGGTCACACTTTCGTGAATTGGTATTACAGCACTTTGCACTGTAATCAGAACCAAGAAATTTTGTAAAAGTGTTGCTTTGCAACACTTTTACAAAATTTCTTGTAATTCGCTCTAATACTTCATTCAGGTGATGAACATGAAAATAGCAGTTATTGGTGGCGGCGCAAGTGGCATGGTGACAGCTTATCTGCTGGATAAACAGGGGCATTTTGTAACTGTGATGGAAGAACAGCCGATGTTGGGTGGTCATATTCGGACATTGAATAAAAATGTCCAAGCGAGTCATGCTGATTGCGAATTTCTGTTAGAAAGCGGTGTACTAGAGTTTCCCGTTGCATTTCATAGTTTTTTGGATTTAATGCAGGAATTAGAAGTTGAATTAGAGCCTGTACAGGTTGGTTCAGGTCTATTTTTAGCAGATGGTCGCCATTTCCTGTCGTCAGTAATGATTCAAAAAAACTTCACAGGCTTACAGCGACTGATCGAATATCTGCGAATAGATACACTCTATGCGCGATCGGCAGGACTATGGATTACCTTACATTCTGCTCAAGCTAAAGAACTTCACGATCATCCAATGTCCGATTACTTGAAGCCTAAATGTATTCGCTGTGATTGGTTAAAACTGCTGACGATGTATAGTTACTCGATGCCATTGGAATTGATTGATGATTTTCCTGCCGAATTAGTCATCCCTGCATTACGTGATTATGTGTTTGCTAAATGGGTGAAAATTAAGGGAGGTGTATATTCCTATATTGAAAAAATTCTAGAAAGATTTCGGGGCAAGATTCTGCTCAATACCAAGATTACCGAAATTAGACGCATCGATACATCAGTGCAGATTCAATTTGCTGATGGCAGACTGGAAATATTTGACAAAGTAGTTTTTGCCACACCACCTGATCGCATTCTCAAGTTACTTGTTGATCCGACTTTTGAGGAATCAAAACGCTTCTCCGCTTGGCAAAGCAATCATGCTCAAACCATCATCCATACTGATACTTCCATGTATAACCAATATGGTATTAAGCAAGCTTCGGAGTTTGATTTCTTTCAAATGTCCGATGGATGGGGATATAACGCTTCTTTAAATCAACTATGCGGTTTGCGATCGCCTCAGCAATATAGCCTCGCTTTTCATTTAGATCAGGCGATCGCCACAGATAAAATTATTCATGTTCAGAAACATAATACGCCGCTATATACAGTGGAAGCTTTGCATTATCGCAATGAAGTTATGGAGACCAATGGTGAAAACCATACCTATTATGTAGGAGCCTATCTTGGTGATGGTCTGCATGAAGGAGCGATCGCCTCGGCAATGCGAGTTGCCCAATTAATTGGTGTGTAATCAATAAAAGTAAGGATGGGCGGCGCTTCGCGCCGCCCATCCTTACCATCTTGTATATGGCAGTCCTAAATCATTTGTAGATTTTTGGGTTTGTGGAAGCGCAACCCTTCGGGTTGCGCTTCCACAAACCATTTAGGATTGCTATAGCTATATTTCTAGTTCTAACGTAAAGTGCTGTAAAAATCAGCAAACCTGATTTTTATTGTAGTTACCCAAGATGTGTGTAGATTTTTGGTTAGCTGTGCTAGCATCTTTTGTGAGTTCGCTGGATAGTAATGGCAAAAGTCCTTGTACTAAACGCATCCTATGAGCCGCTGAACATTACCAATTGGCAGCGTGCAATTGTGTTGGTTATAAAAGGTAAAGCCGAACAAGTCGAACATAATGGCAAAATGGTCTACCCTGGGATGCCATTGCCTAGCGTGATCCGAATGTTGCAATATGTCAGCATTCCCTACAAAGAAATTCCCCTCACTCGCCGCAATATTCTCCATCGCGATGCCCATTCCTGTCAGTACTGTGGATATACTGGCGATGGTTTGACCCTTGATCATGTATTACCGCGATCGCGTGGTGGTGCTGATAGTTGGGACAATATTATTACTGCCTGTGTGCGTTGCAATGTTAAAAAAGGCAATCGCACTCCTAAGGAGGCATCAATGCCTCTAAAAAAACAACCCCGTCGTCCTCATAGTGGTTTGCATTTTGAAGTAACCAAATATTTGCGATCGGGCAATCACGATGAATGGCAAAAATACATTATTCACTAAAAAGTAGTGCCGCTACGCAACACTACTTTTCTGAACTTTGAGAGATGGTTTGCTACGCAAACCATCTCTCAAAGCAAGTTTTGCGTTATTTAGGAACTACAGAAACAATTAAAAGGTTGTCAGGCTGTAATAACTCTTTCGCCGCACGGTTAACCTGTTCGAGAGTTACCGATTGAATCCGCTGGGGATACTTGTAAAAATCGCCAACGGGTAAGCCATAGATTTCATCACTGAGTAGAGAATTAGCAATGCTATCAGGATCAGCAAATTCCGTCGCGAAATTATTAATCAAGCTCTTTTTCGCCACATCAAATTCTGCTTGGGTGATGCCTTTATCACGCACATCCTTGAGCAATCCTATGGTTGCTGCGATCGCCTTTTGTGTATCCTTACCGCTGGTTTGCATTTGGACAATGAATGCACCCTGAGGCGGTCTGCCAGCTTGGAAGAAACTGTAAATACCATAGGTCAAACCAAGGCGATCGCGAATTTCGGTTCCAAGACGACTCGCTAAGGTATCACCACCGAGGACTTGATTAAGTACTAATGCAGGATAATATTGGGGATCAGAACGAGAAATGCTGGGATGTCCAATAATTGTGACCGCTTGGGTTTTACCAGCAAGAGCTTCTTGTTTCTCCGTGGTTTTGGCAAGCTTCTGAATTTTTGGGAATTGGAATTTTGGCGCATTGCCCTTGGATTGCCATTTGCCCAGCTTCTCCTCTAAGAGACTTCTTACAGTTGCAGGATCAAAGTCTCCTGTCAGTGTGAGAATCGTATTATCAGGACGATAAAAGGTTTTATAGAAGGTCATTAAATCTTCCCGCTTCAAAGATTTGAGCGTCTCTTCCGTTTTCATCGCATTAAAGGGATGACCTTTGGGATAGAGCGTTGATTGGAAGATGCGCCGCGCTAACGAATTGGGGTTATCTAATTCTGATTTAAATGCTAATAAATTACGCTGAAGATTCAGTTCAAATTCCTTATTTGGGAAAGTGGCATTTTGCAGCAGATCCGCTAATTGGTCAATCACAATTGGCAAGTCCTTTGCCATCGAAATTGCCGAAATACCAACACTTTCGCGTCCTGCGGAAAATCCTAATCTCGCGCCTAGATTTTCCAATCGGGAGGCAAGGGTGAGGGCATCTTTGGTAGTTGTACCATTGGTGAGATTTTGGGCTGTAATTCCTGCTAAGCCTGCCTTCTCAATCGTGTCAAAACCTGCACCTGCATTGATTTCACCAACGAGAGTAACCGTAGGCGTGCTGCGATCGCGCAATAGCAAAACCTTTAAGCCATTGGATAGCGTGAATTTGTCAGGCTGTACCGCCGTTGGTGTTCCTGCCTTAGCAATCAAAGCACTCTCTGGTAAATACTTCGCAACTTCCGCAGGATCAACAGGAGAATTAGGCTTAAAGGATTCCGCTGAATGGGGGTTGCTAGGAGTTGTGCCTGCCCCAGCCGTGATCACCGAAGGCTCAAAATATCCCACTACACGGCGATCGCTTTGTAGATATTGCTGAGCGACTCTTTGCACATCCGCGATTGTGACTTTTTCAACCGCATCTAGATAGCGATCGCTATAGCGATAATCCTTAGCAACGGTTTGGTTGTAACCAATTTGAACTGCTTGGGAGCTAATATCGCGATTGCCGAGAATATAGCTTGCCCGCATATTAGTTTTGGCACGTTCTAGCTCGGCAGATGTAACAGGCTGCGTTTTTATTTTCTCAATTTCATCAAGGATCAGGCGATCAAGATCTTCAAGGGACTTTCCTTCCGTTGGGGTCGCACTTACCAAATACCAACCTGTGCCAATCTGCGTGGATGAATTGCCACTGACACTACTCGCTAAACCTGTTTCCACTAAGGCTTGATAAAAGCGCGAACTCCGACCTGATGTCAAAATGCTATCCAACACATCAACTGCGGCGACATCAGGATCATTAGTTTTCGGTAGATTAGGATAAACTGCTTGTAAAAATGGCACACTACCAGGTTCTTTAAGGCGAATCGGTTCCTTGCTAGATTGTGGTTCTGGCGGCTTAGGCTTTTTCTGCTGAGCTTCCGCCGTGATGATCTCTTTAGGCTTGGGTGGAGCCTGAATTGCGCCGAAGATTTCCTTTACTTTTTTAAGCGTAGCCTGCGTCTCAAAATTGCCCACAATTACCAATGTGGCATTATCAGGACGATAAAAAGTACGGTAATAATTTTGAATATCTTCAACCGTATAGTTCTCAACTTCAGGACGATAGCCAATTACTGGCCATCCATAGGAGCTGTCGGGATATGCCGCTAGCATCACTTGACGATACAGTCTAGTTCCGGGATTGTTATTCCCCCCATCTAGCTCTGACAAAACTACAGTGCGTTCGCTTTTAAGTTCCTTTTCACCTGCGACCGTGTTCACCATGCGATCGGCTTCTAGCTTTAGCATCGCTTCCAGTTTATCGCTGCCCGTTGTTCCAAAATAGGCGGTCATGTCATAGCTAGTAAAGGCATTAAAGTTACTGCCCAAGGCACTAAATAAACGTCCAAACTGAATTGGACGTTCCTTTGTACCTTTAAACATCAAGTGTTCAAGTTGGTGGGAAATACCTGTAATGCCGAGTTTTTCATTTTGTGAACCCACACGATACCAAACTTGGACACTAACGACAGGAGCAGTATTGACCTCTTTAGTTAAAACTGTTAACCCATTATCTAGAACTGTTTTGACAACATCGCCCGTTAACGAATCCTTTGGCGATACAAGCGATCGCGTCGGAGTTTTGGCAACTAGATCGGGCTGAGCAGCCTGTGCTTGACCTCCCCCTAGTTGTAGAAATGATTGCGACCATAGTGGCAAGTTACCAAGCATCACTACAGCGATCACTGTAGCTAAACTACGACTCAAAAAAGAGAGCATAAAATTACGCTTCACCGAAATCTCCACGAAATACAGCTTTTATTATAGTTGTGCAAACATGTTAACGTGAGTTCAATATCGCCTGTGCTGTGCAAAGAAAAGCAAAAATGGCGAAAAATGCTAATAATCGCCGATTAATCCTCTAATTTTTCGCTTTCGTCGAACTGACATCAGGTTAGGGACTCGCAGTAAAATAAGGAACAGATTTTTGATAGCTCAGCTTCGCCACGCTGCAAAAAATCTGTTCCCTTATCAAATCGCAGAACCCTAAGCAATTTAGGCTATCCCAATTAGTTTTTAGGCTGTTCAATAATGCGAATATTCACATATTGATCATTTTTCAGCTTTTCCTTAATTTTTTTCTCCATCTCTTGTTCTTTCTTCTTATCAGAATCATTCATCTGTTGGGAAAGCCATAGACATCCAGTAACTAACAAAGCCCCAATAATTTCCATATAAATTTTTATGCAAATTCGTGATGGCGAATATTAAGCCTTTTAAATTTTATGAGTCAAGTAAATTGCATATAAAATCTATAAAATTGTCAGAACTTAACATATATAAAACAACTTGAGTCCGATATCGCCATTTGAGACATGCGAGGCATGTCTCAAATGGCGAAAATAGCAAAAATTGCTTAGCAATTTTTGCTATTTGTCTTGCTAGTCAAACTGATGTCAAAACAGCCGCAAGTAACACCTTCGATCGGGGTATGGAGCGCTTTCCTTTGGATAGATATTTGCGATCGCACGATTACATTACTTGAGGATCGTGGTAAGTTAAGTTTAGTTAAGAAATTATTTTGAACATCAGGCTCTTTGCTATATGAAATCCTCTTGGAGAACTGCACTGCTGTGGTTGCTGCCCATAGCGATAATTGGCTTTTTTGGCTGGCAGACATTAGTTGCTCGTCCTGCCCCTAGTCGTCCAACGGTGAATGCAGCAAATACCCGCATCGCCTACGGAAGATTTCTTGAGTATCTCGATGAACATCGGGTACGCAAGGTCGATATTTTTGATGGTGGTCGCACGGCGGTAATCGTAGCAAGCGATCCCCAAATTGAGGGCAAAGAGCAACGCGCTAGAGTTGACTTGCCACTATATGCCCCAGAATTGATGGACAAACTCAATGAAGGTGGTGTGGATTTAGCAATTTATCCACCTAGCAACAATGGCGCGATCTGGAGTGTTCTTAGCAATTTAGTTTTCCCCGTTGCTTTAATCGCAGGTTTATTTTTCCTATTCCGTCGTTCCAATCAAATGGGCGGTCCCGGACAAGCTATGGACTTTGGTAAATCCAAGGCGCGTTTTGCGATGGATGCCAAGACAGGCGTAATGTTTGATGATGTCGCTGGTATCGAAGAAGCTAAGGAAGAATTACAAGAAGTTGTAACTTTCTTGAAAAAGCCCGAACGCTTTACCGCCGTTGGCGCAAAGATTCCTAAGGGTGTTTTGTTAATTGGTCCTCCCGGAACTGGTAAGACCTTGCTTGCCAAGGCGATCGCTGGTGAAGCTGGCGTACCTTTCTTCTCCGTATCTGGTTCTGAGTTCGTGGAAATGTTCGTTGGTGTTGGCGCATCCCGTGTACGCGACTTGTTCAAGAAGGCTAAGGAAAACGCACCTTGCATCATCTTTATCGATGAAATTGATGCAGTTGGTCGTCAACGTGGCGCTGGTATTGGTGGTGGTAATGACGAGCGCGAACAAACCCTCAACCAAATCCTCACCGAAATGGATGGCTTTGAAGGTAACTCTGGTGTGATCGTGATTGCGGCAACTAACCGTGCTGATGTCCTTGACTCCGCACTGTTACGTCCCGGTCGTTTCGATCGCCAAATTGGTGTTGATCCACCTGATATCAAGGGTCGTTTGCAAGTTCTTAACGTTCATGCCCGTGACAAAAAGATTAGCCCTGAAGTTTCCCTAGAAGCGATCGCTCGTCGTACCCCAGGTTTTGCAGGTGCTGACCTTGCGAACTTACTTAATGAAGCCGCAATTCTCACCGCTCGTCGTCGTAAGGATGCAATGACTATGGCAGAAATTGATGATGCCGTAGACAGAATCATTGCTGGCTTAGAAGGTAAGGCTCTCGTCGATAGCCGTAACAAGCGCTTGATTGCCTATCACGAAGTTGGTCATGCGATCGTTGGTACATTACTCAAGGATCATGATCCAGTTCAAAAAGTTACCCTCATTCCTAGAGGTCAAGCGGCTGGTTTGACATGGTTCACTCCCGATGAAGAACAAACTCTGATCTCTCGTGGTCAAATCCTCGCTCGCATCACCGCTGCCCTCGGTGGACGCGCTGCGGAAGAAGCAGTATTCGGTTCTGCGGAAGTAACTACTGGTGCTGGTGGCGACTTGCAACAGGTAAGCGGCATGGCACGTCAGATGGTGACAAGATTTGGTATGTCCAATATTGGTCAACTTGCCCTCGAAGGTCAAAGCTCTGAAGTATTCCTCGGACGTAGCATGGGTGGCGGATCGCAATATTCTGAAGATATTTCGGCAAAGATCGATCAACAAGTTCGTGAAATTGTGCAGAAATGCTATCAAACAGCCTTGCAAATCGTGTATGAAAATCGCACAGCGATCGATCGCGTTGTCGATCTGCTAGTTGAGAATGAAACTCTCGATGGTGATGAATTCCGTCGCATCATCTCTGAGTACACATCCGTTCCTGTAAAAGAACGTTTTGTACCTCAAATTTAAAAATCGCCCAAAAAGAGAGCGGACACGTTGTGTCCGCTCTCTTTTAGTTTCACGTTAACTAAACGTGAGTTCGATAACGCTATTTTCCGCCTTCGTCGAAACGAAACCCATATTTCTGTGCCGTCCGCGTAGCGGGCGGCACAGAAATATGGGTTTTAAGTTTACTTATGCCTGACTACTTACTAAATTCTATTTTTATATAGCGATCGCAAGATATTCCTGAATCAGATCAATGGTCTCCTGTGGATGACTCATATGAGGACAATGCCATGTAGCGTCCATGATTTTTAGGATACTTTTAGGTAAATTTTGATGTAAATAATGCCCTACCTCGATAGGTACAAAGGCATCATCTAGAGATTGAAGGATTAATGAAGGTGATGTCACTTTAGATAAGTTATGGCGGTTATCAGAATGTAAAGTCACCTCCGCAAAATGCGTGGTGATCGTCGGATCATTTGCTCGATAGCTTTGCTCTAACTCTTGAGTTAACTCTGGCTTATCCTCATTTCTCATCACAATGGGAGCTAAGAAGTTTGCCCAACCAATATAGTTCTTTTCCATAATGTCCAGTAGTTCTGCAATATCTTGCTCCTCAAAACCACCGATATAATTAGGTTTGTTGATGTAACAGGGAGAAGCTCCAACGAGAATCAGCTTTTGAAACAGATGAGGTACTTGGAGTGAAGCTAAGATGCCAATCATCCCGCTTACAGAATGCGCGATGAGAATTGTGCTGTCTAATGACAAGTATTCACAAATATCGAGGATATCTTGAGCATAACCTTCTAGATCACTATAGCGATCGACTTCATAAGCACTAGGATCTGACTGTCCTGAACCTACATAATCAAATAAAACGACTTGGTAATCCTTCTCAAAGGCAGGAGTCACGAAACGCCACATCTTTTGGTCACAGCCAAACCCATTTGCAAAGATGATGGTTTGTTTGCCTTTGCCCAAAATTTTGACATTATTACGAAGAATAATACTTTGACTCATGCGGTCTCAATTTCAGTCATCAGTATGAACTCCAAAGGGCAGCTTCTAGCTATACTCTCTTGGGTTTTCTTCATCACGGACACGAAAACGAAATCTCGCCTCTTGAATACAGGGGCGCATCTGCTCGTATAGCTCCCTGACATCTATAGGCAAACGTTCTAATAATATCTTTGGAGCTGATAGATCGCGGGTAATCAAGAGCATATTGCCACTACCCATAATCCTTTGATTTAATGGCTTTTCGAGATGGATATCATCGACTTGATAAATTTCTAAAGTCTCGATCGCTCTAGAAAATATCCCAGTTTCAATCACAATTCGCTGTGAAGTAATTAAATATTGCGTATTGATCGATTTTAGCCAAAACCAAAACGCTCCAATTCCTAAAGTAAACACAGAAATCAGTAACCTAGTCACACTACCAATTACAGCAGGATGACCTTTAAACAGAATGCGTTCTTCGTGTAAAGGAGCTTTTGTCATAGTGGCTATATAAACTAGAAAGGAGCGCTAAGCGCTCCTTTCTAGTTTATCTGTTTTTCTGCGCCCATACACGGATTGGCAGTCCCCAAACATAAATAAAGCCTTCGGCTGCTTTATGGTCGAATTGGTCAGCACTGGTGTAAGTTGCAAGGTCTTCGTCGTAGAGAGAATTCACGGATTTACGCCCAACGATGGTGGCGTTACCTTTATGGAATTTAACGCGAACCACACCTGTCACGCGCTCTTGGCTCTTATCAATAAAAGCATCAAGGGCGGATTTAAGAGGGCTATACCACAAGCCGTTGTAAATGATCTTGCCGTAGGTTTCCTCGACACCACGCTTGTATTGAGCTAGGTCAGAGGGCAGGGCAAGACTTTCGAGGTCGCGGTGAGCATGGATTAAAACCAACATCGCAGGTGCTTCATAGATCTCGCGAGACTTGATTCCCACAAGACGATTTTCTACCATGTCTATGCGTCCATAGCCATTACCACCAGCGATCGCATTGAGTCGGGTGACTAACTCCACTGGCTCAAGGGCTTGACCATCCAGCGACACGGGCAGACCTTTCTCAAAGCCAATTTCGGTATAGGTTGGCTCATCGGGAGTATCAGCGATCGCCTTGGTGAAGTCATAAATTTCTTCAGGTGGCTCATTCCAAGCGTCCTCAAGGGGACCTGCTTCGATGCTGCGTCCGAGCAAGTTGCGATCAATACTGAAAGGAGAAGATTTCTTAACAGGGGAAGGAATCCCAAACTTTTCACCATAGGCGATCGTTTCTTCTCGGCTCATCCCCCATTCGCGGGCAGGGGCTAGCACCTTAATATCGGGGTTAAGTGCGGCGATCGACACATCAAAGCGCACTTGGTCATTGCCCTTACCTGTACAGCCGTGGGCTACTGCATCCGCACCATATTCTTCGGCTGCCTCAACCAAAATCTTGGCAATGAGAGGACGCGCTAGAGCCGTAGTTAAAGGATAGCGATTTTCATACAGCGCATTGGCTTTAATCGCAGGAAAGGCATAGTCTGTAACAAATTCTTTAGTAACATCTCTAACTAGAGAAACCGAAGCTCCTGAATCTAGAGCCTTTTGTTTAATCGGTGCTAATTCATCGCCTTGTCCTAGATCTGCTGCAAGGGTAATGACTTCTTCAACACCCCATTCTTGCTTGAGATAAGGAATGCAAACAGATGTATCAACGCCGCCCGAATACGCAAGTACGACTTTTTTCGCCCGACCCATGGATCTCTCCTAAACCGATTTCTAAACCTAAAAAAAGTAGCCCGGGTACTACGCCTACCTCAAGCATCCCTTAGTGCTGCTGTCTTCCGACCCTGACACGATTCGGGCGTTAAGATCGCATAGATCCGAGCCACTTATAAGAGTAGCACTAAGCGGGGAACTTAAACTAAAAACTTGCCAATTGTTGGCAAATCCATACATAAGTCCTGAGGATATCCTAAATTCAAGAAAGCAGCACAATATGCTGCCTTTTTATATGGTTTATATGGCAAGGTTTTGTTTAGAGCGTTCGAGTTGCTGCCATAGCTCTGTAATCTGCGTGAATGCCTCTTGAGCCGAAATCTTGCCACCCGTTTCTAAGGCACAAATAATACTGACTCGATGCGAGAATTCTTGCAAGTTAGCATTAAACATCAAGTTCTCTGGGGTAAATGTGCCGTAGTAACGGGACCGGGGAAACATAACTTTGGTTGTGGTAGGCATAATTCCCTCCTTAAGATTGCAAATCAGGGTGACTGTTCGGTAGCCTTAAGATCCTGAAAGGTGAGATGGCACAAGAGTGCGGGTTATAACCTTTTTTGGCAGCTATTTTGGTTTGATAGGCGTGAGCAATTTTATTAACCTAATCTTAACCTAGATTTAATTTATTATGATGGTCTTGTTTGTGATAAGTTCCCGACATAACTTGGAATTGCTATTTAGCCGAGTCTATGTAGAATCCTGCAAAGTTAGCGATCGCGAAGTTCTAACAGGTCTACGGTATGACAGGAAATAGCATTATGAAGAGGCATGTGAGCCAAATATGACGCTATTTAAACCTGCGATCGCCTTGATGAATCATCTTAAATACCCCCAAAAATTTTTGCTGATTAGCTTGCTATTTGTTTTGCCACTAGCGCTCGTGATGAACTTGCTACTGTCAGAAATCAATAGCCGCATTGACTTTACCCAAAAAGAAATCTATGGCAACACTTACCTCCGTCCTCTAAACCAACTCTGGCAGCATATCCCCCGCAGACAGTTAATTTTACAGCGCCAGTTCTATAAAGATACCCAAAGTTTCGGTCAAATATTACATTCTCAGTCACAGGAATTAATCGATTTACAAAACAAGATTGATCAAGCATTTGTCAAGCTCACAAATGTCGATCGCCAATTAGGTAAGGTCGTCCAAACTAGCGATAAATTGCAAGATATCAAGTTTGCATGGCTTAGTCTGAGAGATAGTCAAGAGTTTGCTTCTTTTCGGAATCATGATGCCCTTCTCGAACAACTCGATCGCTTCCGTATCCATATAGTTGACTTCTCAAATTTGATTCTCGATCCAGATCTTGATACTTACTATCTGATGGATGCTAGTGCCGTGAAATTGCCAGAGATGCAAAAGCTCCTGCATCAAATTATGCAGATAGAGGCAGAAGTTATCTTTAAAAAAGAAATTAGCAATGCTAATAAAGAGAAATTAATTGCTTGCATTAGCTTATTAAATAATTACAATAATGCGATCGCCGCAAATCTAGAGAGAGCTTTTAACAATAATCCGAGCCAGAATCTCCGTAACTCTCTCAATATTCCTCTGCGTAATTTTGTTGTTAGTGTCAGTGAATTTAACGCTTATACCAATGAGTTAGTAAGACAAGAAAATAAATTTAATTTTACAGATAGTTTTTATCGGCAAGAGATGGAAAGTACTTTAGATGACAGCTTTACACTCTGGCAACAGGTTGTTGATCGCCTCGATGAGCTATTGACATACCGCATTCAAGGATTTGAGCAACGCAAACAATTTATCTTGATGTTTGTGGCGGTTATTTTGATCGCGATCATCTATTTATTTATTGGCTTTTATCTATCGGTAATGCGAACTGTTCATCAATTAGACATTGCCTCCAAACAAATGACTAGTAATGGTGCGATATCAATACGTCTCGATAGTAAAGATGAATTATCGATGGTTGTGCGCTCATTTAACAATGTGGCGATCGCTCTACGGGAATCTGAGGAGAAATATCGCAGCATTTTTGAAAATTCGGTTGATGGCATCTTTCAAACTACGGTTGATGGCAAATACATCAGTGTGAATCCTGCCCTAGCCAAAATTTATGGCTACAGATCAGTTGAGCAGATGCTGGAGGAAATCGTTGATATTCAGTCACAGCTTTATGTGGATCGCGATCGCCGTCAACAGTTTCAGACCTTGATGGATGCAAATGACACCATTACAAACTTTGAATCACAAATCTATAAACGCGATCGCAGCAAGATCTGGATTAGTGAAAATGTGCGCGCAATCCGTGATGGCAATGGCAAAATCATTTATTACGAAGGCACGGTCGCAGATATTACACAAAGGAAACTTGCCGAAATAGCATTAGAGAAAGCTAATCAACAGATTTTATCGCTGAATAACCGCCTTAAAGAAGAGAATTTACGCATGAGTAGTGAGCTAGAAGTGACCCGCAAACTTCAGCAGATGATTTTGCCCAAAGAACAAGAACTATCATTGATTTTGGGATTAGATATTGCAGGATTTATGGAACCTGCTGCTGAGGTGGGTGGCGATTATTACGATGTACTGCAACAGCATGGGCGGATTAAAATCGGGATAGGTGATGTGACGGGACATGGCTTAGAAAGCGGAATGCTGATGATTATGGTACAGACTGCCGTGCGTACCCTATTGCAAAGTGAAGAAAATGATCCTGTCCGTTTTTTAGATACACTCAATCGCACCATTTATGGAAATGTGCAGCGCATGTCATCGGATAAAAATTTAACGCTCTCTCTCATTGATTACGAACATGGCAAATTGACGTTAAGTGGTCAGCACGAAGAAATTATTGTGGTGCGCAAAAATGGAACTCTAGAACGTTTTGATACAATTGATCTCGGATTCCCCATCGGTCTAGAGGAAGAGATTTCTAATTTCCTCGCTCAAAAGCAAATTCATTTAGATTTAGGCGATGTCATGGTGCTATATACCGATGGGATTACGGAAGCAGAGAATGAATCTCGCCAGCTTTATGGTGTGGATCGTCTATGTGAAGTGGTACGCCAAAATGTAGACAAATCTGCTAGTAATATTCGACAGGCGGTGATTGAAGATCTGCGATCGCACATTGGTACGCAAAAAATCTATGACGACATCACCTTGCTAGTTCTCAAACAAAAATAAAAGGATTGGCGGCACAAAGTACCACCAATCCTTCAAAAGAAGCCTCGCAATGCGAGACTTTTTTCTATACGCTAACAGGAGTAGGAATATTACTGAAAGCTACAGATGACTTGTTGAAGACTTGGGCTAGTTGACGAGGAGCGCGATCGCACCAGTTCTTCTTCCCATAGACATAGCCTGCAATCAGAGGCAGAGCCACAGTTGCTTCGGAGAACACCATCTGCTCTTGGACGATATCTACTTTGCCCCAAGAATGTGCTTCCTTCAAAGTAGAACCTGATAGAGCGCCATCACGTTCATCTGCAACGGTGATTTGGACTGCATACTTGTGCATTGCTGCCTCGAATCCGAGCAATTCTGCGGCAACAACAGTATCTTGAGCAAAGTTCTTGGGAACACCACCACCGATCATGAATAGACCAGTGTGAGGGCTTGCCAACTTGCATTGAGTCAATTCACGGAAATCCTTGACAGAGTCAATGCTGACATGCTCTTCGGGAGAATTCCACTGATGATGCACTAAGCCAAAACCTGCGGAACAATCACTGAAGGCAGGAACGAAGATAGGAACTTGATGCTCATAAGCTGCCAAAACGACGGAGTGGCGATTCTTGGCATTCTTATCTAGATATGCACCCATTTCATGGATGAATTCTCGAGAGGAGTAAGCACGAGGAGGAAGAGAATTCGCAATTTCCGCGATCGTCATGTCGCAAACGCGCAGTTCGTCTTCGTCGATGTAGGTGTCATAGATGCGATCGATCGCATTTTCGCGGAGTACAGTATCGTCTGCAAAGGTATCACCCACATAGTGACGGAAGCCGAGAGCCTCAAAGAAGTCTTGATCGACGATATTTGCGCCTGTAGAGACAATCATGTCTACCATGTTGTTGACGATTAAATCGTAGATGACTCCCTTAAGTCCTGCACTAAATAAAGAACCTGCTAAACATAGGATGATTGCGCAATCCTTATCTTGGATCATGTTGTCATAGATACGGGCAGCACGTCCAAGGTTACGACCTTGAAAAGCGGTATTTGCCATAGCATCAACCAATCCCACAACATCAAAAGCCTTGATGTCAATATGTTCAACAGTCTGTTTAAGTAGTTCGCGTTTCATGGTTCTCTATAGTCCTAGATGTTTATGTGTTAGTAGAGGTATGCAAATGGATGCAAAAAAATTTGAGCAAGCTTCAAAAACTGAACAAGCAAAATTGAACATCGCAGGACTGAAACTTTGTGAATTTTATGTCGCAAGATCATGATTGACAGCCTAATACTTGGTCAAAATACTAGCTGCTGCCAAATTAAAACCTTGAACATGAAAAAATTTCTGCTCAGACAGTTCTTTGTGCTAACTATTCAGTTTTTAAAATATTTATTCTTCCCATTGGTGAGAAGCGATCGACCTAGGCTGTCAACAGTGGTTACAGCCCTAATAGTTAGAAGGTCGATCGGAACATACTGGGACCTTCACAGGCATCATCCCAAGAAAGAGTAGGGTCAGACTCACGTCTGTCGCCTAGCTTCTCGTTGAGGAGCCAATCACATCCAAGCAATAAAACCAGCTTTTTCAATTTCTATATAACTGAGTGCAACAAGTCCTTAGATACAATAGCACTTTTTTTAATAAACACAAGCAAAATGGCGCTAGAGAATTTACATATTAATGCGTTTAATTGTGTATTAGGAGGCTTGTAGAGACCTAAGACTCCTTATTTGAAACAAGTATAGACGTATTTCATACAGGGACGATCATGATGACAGCGCAGTATCAGGCGGCTCTACACTCCTATGCAGAGGGGCGGTATGAAGAGGCAATGCAGCAGTTCTCAGAGCTGTTGTATGAAGATCCTCGTAATCCCAAACTGCATATCTGGTTGGGCGCAACTTTTCGCAAGGCAGGTAAAATTGAATATGCTAAGGTTCAGTACCAGCAAGTATTAACCCTTACCGATGATCCAGATTTACTTGATCTTGCTAGTACTTCGCTGGCGCAAATTCAAAATAAGTTAGCTCAGGGAGAAAAAAAATCTGCTTCTAAGGCTATACCTCCAAAAGGCATCCAGAAGGATTTAGATAATATCCGTGATTTTAATATTTTAGTGCCACCGCAAGAAGTGACGCAAATCATTGCACCAAAGCCCCCTGAATTAGCGAATGTTAATACTGCTAGTCACATAATTGCCAATGATCAAGACTGGACTGCTGAGGATGTAACTGTATTAGCAGTTAAGCCTGATGAAACTGAATCAACTACGCCTCAAGTCGCAATGAGGGCGCAAAGTCGTAATGGACTAATTCCCCCTCCTCCTGCGATCGCTGCACTGTTTCAGCAACAGCAACCATATCAGGAAGAATATACGACCGAACCTTTTTTAAGTAACGAGGAACCTACGGAAAAATCTAGTACTTCCTCAATCTTGCAGGATACGATCGCCGATATTCAGAAGGTAAATCAGAAAGATACTCAGAAAAATAAAAAAGCTAAAAAGTCAAAACAGAAGAAAGCTCAATTTGAATTTCCTTCTTTAGATGTAGATACAGATCTACTGACAGATAGTGAGGAAAGTTTAGAAATCATCCCCCAGACGGTTGGGAATGACCTTGCCAAACCTTCGGCGATCGCTTTGGAGGATATGTTGAAATTCTCCACAGTTGGTCAAAAAATCACCCTATGGGGAGCTTTTATTGCCACTATCCCTGCAATTATTTTGGGGGTAGCCGCCTATAAGGTGGGTGATGGGTTGCTCTTAACTAAAGTTAAGCAGGGTCAGCAGTCTGAAGCGATCGCCCTTGCCAAAGCCACTGAAAGTTTCTTACTTAAGCAAACGGGGGATGTGGGAGTTCTGAAGACTCTACTGATATCGGCAGAGGTAGGACAAAACACCTTGCAAAATGCTGGACAGGTTGCTGTAACTACCAATCCATCCGAACCGAATAAGACAATCAAGTTGCTGTCATCTTTACCAATCACACAGCAACGTCAATATAAGCAGCTATTAACCAATCGGCTAAACCTCTATAGCCAAGCTTATCCACAGTACACCAGCATTGCCGTATTTAGTGTCAATGGGGAATTGATTGCCCAGTCCACTAATTCTAAGACTCTGCAAACAATTAATCAGAATACTCTTAGCAAAGTATCTACCATTGATAATCCACTGATTAGCAGCCCTGTGGTTAGTAAAGATGGCGCTAATTTATATGTATTAACATCGGTTAAGAGTTCTGTTTCTCAGAAAGTTAGTATGGTTTTACAGGTAGAAATTCCTGTAAAGACTTTAGTCACCAATTTAACTAAGACTAAAGGTGGTAATGAAAATAGTAATTTCTATGTTGTTGATAGCAACAACAAATATGTTGCTAGTTCGCAAAATGTGACGGTGGGGGAGGATGCGTTAGCAGATTTTGCAGTACTACCGAATTTACGATCTTTACCCTCTAATGATTTTCCCGATCTAATGAAGGGAGATCGCAATGCGCAACTTCTTGCCTATGCACCTGTGGCTAATATGCAGAGCTATGGCATGACTTGGGATGTACTAACGACTATTGACAAGGCGACAGCCATTGCTGGTAATCAAAATCTATTGTTGGTGGTAGGTGTGGGGATTGCCGCGACACCTCTATTGGTAGCAGCGATCGCCTATGCTTTATCGCGACGCTTGAGTACTAGGCTCAAAGATATTCGGGCGGCTTTACGTGATCTAAGACAGGGAAATACTGACATTAGTTTTGGAGCTTTGAGTGTAGAAGGTAATGATGAACTTGCCGATATTTCCTTAAGCATTAACAAGATGTCTGAACAGTTTCAGACGATGCGGCAGAAACAGGAACAGGAACAACAACGGCTACATTTACAAGTAGTCAAACTATTTAAAGTGTTATCCAAACTTGCAAGAGAAGAAAAACACGAAGTTCAAGAGTCTGATTTATCCGACGAAAATATCTTGCTATTGGGTAAGAAAATTCGTGGTGAGATGGTGCAACGTAATGCTGAGGTCGAGAGCTATCGCCAGCAGAAAGCAGATTTGCAAATTCAGTTAATGAACATGCTGCGAGATATGCAGGCATTGGCTGATGGCGACTTAACTGTTTCTACTAAATCCATTGATGGCAGCCTCAATGATGTGACGATCTTTTTTGATGATGTCATGCGTGGATTGCAAAATATTGTTAGTCAAGTTAAGTCTTCAGCTAGTCAAGTTAATTTATCCCTTGGTCAGAATGAGCAGGCGATCGCCAATCTCACTAGTGTCTCGCAAAGACAAGTAGATACGGTGACACGCTCTCTGAACACCGTGCAAATGGCGAAAATATCGGCGAACTCAATTACCACTAATAGTCAACATGTATTGCAGTCATCGCAATTAGTAGTCGAAAAACTACTGGATAGCGATCGCTCCATTGACGCAGTAGTACAAAAGGTTGGTGCATTACAGGGGACTGTCGCCAATACAGCTAAGAGAGTTAAACATTTAGGGGAAGTATCTCAAAAAATTGCAAAGGCTATTTCCTCAATTAATGAGATTGCGATTAAGACTAACTTTCTCGCAATTAATGCAACCCTTGAATCTTCTCGTTCAGGAGGAATGGGTGGTGGATTTGTGATGGTTGCGGAAGAGGTAGGAGAACTAGCCGCACGTTCGGTAGCTGCTACTAAGGAGGTGGAAAGCTTGCTGAGTAGCATTCAGAGTGAGACCAACGCGGTGATGACAGCAGTTGAGTCTGGTAGCAATCAAGTTTTAGAAAGCGCTACTTTAGCGATCGCCGCCAAAGATAGCTTACTGCAAATTTCTGACATCTCCCATCAAATTGATGAGCTAGTATCATCGATTTCTGATGCCACTATTTCCCAAGTGCAAACATCAGAAGGAGTTGCCAACTTGATGAAAGACATTTCTCACATTGCTAAGAGGAATCTAGCTGCTTCTTCTGAAGTATCGAAATCTTTAAAAGCAACCAAGAAATACTCTGGGGAATTACAACAATCTTTGGCGCATTTTAAAACCCGATAGACAATTAATACTAGTCTGACTAGTATTGCAAAGGCAAAACAGTTCACTAGAGCTAGATATAATGACTTACTCAATGATTGAAATAGGATTACAGAAAATCAAGCAAACCTTTTCTGAGGAGGCTCAAGTTTATACTAATGAGCTTGCCAATCAAGTCTCGAAATTAGACGCAAATTTACCAAATTTTAGTCAACAGATTGATCAATTGCTTGCTACCCATAAATTGCTAAAAGATGCAGCGATCAAGGCTAATTTTTATATCCAAGACTCGAATTTTGTTATTATTACTAATCGTTTGGAACAAGTAATCAACTTATTGCGTGATCACCCTAATCATATTGATCAGTTTACTAAAGATCTACTCTTTGAACTAATCAAAATAATTTGCCAAATTGTTAATGAATATTGCTTTGATTCAGATCCAGATCCAGATTGTATAGAATTACAAAATAAAATATTTACTCAAATAGATGAGCATTTCTATCTAAAAAATTATGGGATAGAGGCTTTAATTAACTATTCTCAAACAGATCAAACTAATGATCCTTTCCATTTAGATGATACATCGGAGGCTTTACATTTATTTGATATAGAAGATTTTGAATTTCCTAACTCTAATGATTTACTTTCCGTAAACCAATTGAATCAGTTAGATGATTCAGACACTTTTTTTATGCTCCAACTAGATGATCAACAGCTAGATAGTGAATTAACTCAAGATCATAATAACTTTCTAAGTCTAGATCAGGATTTGTCTCAAATCTCTAATGAACAAACAGCCTTTCCTAGCCTATTGACAGAGATTTTTGCAGAAGATTTCGATCATCAGCTTGAGCAGCATATTCAATCTAGTCATCATGAAGACAAACTGCCAATGCCAGAGTTGCTCAAGGATATATTCCCACTAGCATCTACTGAACAGTTATTAGGGCATGAAGATGAAACATCATTACAGGGGATTGAGTGGAATCATAGCGAAGATGATTTGGATAATCCTTGGCATAAATTGGTATTGCTGCAACCTTGGATGGAGGAAGATCAAGATCATGATATTGAATCTCAAACCTTGTCAGAGAATTCCTTAGGGCAGTCATCGACAGATCAGCAGAAATTAGAGGAGCAGAACAATAATGTAGATATTGATAATATTATTTTAGAAAATGGTATATACAATAGTTACTTTGATTCATTAGAATTTGAGCCACTAGAAGAAGATGAGAATGCATTGTGGGACTCAATAGAATCAATGCAATTAATAGAAGATCCGATAGAGTCTATTGATGAGTTGCAACTACATGAAGCTTTAACTGAGACAATAACATCCAGTCTGGAGAAAGACCATGATGGATTGGAACCACCTGAAGATTTAACTGAGTCGATGCCTAGTTTGCAGAATCCCCATGATCAGTTGCAAGTTCATTATGTGGCAAAAGAGCTACTAACTAGTCTAGAGAATTCACAACCAGAAGAGGATGTCAATTTGCTAGATATGATCGAAAATCAAGATTTTTCGACTTCAGATGTGGATACAGCGATCGAGGAATCTCCAATTTATCAGAATAAAGTTAAGGATGTCCATGCTGTAAGACATGAGCGTGAATTGGTAAGTGGGAATAATCAAGTTAATAATCACATAGACGGCAATAGCCTTCATCCTCATCTTTCAGCATCGATTACTTTAAACAAAAATGATCTAAATCTAGATTTACATACACATTTAGATTTAGAGACAGAAATCAGTAAGCACTCATACGATGCTTCTCTAAATCCCATCGATAATGATGCTACTATTCGTATTCCTTTAAATCATTTAGAGGTTTGGGAAGATTTGTCGGAGGAATTATTAGTAAGGAAAGGAAGTTTAGATATTTACTTAGGCGAAATGCGTCTGTTGTTGAAAGAGTCACAAAAGAACTTGCAGTTTCTAGATCCTCAATCGGTTATTCATAATCAAGGAACGATAAATAGTTTACAAAGTACATTAGTGAGTTTCACCAATGTACTTGAACGGGCAGAACAGCAAATCGATGCAATGAACCATGATGTTCGGAATTTAAGAAAAAACTTTCGCCAAGTTCTCAAATATCCTATATCTAGCCTTGTGAGAGGATTTCCTCGCATTTTGCGAGATCTGTCATTAGAGCATGGTAAGCAGGTTGAGTTAATTGTCCAAGGGGCTGAAATTGGTGTTGATAGAGCTATTTCAGTTTTGCTTTTAGAGACGCTTGAGTTGTTAATTCGCATTGCGTTTGAGCATAGTATAGAATCTCCAAGTGAGCGCCAACAAAAAGGAAAATCATTGCAAGGTCAGATTGAAGTTGTGGCGATGCAGACTGATAACAACACGATTATTAAGGTTCGTGATGATGGTCGTGGGCTAGATAATTTGCCAAATAACACCTCCTATTTAGAACATATCTCTCAATTAAGTGAGATAAAAAAAAGATTATGGGATAGAGGTGGGACGATCGCTATTCAGTCACAGTTAGCTAAAGGGACGCAAGTAACAGTAACCTTGCCGAATATGCAATCTTTATTGCGAATATTGCTGATTGACATCGATCAAATCTGTTTAGCAATTTCGAGCAAGGTCATTATTGAGGTAATTCCGATTGATGATCATGACAACTTCTCCAAGGCAGAACAGGAAACCTTGCTGTGGCGCGATCGCCAAATTCCTATTGTTCGTCTAGATTCCTTGCTACAGCTCAACTGCCCACGCAATTTGCACAGGTCTACAAATAGTCAGCCTTCCAAATTTGCAGGTCAGATAGATAGCTATAAGCCTGCGATCGCTGTTCCCTCATTTGCCATTATCCAGCATGAACATACTGTCTTCGCACTCCAAACTGAGGGTTGTTGGTATGAGCAAGAAGCAACTTTTCACCAAATTGAGGGAGATATTTCCCTACCTCAACTTTTCCTTGGTGCAGTGATCTTAGGAAATAATCAGGCAGTAGCGTTGATTAATCATGCGGAAGTAGCCAGTCAATGCTTGCGATCGCTTAATCTTGATGCACAAAGCTCGCAGGCTAATGTACGTCCTAACACTTCACAATTGCATAGTCCTAAAGTAGATAGTTTGAGTAGTCTATCTGATTTCTTTTGGACAGGTGCGCCATCACAAGATACTGATATATCTGAATTCTTAGAACAGCCAGTGCGCTCTGTCGGCAACTCTTCTGAGCCTGAGAATCTCGAAAGTTCGGGAGTCTTTATGAGTGATCTGGATAATGGACAAAAAAGGCGATCGCATCAGTCTAAGGTGCTGATAGTTGAGTCTTCCGCCAATATTCGGCGCTATCTTGCAATGACACTCGCAAAATCAGGTTTTTTGACCGAGCAGGTACAGGATGGTAAAGAGGCGATCGCTTTTCTGAAGGATCGGCATAATCACAATCTTGGTATTGATATTGTGATTACTGATTTGGAGATGCCGCAAATGGATGGATTTAAACTTTTATCTGGCATCCGCGCTGATGCAGATCTTCATAATCTCCCGATAGTGGTTTTGACAGCTCGAAATAATGAGAATGATCAAAAGCTTGCCTTAGAACTTGGTGCTAATGCCTACTTCAGTAAACCCTACCGCGAGCAGGAATTAATCAAAACCCTACAAGAGCTTGTCTCCAAATAGAAAATTCTTTCCATTAAAAAAGGGCGCATAGCGCCCTTTTTTAAATCGTTCCTTTAAATAATCCTTGCGGTTTAAAGAGTAAAACCAGAATCATAATCACTAAACCTACGCCTAGCTTATAGTCTGTGCCGATGCAATATTTTTGTAAATCGCCAAATGCTGCTGGACAGGTGGTAGCAACCTCTTGGGAAATACCGACAATCAGCGCTCCTGCGATCGCGCCATAGGGATTGCCAATCCCGCCGAGAATTACCGCCGCAAACATGGGCAAAATCAAGAACCAACCCATATTCGGGCGCAAGTTGGTAATCAGTCCATACATGCTGCCACCAAAGGCGGTCATGCCTCCTGCGATTACCCATGTCCATAAGATCACAGCGTTGACATTAATTCCTGCGACCTTGGCAAGTTCAGGGTTATCGGCAACGGCACGCATTGCCTTGCCGATCTTGGTGTTTTGCAGTAGATAGTACAGTCCTGCAATTACTGCGATCGCCGCAACGATAACTACGATTTTATTGCGAGTAATCGCTAAGGTATAAATATCAATCGCAGGGAAAGTGGGCAGATTATATTTCTGTGGTTTTGCGCCCCAAGCAAGGACAATTGAGTTACGCATCACCAGTGCTAAACCAATGGAGACGATCATCATCGTAGTTGCAGTGGCTCTTTTAGCGCGTAATGGCTGCCAGAGGATTTTTTCGCAAAGTAAAACTATGGCGATGGAGATACCACTACCTAAGGCGATCGATAACCAAATATCGAGTTTTAGGGTAGTATTGGCGAGAAAGGCAAGGTATGCGCCGAGGGTGAGAATATCGCCGTGGGCGAAGTTAGCAAGGCGTAAGATGCCATAGGTAAGCGTTAAACCGACTGCGGCGAGCGCAATAATGCTGCCAACAGCGATACCATCAATGGTTGATTGCAGGATTGCTTGCAGAACTTCATGCATTGAGCGAGTTTAATAGAACTTTATTGCTATTCATAGTAACGCTTTAAAGTTCTTTTCGACTACTAGCGATCGCTGCATTAACATAGCTAAAAATCTCATCCAGTTCTGCGATCGCTTCTAGCTCAAGATTTTCTGTAGCCGTAAGAGGATCAGCCTTTTTCTTGTCGAGTAGGGTTTGAAGGTGATTTAGTTTGTCTAGATGTTGTCATTCTCGAATTGCACTGAACCATAAGCAAAATCACCACCCAGTTTTTTCAGTAATTTTCTTAAAGCAACTACTCTGGAGTCTGACTCGATAGATTTAGGCATAGGAACTTTACTTAAAACGGCTCTGGCAAAAACTCTTCCTTTAATTTCATGACACTCAGACTGAAAATATTTAACTGTTTCAGTTAGCTGCTCGACAGCAGAAATTAAGTCTTTCCCTTTTAGTTCAATAAAGTACATGTACTCTAATTCACAAACTATCATGAGATAGTCGCACTTTCTTCTGGTTTGACTAGAAATTACACAGTCATCAATTCTAATTTTGCATACTTTCTTTTTAGATGGATTTTGAAGAATATATTTTCTTTTGTTTTCTTCTACAACAAGTCTCTTTCCCTCAGCGCACTCTGTACAATCTCTATAATTTTCCTGAAACTCCTGACAATTCAGTTTCATCCCTTAGTCCTCAAGCTCAAACAGTTGATTAAAGGTATCAACAATAATGTTTGAGGCTCTATCAATTTCTGCTGATTGAATCAATCCCATTTCGCGATCAAAAATGGTTCGAGTAGTACCATCTTCTAAAATATAAGCATCTAGCCTCTCAGGATTAATCCATAAATGAGGATCTACAATATCTGCAACTTCCTTCTTATCTTCTCCATTTCCTAATTTATGAGCATAAAGGAGATTATTAAATGATGAAAGGATGTAGGGGCTATGTGTGGTTAAAAGGATTTGATTTTTACTATAATTAGCAAAAAGTGATATTAGGTCAATGATTTGCTTTTGGGCTACTGGAAAAAGATGTGCTTCAGGTTCCTCAATAATTAGAAAGACCTTGCTATCGTTAAGAATTAGAAGAAAAATAGTTAGTAGAATCCAAATAACTTCTTGCTGTCCTGAAGAAGCAAAATTTATTACAGTACTCTTACCATTAGCAAATTCAATTTTTTCAATTCCATTTTGATAACTATAAGATCCTTTCAAGATCAAATCAACAATACCCTGAGCGATTTTAATTGTTTTTGCAGATGTATCGTTAGGGTTATTTTTTTCTAAAATATAATCTTGAATTAAAATATCTATACCATGTTTACAGACAAGCTTAGCTTGATCAATAAGATCAATAAATTCTCTCATGAGATAATCTAGTTTAATTAAGTTATCTGATTGTAATTTGCTATCAGATAATAGCTCATCCCCCATATCAATATTATATCTTTGCTGAGATAGTGTTGTAATCAAGCTGCGCCCAGCAGGTAAATATATAACTTCTCTTTCATCACCAAAAATGTCATTAAGCTGATTACTAATTTCTTCAAATAGAGCCGTTTCTTTAGATTTAATAGTACTTATTTCTCTTGACGAAGAAAAGCTAGAAGCATTTTGATTTAGATCACGATGTAACACCTCTAATCTATTTATTATTTTAAAAAAATTTATTATTAACTCATTACTAAATGTAGGATACCCAATCCCCCCGTTCGCAGATGCCTCAATAGATATTTCAATTTCATCGTTATACCTATAAGTTATTTTAGTGTTATGGGACTGTACTGTATATCCATAAATTTTTATAAACTTTTGCCTTACAAGTTTATAAAAGCCAAAAATAGGATCATTAAATTTATTTTGGTTATAACAATCAAGATAGTATCGATATAAATCATCTTTCAAAGATTTAAAAAAGAAGATTGCTTTGCTGACAGTACTCTTACCACTAGCTTGAGAACCAATGAACACAATGATATCATTCACATCAATATCGATGTCTGCAATTGGGCCAAATTGATGAATGATTAACCGTTGTGACATATTGATCCTATAAAAGATTGAAGAATGCCGAATCGATTTCGTAACCTAGACTTTGAGTCATCTGCTGTAACTTGGTAGTACTTTCAATGCCACGAGACTTGAGCCAGAGAGAAATTGTGAAGACCTTCTGCATCACAAAAAGCTCTAAGGCTTCAGGATTGTATTGCAACACATAGCCATCACCTTCGCGCTTGAACTCGTGGGGGACTAACATCGCTGCATAGCGACTGAGTTCTAAACGCCAGTCGAGGAGATAGCTAAACCAAGGATAGGTCGCATCAAGACGCACAAACCAGAGACGCACTTCCGAGATTTCTGACAATTCACGAGGGTCGCCATCTTCCTTATCCCATACAAGTTCGATTTGAAATTGGCGATCGCTTTCTGGCGTTTCATCCCAATTCGCTAATAACTTCTCGATCGCAATTTTGGCAGGAGTAATATCGAGGGATTCAATGCAGGCTTGGTTGATATAGATGATGGTAGACATAGTAGTTTCTAGATAGATAATTAATGCGGCGTGATGCGCCGCATTAATGGTTATTTTTTTAGTAAATTTTCACGCGGATCGAAGGATTGAACTTTGAGTAATTGTTCGTAAAGTTCTCGTTCGCGATTGCTAGGATTTTTGGGGACGACGATCTGGATTTCTACATATTGATCGCCAAAGGTTCTGGCATCTTTAGGGAATCCTTTACCAGAGAGGCGCAATTGTTGACCCGACTTCACCGCAGGAGGAATCGTCAATTTGACTAATCCACTTAGGGTTGGTACTTCTACTTGCACACCCAAAACAGACTCACTGGGAGAAATCGGTAATTGACAACGAATATCGGAACCTTCGAGGGTAAAGAAAGGATGAGGCTTGAGGATAATTTTTAGATAGAGATCGCCGCCCGATGCGCCTTGACCCTTGAGGCGAATTCTCTGACCTGAGAGAACACCTGCGGGCATATTGACCTCTAGCGATCGCCCATCTTCGAGTCGGATTCTTTCACGACCACCAACATAGGCTCGTTCGAGCGGTAATTCTAAGACAGCTTCCGAATCGCGGCGAGGATTAGGGCGGGGTGGGGCTTGGGTACTGGTGCGATAGGAGGATGCGCCACCTGTATCTTGGGCGCGTTCGTTAGTGCGGAATTTGCCCAGCAATTGATCGACAAATTCTTGGAAATCGTTGTATTGGCTAAAGTCCACATCGCCTGTGTAGCCACCACGTTCAAAGTCGGGCGTGTAGGGTTCGCGGGATGAGGGAGCGCGTCCGCCCGATCCTTGGAATCCACCTTGTTTCCAATACTGCCCAAAGCGATCGTACTGTTGCCGTTTCGTGGTGTCAGACAGTACCTCATAGGCTTCACCAATATCTTTGAAGCGTTCTTCGGCTGCCTTGTCATTGGGATTCAGGTCGGGATGATATTTCCGCGCTAACCTGCGATAGGAGCGCTTGATTTCGTCAGCCGTAGCTGTCTTCGGTACACCGAGGATTTCATAGTAATTGCGAAAGTTTTGCATATTTCCCGAACTGCAAACAAGGAGATAACTTAGCTTACCCTATCGTTGCTTTTGGAAACGCCAAGGGCATTTTCAAAAGATTAGATCCAGCTACGCAACCACATTAACATGGGTAAATAACCCGATGAGATCGGTAAACCGATATAAATCGGTAGCCAGAACAAAAAGGCGATCGCCACAATTGCAAAAATCCCACCACCGAGCGCCCGAATCTTAGGTAAAGGCGATCGCCACAGGAGCGACACCAACAGGGCAAGGGCAGCAAAGGCAAATACGGAGGCGGGCATATAGTGATACAAAAAAATGCAACGTTTGCTCAAGCTCCAAGGCAACCAATGCGCCAAAAAGCTAGCCGTCACATAAAACATCAACCAAAATAATTGCGATCGCTCCCGCAATGGTATCTGGGTTATGGCTTGAGGGGGAAACCTAAATTTCGAGGCAATGACAAAACTGAGACAAAGTAGCAAGGCGATCGCGCTGAGCCAATATAAAAAGGGATTGCCCATCGCATGGACAAATTCCACCATGCTATTGGGACGGGTTTCAAAAAAGTAGGCGATCGGGCGAATTAATAACACCCAACTCCACCAAGGCGAGCAGTAGGGATGAATTGGTTCAGTTTTACCAACTCCTAAGTTTTGATGAAAGCCAATAATCTGACGATGCAATTCCCAAATATCGCGCTCAGGATTAATCATCAAATGGGGAATCCACTGCACAAAATAGAAGGCGATCGGGACAATGATTAAGCCAATTATGATCTGAGCTGCATTTAAGGTTTGGCGATAGCGTGACCATGCATAACCAGCGATCGCCACAATGCCAATAATATAAGCCAAGCCTGTCCATTTCACGCTTATGGATGCGCCTAACATCAAGCCTGTGATGATTGTCCAGAACCAACGCTGTCGCGATCGCTTCAGGGCTAAGACCATACATAACTGGCTGAGCATCCCAAAAAGCAAGATGTAAATATTGATCAAGCCAAACCGTGACTCCACCAATAGCAAACCATCCATCGCGATAAACCATCCCGTCAGCCATGCCCAACTGCGGCGATCGCTCAGTTGCCACACAAATTCATAGGTAATTAAGGGCAACAGCGAACCCGCTAGCGCCGTCATGCAGCGATAGCCCAAGGGCGCATAACCCAAAAGTTGAATCCCTAAGGCAATGATGTATTTCGCTAGGGGCGGATGCGCGTCGAATAGAGGCTCACCACGGAGATAGTTTTGAGCAAACTTAGGATAGTAAACCTCATCAAAAACGATATCCGCCGTGCCATCGATATTCCAAAATCTTGTCCCAAAGGCAATCAAGGCGATCGCCATTACTCCAAACACAGGATGCTCCGATAGCCAAATTAAGCGATCGGTTAAACGAGCAAGGGGAGTAATAGTTTTTTGTTCTCTCCAACTGCTCATAACTAAGGGTATTTATTCAGGTATAGAAGCTTTCATTTACCATAGACAAAATGAAAGTTCAAAACTCTTATTAGGATTGTTTGTTTTCCAATAAGTATGCGCTCATTAGCAAACGACTACAGTGCGAAAGGATTACTATACCAGAGCTAAGAGCTGTGGCACACCCACAGCGTGCGCTACAGATCTTTGTTAATTGCGCCCAGATACTGATCACTATTTACCTGCTTTAATTTGGGCAATTAGCTCTTCTAAACTCTTGAGATCGGGAACTCCAGAGAAAAATGTGCCATTGACCAAAAACGAAGGTGTACCGCGTACTCCCAAAGACTTCCCAAGTTCAAAATCCTTCTTAATCGCTTCCTTAGCTTCATTACTCTTGCGATCGCGATTAAATTTATCGATATCAAGTTTTAAATTCTGGGCTAATTCCACATAGAACGCTTCTCCCAATTTACTCTGCTGCTCGAATAGAGCATTATGGTATTCCCAAAACTTACCTTGCTGAAAAGCCGCCCATGACGCAAGAGCAGCAGGTTCTGCCTGTGCATGAATTTCCTTAAGGGGAAAATGCTTGTACACCAAAGTGACATCATTACCATTTTTTGCCATGAATTCCTTCACCACTTCATGGGCTTTCGCGCAATAAGGACATTCAAAATCAGAGAATTCCGCCAGAATGATTTTCTGACTAGTTGAACCTGTTACAGGCGCATTACGCAGTAACAAACGTGGTTCTTGGCGAATTTGTGCTAGTACCTTATCGCGAGCCTGCTCTTCCTTTTGAGCTTGCGATCTTTGGTAAGCCTGTACTGAATCCAAAATCACCTGTGGATTTTTACGAATAATCTCTAAAACTTTTGCTTCAAACTGAGCATCGGACAATTGAGCATTAGCCGATTGTCCCAAAGAGGTACAACTTGTAACGACCAATAAGAGCGCAACTAAGGCAGGTAGGAAATAGGGTTTGAGACGCATTGCCAAAATATCACAAATACTAAGGTGTAATTCTTTTCGTTTTAGTTTACCTTTGAACCTTAGTGGGTGATGGTGATGCATGTTAAGTTATACTAAGCTGACTAGAGACTAGAACTAAAGCAACTAATTTGAGACTCAATCAAAACCTTTTATAAACATAGAAATGACGGCTATTATTGACAGTTACAACGATACTCAAGCTTTGGTTATTGCAGGTAACTATTCTGAATATTTAAATTGGCGCAAAGAAAATCCTTCTATTAGATACTGTACCTATGTGGAACGCGTGGAAGATTTGCGAGGGATTAATGGATTTTTAGCGAAGGTGATTCTTTATGGGAATTACGAGAATAATCCTGTGTACCATACCAAACAGATGCGTAAACTCCTAGCAGAAAACAAATCTCCATTTCACTCCTATGTCAACTAAGTAGCTCAGCATATTGTTGTACTGCCCGCGTAGCGGACGGTACAACAATATAGGTTTTAAGTTTATTCATGCTTAATTGCTGAGTTACAAAATACTGGTCTGACTGTAGATATATTTCAGATTTAAATACTCAGCCATTTTTGCAAAAATCTTATCTTCTGTGAAGGGTTTAGCAATCAGGCCATCGAATCCATGAAGATACAAGTCCTCTTCCCTAAGATCAACAAGATTTGCAGTTAGAGCAATGATCCGAACTTTTTGAGATGCTGGAATTTTTCTCCTTGATTCAAGTTCTCTGATTGCTGAGGCGGCTTCATGCCCATTTAATATTGGCATTCTGACATCCATCCAAATCAGATGCGGTGACCAATCTTGCCAAAGAGCGATCGCATCTTGACCATTGCTCACTTCACGGACTTCAAAGCCCAAAGGCGATAGAATTCTATTTAAAAGTTGACGATTTAGACGAATATCTTCAGCAATGAGAATACGGTAGGATGGACTTCCTTCAATACCAATTACTCGATTTGATGACTTAGTAGTTAGCTCTTCATCAAATAGATCTAGGGATTTTAGGGGAATATGAAATCTAAAGGTAGAGCCTTCTCCTAATTTACTAGTTACGGACATGTCTCCACCCATTAGCTTCACATAGTTATGACTAATCGATAGACCTAGCCCAGTACCTTCTTGCGATCGCCGACCAGAGGCGGTTTGGACAAATGGTTGAAATAGCGTTTTTTGTTCCGATTCAGATATACCTAAACCTGTATCTTCAACTTCAAAATAAAGGTATTGATTAGGCTCCGAACTGTCACCATCTCCTATATTGACTGTTTCTGGAAAAACTCGGACATAAATGTGACCTGTATTGGTGAACTTGATAGCATTGCCAATCAGATTAATTAAAACTTGGCGTAATTTACCTTCATCGACATAAATATAAGCAGGTACATCAGGAGCAATCTTAAAATCCAATAACAATTCTTTTTCTTGGGCTTTCAGAGATAACATGTCTCTGGCAGTATCAACAATGTCATAAAAATTGCATTCCTTGGCTTTCAGCATGACACTTCCAGCTTCTAGCTTAGACATTTCTAAGATGTCGTTAATCATTGTGAGGAGATGATTACCGCTATTACAGATAGTCTGGAGATCCGATTGATGTTGGGCATTGAGTTCTTGGTCATACAACATCAGTTGCGCGAAGCCCAGAATGGCATTGAGGGGAGTTCGCAATTCATGACTCATATTTGCCAAAAATGCTGCCTTAGAACGACTTGCTGCTTCTGCTGCTTCTTTGGCTTGCTGGAGATCGCGGGTACGTTCATCGACACGATGTTCTAATAGGTTTGCCTGTTCTCTCAATTTGGTCTCGGAATCACGCAGGGCAATTTCTGTATTTTTGAGTAAAGTAATGTCATAGAAGGTGCTGAGTAAAACTTGTTCACCTTTGAGCCAGAGTAAATGTAGTGAAGCTAGTACCCAGATCGGTTCTCGATTTGCTTTGCACAGACGAATTTCATAATCGCGCACACTTTGAGTTTGCAAGAATTGCTGCTGTAGCTGGTTCCATTCCGATTCTAAATAAAAAAGGTCAGTGATAGATTGCTGGATCAGATCTTGAGATTCTCTATGTAGCATCGTGCCAGCACTAGTATTGGCATAGGAGATTACTCCATTAGAGATATTGCTGACCAGCATTGCCATACTGGTAGATTCAGCGATCACCCGAAATTGTTCTTCGCTTTGGCGCATTGTCTCGACGGCACGATTGTACTGCTCGTACTCGATCGCATCACCATGTTCTGTTGCTGTCGCTAACATGATTTCGAGATCACTTTTATCGCGATAGACAATTTCTAAGATGGATTGCAAGGTAGCCTGTGCCATCTTGCGTTCAATAATTTCACTTTTTAATCTTTTATTAACTTCTAGCAACTCTTCTTCTACAAGGTCACCATGTTCAATTGCCGTTAACAAAGAGTTTTCTAGATCAGAATTTTCCATCTGAAGTCGGCTGACTTCCATCCGTAATTCTTTGACCTCTTGCTGAAAAGCTTGCCAGTCTTTCATTGATATTTCTTCAGAAGTCTTGGGGGTATTCATGGGGTCAAATTGATCGCATCAATGTAAGTTACTACGAACAGTGAATATTTAGGAGCGTCATAATTATGTAGTTACCTTAAAACAATCCTAAGTCATGTATATAGAGTTTCCCAGTCCAGTGAAGTACAGTTTGACTTCCCTGCCTTCGGTGAAGAAATAAAACTCTGTACCGAGCTTGCTTGAAAAGCGCTATAGAAGCTAGTGACGATTTATATGAATCCCAGCCGCAGGTTACGCTTCCCGTCAATTATTGCTAATTATTTAGGATTGGTCTGTATACAATCCCTAATCCTAAAAGATTACTTAAATTTATTATGGGATGTAGATGTTGACTTTGATGCAAATTTTTTGACATTTTTATTAACCACCTCAGAATTATTACAATCCCGAAGTTAGTTGATTCTAAATAGCTGGAAATAATTAACCCAAGTTGCTACCTATTCATTTAAGACTAAAGTTAAAATAAAAAATGCTAGATTTTTATATAAAAATAGCGTCATTTTGGACTTAGCGAGGCTGTTTTTAACTTGTTTTGAGCCGATTTTTAATAGGTAGCAACTTGGGTTAATTAACAGAGTCAAGACCTACGGCGCACGCACAGTATACTCCACAGGTTTTCTGGGGTTGATATTTACTTGCAACCAACTACTTAACACAACTGAATCAATACCTTAAAGATAGAATATAAAACCTAAAACTTTAGAGGTATTTACTGGAGTGATTTAACAACTTTTTAGCTTTTCTTAAGTATTATGGTACTCGCTTTAAAAATAATTTTGACGGACGTTGATAGATGTGGTAAGGTGCGCTACGCTATTAATCCAAATCGCTAAAGTAGATAGTTGTTTGATTTCAATGAATTATCAATCCCAGACATACGCGATCGCTAGTCGCCAAGAAGATTTAGAACGACACCTGCTTGAGGCATCAGTTGTTGATGGAGAGCAGTTGGCGGTTGCCAAACGCTGGCAAGAACGCCAAGAGGGACCTTTGTTAATGATTTTGCTACAGCTTAGTTTTATTGACTTACATCAATTTAGTGGCTTACTAGATTGGTCTGGTCATGGACGCATGGATACTAGTTATTAGTCATCCTTAGCCGCCACTAACAGGGGGAATCAGTGCTACCTCATCACCATGTTTTATGACTGTACATGGATCTACAAAGCTTAAATTAACTGCATAACGGGTTAGCGATCGCCATTTTTCGAGGCTCGGTTGCTGTTCTACAAAGCGATCAAATATTTGCGCTACCGTAGCGCCTGTTTCAAGGCTTATATAAATCTCATCGGTAGCAAATACTTCTTGAAAAATCGCGAATAGTTTAACCGTGACCTGAATATTTTCAGGAGTTGATGCAGTCATAATTGTTACTTTAAATTTACGACAGGCAGGGAGGCTTACGCCCCTTGCCAAGAACAACAAAGGTGGTGCATTGCGCCGCCTTTATTATTCTTGGTAAGTAGCTAGGCATAAATAAACTGAAAACCGAAAAGATTGTTCCGCCCGCTACGCGGGCGGAACAATCTCTGGGTTTAGGTTTTAATATGCTCATCTACTTATTATTCTTGGGCAGTATTATTTTCGGCATCTTCATAGGCAGCGATGATGTTATGCACTAAGGGATGACGCACCACATCCGTTTTATCAAAAAAGTTAAAGGAAACACCTTGAACACCTTTGAGAATATTCATGGCGATGACTAGACCAGATTTTTGATGGCGTGGTAAATCGATCTGGGTAATGTCCCCTGTTACGACCATCCGCGATCTAAAACCTAAGCGAGTTAAGACCATTTTCATTTGGGCAGCCGTGGTATTTTGCGCCTCGTCAACGATGATGAAGGAATTGCTGAGGGTACGCCCACGCATATAGGCTAGGGGCGCGACTTCGATAATGCCCCGTTCCATGAGTTGGGGAACCTTCTCTGCGCCGATCATTTCGTGCATGGCATCGTAGAGAGGCCGCAGGTAGGGATCAATTTTTTGTTGCAAATCCCCCGGAAGAAAGCCAAGACTTTCGCCTGCTTCGACGGCAGGACGGGTGAGAATAATTCTTTCAAATTTATTGCTTTGTAAGGCATTAACCGCAGCAACGGCAGCGAGGTAGGTTTTGCCCGTACCTGCGGGCCCCACACCAAAGATTAGGTCATGGGTCTCAATGGCTTGTACATATTGCTGCTGGCGATAGGTGCGAGGTTGGATTGTATCGCCGCGGCGGTTACGGGAAATTGTTGCCCGATCGCGCCATTCGGTAGTGCGTTCCTCAGCGATCGCTTGTCTTGCAGCTCGAATATCGACTGCGGCGATCGCATTTTCCTGTGACCATAGAGGCTTGAGGGCTTTGATCACCTGTTCACAGAGGCTAATCTGCTCAGGTGTACCATCAATTAATAGGTCTTGTCCCCGCAGTACTAGCCGTACACCGATTTCTTCGGCAAGTAGTTTCAGATTTTCCTCACGATTGCCAGCAAGGGCGATCGCACTACTAGGAGTTGGCAGACTAAAAATGTACGGTTCGTTGCGGGGAGTACCCATTAAGTTATTTATCCTCTGACTTATTGTTTAACAATCAGGGGCTTTGCCCCTATTTGTTACTTAACTAAATTCTCAGCGCCACTAATGACACGGGCAGACAAAATTTTGTCACCTAGTCTTAGTTTATCCAAAGTTTCTTTGCCATCGGTGACATAACCAAAAACAGTGTAGTTACCATCCAGCAAATTTAAACCTGCGGGCGTAAGTTCTGATTCAAACAGGTAGATAAAAAATTGAGAGGAACCAGCGTTAGGATTATCGTTAGGATGCGCCATGGCAACTGTACCAAAGGCAGCAAAAGGTAACACTGGCACAACTCCAGATAAACCTGTTTCTTCAAAGGTTTTGCCATAGTTAGGGACTTTCTGGTCAGGTAAACGCACTTCGATTGGCACAGTTCGATATTGCTTGGTCTTCGGATCGATATAGCCATCGGCTGCTCCATCGGGATCGCCTGTTTGCAGATAGTAATTTTCATCGGCTCTGGTAAAGGTCAGCCCATCATAAAAGTGCTTCTGTACAAGATCGATAAATTGACCTGCGTTAACTGGTGCGTTATAACCATCAACGGTAATGATGGCATTGCCTTTTTCGGTCGTTAGCTCGACTAGTGCGCGTCCTTTAAGTTGAGGCAAGCTGGCATATTGAGCAGGAACAGCAAAGGGAAACTCTTTGATCAGATCCGATTCCACTAGTCCCACATAGTCCAAAGACTTCTCGGACAAAGCCTTAACATTATTCCGATCCTTGATCTCGATCGCTTCCTGTAGTGGCACAAGGGCTTTTTCTAAACTAGCTAAATGTTCAGTCACAGTTGCTTGGCGATCGCTACTTGCGGCGGCAATTAAATCTGCTTTATTTTGACTGAGGGTTTGCACAACAGTTTCGATATCTTTTTTGAGACTGCTCCACCGCTTGAGGTTTGCTTGGCGGGGCATTTGCTCTAGAGTGCGTTGGACATCACGCAATACATCATTTTCAATCGGCAGAGCATTTCGCAAAATAATCCGAGGATCTTTAATTGCACTTTTAGTGGGTAATGCTGCCATACTCGGTTGGGTGGCGATCGCAAATACCATCATTAAAGATGTCACCATCACAGAGGCGATAAAGATAGTCGCACTCTTGAACCACGAAGTTCTATGAGTTCTATAAAAAGTATGATCTAATCGATCTAACTTACGATCTAAATTAAGATTCAACATTGCATCCAAAACTAAACTAGCCACTAAAATGCTATTTCATTTGGTTGCACTGTTAGGCAAACTTACTCTGATTTATAGCGAATCGTCACCTAAAGGAAAGTTGTCGTGTGAAACACCATCCCTTCCCTTGGGCTTGAGACAATGGCTACAATGCTCTTCTATGGGGAAAATTCATTATGACGGATGCAGGTATTGATCCAACAGTAGATCATGGCTCGAATATGCCGATGGATGAATCTGACCTATCAGCTTTACAGAGCGATCGCCTCCTTCGGTCGATCATGGAAAATGTTGCCGATTTAATCGCTGTGATCGATGCAAGAGGGTATCGCATCTACAATAGTCCCTCCTATCAAAGAGTTTTGGGCTATTCCTCCGCAGAACTGCAAGGTACATGGGCCTACGACAAAATTCACCCTGATGATCAGGCCCAAGTGGTGAAGGCGGCGGAAGAGACTTTAAAAACAGGGATGGGCAAGGTTTTAGAATATCGAATGCAGCATAAGGATGGGACTTGGCGCATTTTGCAATCTTCGGGGAGTGTGATGCGTGATGAGCAGGGAAATGTGCAAAATATCGTAATTGTTGCCCATGATATTAGCGATCGCAAAATGGAGCAGTGGGAACGTCGCCGTGCTGAGACGGAGCTAGAGCGATCGCGCCAAAGCTACAAAGATCTGGTCAGGCGCGAGGAGATGTTAAACCGTCGTCTGGCTAGCCAGATTCGCAATTCCCTTGATTTAAATACAATTATTGCGACTGCCGTTAATGAAGTACAGGATTTATTACTTATTGATTTGTGTAATTTCTTTTGGTATGTGCCTGATACTGATCCCCCAGAATTTCAGTTAGTCCATTTTGCTACCACTGAAAGCGCACGCATAGCTGATCCCACCTATCCTCTAACCCAATTAACTACAGTTGGTCAGCGCTTACTCAAGCAAGAGATTATTCAAATTCAATCGATTTATACCAACTTGGACTTGGATGATCTCAGTCGGGATTTGCTAGCAGAGAGGGGATTTACTTCGCAGTTACTAGTACCGATTAAAACCCGATCCCAAAAATTGGGCGTAATTGTGGCTGCCCATTGCCGAGGTAGTCGTCCTTGGATTGCCGATGAAGTGGAGTTATTGCAAGCGGTGGCAAACCAATTAGCGATCGCGATCGATCAAGCGGAGCTATTTGACTCGGTACATGCTAATGCGGCTGCCTCGAAAGCCCAAGCCCTCAAGCTAAAAAATGCCCTTGCCGATCTCCAAAAAACTCAAAGTCAGCTCATCCAAACCGAAAAAATGTCCAGTCTAGGGCAGTTGGTCGCAGGAGTCGCCCATGAAATCAATAATCCTGTGAACTTTATCTATGGCAACCTCAACTATACAAATCGGTTTGTCCAAAGTTTACTAGGGCTAATCGATTTGTATCGCCAAAGCTATCCAGAGCCAACCCCCGAAATTGCCAGTTTCTTAGAGGAAATTGATTTTGAGTTTCTCCAAGAAGATCTCCCGAAAATGCTGACATCGATGAAAATCGGGGCAGAACGAATTCGCCAAATCGTGCTGTCTCTGCGAAATTTTTCCCGCACCGATCAAGAGGGACGCAAGCCCTTTAATATCCATGAAGGTTTAGACAGCACCCTATTGATTTTACAAAATCGCTTCAAAGCCTATGGCGATCGCCCTGCTATTAATTTAACTAAGCATTATGGGGATATTCCGATGGTGTATGCCTATGCAGGGCAACTCAATCAGGTATTTATGAATATTTTAAGCAATGCGATCGACGCGATCGATGAGGGACTGCATCACAAGGATATGGCTAGTGAAATTTCCATCATTACAGAATTGAAGCAACCAACAGTAGCGACGCAGCAGCCAACGGTCGTAATTCGGATTGCCGATAATGGGCAAGGCATTCCTGAAAATATTCGCCAAAAACTCTTTGACCCTTTTTTTACAACTAAGCCTGTGGGTAAAGGCACAGGACTAGGGTTATCAATTAGCTATCAAATTGTAGTTGAGAAGCATCAGGGTAGACTGGAATGCGTTTCGACCCTTGGGGAAGGCACTGAGTTTCGGATTGAAATTCCGATAGGTATGCCAGCTTAGTAATCATGCAACCAGCTTAGATGCATTGTAACTCTCTACGGCAAAGATGTTGGAGGGTTAAGACTGACTAAGTAGCTGGGCATGCTTAAAAATCAGAGCCAAAACCTGTGGCGCACGCTGCGCGTGCGCCACAGGTTTTGGGGTTTTATATTTAATTGCGCCCACCTACTTATCGCTATACTTTCTAATTTTGAAATGTGATGGCTGCGATAAGATCAAGTTACCTATAAAGATGGCGCAACAAAATTCAAAATGCTAACTTAATAGATCTCAAAGTACATTTTTGAACACGTACTCCCCCATAAACTAGTCAGAGGCTTCATTCGGTTCATTGCTAGCCCTTCAAAATTGCATTATTTTGCGCCCCAATGCGATCGCCCAACCATGACACAATCCCCCAACAATAACAACGCATCACCTCTACAAAATATCTTCTCTTGGGTTAAAAATACACCTGAGCGAGCAATTGATGAGGCTTTTGAGGCGGCTGTCAATATTAAGCGGATCGAAGAAGAAAACTTTAATGGCAATAAAATTGCTAACGATGGCAGTTTTAGTAGCAGCGTATTTAGCGTCTTTGAAATCCAGCTTCAGAAGTATCTCCGTACCATCAATCTAAAATTGAATTTTTATAAGGTAAGCGCCTCATTGCCGTACCTTCAAGCCCAAAGTTCAACCAATCAGGCGAATACTGCGATCGCTAAATATGCGCCCAACAATCAGGATCAAGATCCTGTTAGTAACGGCGACCTATCGGCTAATCAACTTGGTGGGAATAGCCGTAAATTTTCTATCTATCAGAAACTCGCCTTTATTGACTACATCCTCGAAAAATATAACAAGGCAAGCGATCGCATTATTGATGTGGATTTTAAGCCATCAAGTAACTATTCCGATGTCAATCCCGACTCAGCATTGGACAATGACTCTGAAGAGGATGACAAGTTCCAAATGTTTAAGAATAGTAAGTCCAAAAGCTATAGACGCAGTCCTCAACAATCGACACCCGTTGAAAAAAGCATTCTTCCGGGGTCATTTTTTAAAGCCTTTGATCGCGTCAAACGTAATCTGAGTGGTTCATATTCTGATTACGAGAAAGATATTGTTGAGGAGTTGCGGCAATCGCGCGAGCGAATCAATCAGGCTTTGCGCTACATTGCTATCCTCATTGTTTCTGTAATTGCCGTACAGTTTTTATCCAAGGCTTTAATCTTCAGCCCCATGATTAACAGCTTTGTGGATACAAATAGTATGGTCATCAAGTTTAGCCCTGCGGTCGAAGAAAAAGCCTTTAAATCATTACAAGCCGCTAAAGAAAGGATTGAATTTGACTACATGATCAAAGCAATTGCCCTTGAAGAATCGCGAGCGAAACAAGAACTAAAGAAGCAAGAAACTCCTAAATCTGAGGCATCTAAAACTGAAACTGCTAAAGCCGAAGAACCAGCAAATGAAAAACCTGAAAAAAAATCTTCAGAGGAGATCGAGGCTTTAATTCAACAAGAATCAGTCAAGATTTTGAAGAAATATAATGAAGAAAGTCTCAATGGTGTTAAGAACCTACTTGCAGATCTAACTGCCGCTTTTGTCTTTTATCTGTTTCTGCTCTCAGGACGTAAAGAGATCAAAACTATTAAAGAGTTTCTCGATGAAGTCCTCTACAGTCTCAATGACAATGCTAAAGCTTTTTTAATTATTATCTCTACAGATACTTTTGTCGGGTTCCACTCTAGCGAAGGCTGGGATGCTTTATTAACAGTTGTATTTGAGCATTTCGGACTACCTGAAAATAAAGTTTTAGCCCAGTCTTTTATCTCCACTGTTCCCGTATTTCTTGATGGGCTATTCAAATTTTGGATTTTCCAATATCTGACCCAAGCTTCACCTGCTACGGCAACAATTTATCGAGAAATGAACGAATAACTAAAGGGGACGCAAAGCGTCCCCTTTAGTTTAATTAGCAAAACCAAACCTATGATGAACGCGCATCCTATACCGCATTCAGAGAAAATTTTGAAGGCTCGGCAAAGCCGAGCCTTCAAAATTTTCTCTGGTTTTTAATTCAGTGCAAAGCGCTGTAACCAAAACACGTTAAGATTTATGATGGCGTTTTGAGATGGCATTGCGACTTCAGCCATTGACTTTGTTCGCTGTAAAACAGATTTTATACAGACCCTGATAAATTCCCTATGATTTACGAAATTTTCATGCCCGCGCTTAGCTCCACCATGACCGAAGGTAAAATCACCTCTTGGGTGAAATCCCCTGGCGATAAGGTGGAAAAAGGCGAAACTGTCGTGATCGTAGAGTCTGACAAAGCCGATATGGATGTCGAAAGCTTTTACGAAGGCTATCTCGGTGTAATCATTACCCCCGAAGGCGAATCTGCCCCCGTTGGATCGGCGATCGCCTATGTTGCAGAAACTAAAGAAGAAATTGAAGAAGCCAAGAAAAAAGCGGCTGGACAATCTGCTGCTCCTGCAACTAATAAGCCCGAAGAACCACCTTCCAAATTAGTATCTGCCCCCACAGCGGCATCTGTCGCTTCAATCCCTGATGTTGTTGTGTCCTCACCTCGCAAATCTGCCCCCGCAGCATCTTCTGGTCGTCAGATCGTATCCCCCAGAGCCAAGCGCATCGCCAAAGATAATGGTGTTGACCTCACCAAGATTGCAGGTACGGGGCCCAATGGTCGGATCACTGCTGCTGATGTTGAAGCCTTCCTAAGTCCTGCTTCTGCACCTGCGCCTGTTGCCGCACCCGCACCTGCGAAGGTATCAGCCCCTGCCCCTGCTAAAGCTGCGGCTCCTGTGGCTTTAGGTACTGCTCAGTCCTTAACGACTTTGCAGAAGGCTGTCATCAATAACATGAATCAGAGCCTCTCAGTGCCTACATTCCGCGTGGGCTACACGATTACTACTGATGCTCTGGATGTTCTCTATAAGCAAGTTAAGTCTAAGGGCGTGACCATGACTGCACTTTTGGCAAAGGCTGTAGCGGTAACTCTGCAAAAACATCCTTTGGTGAATGCAAGCCTCAGCGATCGCGGTATCGAGTACAAGAGCAATATTAATGTTGCCGTTGCGGTGGCGATGGATGACGGTGGTTTGATTACGCCTGTATTGCAAAATGCGGATCAAACAGATTTGTATACTCTCTCTCGCAATTGGAAAGGTTTAGTCGATCGCGCCCGTGCGAAGCAATTGCAACCCGATGAATACAACTCTGGCACATTCACGATTTCCAACTTGGGTATGTTTGGCGTGGATCGCTTTGATGCGATTTTGCCCCCCGGAACTGGTGCAATTTTAGCGATCGGTGGTTCTCGTCCTCAAGTTGTAGCAACTAAGGATGGTGCAATCAAGGTTGCTAGTCAAATGCAAGTCAATCTCACTGCTGATCACCGTGTGATCTATGGCGCTCATGCGGCACAGTTCTTACAAGATCTAGCCAAGTTGATTGAAACCAATCCTCAGTCTTTGACCTTGTAATATTTCTGGCTATTTATCAAAAAGGAGGTCGTAGCATCAAGTACTACGACCTCCTTTTTTTTAATCTGTAAGCTTATCCGTAGTAGACAGACACATCTAATTTGGTGCAATAGATTTCAGATTAATGCTTATTTTACAAACACCTTAAGGCTTGCCTAACGCACTATTTTAGCTAACCCAAGTTGCTACCTATTAAAAATCGGCTCAAAACAAGTTAAAAACAGCCTCGCTAAGTCCAAAATGACGCTATTTTTATATAAAAATCTAGCATTTTTTATTTTAACTTTAGTCTTAAATGAATAGGTAGCAACTTGGGTTAGCTATGTCTATCCAGTAGGATGTGTTAGCGCTAGCGTAACGCATCCACACTTTTTCTGTTGTCGAGTAATTTATCCAAATCAAATCGTGTTTATTGGGTTAGTTCCGACTTCCCTTAAACCCACTACCTAACGTTTAAAATGATTTGCAGTAAAAGTATCCAACTTAGACCAAAGAGTTTTATGATGTCTGCTCTATCTCAATTGTTAGCCTTTGGAACAAACCATCTGTAGAGTTTGTACCGCATATATTGCCCCAATAGATGGTTTACCAACCTCATAAATGACACTGTGTACTGTCCCATCTTTCATCTGAATACTCATAAGATCGACTGCCCGAAACTTTGAATGCCCCTTGAAATCAACCAAATATAATTCTTCGATCTCTCGAACTGAAGCTTGAGACTTGACACCTTCGTAACTGTAATGAATAAAGCGTGATGAAAATATCGACCAATTTCTTAGATCAACCATTACTACCAGAATCGGGAGTTCATCCGTTTCAAAAATACATCTGTCGTTGAGTAGCTGCTGTGTTTTGGGGACAAGATCATCCCAGAATTTGGTGTACTGCCACAAATCATAGTCCATAATTTTACGTCTAATTGAGGCGGACACCACTTCTAGGATACTTTTATCAGTCTTACCACTCATAGATTTTTATAACAAAACTGCATGAATCTCCACTCACTCCTAGAAGCCTGATCTCAACACACAGCTAATAGCAAAGACAAGCTCTGTCGTAAGTAAATGGCTGGACAGAGTCAGCGATCGCATACGGGTTAATCACTATTCCAAACTCACAAATGAAAGCTATGTACAGTATACAATTGAAGAACTAAAAAGCCATTGTTGGAGTAAAACAAGAACTATAAGACTGGGTACAAATTCACACTAAACAAAAGAAATTAAAGCCATGACGATCGCCACAGAAAAAACTAAAGCTAAAGCCAAAATTTGGACTGATGAAGAGTTTATGGCTCTGCCCGATCGCGGCGATCGCTACGAAATTATTGATGGGGAGTTGGTAACTTTGGGTAACTCTGGCATGGAGCATGGGAATATCGGCATATTCCTTGGGGGCTTAATCGAAATTTTTGTCAGACAGCACCGTCTTGGTGTTACCTGCGACTCAAGTACCGCTTTTAAAATGAAAGGTGGTAACAAGCGATCGCCTGATATTTCCTTTGTAAGCAAAGAACGTCTAACGGGTCTGAAACGCTTACCTCAAGGATTTTTTGACGGTGCGCCAGATTTAGTTGTGGAAATTATTTCCCCCGGAAATACCTTTGAAGAAATCCATACCAAGATCGAAGAATATTTTGCCAGTGGAACACGATTGCTATGGATCATCCATCCCGATGAACAATATGTACTGGTTTACCATAGCCCCCAACCCGATCGCCTACTGCGCGGTGATGATATTTTGGATGGAGAAGACGTAATTCCCGATTTCAAGGTGGCTCTCAATGATTTATTTAGAACCCTAGATTTTTAACATCGAATTTTCGAGGTGAGTCGTTATGATTACCATCCCTAAGTCGCTTGAAATAAATACAACAACTCATGTTGAAAAATCTCGACCTATTGCCGAACAAAGGATCTGGCTAGAAAACATCAGTTGGCAAACCTTCGAGCGATTGCTGGAAGATATAGGCGATCGTCGCAGCACTTTATTTCATTACCTCAATGGAAACTTAGAAATTATGTCGCCAATGGCGCTACATGAGCGCAGTAATCGGTTTATTGATGATTTAATTCGGGTGCTGTCCGATGAGCTAGAGATAGATTTATGTAAATGCGGCTCATTATTGATGCGGATTCCTGAACTCAAGATTGGTGCAGAACCAGATTCTTGCTATTACATTCAAAATGAGCCAAAGGTTCGCAACCAAGAAGTAATTACGATGGGGCAAGATCCGCCCCCCGATCTGGTTTTAGAAGTTGATATTACTAATCCTAGCGATCGCCGTTTACCGATCTATGCTCAACTCCAAGTCCCTGAAATTTGGATCTACGACGGCTATAGCTTAGAGTTTCTAGGCTTAGAAAATGGAGCATATCGCCAAATAGAACATAGTCTGTCTTTTCCTAACTTACCTGCGGCGAGAGTAGTGGAGTTTGTACAGAAGCGATTTGAATTAGGCGATCGCCAAGCCCTCAAAGAATTTCGGCAATGGGTAAGCGATAACCTTAAAAAAAGCTAGAGTCTGGTTTAGCCTATTCCCAAAGCCTGTTAGTATGTTAAGTAATAATAATTAACATAACTTTTTAAGATACTTTGTTTTTAAATCCTGACAAGGTTGAACTAGAGGAGCGCACCTTAGCACGTTCTACATCAACAGTTCAGGCTTTACCCTTAACTGTCAAGGTTACGTCCGCGTTTCCCCAATATTTATCACAATATTTGCTAGCTGCCGCCTCACTGTTACAGCATTGGCGCGTCTGGTTTGCTGCTCTATTTTTAGTATCCGTCCCCGTCTTTTTTGAAGCTCCCCTTGTGCGCTATGCCCCTTGGTTGAGCCTGATTTGTACTGTCGGTTGGCTAGCGATCGCTAAGCATCTCCGAGAAGAACCCAAAACCAAAACATGGGGCAGCTTAGTCTGGGGTTTTAGCCTCACTTGGTTATGTGGCTCCCTCTATTGGGGATGGCTACGCTGGGAACCTGCCTATCATGTGCCTGTCGAAGCTTTAGCTTTACCTTGGGCAATTTGGGCAACTCGCCAAGATACATACCGCGTTGGTGGTTGGTTTTATATCGGCTCATTGTTAGGAACAGCGATTACCGATCTTTACTTCTACATCACTCATCTTTTCCCCCATTGGCAAGCATTGATGCAGGTGGAGTCAGATCTTAGACTCGCTCAGCCAATTTTAAAAAATGCCTTAGCTCTTGTCGAAACTCCTTGGGGGATGACATGGGCTTGTATTCTTGCCGCATTGCTCTTAGTAACAGGTAATCGCGCCATGCGATCGCCGCAGCTTGGGTATTGGGCATTTGGTGGCGCAGTGCTGGGGACGATTTTTGTCGATTTAATCTTTTTCATTGTGGCGATCATCAACTAATCCCAAACCACAAAATGGCGCTGCCATTTTGTGGTTTTAAAATCCAAAATTAAAAGAGAGAGGGCGCTATGCGCCCTCTCTCTTTTAATTTTAGGCAAATAAAAACCCAGCGTTTGGTGCGCTGGGTGCAGTCAGTTTAAGGCTTCATTGGTAAGTAGATTACTCGAACGCATTCTACTCTTACCTCACGCGATCGGGTGAAATTTACATATCTAATCCATTGGTAAAGAATCTACCTTCTTAAATTCTCCATTCCAAGGTGCGAAGAATGGTAAGAACATCATCCCCGGAATTGCTAATACCAGCGTCAATAGGAAGAATAGCGCCCAACCTTTGCCATCACTGCCAGCGAACCATACGATTTGATTGATGGCATCCCATGAGGGTATATTGCGCTGAATGAATTGGGCAGATTCTCCAGAAAATGGCGAAGCTAGGAGATCGCGCCCGACGGCAAACAAACTTGATAGTAAGGCAAACTGAGTTGCGGAAAAGCTAGGATTGCACAACACCATTAAAAAGCCTAAAAAGCCTGCGGTTCCGAGTCCTCCACAAAAATTCTCGACGTTAATCGCAGCAAGTAACACATAATCATTTTTGCCAACTACGGAAATGGCATAATAGCCAATATTGCTAATCGCTTGCAGAAATCCAAATACCCATAGTGATCGATTGACCCCAATTTTGCTTAAAATTGCGCCCCCTGCTAAAGTTCCGACAATCGTGGCGACTAATCCAATTCCCTGACGCACAGTACCAATCGTGCCATCATCAAACAAAGTTTTTAAAAATGGAACTGCCATTTTGCCAACCATCGCATCGCTAAATCGATAGAAGATCGTAAACACAAGTATTAGCAATACTTTGGTCACACCTAAGCGTTGAAAGAACTCCTGAAAAGGCTTAACTACGGCTTCGTCTAAAGAAGCTGGTCTTGCCTCAACTTCGGGCGGCTCAGGTGCAGCGATAGTGGCAATTAGCCCAAGGCTCATCACAATGGCTAGTAATACATATACCCAAGCCCAACCAAATCTACTGAGACTTAAGCTTGTAAAACTATAGTTAGAGAGAAACTGTGAAAAAGAAGATTTCCAACTTAATCGAGTCGCTAAATTAAAACCAATAAATCCCGCAAATAGTAGGGCTATTCGATATCCCATCACCCAAATACCTACTCCTGCACCTACTTCCTGAACTCTTAAGACATCGGTACGATAAGCATCGATCGCAATATCTTGGGTAGCACTTAGAAAAGCAAGAATTAAGGCTGTAAATGCCAAGATTGGTAAAGCGCTACTACGGTTGGGTACATCTAATTGGTCAACTGTAAACATTTGCAAAGCGATCGCTAAAATTGCGACCACTAAACCAACTTGAGTTAAAGCAATCCAACCTCGCCGCCTACCTAAAAATGGCGGAACAAAGCGATCGATTAAAGGAGACCATAAAAACTTGAGGGAATATGGCAGTGAAACTAAGCCTAGCCAACCAATCGTACTGAGGTCAAACTTAGCACTGGTAAGCCATGCGCGGAACGCATCATCGGTTAGGGCATAGGGTAAACCCGATGCAAATCCTAATGCTAAAAGAGCCGCCATTTTGCGACTCTGAAAAACCCGAAAAAATTGGGCGATCGTATTCATATTAAAGAATTAGACTACAATATATATGTAAGCGGAGACGCAAGTTTCCGTTCACTCCTCACACCACATTCCGCCTGAGCTTATGAGCAGCAAAGGCGGTTTCTTATTTTTTGCCTATGGGAGGCAAATTAGGGTAAAGCCTGAGTTTATGAGCAAACGTTCTTAATTTTTTGCCTATGGGAGGCAAATTAGGGTGTTGACTGAGCTTGTGAGCAGATAAAGGTAGTTGGTAGTTTCTTATTTTTTGCCTATGGGAGGCAAATTAGGTGTTACCTCAGCTTATAAGAAGCAAAAGGTGTTTTTTATTTTTTACCTATTGGAGACCAATTAGGGTGTTGTCTGAGCTTATAGTCAGCAAAAGACGTTTTCTTAAAAAGGCAGTTTCTTATTTTTACCTATGGGAGGCAAATTAGGGTGTTGCCTCAGCTTATAGAAAGCAAAAGGTAGTTTCTTATTTTTTACCTATGGGAGGCAAATTAGGGTGTTGCCTCAGCTTATAGGCAAAAAAAGTAGTTTCTTATTTTTCTGCACTAAGTTGTTTTTGACAAATCTTATGTTGCGGTTCGCCTTACTGTCACTGTATTAGTGAGCTTGGCAAGGTAATTTCAAGCTAGTCTCTATGGTAAGCATAAATGTTACAATTCTGGTCTTTATCAAATTTGGGATGCTAACTGTTATACTAGCTACACATAAATTTTGACAGTTAAAAGTTTTTAGTATTTAGGGAGTTAGCAAAGCATGTCATCAGCGATCGCAGTCACAGATGCTAGCTTTGAGCAGGACGTACTTAAAAGTGACATCCCTGTTCTAGTAGATTTTTGGGCACCTTGGTGTGGACCATGCCGTATGGTTGCTCCTGTAGTGGAAGAAGTAGCTGCACAGTATGAAGGCAAAATCAAAGTTTTCAAACTTAATACCGATGAGAATCCTAGCGTAGCTGGACAATATGGCATTCGCAGTATTCCCACGCTCATGTTATTTAAGGGTGGTCAGCGCGTGGATGTGGTTGTAGGTGCTGTCCCTAAGGCAACACTATCTACCACTATTGAAAAGCATTTAGATAGTTAACTAATTTTTCGGATCTGCTTACAAGAAAGAGTGGACGCAATGCGTCCACTCTTTCTTGTAAGCAGATCTCTGTGGCGCACACTGAGCGTGCGCCACAGAGATCTGCTTACATTTCAGAAACTTGGTATTATTTAGATCAATCAAGTTCATTTCACGAAACTAAGTTGTGCCGCAATCTAAGATTGTCGAAATTTTATCTGCTGATGAGTTACGTCGGACGATCAATCGTCTTGCTTCCCAAATTGTTGAAGCTAGTGATGATTTAGCCAATGTTGTCTTGCTCGGTGTTTATACTCGCGGTGTACCTTTGAGTGTAGCGATCGCTAAGCAGATTCATACCCTTGAAGGTGTGCTAGTGCCAACGGGGGCGCTAGATATTACCTTTTATCGTGATGATCTTGATCGCATTGGCTTGCGGACACCAAGTAAAACTGAGCTTCCCTTTGACCTCAATGGTAAAACAGTGGTCTTAGTAGACGATGTGATCTATAGTGGGCGGACAATTGGGGCAGCGCTGAGTGCGATCCATGATTATGGTCGCCCTAAGGTGGTGAGGTTACTAGTCTTAGTTGATCGCGGTCATCGTGAGTTACCAATTCATCCTGATTATGTGGGGCGAACTTTGCCCACCTCTAAGGATGAACAGGTAAAAGTATTTTTAAGTTCCGCAGGTGATGATCGTGATGGCGTGGAGTTATTTAAACCTATAAACTAAAACAATCAGCTAGAGAGTTGGCAAGCTTCTATAAGGTTATTAGCGCAGTACTTAATATGCAGACAACACAAAAAATTCTAGCCTCAAAAGTAACTTCTAAATTTCAAGCCACAATCCCTCAAAGCATTCGCAACGCTATGGGTATATCACAAGGGGATATAGTTGTGTTTGAAATAGAGGAGGGAAGAGTCTTTATCAAGAAATTACAGCCATTAAATTTAGATTACCTCAACGCAGTATCAGAAACCCTGAGTGAGTGGGCATCTCCAGAGGATGAGGAAGCATATCGTGACCTTTAATCAATTTGATGTGGTTATTGTTCCTTTCCCATTTACAGATACTGCTAGTACAAAACGACGACCTGCACTTGTAATTTCTGATCATGTCACTTTCAATGCTCCTACGAACCGCAGCGTGATGGCAATGATCACAACTGCCAAGCACTCATCTTGGGTTCTTGATGTCAATATTCTTGACTTGCCAAGTGCTGGATTGACGTATCCTTCTATAATTAGGATGAAATTATTTACTCTAGATGACGTACTGGTTATCAAGCGTATTGGAGCTTTAAGTCAAGCGGATCGAACGGCAACGCAAGAAGCGATTGCACAGCTTTTTAGACTAAGTCTTGAAGCTTAATACTTGGCTTGGGTTAATTGCTATCAGCTAAGTAGTCCGAAAAAGTCGTTTGTAGTGAGAACTATATAACTGCGATTTAGTACCTTTGCTCATAAATTTTTTTACATGATTTAATGCGGGACTAATCACAAATAGCGTGGTTCTAGTCAGATTCTCTTCACGAGTGACTGTAGCCATTTCCAATAGGGGAACCGTTAAAATCTTTTCATCTTCCCAACCTAAGCGATAGCAAATTGCTACAGTAGTATCAGGTGGATAATGTTCGATGAGTTTTGATTGGGCGTTCTCGACATGGTGAGCGCTGAGATAAAGACATAGTGAAGCTTGATGGGCAGCAAGTCTTGATAATTCTTCTTTTTCAGGAACTTGAGTACGTCCGCTGATCCGCGTGAGAATAATTGTCTGTACGATTTCGGGAACTGTTAGCTCTACTTGTAAACGAGCGGCGGCTAATTGGAATGCGCTCACCCCCGGAATTATTTCAAAGGGAATTTCGGCTTCACTAAGGGCGATAATTTGTTCTTGAATTGCACCATAGAGACTAGGATCGCCATCATGGAGGCGGACTACTAATTTATGAGATCGTACTCTGTCGATCAGAATTGTGACTATTTCTTCGAGGGATTTGCTAGCGGTGGGAATAATTTCGGCATCGGGACGACAAAATTGCAGCATCGAGTCAGGAATGAGGGAGTTCGCATAGACGATGACATCGGCTTGGGTGAGGAGGTTGCGTCCTTTTACGGTAATAAGATCAGGATCACCAGGTCCTGCGCCAACAATATAGACTGGTTCGAGCATTACATTCAACAAATAGAGAGGGTGCAAAGCACGCTCTCTATTATGTCATTGCAACCGTCTCCATCAACAGAGAGTTACGGCGCGAAGCACTGTAACTCTCTGTTGAGCTATAGAACTAACTTTCCTAGGCGATCGCACAATACCGTTTTAATATCAACCTTCAGATCTGTATATTTTTGGACATAGGCAATCGACCTTTGCGTAATTTGATCGGTGATATATTGAAAAACTGGGCGATCACAACCATTTCTCACTAATAGTTTATGTGCGGCTTCTGCTGTGGGGGTCTTCTCAATAGCTTGAATAAGCTCAAGGGATAAATCCTCATGGACTGCCGCTCTTACGAGAATATCGATACGTGCATCCGCTAAGTGACTAGAAGTATTAAAAATTCCGCCTGCTAGTTTGAGTAATTTGCCGTGATAACCAATTAATGTGATGGAAGTTACTCCCAAGAGCGCGGCTTCTACTAACATCGCTCCTACCCAATTAGCAGTTTGTACTAATTGCGAAGTGGGAAACCCTAGATTTTGGGCGACTTGATAGCCATTTGCGCCGATGTAAAATGCGATCGCATGGGAATTAACGGCTTTAATGCGTAAATCTGCGCGAAATTCTTCGAGTTTATCTTCTACTGAGAGTGGTTTAGATATAGCGGAAGTACCTAATAATGATAAACCGTCAAGAATCCCAAAAGCGGCATTGGAGGTTCTTTTCGCTAGCGCTCGCCCTTCAGGTAAAATAAACCGAATCCTTGCGGTCACATTGGTTTCTAGCAAAGGTAATAAATTCACTTCAGCTAAATCCCTTGCTAGTTTGTAAATTGCAGGCTCACCACTGGCGGTTTTACCTAGCCCTTCACCAGCTTCGAGAATGATTCTTTGTGGCGATGCTTCTATTAACGGTTCCAATTGCACCCATGCCCAGATAGGTGTGCCTGCGGTGAGATCGAGATTATCCCCAGGGTCGCTAATAGCGATCGCTAGGGCAGTATTCTCACTAATCATTGCACTTTGCGCGATCACCACTTCCCCATTCCCAGATTCTAATAAATCAAGATTTACAGAAGATGGAGTTTCTTGGCGCAATGCAAGGATAGCGGCTTTGGCAGCAGCGATCGCAAAGACAGGCAATGTATAACCAGATTTCATAGGTTTGTGTGGTTTAGAAACTATGATGAGTAGCACTTCGTGCTACTCATCATAATCATTTATTGATAATGCTCAGGGCGTAATTTTTGGAGTTGGGTATTGGTGTAATAGAAGTTGAGAATGCGATCGAAAGTAAATCCCATTCGGGCAAGATTATAGGATCCTGTTTGGCTCATGCCTACACCATGTCCTAAGCCGCCACCAATAAAGGTATAGCCAGTTAAGACTTTCTCTTTCCCTTGCTCTTTATAGATTGGCTCTAGGCTAAAGAAGGTGCTATCGGGTGGATCGAAGGCATCGATAATCTCATCTTTCTTGACATAGATTTTGCCTGTATCCGTAGTGACTTCCATTTCTAGTACGCGACCTGAAGGCGATCGCTTAGTTACTTGCAGTTGTTTAATCGCATTGAAGTTGGTAGTGGTATCACCTGAGAATCGCAAAAACTTTTTCAAGGATATTTGTAATTCATCCAGTGAGCCACTTTTGCGCCAACGGAGTGTTCGCCAACCAACTTCATTAAATCCTTCTTGACGATCTAGAAATGCTTTTAAATTCTTGTTGTCAGAGATATTTGCCGATCGCTGATTTTCAGAACGATTAGCGAGATCCAATACTGATTGGAGATAGGGACGGGGTGTGCCATCCCACAGATCGTTATAGTTGGCGGTAATTCCTCCCGTTGTTGAGGAATAGAGAGCATCGATTACCCGATTGTTATAGGTCAAAACTAAGCCTCTGGTATCGGCTACAGCGCGATCGGCAACTTCAGTGGTATTTTCTAAACCGCGATAAACTTGGCATTGAGTATCGGCGCAAAGCTCATAGTCATCGGCTCTAAATCTTTGTAAACTAGCTAAAGCATAGGTTCTTGCCAAAATCGCTTGGGCTTGCACCGCAGCATAGGGAGCGTTATAGCCAATTTCATGGGGAACGACTCCGCGCACATAGGTTTCTAACGGAACGTTATTAACAAGGGTAAAACTTTGATGGGCATTGGGTTGGAGCTTGAGTGTGCCAGCATAGTGGCGATTACTAATTTCCGCTTTACTCTCGCGCTGATAGCTAACTTCCACAATTCCTGAACTGCTGCTCACATCAAGGCGATCGCGATTATATTTGAAGTCGCCCACTGTCCATGAGGCGATCGCTTTTTGTGGCAGGATGCGGCGATCCAGTTGGACTGTGACATTACCTTGCGATCGCAGGGTGTAAAACATCAAATAGCGCAATAGCATCGAATCATAGACATCTCGCTTTGCCCAGACTTGCCAGCGTCTCGGTTGAGCAATTTCCGTTTGCACTCCCTTCTCATTCCAATGAAAGGCACTGGCAGCAGCATTCTCAAAACTGCGATGATTACTGAGGACTAACTTTTCTTCGAGGATTGGTTGGGTTAAGGGCTGTGAGGCAATTTCGATCACGAGGCGATCGCTAGTTAAGGTTTGGGTACTTTTGCCATCGGCTGACGGAAAGGTGAGGGTGAGTTTCCCGCCTGATGGTGCTTGAATTGTGAGCCGATCCTGTGGTCTTTCCCCAAAACGCTGCACGATCCCAATCTTTAAAATGGGATTAGTTTCAGTTTGAGCTTGTACCAGTTCACCAGCAGTCAGCGTAAACGAACAAACAGTCAAAATTACAGTTTGGCGAATAATACCGAGAGTTTTTAGCATGTCAAGCTCAAAATGTCAGAAACCTAGACATTTTACACCCATTCTAGCGATAACTTTATAGGTAGGGATGGGCGGCGCGAAGTGCCGCCCATCCCTAGCAAGATTTTTTAACATGGTTCGATAAAGCTATTTGCGCGGCGCTTCGCGCCGCGCAAATAGCTTTATCGAACTCACGTTCAACCGATACAGTAAGACAACTAACGCTTGCTATATTTCTCAACGGTTGTTAGTAGTTCCTTCTCGCCAAAGGGTTTCGTGAGATATTCCGTTGCACCCACCATCCGCGCCTTAACACGATCGATAAATCCATCCTTCCCCGTCAGCATAATAATGGGAACCTTCGCAAAAGCGCTAGAACGGCGGAGCATTCCACAAAGTTCATAGCCATCAATCTCTGGCATCGTAATATCACACAAAACCAGATCGGGTTTATGTTGGAAGATTACACTCAAAGCTTTAATTGGGCTAGAAACTGCCATCACCTGATAGCCATGATTATGCAGAATATATTCCACAGCACGACAAATCGTCACACTATCATCAATACACACAACCCTAGGAGACTGAACTTTAACCTGTTGTGGTAAATTCAGCACCAATGGTGGAACCGTAACCTCCCCAGTAGCGATCGCATCATAGATATCCTGACCAATTTTACAGATATCCAATCCTGAATAACGGGACAACTGACGAATTGTAGTTTTGCCATCAATCCAATTCCTTAAATGCGGTAAAGCATCATTAGACATCAGAACAGGACATTGGTTGCTCGACTGAATGATTGGATAAAACTGCTGCCATCTCTGTAAATGACGCGCAAATTCGGAGCTAATTTGCGAAAACTTAAGCTGGGTTAATTTGGGTGTAAGCGCAGGACTAATTTCAAAAACAAAAGTACCTTGATAAAGACTGAGAATATCAAAAAGTACTTCTCGCATCGTACTTTCGATAATTGACTTAGCTTGAGTAGGATTGATGACGTTAGATTCTAAAAGTGACCAAATTTGTCCATATTCCAAGACATTAATCCCTAGCTTTGAGTTCGCCAACCGATCCAAAGCATGTTCTAAGCCCAACCCATGCAAATAGTCTCGCAATCGAGTCAGATTACTATCCGTATCGGTGGCATAGATTAACTCCCCATTATGAAAAAACAGAAACCAGAATTTTCCTGAAGTTGACTCGATCAATAACTCGCCAGTTCGTTGCCCAAACTCGATCAGGTGAATAATGGTGTATACGTCAATTTCTCTGAGCGTGCCTTGCATGAGTTGTTATGAATGGGAGGTTTATCTTGGGGGCTTATATGTAGATTAATTTGTCTACATTATCAGAATCTCGTTACGCTCCTTGATTTTAAAGCTTTTTGAGTAGGACTCTGCCTAAATTCTTGAGGTGTAGTCATTCTAAAGACAAAAGAGAGTCGCAGTGCTTAGCGCTGCGACTCTCTTTTAGGTGTTTTTACTATGCAGTTAAGTCTATGGCAACAAATCTGGGGGAAGCAATACGGAGTCAATTACATGGATTACGCCATTACTAGCCTTAACGTCTGCTTTAACTACCTTAGAGTTATCAATAACAACTTTCTTTTTGGTCTTGGTAACTTTAATGGAACCACCATCAACAGTTGTCACTAGTGTCGAACCAGCCTGAATATCTTTGGCATAAACAGCACTAGGTACAACATGGTAGGTCAAAACTTTGACTAAAGAAGCCTTATTTTCTGGTTTGAGGAGGAAATCTACAGTCCCCGCAGGTAGTTTGGCAAATGCTTCATCAGTGGGGGCAAATACAGTGAAAGGACCTTTCCCAGAGAGGGTTTCTACAAGTCCAGCCGCTTTAACCGCCGCCACTAAGGTTTTGAAAGAACCATTAGCTACCGCAATTTCAACTATGTTCGCTTTTTTGGTAGTTGCACTAATTTTGGTAGTCTTTGCAGAAGTTGAGGTGGAATCAGCTAAGGCTAAAGATGGAATACTGACGAGGATACTGCCAGTAGCGATCGCTAATGCAGCAGTTTTAATCAAGAAATTGTTGGATGTATTTGCTTTCATGAAGTAAGACTTAAATTAGAAATAAGTTTTGTTACCGATTCTTAATAATACATTAATAATCTGGAGATGTAGGTATTCGGCAATGCCAGACTGAAAACTAGAAAAGATGATATGGAGTTATATAAAAAGCTCAAACCCAAAAATCAGAGATATGGTAAGCCATATCTGTGTAAATCATCTATAACGGTGGAATACGAGCAATTACGCCATTTTTTAGCGGTTCGGGACGTTCTTTCCAAGCCAGCATCCCATCGGCGCGATCGCCATATATCTCTGCACAGGACAAAATTGCTGAGGCGGTATTGAGAATATTGTCACTATCAATGGGTAAATCACCAAATAAATATGAGTATTTACCTTCAGAAGCAAAGGTAACTACACAGGCATGACTACATGCACTCATACAGGAGACAGGACGAATTTCAAACTGCGATCGCCGATCCCAATCCTGATGTAGTTGTGAAATTTCCTTGAGTAGCGTCTCTCCACCACTAACGCCAACTTTTTTGCCATTTTGCCAAGTACTCGCACAGGTCGTACAAACTAATAAACTATGATTCATTCACGCCTCAAATTAATACACACAGCAAATTGAGCCTCACGCTGTGAGGCTCAATTTTGACAAATTTATTACTTTTCGCCACTAGGGGAAGAGTTGTATAGAGCGTCAAGCCTAGAACGCGCATCATCAACATTGATGGACTTGATTACCATTAACGGCTCATCGATATATTTGCCATCTTTGTCCCATAGTTCAGGATGGGCAAACTGAGGAGAAACTCGACGAATACGATTGTTTTGATAACTACGCGATTCATTTTGAGAAAGCGATATCATGCTACGGATGAGATTGCTAATCGCAAAAATCGAGAGGATAGTAAAAGCGAGTATGTAGATAATTTGTACCATGTCTGCTTTCCTAAAGAAGATATATAAAGGATTAGGTGGATCTAAGCTGAAGATTTGGCAGATGTCGAACGCAGAAATGATGTCTACACTAGACCTACATCTTCAAAGTTTTAATAACAAAGTTTTTTATAGGGGATCGCAGCGTGAGGCTAGCTGATCGAGAGCAAGAATTTTAAGTTGATTGATTACGATAGTAGCGCATCCCTACGCCTTGACACTCCATAAGTAGTTTATGCCAAGGTTTCATGGCTGCCATATCTACCCCTATTTGATGCCCTGTAGCTTTAAATAAGGAAATCGCTGCACTGACTTCTTTAATGGCATTTTCTACTCGTTCCAACAGGTTTTGTTGCTCTAGCTCTGTCAAAAATGTGAGCCTTTCACTAGACAATAGCTTTCGAGAGCGGTCAAACCAATATGTAAAGTCTTCTAGTAAAGGTTCTAGAATTTGTCTGAGCATTTCAGGATCAGGGCTAGCAGTATCACTCATGGGTGTAGATGTCTAGCAGCACTATTAGCGCTGTATATATTTTGTTAAAGGCATTTGTTTTTATACTAAACAATATAGCATTTTGTTACTTTTCTTAACATTAAACAAATCTTACAAATCCTATGAGTTTTGATTATTCGGCTAACTTGGTCGCGCTACAACATTTGATCGATGTGGTGGCAAAGTTGCGATCGCCTGATGGCGGATGTCCTTGGGATTTGGAGCAAACTCCTGAAAGCTTGATCCCCTATATCATTGAAGAAGCCTATGAGGTCGTAGATGCGATTCAGGGCGGCGATAAAAAAGCGATCGCGGAGGAGTTAGGTGACTTATTGCTACAGGTGGTCTTGCAGTCACAGATCGCCAGTGAATCGCAGGACTTTAGCATTGCCGAAGTTGCCGAGGGGATCACCCAAAAGCTAATTCGTCGCCATCCCCATGTCTTTGGTGATGTGAAAGCCGAAAATATGGAGGAAATTTATCAAAATTGGGAAAAGATCAAGGCTGAGGAAAAGGGTGAAGATTTGGCAGCAACCCAAAAGCTGAGTTACAAACTCAAACGCTATGCGCGATCGCTACCACCATTAACGGCGGGCATGAAAATCTCCCAGAAAGCTGCTGCTAATGGCTTTGAGTGGGACAATGCCGATGGAGTTTGGGCAAAGTTTCATGAGGAATTAGATGAGTTGCGCCATGCCCTAGAACATGAATCAAAGGCAAATCAACAGGCGGAGTTAGGTGATTTATTATTTACGCTGATCAATGTGGCGCGTTGGTATGACCTTGATCCCTCGGAGGCATTGCAATCCACAAATCGTAAATTTATTCAGCGTCTAGAAACGATTGAGACTTTAAGCGATCGCCCCATAGATAGCTTTACTACCGAGGAGTTAGACAATCTCTGGAAACAAGCCAAGGAAAAGCTCAAATAAGAAAAGCCGCACAAAGTGCGGCTTTTCTTATACCAAAACTAAGAATGGCTATGCCATTTTTAGTTTTGGAAACCCTTACTGGGTTTGATTTTTAATCCACGAAAGTGTAACAACACTTTCGTGGATTGATTTATTTAGCAGCAGGGGCATCTGGTGGTAAAAATCGCGAATCAGAAATTTCGATCAACTTATCAATGGAAGTTTCTTGTAAAAGCTTACGGGCTTTGGCTAGATACTCTAAGTTTGGGCATTGATCTCCGAGAATACAGCCATTGGTACATTCTTCTTGACAGTTGACTTGGCGGGACATGAGGTTAAGGACTGAGTAAACTAAAATTTAAGGCTACTATACGAGCAATAAAAAAAGAGCGCTGAGCGCTCTTTTTTTATAATTTTTATTATGCGGTCAGAGAGACTCGAACTCTCACAGCTTTCGCCACCACCACCTCAAGATGGCGTGTCTACCATTCCACCATGACCGCAACTGCAATTTAGCTTTTCAGTTAAGTGCTTTACTATATTACAGCAATAGTGCAAATATGCAATATTTTTAGTTAAACCTGATCTTTGAGACTATAGCAATGCTTGACCTAGTTAAGAGATGATGGGTGACACGAAGCGTCGCCCATCATCTCTCTCTATTCAGTACCATAGGTACAGTAACCTTAAGATCGGTTTCATAGGTAAATCCAGCAATTAATCCCATGACTGAATCATCTTTAGAATCAGCACAAAATCAGCAAACTCAAACCCGATCTCCTAAAACTTGGTTGCGTCCTGTTGTGATCGCAGGCATTGCGATCGCTAGTTTTTATGGTTCAGTTTGTGCAGGACTATGGTTTGGACAAACAAGACTGGTATTTTCTCCTGAGAAAGAACTGACGACCACGCCAGCCAAGTTTAATGCGAAATATGAGGATGTTCTAATTCCTGTTAAAAAGGCAGATGGCACAAGTGAAAATATTCATGGATGGTGGCTACCCAATGCCAAACAGGATCAGAGTAGTAATATTAGCGATCGCAAAGTGATTTTGTATCTGCATGGTAAGGGTAAGAATATTAGTGCTAATGCCAAGCACGCAAATCGCCTCATGCGAATGGGATTTTCGGTCTTAGTAATAGATTATCGTGGCTATGGCAGAAGTGAGGGTGATTTCCCCAATGAGTCTTCGGTTTATACCGATGCCCAAACTGCATGGGACTATCTCATTGAGAAGGGTTATAAACCAAATCAAATCATGATTTATGGGCATTCCCTAGGTGGTGCGATCGCGATCGATCTTGCGCTGAAACATCCTGATGCATTGGGCATGATTGTAGATGCTTCGTTTACTTCGATGAGTGACATGGCGCAACTCGATCCTAAATATCGCATTTTCCCCATTGATCTATTAATTCATCAGCGTTTTGATTCGATCGCTAAGGTGCGATCGCTAGCTATACCTGTCCTCTATATTCACGGCACTGCCGATGAGTTAATTCCACCCATGATGAGTCAGCGCTTATACGACGCAACACCAACCAAAAAACAAATTGTTTTTATTCCCAATGGCGGACATAACAATAATGCAGCCACTAATGAGCCGTTATATTTGAATTCTATTAGTAGTTTCTTTAACCTGTAGTAGAAATTACTTAACCAAACCAAGAACCTTACAGAGCTTTAAGCTCAAAACCTAAGTGAAGGCGGCACTTTGTGCAACCTTCACTTGGGTTTTGATTTGTTCTATCTATCTCTTACACTGCTATACAACTATCAGTTATATTTTCTAAACAACAGCATAACCTGTATGTACTCTTACATCAGGTGGATAAAATCCTAAAACAATCTTCTCTTTAGGAACACCAGCAGCAACCAAATCTTCAGTTACGCTATCTTCTATTCCATCATAATGAATCCAGATTTTATCGTTAATAATCTGACCATGAAATAAACAACCATGCACCCGTAATCCTTTTTCCCAACCCTGATCCATTAACAAAAAGTGGTTATGGTCTTCACTAATAATTAATGTTGTAGTAATATCACCATATCTGTAGGGTATCTGAGTATACTTCTCAAGTATTTTTCGTAACAAACTTTGATATTCAGTTAGAGTTTCCATTGGACTATTTCCTCCTTATTTGGATCAAATATGATTAGTCTCAAGTCAGTCTCGCTGAGCATAAGTTGACCAATTTCTTCTGAGAAAATCTCACTAAAAACTAGGCGTGTTATTGCTAAATATAGTATCCTGTCTGGCTCCTGTTGTGCTAACACCTTGGAATATAGTACAAATTGTCCTACAGCCTGTTCTAAATCATGAAGCGGTGATGGGTTAAGAAAACTCTTAATTTCTACAGCGATTTTTTGACCTTCCCTTTCTGCTGCCAATAGTTTTTCCGCGCCTAAATCTACTAGAGCTTTGCGACGACCTATTTTTAAGGTCAAAGGATCATTAGTTATCAACCATCCATCCTTTTCTAAAGCTGTTTTTACAGCATTATGGTAAATATCTTTTGCCACTATAGATTCCCTGTATACAGATAGGAATTTAACAGAGAAAGGCGGCGCAATGCGCCGCCTTTCTTTATCCTGCCAATTTATCGGCAATCAATTTATTAGTAGATTGAGGTTCAGCGCGTCCTTGGGTTTTCTTCATGGTTTGACCAACAAAGAAGCCTAAGAGCTTAGTTTTACCAGCTTTATACTGTTCCACTTCCTTCGGATTCGCAGCAATAATCTCATCAATGATTTTCTCTAGTTCCGCACCTGCAAGAACTGTTAAACCCTTAGATGCAACGAGTTCCTTGACCGATCCACCCTTGACGATTAGTTCAGGCAAGATATCCTTCGCAATTTTACTGCTGATCGTACCATCGGCAATTAAAGCAATCATTTCACCTAAAATCGCAGGAGTAAGCGCAATGTCGCCAATCTTGAGCTTATTCTCATTGAGATAGGCGGTAATGTCGCCCATCACCCAGTTAAACACTTGCTTAGGTTCTGCACCAGTGAGAATTGTTGCATCAAAGAATTCAGCAATACTGCGATCATCGGCAATCAGAGCAGCATCGTAGGGAGTCAGTCCAAACTCATCGCGATAACGATGACGATTTGCCATAGGAAGCGTGGGAAGTTCGGAACGATATTTCTCTAGAGTCGTTAAGGGAATTTCGATCGCCATTAAGTCAGGCTCAGGGAAATAGCGATAGTCACTAGCTCCTTCCTTAGAACGCATACTGATTGTGCGTTGACTATTCTCTTCCCAAAGGCGAGTTTCTTGTTTGATGGTTTCACTACCAGACTCAAGAGCTTCTATTTGACGATTAATTTCAAAATCGATCGCTCTTTGAATGGCATTGAAGGAGTTCATGTTTTTAATTTCTACCTTCGTGCCAAACTTCTCTTGTCCGACAGGACGCACAGAGATATTTACGTCACAACGGAGCGAACCTTCCTGCATATTGCCATCGCAAACGCCAAGGTAGCGCATAATCCGTCGCAGTTCTTGTGCATAGGCAGCCGCTTCTGCTCCTGATCGCATATCTGGTTCCGAGACGATTTCGCACAACGGTACACCTGTACGGTTGAAATCGACGAGGGAGTGACTAGAACCTGAGAGACGATCGCTACCTGCATGGACTAACTTACCTGCATCTTCTTCCATATGTAGGCGGGTAATACCAATGCGCTTTGTACTGCCATCTTCTAATTGGATTTCTAGCCAGCCATGCTCGGCGATCGGCAAGTCGTATTGAGAAACTTGATAGTTTTTGGGAAGGTCGGGATAAAAATATTGTTTGCGATCGAATTTGCTATGGGGGGCAATTTGACAATTTAGTGCTAGTCCAGCCTTGACTGCGTATTCCAAAACTTTTTCGTTAAGTACAGGCAACACCCCCGGCATTCCGAGACAAACAGGGCAAACATTAGTATTTGGGGTTGCGCCAAACTGGGTTGAACAGTTACAAAATATCTTGGAGTTCGTGGTCAACTGACAGTGAGTTTCTAGTCCAATGACAGCTTCGTATTGTGTTTTGGTTGTTGTCTTGGTGGCGGTTGCAGTCATAACGGGTGCTTTTGAGATGCTTTTTGGCAAATATATCTAGTGCGTTAAATTGTAATGCTTTTAACTACAATCTTGCTTAACTATTATAGCGATCGCGCTTACTCGTAATGCGTCCATATCCTGAATTATTAAATTTTGAAAAAGCTTGCTTCGCAAGCTTTTTCAAAATTCATCTGGGTTTCGAGAAGGCGCAAAGCGCTGTAATTGAATTCAAATGAGAAGATACCTTTAAACACAGGCTTATCCATTCAATTCAATAGCAAAATTTTGAATTTCATCCATAGTATTTTCTTTTAATTTTTCATTAACTCTGTGACTATAAGATCTACAAGAAATAATCAAGCAACAAAATAGCACTGAGAAAAAATTTTCTCTTATATAACACATCCTTAAAATATCATTATTATAATAACCATCAACATTTACAAACTCGTTTTTACAGACAAGCGATCGCAACTCAATTTCAACCATTTGCCCCAAGCAAAGCACAACGCAAATGGCTGTTTGTGGAAGCGTACCCCTGCGGGGTACGCTTCCGCAAACTTGCTATATCGAACTCACATTTATTTGACTGCGGGGTAGTTATATAATCTTAAGAGCAGCTTTTAGACTGTATTGAAATAACAAAAGTACAAGTAGTTAAAACTTATACTAAGATCTAAACTTAGTGACAAGTCCTTCAAAACTCTGAACTTTGACGAAGATTCATGCCATCTCCAACTTCTTCCCTCCGAAATACCTTTGCTAGAACTGAGATTCGTCGCCTGCAAGATCTGCTCCCTCCAGAGCTACAAGCATGGGTAAAAGTACTTAACGCCGATGGTGTCCGTCCCCCACTCATCGCCTGTGAAGAAGCGGGCGGCGATGAGGTGGTGATCTTGGTTGATATGGTGCGCTGGGAACGTCTTGCTGAGGATCAGCGCAATCTCCTCTATTGGCACGAGGTCGCCCGCATCCAAAATGATGCTGTACCCAAGGATGGTTGGGAGGTCGCAGCATTAGCGATCGGTCTTGGCGGTGCAGTTGGCGAGTTATGGGTACAAAATGGCTTGCTATTTGTCCTAGCACTCGGTATTTGTGGTGTGGCGGGTTTTCAGCTATGGCGCAAAGGCACTAGCAAAAAGGATATTCGCAATTTGATTGAGGCTGACCAAGGCGCAATTCGTTTGGCAGTACGCAATGGTTATCCTTTACCTGCGGCCTATAAGAGCTTAGGTAGTGCGCTAAAAATTATGCTCAGTGATGCCTCGAAAGGTCGATCGCGTACATTAATCGAAAAGCGCCTTGATGCGCTCCGTGCTGAAGCTAATAAAGCAAGACGTACTTACGAAAATTAAAAAACAGGACGCTTTGCGTCCTGTTTTTTAATTTTTGATCGCTTATTGCTACACTGGCAAGATATCTGACCATCTACTTCCTGCACCATGACCTGCCCAGTTCCCAAAGAGCAACAACCACTAAATGAATATATCGAGCTGAAAGAAGCTTTCTTTTATCGTTGGGCAAAACTGGCGCGATCGCAATATCTGCGTGTATTAGCACTAATGTGGCTAGGATTTGTGGTTCTATTTTCGCCCGTTGCCATGAGCATTGAGTCGCCCAGTCGGCATTTATGGCAATTTATATGTGTGGCAAGTATTGGCGGCGCTGTAGGATTAATTTTGCCAGTGTTGTTGTTGCTATCGGGCTGGAGTCATGTGAAGCAACGCCTTGATAGTCCGAAGATTTTCTATGAAGAATCGGGTTGGTACGATGGGCAAACATGGGAAAAGCCCGAAGCGGATTTAGCCAAGGATCGCTTACTGGTTGCTTATGAAATTAAGCCCGTGATGACGAGGTTACAAAAAACCCTATTAGGCATAATTGTTTTTTTGGCTTTAGGTATCAGTTCTCTCAATATTTTCGGTTAGTTGTTATCCTTCAAAATAAAAATGGTGACGCAAAGCGTCACCATTTTTATTTTTCGATTTCACCCCTATGTAGTATGTCAATTCCGCCCCATAGGGTGAAGTTAATTGTGTAAAACATGGCTTAACATATGTTTACAATAAAGCAAGACTAGATAGTAAAGCGACGAAAAACCTTGAAAGCTCATATTTAAATGAATTATTGAAGGGTTTCTAGCTTTAAAAGCTGCGAGGTAAGGGAATATGACTGTTTTAGATCGATATTTTGAGCTTTCTGATCGTGCCACTGCTGATGAACAAGCATTTCATGAGTTGGTAGAATTGTTTGCTGAAGAGGCTGAAGTCCAACCTTCGGGGGCACGTAAGGTCGTTGGTAAAGACGCGATCGCCAACCTATATCGCCAGTTTTTCCAAAGTTATTCAGGAATGCAACGTGTGTGGACGACCAGAAGGACGGAAAATGGACTAGAAGCTATTTGGGCGATCGCAGGCAAGCGTGATAGTGGTGAACTATTTGCAATGCAAGGCAGACATATTGCCGAAGTCGATGCCCAAGGCAAAATCTACGCCTTAGAAGTTCATGTCTCCAAAGCTAATTAATTCATCGCCCGAAGCATATCTTGACAGTTTTGATAAGTTTGGTATTCATCTCGGTTTAGAACGAATTCAACAACTGCTCGATGCTTTAGGAAATCCCCATCAACAAATTCCCGTGATTCATGTCGCAGGCACAAATGGAAAAGGTTCTGTTTGTGCTTTTTTGCTGTCAATTTTGCAAGCGGCGGGTTATCGCGTTGGGCGTTATACTTCGCCACATCTGATCGATTGGCGTGAAAGAATTACGATTAACGGTGAATGGATTCGTGATCAGGATTTGTTAGAGGCTTTGCAGCAGGTAGAATCTGCGATTAATCCTGACTTTCCTCCCACGCAGTTTGAAGTGATTACGGCGGCGATGTGGTGGTACTTCGCTGCCCAAAAAGTTGATATTGCGATCCTAGAGACAGGATTAGGCGGGAGATTAGATGCCACCAATGTCTGCGATCGCCCTTTAGTTTCTGTGATTACTTCCATCGGTCTCGATCATTGTCAGCAGTTGGGAAATACCTTAGGTGCGATCGCTTCGGAAAAATCAGGAATCATCAAACCTCTATGTCCTGTCGTCATTGCAGAGAGTCATACTGAGGCGATCTCGGTTTTGCAAGCAAAGGTAACAGAATGTGAGGCTCCTGTAACTTGGGTAAGTGCGGCTCAGCCTACAACGACAGGGGCAATCTATCAAGGCTTTGAGTATCCTTTGCCTTTATTAGGAAAGCATCAGTTAATCAACTCCGCAGTGGCGATCGCCACAATTCAATCCTTGCGAAATCAGGGTTGGGAGATTAGTGAGGCGGCGATGCGTACAGGCTTGGCAAATGCGCAATGGTCAGGGCGATTGCAATGGATCGAATTTAATCTCGATGGTAAGTCCCATAAAATCCTGATTGATGGAGCGCATAATGTGGCGGCGGCAGAATATCTACGGCAATTTGTCGATGAGGCTTTTCCGCATCAGCGTAAACGTTGGGTCATCGGTATTCTGAATACAAAAGATCAAGCGGGAATTCTCAAAGCCCTTTTAGCTCCTGATGATTTACTTTTTCCTGTCCCTGTACCTAGCTCTGCAACTACTTCACCACAGGATTTAGCTCAAATTGCATCTTCTATGGTTAGGGTTAAGCCGCATCCTTATGCAAGTTTAAATTTAGGGCTAGCAGCCACTTTTGAGGATCAACAAAATGATGTGGTTATTCTCTGTGGTTCTTTATATCTAGTAGGAGAGTTTCTCAGTCAACTAGCAAGTACTTAGCTTTTCTCAATCAAACTTCTTATCGACATAGTAAGAGATGTTTTGGGAGGTCATTTCTTGGGGCTATGAAATATATCGCCAATCTTACTAAGAAAAGCATCGTAAAGAGTTGCTTGCTTTAGAACTGCCAGAATAATTTTCTCAAAGGATTGACCTTCCATTTGTCCAGACGCTTTGAGTACAAAAATCACGGCGATAACCATCAACAGAATAATCGAAAACATCGCTATGACTAGCTGTGTAATATTTAGAATCCCTGCAAAGGTAAGCACCAAAAAAGCCGTAGTTGAAAATAGAAATCCAAAGGAAATTGATGCAGCAATTACTGAGGGAAGTTGAATTTCTTGAGATTTAGGTGTATTTTCGGGCTGAGGCTTTTCAGGTGGTGTCATAACAGTTGACTGGTGATTGCTGTTGTAGATATTAACAGTTACAGGAGGCTGTGGTTGCCCACTGCTCCAATCGCGTTCTCGATAGTCTTCTTTTGAAGGCGATCGCCTATCTTCGATGCCTTCGATCAGTTCGCGGATATTGTAACTGTGATCGGCTTCTTCAGGAAAACAGGTTATCTCACCGCGCTCTAATTGTTTGAGTAGATGTTTGTAACTGGCAGTACCTTGGGGCTTATCTGGTAGACCGATGCGCTCATCGGGAGTGAGTTTTGGGCAGTCGTGGATGTCGTCAAATTTGTCGCGGATGATGGAGAGAAAGTTATGGCGGGTGTGGGGATTGCCTTTGATACGAATAAAGATTTTGGCATCTTCGAGATCGGCTTTGATGTAAGCGAGGTTGCCCGTATCGGAGGCGAGGATTACGCCTGTACGCCAGTAGGTGCGGCTGTTGGTGCGAGCGATGAGTTTATGGGCTTTGACGATGAAACGGGAAATGACGCTATTGGGTAGGACTTTATCGTAACGATATTCAAATCTCAGGCAGTCGTCCCACGTTCCCGTATGGGGTTCATCTTTGGGTAGTAAATCGGGAATGAGGTATTCGGGATAGTCGCGATCGCGGGAGTTTTCCATTGCAAAGCATAGCTCGAACTTTTCCATCATCCTGAGAATGAATTTACGCGCTTCTTCAGTGGCGTAGCAGTCATGCTCCTTGCGGGATTTTGGCTGAAAGATGCGCTCTGTGTCTTGCCAATGCAATACGCCCTGATGTTCCGTCATCAAGAGGTTATCGTTAATGATTTTGTATGCGCCGACTGTGACCCATTCGGGATTGAGAACGTTGGTGTCTTTGAGGCGTTTGTCATCGGTGAAGTTGAGAACGATGCCCAATTCATGCAGGAGGCGGACGAGGGTATGGCGCGATGATTCTCTAGTGATGCCTGTTTCGATACATTTTTGTTCGTATTCCTGATAGGTAATGTAGTCGCGATCGTCCTGTTCCAGTTTGTCCTTGAGATTTAGCCATTTGACGGGAATAGGATCGAAGACATGGGGCATTTCGTTAGCGATGATTTCGGTGATTTTTTGTTTGAGTTCGCTAATTCCTAATCCTGTGGCGCAGGATGTGCCAATAAAGCCTTTGATGTTGAGATATTTGGTTTGCAAACCGTGGCGATCGAGGTCTAAGGGATGGTCATCGATTTTATTGCCGACAATAATCACGGGGGCTTGATTGCCTAGAGTTTCAATCAGTTTCAGCCAATATTCGATGCGATTGGCAAGTTCGTCTTCACGGGTGTTGATCGTCAATAGATAGAGGCTGCGCTCGGTGAGAAAGAACTGATGGGTGGCGTGCATGATTGGGAGCATCTCAATTAGGCGCTGAGTAAAAACACTTAGGAGAATAGAAGTAACCATTAAGATAAGCGCAGCGATGTTTCAAAACTTGAGCAACATTGGACTTATTCCACTGAGAGCCAGAAATCTTGAGGCGACGACCAATCTGCTTAATCGTCGATTCAACGCCGCCTGAACCAATGGTTAGCCCCTGTTTCTGTAGATAACCATACTCAGGCATACGATGGCGGTGATTACGTAAATAAGCCAGAAAATTAATAGCGCGTTTGAACTTACAACCGAGACTGTCAAGTAAAATGTGTAAAGTCTAGAAGCTAGACGTGGAGACGATCCTCGAAGAGGATGGCAAAGCGATTAAGAGCAGGTTTCCAATCACGAATCGGCATCGTCCACTTCTTCGAGATATTCCGCATTGCTAAATAAACGAGCTTGAAAGCAGCATCATCAGAGGGAAAAATCTGTTGGGATTTAATCACCTTCCGCAAACTACTGTTCATCGACTCAATCGCATTGGTGGTATAAATCGCCCTGCGAATCTCGGTCGGAAAGCAAAGAAGGGGATAATGTTTGCCCAATGACTGCGCCAAGACTTGGAGATTGATGGATATTGCTTGTCCCACTTTTCAGCAAAGAGTTCGAGATTAAACTCAGCCTCCGATTCCGTCGCCGCGCTATAAATAGCCTTGAGGTCAGCACAAACTTGCTTGCGTTGTTGCCAAGGTACAAAAGCGACCGAGTTTCTGACCATGTGGACAATGCATAACTGCACCTGAGTTTTAGGAAATACCGTCTCAATCGCATTAGGGAAACCAGTCAAGCCATCGACACAGGCAATCAAAATATCTTTGACCCCACGGTTGTGAATTTCGGTGAGTACTGACAACCAGAATTTCGCACCTTCATTCGGAGAAATCCACATACCCAGTAATTCCTTGTACCCGTCCATATTCACGCCCAAGGCAAAGTACAAGGATTTGTTAATCACTCTGCCATTGTCTCGGACTTTGATGACTAGACAGTCCAGAAAGACGATTGGATAGACTGCTTCAAGGGGACGGTTTTGCCATTGCTTCACCTCGTCAATTACTGCATCTGTAACATTGGAAATAAGTGTTGGTGATACTTCAACACCATCCATTTCTTGCAACTGGGCTTGAATATCCCTGACACTCATACCTCGTGCGTAGAGAGCAATGATCTTTTCATCTAGTCCTGACAAGCGACTTTGTCCTTTCTTCACCATCTGCGGTTCAAACTCCCCTTGCCGATCTCGGGGGACTGCGATTTCGGCTACGCCAAAGTCACCTTGCACTTTTTTCTGGCTATAACCGTTGCGACTGTTGGTTTGTCCTTCTGGTCTAGGTTCGTGCTTACCGTATCCCAGATGGGTTGATAGTTCTGCTTCCAAGGCTCTCTCCACCAACGCGGTTGTCAGTTGTTTCAGAATGCCTCCTTCTCCGAATAGGTCAGGTGGTGTTTTACATTCTTGCAGCAATTCGTCGAGCAATTCTTTGCGTATATTCATCAGTTTTAGTGTTGGTAATTGTGTGTCTAGATCATCTCTCTGTATATATCCCAGACTTTACACACTTCACTTTACACTCTCTTACAACCCGCAAATAGGACAACCGCCTGCTCAACATCACCTTGCCAGAGCCAATCTTCAGCCTTGGCTAGACGACGCAAAGAACCGCCAACATTGTAAAGATGTTCTTTCAGATGATACCAGTCGAGTATTTCAAACCTTTGCTCTGAAGGCGCTATGGCTGTAAATAAATTCCAGATCCCGTCATGCCCATCACCCAGACAGGAGAATATTTCTGCTAATGGTTGTTTCTGTACCCATTCAACCAAACCTTGATTATCGAGAAAATAAGCTGCGATTGTCCCTTGTGCATTTACGGCTTTGTAGTCTTTCCACTCACTAGACTTTCCTTTCTCGGTTCGTAATCTCACTTTACCGCCATCTAGACTGATTTCTTCCACCGTTTCCGTGATTGTTGCCTCTGGAAATTCCTGCTTTTGGACTAATCTCTGTTGACTGCTATGACTAATTTTGATTCCTGTTAATTCAGCAATGTTTACCTCTGTTCTTGCGTAGGACTCACTGGCACTTACCAATAGGCAGCATTTTTCTAGTTGCGGACTTAGTCTCGCTCTTGCTTTTACTTGCAATTTCTTGGCTTGCTTGCTCTTCAGCTTGAGTTCGCCGATGCAGCTTTTCACTTTTCTCTCTTTTCCTGCTTTTGTCCCACTGCTTTTTTCGACAAAAAAATTCCCACCTTGGGACTCACGTTTTCCAACATTTGCTCTCTCACTGCTATTTCTATCCCTTCTAGCGTTTTCAATTGCTCGGCATCTTTTGCTTCTGCATTGCGATACAAAATTTCCGCTATCTCTCTGGTGCAGGCTTCGAGTCTTTCTTTTTCTTCTGGTGTCATTTGCTTTGACTGGATAACTTTTTGCTATTTTATCCTTCTTGCCTTCTAAGTATTTCTACTCAGTGCCTAATTGAGATACTCCCTGCATGATTTCCTGTCCGCCAAAGTCCCAAACCCGCAGTTTCACTTGTTCATTGTTGGCTGTAATCTGCCAATCACGAATATTAATACCATCGGTTTTACGTTCGCCTGCATCAAATTGATTGTCGAGTAAGCGCTTGACCAGTGAGGTTTTGCCTACGGTTCCCTGTCCAACTAAAATCACTTTCGCTTCGTTTAATGGCTGTCTTGGTCGTTCCAACCAAAAATCAAATAGTGCTTTAGGGTTGTTCCTGTCATTGAGAATTTCTGGCGGAATTGGTAAAGGATTTCCCTCTAGATTAAGCGTAGTCAGATTTGCTAAGTTAGCGATCACGTCTGGTATCGCCGTGATTTTGTTGCTATCGAGATTAAGCGTAGTCAGATTTGCTAAGTTGGCGATCTCGTCTGGTATCTGCGTAATCAAATTACACGATAGGTTAAGGCTTTCCAAACTAGATATACTAAAAATAGAGTTTGGAATCTCTATGAATTTATTTCCTTGTCCACTGGAAACTCGTCCAAAAAGTAATCCAATATTCAGATATTTTAATTTACTTAATTGCGAAATACTCACTGGTAGAGTATGAAGTTGATTGCTTCCAATGTTAAGGTTTTGGAGATTGGCTAAGTTACCAATCCCTTCTGGTATCTGCCTTATTTGGTTGTTACCGAGATTAAGCGTAGTCAGATTTAGTAATTGGGCAATCGCATCTGGTATCTGCGTAATTTGGTTTTCCCAGAGGTAAAGCTCAGTGAGATTTGATAATTGAGCGATCACGTCTGGTATCGCCGTAATTTGGTTGTTATTGAGGGAAAGCGTAGTCAGATTTGATAATTGGGCGATCACGTCTGGTATCGCCGTAATTTGGTTGATAGAGAGGTTAAGCGTAGTCAGATTTGATAATTGGGCGATCGCGTCTGGTATTCTCCTAATTTGGTTGATAGAGAGGTTAAGCGTAGTCAGATTTGATAATTGGGCGATCGCGTCTGGTATTCTCCTAATTTGGTTGTTAGAGAGGTTAAGCGTAGTTAGATTTGATAATTGGGCGATTACATCTGGTATCGTCGAAATTTTGTTTAGAGAGAAATCAAGTATTCTTAGATTGATAAGTTTGGTTATCGAATCTGGAATAATGCTGATTTGATTTCTATGGATATAAATCTCTTGCAGATTTGTGAGTTGAGAGATCTCGTTTGGTAACGTAGTTAGAAGATTTCCGCTAGAACTACTTAGCTTCAAATCTAGTTTCCCCAAAACAAGTTTTTTGAGACTATGCAGTTTCCCAATTTCAGGAGGCAATATTTCTAAACCATTCCCCGACAAATCGAGTTCCGTCCAGCCCTCACGTTCTGCTTGTGCGATTATTGCCAATAACTCTGCATCTGTCATAAGTTCAAGGAAAAAGTAGAAAGGAAAAAGGAAAAAATTGGTCGGCTTGTAACTTTTTAACTACAGTCACTCAAATCTTGCGAGAGATTATACTGGTTATAAACAAACGTACAAGAAGGACTGGCAGAAAATACAGCAATATCATCATTAAGCTTAAAACAAATACTCACATCAACAAACCTAAGACTATGAAATTCAATCGAGCTACATTCAGCATCGTTAACTTACATGATGAAGATACAGAAGACAAAGCTTACTGGCTCTCAAAGAGTCCTAGAGATCGCCTAGTTGCCCTAGAATATTTACGTCAAGTAATGTATGGCTATGATCCAAATACCACCAGACTTCAAAGAGTTTTTGAGATTGCTAAATTCCCATCAAGTTGAATACTTATTAATTGGAGGATACGCCGTTGGCTACTACGGCTTTGTCAGGGCAACAGGAGATATGGATATTTGGATAAATATTAATACGGCTAATGCCACTAACGTTGTGGCAGCCCTAAAAGAATTTGGCTTTGCTGTTCCCGAATTATCACCTAAACTTTTCTTGCAAAAAGATCGAATTATCCGAATGGGAATTCCACCATTACGATTAGAAATCCTCACAACCATTTCAGGGGTTGACTTTACAGAATGCTTCGAGAATAAATTAACAGTACAAATAGAAGATCTTGAAGTAAATTTAATCAACCTGCAAGACTTGAAAGTAAATAAACGGGCAAGTGGAAGACTCAAAGATTTGTTGGATTTAGAAAACCTTCCTTAAAAATATTGACTCAATTCCAGATGCAGCAAAATAATTTATCCAATCAGGCAACAAATTCATATCTATCAAAATCTTCATGCCGACACCAAAGCGACCTCAACCTCCTCAGATCGCCAAGCCGCATAGGACAACGCCGCCATAATATCCTCTTTCTCTAAATAGGGATAAGCATTTAAAATTTCTTCAACCGAATGTCCAACTGCCAATAGTCCAACCAATGTACCCACAGTCACCCGCATTCCACGAATGCAAGGCTTACCTCCCATTACATCAGAATCAAAAGTTATTCGCGCTAAATGTCTCATAGGTCTTGCTGGCTCCGAAAGCGTATTAGTATCAAGCAAATATTGAAAACTCATAGGATGATTTCTCTACCCACGCTGCGATCGCGCAAATCCGCAAAATCCTCATTAGTAAACCCCACTCCCTCATTTTGGATAGTCAATCTAAATTTTTGCAATCCTTTCCAGAAATCAGATTTTGGCTGACCTTCTTTGAGATTCTCAGCTTCTTGGTTAACTTGGCGATCGCCTAACTCAAACGCCAAAAATTCAACAAAGCGGAGTACTTGTTGCTGCTGATCTGTTGGTAATGTCTGCATTTTACTCAGAACTTTTTCTAATACCGTCATTCTCTGAATCCTCCTGCATAGTTAATCTACAGACATTTTACAAGCTTTTTTAAATGGGCGATCAGCTATATTCTCATGCCAACAAGCGACCTCAATCTCCTCAAAACTCATTGATATCTTTCCTGAAAAGCTAACATCGCATCTAACTGAGACTCCATTAGCAAACAATGTTCCAAATGAGCAATATCCAAATCAGGCAACCACTCACTCGCTGCAAGCAGAACATACTCTTCATCCTGCAAGCGATAGATACTAATCTTGCCATCCTGCCAAAACCAAACTTCAGGCACACCTTTTAATTGGTATTTTCTAAGCTTTTTGACACTACCACTAGTAACAACTATTTCAATACATAAATCAGAAATCTCTTTTTCTGTGCCAAAGTTATAGGACAAATCAGCTTGAAATTCAGCCTTTCCTGTTAACTCCTGAGTATATGCACCTGTAGCAACAAAGGCTATACGCTTTAAAACAAAATATTGCCCAAGTAGCAATGTTAGTAATACACAAATCTTTTCATGTAATCTTCCAAGCCCCACAATTTCCAGTACTCCCTCGCAATAAATTAATCGCACACCACCAATTTCTGCAAACGCAGATTGTAGAGCCTTGAACTGCTCCCATGTCACAGCCTGCTTGATGAGATATTGGTCAGCAGATTTCGTTAAAGTTTGATTCATGGCTTCACCTTGGCAATCAGGTATTTACTAGTATAGCAATGCCAATTTCGCGATCAAATCAAAATATAAGCAAGGCAGCGCATTGCGCCGCCTTGCTTATATTTGGGCTTGAAGTTCTTGATAAATTGCTGCCAGATATTCATCAATAAATTTTGACCAGCCAATCACAATTAGTTGATTGTGAGTTAATTTCTCAGGATGAATATCATCATAGCCAAATCCAATTTCTCGACCTGAGAGATCACAACACACTAGCCCTGCGGCTTTAGCGATCGCTAAAGGTCCCACCGTATCCCAGAGCTTCACCCGACGATTGAGATAGATATAGGCACTGGCGCGACCTTGAACCACTTCCATTACCTTCAAGCCAAAACTACCGAGGGTATAAAACTCCACATTCGGAACCGCCGCACGAATGGCATCACCATAGGCGAGATCATCTTTTTTACTGACGATCACACGATCGCTACTTGCACCAATCGGCGGCACAGCATAGAGAACTTCAGGAACATTCCCATTTGTGACAGTGAATACTCCATTGATCGCCGTACCGCCAAAATACAAGAGATCGCTCTTTGGTGCATAGATCCAACCCAGCGTAGGCTGAAATGCTTCTAAGATCCCAACCATCACCGAATAGAACTCACGCCCATGAATGAAGTCATCCGTGCCATCAATGGGATCGATAAACCAGTACTTTTGATTTAGTTCCGCATATTGCTTCCATAGTTCCTGCGATCGCGAATTTTCTTCGCTAATTACCACATCATCAGGAAACCATGCTTGAAACCTTTGACTGAGGAGATGATCGAGTTCGCGATCAACATTAGTTACATAATCATCAAAGCCCTTCTCATCGACCTGAAAACCAGACTCTCTCAGATGAATTGCTTTTTGTCCAATCTCCCGAATAAATTTACAGATTTCTGTTTGTAATGCGAGATTCATATTATTGCTTACGGTGAGAGAATAGTCGGAAATAAAGCGATCGCCAAAATTCTTTGACAGGATAGGCGATGAAAGTAATGGGATTAATCGTGACGATAATATCGCGCAAACCGAGTTCGGCTAAAAAGGCGATCGCCCAAGCCACAAAACTTGCCGACATCACTCCATAGGGATTGAGATCGCTTTTAAACGGGCCCAAAATCAATTTGCGAATTGTGCAAGAGTCATCAAGGCGACGAAGGGTAACTAAATCACCAATGGCGCGTTTGGAAAGCTCATACAAGGGACTCAGGGCAGGATTAACTTCTGCTTCAGAGGTATTGACCCAAATTTCTTTCTGATTGACAGTTTCCGCATCAGATATTGTTTCGAGGAATAGATCAATCCAGCGAAAAACCGAAAAAGTATTGACTTCGTAGGATTTGTAAATGGATGCTGAATCTCTGGCTCCCAATACATTTACACCATGATTGAGAATGAGAATATCCACCTTTTGTAAGCGATCTCGTAGTTCTGCCTCATGACCTAATTGCCATGGGAGCACCTCAATGGTAGGGCGATCGCTAACCTCAAAGCTGGCACTAGGTGAAGTTGTTAGGGCAATGATTTGTGCCTCCCGTTTGCTCAGTTCAGCTACTAAAGCCCTGCCCATAGTGCCTGACGCACCTGTAATTGCAATACGTTTGCCTTTAAATGACAATACCTTACCCAAAACCTTCTCTACAAGTGTAAACCCACTAAGTACCTCAGCATAATTAAAACTCTGAAACCTTTGGTACAAGCGTATTATAAGCAGCAGGGTTTAAAGCCATAGGGTAACTAAGCCTTATGTTGTAAAAATCCTACGAGGCTTTGTAAAAATGAATTACTGATCTCAGTTCTTACTGGAGGATTGGACAATTGCCCACTGATATCTCCATCCAACCCTTTGAGATCATCACTGTTATCAGCGATGCCCATATCAATATCAGGTACTTCTTCCACTAAACCAACGACAATCAACCGAAATGAAATTTGCTGAATTTTTGGCAAAGGAAGTTGCAATCGCTCTGCCATCTTTTTGAGATTCATGGAGCCATCTGCTAGTTTCCATACCTGCGTTTCACTGGCATCTAAACGTAAATGGGGTTCATCATAAATAATTTTGAATAATGTTGAGCTAGTGTCAGGCAATTTACTTTGCAAAATTTGCCAATCCCTGAGACTACGTAACCCCATTAATGTCGTTTCCGTAGCAGGTAGACTAAGTCCTGTCATCTCTGCCTTAGGTAAATCAACTTTCGCGTCAAAGCGAAACTGACCTGTCTCTACTTGAAACAACGAGCAGACCTGTCTTAAAACCTGCACGCTAAATAGTAACTTGAGTTGATCGGGATATAGTATTCCTAAAGATTTTAGATTTAGTCCTAAGGGGACATTTGCTTGGATGAGGCGTTCTACCTCCGCACGATTTGTATCTGTAATCCAGCCTCTCTCTTCTATTAACCTTGCTAAACCACGATTATCTAAGCGATCGCCCGCAGCTACCACCCGTCCGTTATGTAACCAAATATGTCGCAATAAGGATTTTCCTGTTTGCAGAGCTTTCAGATCTCTAATTGTCAATATTCCAGTTTTTTGACCCTGATCTAAAAACTGAAATATCTCTGGGAGAGAAAATTCGGATAAAGAGCCTGTAATTGCCATAACGATGAACCAGTGAATGCTCGAATCTATATCTGAAAATTAGGAAAGGAAAAACTTTTAGATGGTGATCTTATCTCATAGAAATATAATATTGCACCAGTGCGATGATTGCCTGAATGACCGTGTCTCGATCTTCCGCATTCAAAACAACCACAGGGGGTTGACTTTTGGTATCAACAAAACCTAGTGCCAGTTTGATATTCTCACTTGACCATGCCCCCTCGCAGTCCATGTGCGTAATACCAATAATATAAGGAATTTGGACTCGTCGATTTAAATAGCTCAGAATTCGCCTTGCATAGCGAAATTCATGGGGGCGATGCGCTGCCACTAACAAAATAAAGGCATGGGCTTTACGAATGAGTATATCCCACATAAAGTCAAAGCGCTGCTGACCAGGAGTTCCATAAATATGTAGAGCCATATCTGGACCAAAAGTTAAACGACCAAAGTCCATCGCTACAGTGGTCTTATGTTTTATTTCTGCTGTTTCATCTGTTGCTCGGCGATCGGTATCGACGACATCAATTTCACTTACAGTCCGAATAAAAGTTGATTTCCCCGCACCAACCGTACCAGCTACAACCAAACGCATGATTTCCATAAATCTCTTTTGTCCCTTCCCTGCATCGTCAACAGTGCTTTGCACTGACAGAAATTTAAAGATTTTTGCTAAGATTTGCGTTAAACAAGGGTTTTAGCAAAAATCTTATAACTTTTAAAAATTATTTCCCTACAGATGAAATAACTTTTTTACATAATCGCTACGACAGGGCGGCTTTGAGTTCTCCCGTAACTCGCTTGATTTCCAGCATCAGTAATCCTTGTTTAGCTGCCTTACTAGCTAGTACTAGTAAAACCGCTTCTTCTCCACAACTTGTCAAGATCCCATAACCTTTATCTCCTTCAACATAAAGCCGATCAATCAAGCCTCTGGCTAACTCATTACCAATCCTTTCCCCCAAAGATAACATGGCGGCTGACATCGCTGATACCCTTTCTTCATCCATTCCACTGGGCAATGTCGATGCTAAAGGTAGACCATCAGGTGATACGAGGGCAGCCCCCTGTACATCACTTGTACTCGTTACTAGATTTTGCAAAATGCTTTCTAGTTTTGCAACATTGATCCCCATCTTTTTCTCCTTGCTTTGATTCTGTTATGTAGTTGGATTTACTAGATTTAGATGTCGAGATATGCGATCGCTATTTCATACTTGCCGCACCTGTAGAAATCAGGCGTTTAAACAGTCCTTCAGTCCATCCTGTTTCCTGCAAGACTGCTTGAGAAGTGACTTCAACATAGGCTTGCTCAATAAAAGCAAGATCGATCATGCAAATTCTTCCCAATGCTTCTCTTACTTCGTCAGAGATCCCAGCCGTTTTGAGCTGTTGACCTACTTCATTAACAACCGTTGCCATTGCTGGGACAACATGTTGTGGTCCAATCCCAATCTGCACATGGACTAGTCCAATCCGCCAACGACGAGCAGCATAGACACTTCCCCAGTCATCCATACCTGTAAACATTTCCCCAAACCACTCAATGAATGTTTCATTTAAGCGGTGCATCCGACCTTCTTTAGCAGTCAGAATTGCATTCATTTCTTGATCGCGAGCTAAATAGGCATAAAAGACCTCTGCCATTTTTGCAGCGATCGAGCTTCCCCATGCTGCATTTGCCTTTAGCAAGGCCTTATCTGCGGCAGAGAAAGAGACCCGCCTTTCCATCGTTGCCATAAAAGCTTGAGAATCGAGAGCCATAGATACTCCTAGTTATTGTGTGATCAGGGTAGTTATTTATAGCCTTCCTATTTCCCCATAATTATAGTTTCTAAATTTAGAAGCTATAGGGTTACCACAAGCACTATAAAGTTGAGAATTTGAGAAGACTATTAACTTGCTAATGTCTTAAATATATTCAAAGTGAATATTGACTCCGAACATATATTTGATTATAGATGTATCTATGAGATAGAAATCAAATTCTTAAAGAAAATAGTTAATACTAAACAATCACTCAAATAAGATTTTTTAAATATTTCTAGGAAAAATTTCAACAATAAAAAATGCCCAAAACCTGTTTGAACTTATATTCTTTTACCAAGAAAAATATAAATTTAAACAGGATTCAACAATAAAAATATAATTACTTTTTACTGATTTATGAGATTTAATCAGATTTTACTGCGATCGCTCTCATATTTTCTAAGTAGCTGGGCGCAATTAAATATAAAGCTCTAAAAGCTGTGGCACACGCTGCGCGTGCGCCACAGCTTTTGGTTCTAGTTAGTTTTTAATTATGCCTAGCTACTTATAGGGGTTTAGATTCGCGCCTTTAGTGCAAATCTAAACTATGAAAGAGCGGCTTTGAGTTCACCTGTAACACGCTTGATTTCTAGCATCAGTAATCCTTGTTTAGCGGCTTTGCTGGCAAGTACCAGTAAAACTGCCTCTTCTCCACAACTGGTTAAAATGCCATAACCTTTATCACCCTCAACATACAAGCGATCGATCACGCCTCTAGCTAGTTCATTACCGATACGTTCGCCGAGGGAGAGCATTGCCGCAGACATTGCCGAGACTCGCTCTTCATCCATGCCACTTGGTAAAGTCGATGCTAGGGGTAGCCCATCGGGCGATACCAGTGCAGCCCCCTGTACATCACTGGTACTTGTTACTAGATTTTGCAGAATGCTTTCTAGTTTTGCAACATTAATACCCATTGTTTTTCTCCTTTTCTTTAATTTATTGTTTGAGTTGATTTTTGGGTAACTAGAGTAGGAATCATGAACTAGATAACTTATTTTGAATCAAGCAACTTTTGGATAGTTCTGAGTACTATTTCCTAATAAGTTCAATCGAATAGATTTGACTAACCAATTACTTCAAATTCAATGACATCATGGGAACTCCCCCGCAGAACTGACTCTGTTTGTTTCCCGCGCAGACGTTTTCCGACAACTTGCTCGAGTACACCTTGAATTGCACCTAAAGTGAAAGTTAGTTTACGAGGCGAACCTTCAGGCTCACCTGCTGAACAAATTGTTTCTCGACAATGAACTCTGATTACTTCATTAGTTTCTTCAATCTGGTCTACAATGCAAAGTCTTGTGCCATCTTTACCCAAGGTTTTCTGGAGTAAGGGAATCAGATCTTCGTGAGAAGTCCCACTTCCTTTGATCCCAAGCTGCTCTGCAATTTGTCTGCCACGTGCGCGACCAGCAGAAATTAGTGCGATCGCGGCTGCTTTTTCCCCTAAAGCCTCCTCAGTGCCAGTGACTACAGCCTTGAAACACACAATGCTGCTAAATTCGCCAAGTTCATTACGCATAAATATCTCCAAAACTAAAAATCGACTTTTGCGATCAAGACAATCATTAACATAAGCAAAGTACTATCTCAAAGTACCTGCCAACTTAACCTATTAAATTGCTCTTCCCCAGAGACTTAGGCAATGTTAAGTCTAAGAACTTAATTATGTAGATTAGTGATGATGATTAATGGATAATTCAGATGTTGTCTTGGATCATATCTAGATAATTATAGATGTTTGTGTTGATATTAAAAATAGAAACACAAATTCTTAATAATCAATAAAGGAATTTGGGCTACTTCATCTTTAATAATCTTTGCAATGTTTTTATATTGAGATCATTACAAAATACTTATAGCATTCCTAAATATTTTGTAGTTTTTGGGTTTACACATAAGAGTAAACCTACAACAGCCCTCTTAAATACAGACTATTTATTGTGGCACAAGCATTTGTTTGGGTTTCGTCAAGTAAGTAGCTAGGTGCAATTAAATATAAAACCAAAAAAACTGTAGCGCACGCTGCACAGGCGCGACAGGTTTTTACTCTGGTTTTTAATTATGCCCAGCTACTTAGCAGGTCTCTTAAGATAGCCTTAACCTTAAGCTAAGTTACTGTAGGTCTAATATTTTAGAATATAACTCTGCCAAAAGAATCTATTAACTTTTGTAACATTTATTATAGGGTTTATTCAATTTTTTACCATGAGTTTCTTCTGCTAACGGCAATAAAATTTTAAACGTTAATATAAAATATCTAGCTTAAGAATTAGAGATTAATAGCTCTTATTTCCTTTTTCTTTCAAATCCTTAATTTATTATAAGCATTATGGTGGTTGCGATACAATATCAATATCAGCAGATATCACTGGAAATAGAAATAAGCATATTTCACTGAATTTATGGTAGCAATGAGTATAAAGCAAGAACAAAACATTCGTGAAGTTGTTAGTAGATTTGAGAAGGCGTTATCAGGATTTGTTGAGAGTGAGCAAGGTAGGGAATGTGATGTCAGTGAAACTTATTTTAATCATGCTGTGGCAAAGGCTGCAAGGCGCTATACCAAGAACTATTTAGAGATCCATTCTTTTGCACAGTTATTCGGGAGTCAAAAACTACCAGATCTTTCTTCCATTTATATTCTTCAGAAGTTTCAACCTCATACTTCTATTCGGAATTTTAATTCAGTTAATGAACTTGAAGAGGCATTTACTCGCGATCTTCAGAGGAGTAATCATAGCAAAGGTAGCAATCTAATCGGACTGAACATTGCTAATGAAGAAGAATATCTCACAATTCTGGGACATCCTGCTGTAGGGAAAACGACTTTTCTAAAGTACATTGGACTAGAGGCTCTACACTATCCAGATAGTCGCTATCGGCATGAAGTGCTACCTGTATTTTTAAAGATGTGGAAGTTCTGCCGTAATACAGATACATTATTGCAGGCGATCGCTGAGGAATTTAATAAAGCTGGCTTCCCCTTTTCACAGCAATTAGCATTATGGATGCTCGAACAGGGTAAGTTACTGATTTTAGTTGATGGTTTGAATGAGGCGGTATTATCTCAAACCCATCTATCGCAGCATGTGCAAGATTTCGTAAAGACATATCCCAAAAATCGTTACATAGTCTCTAGTCGTTTAGCTTCCTATCAAAATAGTTTGGGACAGTTTTTAGAAGTCGTATTACAACCTTGGGGAGATTTGCATGTTCAGGAATATATCCATAAATGGTTTGCGATCGCCTATGAGTCAGAGGTTATCGATGAGTCGATGAGTTCTATCTCAAATGCAACCTCGTCATCTCCTAAATCCAAACAGGATCTAGCTTCGGAGGAAGCTCAAAGGTGTTGGAAAATTTTGCAATTACACCCTATTGCTAAAGAATTAGCAAAGTCCCCTTTATGTTTATCTCTGTTATGTCTGCTTAGCGATCGCCGTTATAGTTTTCCTAGTAATATTAGTGGACTTTATCAAAAAGCAATTCATTTACTATTTGAAGAACAGATTGTAAAAAATCAATTACAAAACAATGAAGGAGAGCAAAGCCTCAGTACTGACATATTGGATCTGATCTTAACGGAAATTGCCTATAAGGGATTTGAGCTTAGGCAAAATCTCTTCTCTTTAGAAGAGATAACAGAGCATATCCAAACGATCTTAAGTAGTTGTACGGTTGATTTGCAGAAATTAGAAGTTGAATTTGTCCTTAAGGTGTTGCAGCAGATGGGAATCTGTAGACTTACGAATTTAAATACATCTGTGAGCTTGGTATTTAGTCATATTACTTTTCAAGAATATTTTGTTGCCCGATATATATACAACCACGGTAAAGTCAGACAACTTGTTCCTAATCATTTAAGCGATCGCCGTTGGCAAGAGGTTTTTCTATTGCTTGCGGGAATGATGGTGGGTAATACGGAAGAACTCTTATTATGTATTGAGTCACAGGCTTTTGACTATATCAATACCAATAGACTACGCGATATCTTAGATTGGCTAGAACAAATAACAATCAATTCAACAGGTAATTTAAAAAATGTTGCGAAGCGCATTGCTTCACTCTTTTTGGCACGTCCTCGTTTTTTATCAGAACTTGCAACTGCTTTGGTATTAACCAGAATGTTGGGAATTGCTCGTGATTTATATGAAACTTTTGATCTATCGATCAACTTTAGCAAAATATTTGAATCTGACCTATCAATGAGCCTTGCCCATGCCCTTGATTTTGATAGTGAAACAGAGCTTAATCTAACACTCCAACTCTGTAGCAATATTGAACAATCCCTTGCTCCCATTAATTTTGATTCAAGATATATCAATTTTATGGCGGTCAATACTAGATTAGAATCTTTACATACTCAAGTGCCAAGTTATGATCAAGCCTTTGAAGTACGAGAAGAATTTCGACAGAAAATAAGTCGGATATGGCTAAAAACACTATATTTACCATCGGATTTAAATCAAATTTCGCATCAGGAAGTAGAGTCTCTAGAAAATTATCTCTATGCCAACCTCTTGATGGTGAAGTGTAAAAAAACGGCGATCGCCGTTTCTCTCAAAACTTGGGAAGAGATTGAATCGCGCATGTTGAGAATTATCAGGGATTAACAGAAAGGGGGGATTTGCCCCCCTTTCTGTTAATTCACAACGCGGAGTTTAGTTACCTTGAGGGTGAATTTACCACCACTGCTACCACCAAAGGAAGAAACGCGGATGGTATAACTTCCTGATTGACGCACTTTAAAAAATATTAACGAGTTTGTGGCATCACTTGCAGCATCATCATTTTCGGCAATGATATCGCCCTTGACATCTAGCAAACTTAAAACCGTATCAAAGCTGCCTGAACTTACGGTGATTTCTAAGCGTTCATCTTTTTGGGCTTCGAGGATATAGTCACGGGCAAATCCTTTCTGACCTGTGGGAATATCTTTATCTGTGAGAGTATCATTAACATCAACACCACTGGATATTGGGGTTGGTTTATAGACGGATGGGTTACGCACTTGGGCTAAGGCAGCAGGTGCAACAATGGCTAGACTGATAGCGATCGCACCTATGCTAGACAAGATTGCTGTAACTAGATATTGGGGGGAATGATCGGAGTATGGGCGTAGATGTTTCACGAAACTTCTTTTAATTCAGAAAAAGTCAATTGTAATTGAGTAGATTCTACTGTGGAATTAGCTGCACTATTTGTAAAGGGGATTTCTTTGAGTGGTGGAACCTTAATCGTCGGCACTATTTGGATCTTGCCATAAAATTCTGTTTGGAATAACTCCACCTTGGACTGGGATGACATCAGCAATAGTCCCCAAAACACACCAACACGATCATTAAATACTTCCGCTAGATCAGTTATCTCGATCTCTTCATCGGGATGGAGTATAAAATAACGCTCGATTTCCTCGACCATCTCTGACAAATTCTCTTTGTGGGCAAGTTGGGCGATCGCTTTCATGGCTGCCCGTCTTGCCATTTTGCCTTGGACTGGACGTTTAGCAGGTTTGCTGGTTTTGCGATCCACAATTTCAGCGATCGCTTCTATCTGCGTGATCAACTCCTCTAGGGTAATACGTCGAGCCTTGGGGGGTAATGCCACAGGAAGACGACGCAACCGCTTATCAAAATCCGTAGGCAATCGTAATGAACCTACTAACTCATTAGACTCTAGTTCTTCGAGATCTTCGCTGTTGTCGTCATCTTGTTCGTAGGCAGCTTGGATATCTGATAGTGAGTTAGCTTTGAGCAGTACTAGCATCGCAGCGTAGAGCATCGCTTGCCCTGAGTCATATAAATCACGGCGATCGCTCACAATCAATCGAGACAAAAAGCGATCGACGACATCAATTACCTGCACATCCCAAGGATCGATCTCACCTCGTTCTGCAAGGTCAATCAATAGGGCAATGGCATCTTTGGTAACTGATTCGGCGATGGATAGAGTCATGGAGCTTACGAGAAGCGGATGTTTAAAAATATCACCGATTGCAGGGTAATTCCAACAAATTTTAGTCCATAAACAACAAGGGGCTGAAGCCCCTTGTCTATATATCATAAAAATTTAAGAATACCAGCATATAGCAATCCTAAATCATTTGTAGATTTTGGGGTTTGTGGAAGCGCACCCCTTTGGGATGCGCTTCCACAAACCATTTAGGATTGCTATATCTATAGGATGTTTTCGTGAAGTGTAACCCATCAAATAACTAGCAAGCATGGATTAGGCGATCGCCAAAACATCCTACGATCTATGGATTTGTGTTCTGATCGTGACAACACAGATGATCATAAATTTTAGTTTTTGGGCTTGTCGTCGTCATCGATCTCGACATCGATCGCTGAGGCAGAGACCAAGCGTTTGCGCTCTTCAATCTCAACAGTTAAATTTTCAACAGTTTCTTTTAAATTCTGGATTTGCATATTTTGGTTACGCATCTCAATGGATTTTTGCAAGCCAGACCAAACGCTAAAAATCCAAGCTAAGACTGCACCTAAGCCCATTGCTAAAATTAGCTCTACGGAAATCGGTGCTGCGACTTTAATTTGGGGAATGATTTGGATAGGAGCCGCAGCAGTATTTTCTAAGGCAAACAATACTAAAGCAAGAGCAACGACAAAAATAACAACAAAATTAAGCTGGCGCACAGTGATTAAACCTTGTTTTTTAAAAAATTTCTTAGCTAATGGTTTATCAAACAATGATCACAATGTCTATAGAGCAGTTTTCAAATGAGCATAGACCCATTTGAAAACCCCAAATCACCCTCAGTAAAGGCTTTCGGTTTTTATGAATAGGAAGCCTACTAGAATTTAAGCCTTTACCGCAGTTTTGCGTACACCTGATATTTTGGAATTGTTGCGCTTAATTTCTTCTTCGGTGAGAGGCACAATATCTATGTGATTAAATAATGTGGTGACGAAGGTAAAGAGCAAAAATGGTAGAGATGTCACTACAATTAAGCCAACTGCTCCAAAGGAATAAACGGGTTTACTCATCAGGGAGAGTGCTGCCGCAAGGGAGGCAAAAATCACGCCTAGCCAAACAATTACCTGACCCAGAATGTCACTGAGAGTAAGGGTACAAACAAAGCGATACTTACCAATGTCGTTCATCATATTGCACCAATTTAAGGTAGTTTTTAAAAATTAATTGTTGATTCAATTATTTAAGTCATTGTGTTAGTTCACAGTATACGAACCGTCTTTAAATTTTGGGGTTACGTTTTATTGAGAACATAGGCTAAACCTCTACTCAATTTTGGATTTCGGATTAAAAACTATGTGGGATGAAATTGCGATCGCCATTTCGCAGGCAACGGGTGCAAAATTTACGAGCGATCACCGTCAAGCGCAGTCGGGTGGCTGCATTAACCAGACCACTAAAATATCCGATGGGAAGCGTGATTTTTTTGTAAAAACGAATACCGCCAATCAGTTAGATATGTTTGTGGCGGAGGCGATCGCACTCCAGCAAATGTATGCAACCAAAACAATGCGCGTACCCCAGCCGATCTGCTGGGGGATCGCTGGTGAGGCGGCTTATTTGGTGATGGAAAATCTGGATTTTGGGGGAGGTCAAGATTGGGAAGCGATGGGTCGGCATTTGGCGGCGATGCATCGGGTAACGAGCGATCGCGGGTTTGGTTGGGATCGTGACAATACGATTGGTGCAACTCCCCAGATTAACAATTGGACAAATAGTTGGCTTGATTTTTGGCGTGAATATCGGCTCGCTTTTCAAATTCGTTTAGCTAAGCGCAAAGGTTGGCGTTGCAGTATTCCCGAAGAGAAAATCTATGCAGCTTTACCTAAATTTTTTCGCGATTATCAACCACAACCCTCAATGGTGCATGGAGATCTTTGGGGTGGCAATGCTGCCTTTGTCAAGGGTGAGCCTGTGATTTTCGATCCTGCGCTATATTTTGGCGATCGCGAAGTAGATCTAGCAATGACAGAGTTATTTGGCGGCTTTCCATCGCAGTTTTATCGCGCCTACAATGCAGCTTATCCCCTTGATGTTGGCTACAAAGAGCGCAAAACTCTCTACAATCTCTATCACATTCTCAATCACTTCAATCTCTTTGGTGGCGGCTACGGCTCCCAAGCTAATCGGATGATTGAAAGTATTTGCCAATAAGAAAGAGCGCAAAGCGCTCTTTCTTATTGATATTTTAAGCGGTAGCTTCTTGTTCGCTTTCGATTAAAGGCGATCGCAAGCAGAGGTAAATCAATGCGCCGACTAAGGGAACTAGGGCAATAAATGTAAAAAAGCGATCGTCTGTCATGCCGCGTCTTTCCATGTCATCACTAAGTAACCAAGGAAATAGCAGAGACAACATACAGAAATCTAAACTCGTCATATGGATAAATCGGCTAGTTTGCCATTGCTGGATAAAATCAGCCCAGTCACCATTGGCGAATCCATAGACCAAGAAGTAAATGGCGATCGCGCTAAGTCCAATCCCTGTCCAGCGTGACTCTAAGGCGGAAATCAGTCGGTTCTTTTTGCCGATAAAGGTGGGGTTTGGTTCCCGCAGAGCAAAGTAGGGAAGTAGGGCAAAGGCTCCAACCAAAAATGAGAGGCTGGCAAATAGCCAAGCGGGTACTTTTTGTCCACGTCCGTCGCTGGCTAGCATACAGGCATAAATGAAGGGAAATACGCCCATGAGGTTAAACAGGGCAACAATCAAGGCATTTGTGCCTTGCCAGTCTCCCGTACTCAATTTGAGAATTAGTTGCAAGGTATCGGGGCGATCAGGCGGCGCAAAGATGAAGGCATAGACCGAAAATAAAATCCAAATCAACCAAAATCCAAGTTTATTAGGCATAAATCAAATAGTTGCTTACTAGTCCTATTAAAACCTAGAAATAGTTTTGGTGAGAAGTAGCGATCGCTTTGGTCAGTTTTTAGCGCAACTGTGATTCTCTAACCATGCCTCTATGATTTTGCCTTGGAGTTGAACTAGAGGCTTTGGTATAATTTCATATAAGTTGATCCTATGCCCTAGACAGCTATGAAATCGCTACGGTCAGAACCTTTGACAGCTATCAAACATAATGGTATTGCGGCAAGTTTAGTAGGTATTGCCAAGACTGATGAGCCTTCAACTACGGACGAAGAAATTAAAGCTATTTTAGCAACAAGGTTGTTGCAGAAGTAATTCCATATTTCAGATTAAAGTTGCCATTCCTTTTCGATGCGCTCTATTTCTTTGACTGCGCCAAGTTGTTGATAGATGGTTTTGGCTTTGTCGTAATATTTCTGAGCAAAAGTGAGATCTTCGCGCTTTTGCCAAACTTGGGCTAATCGAAAGTTACATTCAGCCATATATTGCAAATTGCCTAACTCAGTAAAACGCTGTAACGCATCATTTAAAAGTGTTTCTGCTAAATCAAGATTTTCTCTACCTAATTCAACTTCACCAAGCGAACCGATAGACCTTGCCATGCCCTCGCGATCGCCTAATTCAGTTCTTAATTGCAAAGATTGCCTGTAGAGAGATTCCGCCGCATCCCAGTTGCCACGATTGCGCTCGATGTCTCCCAATAATCCCCAAGAACTTGCCATACCCGCGCGATCGCCTAATTCTTCTTCAAATTCTAAACATTGCCTGTAGAGAGATTCCGCCGCATCCCAGTTGCCACGATTGTGCTCGATGTCTCCCAATGCTCCCCAAGAAGTTGCCATACCCACGCGATCGCCTAATTCAGTACTTAATTGCAAAGATTGCCTGAAGAGAGATTCCGCCGCATCCCAGTTGCCACGATTGCGCTCGATGCCTCCCAATGCTCCCCAAGAAGTTGCCATACCCGCGCGATCGCCTAATTCTTCTTCAACTTCTAAACATTGCCTGAAGAGAGATTCCGCCGCATCCCAGTTGCCACGATTGTGCTCGATGTCTCCCAATGCTCCCCAAGAAGTTGCCATACCCACGCGATCGCCTAATTCAGTACTTAATTGCAAAGATTGCCTGAAGAGAGATTCCGCCGCATCCCAGTTGCCACGATTGCGCTCGATGCCTCCCAATGCTCCCCAAGAAGTTGCCATACCCGCGCGATCGCCTAATTCTTCTTCAACTTCTAAACATTGCCTGAAGAGAGATTCCGCCGCATCCCAGTTGCCTCGGTTGCGCTCGATTCCTCCTAAATTTCCAGTTAATCCTGCGATTAAACTCTGATCGTCTAGCTCTTTGGCAATAGATAAACCATCTTGATAATATTTTTCTGCTTCATGCCAATTACCCCAAGCTCTATGTCTAGAGCCAATGCGCTGCAAAATATAAGGCTGGCTAGACTTTTTTAGATATGGTAAAACCTGTTCGTAAAGTTCCAATAAGAGCGACCAATAACCCCAAAACTCCAAGTAATCTTCTATTTGGTAAATTAAACTTTTAGCCTCATCATAATTCCCTATCTGAAATGCAAAATACTGGGCTTCTAAAACAGGGCGCAAGTCTTCAAGGGTTTTCGGATTATCTAGGTTTTTGCCAGTGCAGTAGAACTTATACACGCTCCCCATCAGTTCAGGAATCTTGTCCGCATATTCCCGTTGCAAAAACTGCACGATTACAGGATGGAGATCGTAAAAATCTCGATAGCGCGTTTCATCATAACGGCTCTGTACCAAACTCGCCGCTACCAACTGCCCGATCAGTAATTCCGTTTCTTCAAGTTCCTCAAAAGTCAATTTCACAGGTTCCTCAGTTATCACTGCCATCTCAAAGCGTTCATCATTTTCCCAATCATCGGTATACAAACGCAAAAAGGTTAATCCATGCACATCAATCCCCACCCGCAACACACACATCCGCACCAATAGATCCTTTGCCGCTTCACTGAGTCGTCCCAGTTGCGCCCGTAGGATTGGTTCTGCCTTTTTCGTCACCAGTTGCGGATTTTGCCGCAAATATCCCCGCCTTCCTTGGCTAGCCCCAACCAAGAGCTTTAGCAACAACACATGACCATCCACCTGCTCCGCAACCCATGCCAGATCCGTCTCACTATCTGGCAACTTCAAATCCTTCAAGATTTGGACGCTATTTGACTGAGATACCCCCGTTATTCTCTCCACCCGCACTAAAAGCGGATCGATTTCCCCATCACTGCGTCGCTCTGCCAAGTCATAGGGCATCTCCCGACTAGTTAGCAAAACATGGGAATTATGTCGCCCATAAACCAACGCATTCAACAAATCGCCCACTGGTTCTAATCGCGACTTTCTGGGCTGACTTACCGCATTACCAGAGCCATTGTCTTCACAAGCTGGCTGTAAAATCTCCTCTAAATTATCCAACACCAACAAACAACGCTCTTTCTCCAAGCATTGCAATATCCCATAAATCTTATTCTCAACTTTGGGGAAATTGGCTTGTAAATCCCCCAATATCAAATTCGCCAAATCATCAAAACTCGTCCCTTCCCGCACCCGAAAATAAAACACCTGCTGATACTGTGGCTTAATCTTCTCCATCAGTTTGATCGCCAAACTCGTCTTCCCAATCCCCCCCTGCCCCAATAACACCAACACCCGCAAAGCAGACTCTTTCAAAAGCTCTTGCAACTGAGTGAGCAACTCCTCCCGCCCATGCCACACTGGAATCGAAGGTAAAGGTTCATTAGCCCGAACTTGATCTTTCTTTTGATGTGAACTTAGTGATGAAAACTCATCATTTAGCCAATCTCTTAAAATTTGCCACTTACCTTTTCTCTTATCTTGTAAATCAGGGCAAACTTTCTCAAAACACTTATAAACCAAGGTTTGCTGTGCTTCCTTGGTCTTATCACCTTTAAAAGGATTATCTGCAACTCCATGATGTTCGGGGAATGACTCAATAAAAGTTTTTCGCACAGTTGCTTCGGTAGGTGCGTTAGAATTTAAATCTTTAAGATTTCTAATATTCTCATCAGCAAGCTGCGTTAAAAACTCCCGCCACTCCATAGTTCACCCTATTTCAATTTTGGCAATAAGTTCACGAATTTGCTCAATCAACGGTGGCAAATCTTCTTGGATCGTTGCCCAGATAATTTTCAAATTAACACGAAAATACTCATGGACTGTAAAATTTCGCAAAGACCGCATATCTTCCCAAGGCACATCAGGGTATACATCCAAAATATCAGGCAAAAGACTTCGCGCTGCCTCTCCAATCACCGCTAAATCATACAAAACAGCCTTGACCGTCTTTGCATCACCAGCAAAATCAGAAAAATTCATACCTCTCGTAAACTGTAAAATTTCTTCTGCTTGACTGAGAATATCTTGTAATCTCTGTTCTAAAGTCCTAGAAGACACGTTTTGATTCTCCCATCACAATATCCCGCAAATAAGGCTGCAAAGAATCAGGTGTCCCCAAGTCGATCGCACAGCCTAAAACCCTTTCCAAATAACGCTGTAACCGTGCAAATGTAAACAAACCTACAGGCTTCTCAAATTCCACCAACAAATCTACATCACTTTTAACATTTGCCTCATTTCTACCCACCGAGCCAAACAAAAACAAAGCTGAAACATGAAACTGCGCGATCGCCTCACGGTGTTCTTGCAACAATGCGATCGCCTCTTCACAAGACAACACCGTACTATTTGCATTTACGATTTCAAGATCCCGATCTGCTAGTTTCATTTTGCAAAATTATTTTTGTATTGAGCGTGAGCAAAACATTAATTTCAATGATAAGGGCAATCTAGGAAATAATAGGACAACTTTGGGAATATTAGGAAATACTAAGTACAAAGCTAGAAAATCGCTGGGTACAACCCTTTGAGGAAAAACTGTTGAATTAACTCATTGATTTCAATGTGTTTCTCAAATGTTTAAATTTTCTACAAAAGCAGTTTGCAACTTCACCAAGCGCCTCGCTTGCAAAGTTGCCGTCAACTCTGCGATCGCCATTGTAACTACTGCCTCTGCTCATGGCACTCTCCCAAATTGGGAAGAATTATCAGACATAGTCTGCAAAAGTACATTCGTGGCAGCACAGCAAGAAGTTCTCAAACACTTGCACCCCAAAAAGCAAAATGCAAAACCTGCGCTTTCTAAAAGCAAAAATGAAAAGGTTGAGCGCTAGCCAGATCCTTACGGATTCACCTGTGATTGGTGCGATTGCATATCCCAAGTTGAATAAGAATCATGATAATTATCCAACTTGGGATTTAGCCCAATATTGCGATTTATTGCATCTCGTAACCAATCCCGACGCTTTGCGTCAGCTAACTTAGTGATTCCTCACAAAGCCATGCTGCCAGAATCTAACGCCCCAACCCCCAAAGCATTTCCCCAACTATTTAGCGGAATGCTTGCCCTCGCGATCGCCCTAGTCGGTAGCGCCTATCTCGCCAGTAATGCCCTGCGATCGCTAAGATCCAATGACAACCTTACTGTAATTGGTTCCTCAACCCGTCCGATTCGTTCTGATTTTGTGATTTGGCGAAGTTCCGTTTCTAGTCAGCAAGCCACATTGCCCCTCGCATACCAAGAACTGAAGCGCCATTCCGAAAAAGTACAAGCCTACTTCAAGAGCAAAAATATTCCCAATGAGGCGATCACCCTAAGTGCGATCGATACTCAACCAATTCCCGAAACAAATAGTAACGGCGTGCAAACAGGTCGAACCATTGCCTATCGCTTAGTTCAACGGTTTGAAATTCGTTCCAAAGATGTTGATGCAATTACGGCGATCGCGCGATCGAGTACGGAATTGATTAATGATGGTCTGCCCTTCATTTCCGAACCTGCGGAATATCTCTATACGGAACTCGGCAAATTGCGCGTAGATATGATTTCTGAAGCGACCAAAGATGCAAAGGCTAGAGGTGAAGCGATCGTCAATGTCTCAGGCAGTCGCCTCGGCACGATCCGCAAAGCCGAAACCGATGTCTTCCAAATTACCGCCCGATATTCCACCGAAGTTAGCAACAGTGGTGCATATAACACCACCACCATCGACAAAGATATCCGCGCCGTAGTCGCGATTACCTTTGCAGTCGAATAAAAAAGCGGCGCTTTGCGCCGCCTTTTTAGCTTCAAGTTATCGAAAAGAAAGTTGTCAAAAAGCTAAAAGCTAATGGCTAAAAGCTAATGGCTAAAAGCCCAAAACTAAATTCCTAATCTTTGATAAATCTGGTCGAGATTCTTCAAATGCTTATTGGGATCGAAGCAAGCGGCTAACTCTTCTTCAGAGAAAGTTTTCTTCACGGTTTCATCTTCGCTGATTAACTTACGGAAATCACCATCAGTTTTATTCCATGCAAGGTGGGCAGCTTTCTGGACGATCGCATAGCTATCTTCACGGCTCAAGCCCTTAGTGACTAGTCCGAGAAGTACCTGCTGACTGAAGACCACACCACCGTAACAATAGAGATTGCGCTCCATGTTGTGGGTATGCACTAACAGATTTTTGGTTAAATCCGTGATTTCCCTAAGCATGAAGTGAGTTAGGATGCAGCTATCAGGTAGTAACACCCGTTCCGCCGCACTGTGGGAAATATCGCGTTCATGCCATAGGGCAACATTTTCCAGAGCCGTCGTCGCATAACCACGCAATAAACGCGCCATACCTGTTAAGCGTTCCGAACGGATTGGATTGCGCTTGTGAGGCATTGCTGAGGAGCCTTTTTGTCCTTTGGTGAAATGTTCTTCCACTTCAAGGACATCGGTACGTTGCAAGTTGCGAATCTCCACGGCAAAGCGCTCGATCGATGCGCCGATCAGGGCTAGTACTTGCGAAAACTCGGCATGACGATCGCGAGAAATTACCTGCGTCGATGCACAGTCGGGCTGGAGTCCCAATTTTTGACAGGCGATCGCCTCGATGCGTGGGTCAACATTGGCATAAGTACCAACTGCGCCCGAAATTTTACCGACAGCAATAGTCTTATTTAAGTTCAAGAGGCGATCGCGATGGCGCAACATTTCCGCTAACCAGCCAGCGAGCTTAAATCCAAAGGTAATTGGCTCGGCATGGATACCATGCGTCCGACCCGACATAATCGTGTAGCGATGTTGTTGGGCTTGGTAGCGAATCGCTTGGATGGCTTCTTCTAACTGGGCTTGGATGATTTCTAAACTATCGACTAATTGCACTGCTAGAGCTGTATCTAGCACATCGGAACTAGTCAAACCGAGGTGGATGTATCGCCCTGCATCACCTACATATTCATTTACGTTGGTCAAAAACGCGATCATGTCGTGCTTGACCGTTAACTCAATTTCATTGACGCGATCGGCATCAAAGTTTGCTTTCGCCTTAATTTCTTCGACAGCATCGGCAGGAATATATCCTAGTTCTGCCTGAGCCTCGCAAACGGCGATCTCAACTTGCAACCAAGTTTGGTATTTATGGCGATCCGTCCATAACCGACCCATTTCGGGTAACGTATAGCGTTCTATCAAAACTTACGCTCTTGAAATAATCACAATTTTTAATTATAGCAAGTTTTTCTAGCTATAGCTAAACCGAAAAAATAGAAAGGCGGCGCTTCGCGCCGTCTTTCTATTGAAGCATGGTCAAAATGCCTTGCTGACCGAGCAACATTTCCCGCAAAAGGCTAAAAATGCCCACACCGATCACAGGGGAAATATCAATGCCGCCGATGGGTGGGATTAATTTCCGCAGCACGAATAATAAAGGCTCAGTAGGGAAAGTAATCAGGCTATAGGGAAATTGCTTGAGGGGAATCTGGGGATACCATGTCATCACGATGCGAAATATATACATGAGGATGAATAGTCCCAACACAATATTGAGCGCAAGAGAGCTAACAGCGATCGCGTCCACGATAGTCACCAATTTTCAAAACTTATTGCGATCGATCCTAACAGTTTTACTAATTTTTGCTTAACCATAGAAGCAATTCATGAATTGCCACGACAGTCTGAACTTAGTGGCATAATACTAGATGGACAAATTATGCCAATTCGTAATATTGTTTACGGATTTTTAGCGACCGATCGCTTTTTACCCAAATCTTGAAATCAAACCCTAAATCATAAGTTCATGGCTAGCCTTCCCTCCCTTACTGGTGCTGAAATTCGTGCGAAATTCCTCAAGTTCTTTGAAGAGCGTAATCACAAAGTACTACCTAGCGCCTCCCTCGTCCCCGCCGATCCCACCGTACTGCTCACCATCGCGGGAATGCTACCATTTAAGCCGATTTTTTTAGGACAGCAAGAGCCTGAAGTCCCTCGCGCCACCACATCTCAGAAATGTATCCGTACCAATGACATTGAGAATGTGGGGAGAACTGCGCGTCACCATACCTTTTTTGAAATGTTGGGGAATTTCAGCTTTGGTGACTATTTCAAAAAAGAAGCGATCGCTTGGGGATGGGAATTAGTAACTAAAGTATTTCAATTGCCACCCGATCGCCTCGTAGTTAGCGTCTATCAGACCGATGATGAGGCTCTTGCGATTTGGCGCGATGCGATCGGGATTCCTGCTCATCGGATTCAGCGTATGGGTGATGATAACTTCTGGGCATCGGGCGCAACAGGTCCCTGTGGACCTTGCTCGGAAATCTATTATGACTTCCATCCCGAATTGGGTGATGATGCGATTGATTTAGAAGATGATTCGCGCTTCCTAGAGATTTATAACCTTGTCTTCATGGAATTGAATCGTGATGCTCAAGGGAATCTGACCAAGTTGAAGAAGCAGAATATTGATACGGGCTTAGGCTTGGAACGGATGGCGCAGGTATTGCAAGGCGTTCCTAATAATTACGAAACCGATCTAATCTTCCCAATTATCAAAAAAGCTGCCGATATTGCAGGGCTTGACTATCACAAGAGCGATGAGAAAGTCAAAACTTCGCTCAAAGTAATTGGCGACCATGTGCGATCGGTAGTGCATATGATTGCCGATGGAATTAATGCCTCTAACGTTGGACGTGGTTACATTTTGCGTCGCCTCCTGCGTCGAGTCGTGCGTCACGGTCGCTTAATTGGTATTTCAGGGACATTTGCCTCCGAAGTTGCCGAAGTTGCGATCGCTCTTTCCGAGTCAGTTTATCCCAACACTCGCGAAAGAGAGCATGTGATCAAGGATGAAATCAAAATCGAAGAGACTCGCTTCTTACAAACCCTAGAGCGTGGTGAGAAGTTGTTAGAAGAAATTCTGGCAAAGCCTGAAGTAAAAGCTAGCAAAACTATTTCGGGTGTTGATGCCTTCACTCTTTATGATACCTACGGATTCCCTCTTGAGTTAACTCAAGAGATTGCCGAAGAGGAAGGTTTCAGCGTTGATGCCGATGGCTTTGAATCCGAAATGAAGAAGCAACAGGAGCGATCGCAAGCTGCCCATGAAGATATTGATTTACTAGCAAAAGACAACTGGGTAAATATCGCTAAGGAAATCGGTAAGACGGAATTTCTTGGCTATACAGAACTCAGTAGCACCGCTACGGTCAAAGCAATTCTAGTCAATGGCGAACTCACGAAAAAGGCGATCGCAGGCAGTAAAGTCCAAATCGTGCTGGATCGGACTCCCTTCTATGCGGAGTCTGGCGGACAGGTTGGTGATAGGGGTTATCTTGCCATTGGTGAAGCGATAGCTAAAATTAGTGATGTGCAAAAGCAAGCTGATTTATTTATCCATATTGGACAAATTGAACGCGGCGAAATTGCGGTCGGTGATAGTGTCAATGCTCAAATCGCCCTATCCGAGCGCCGCCGCATCCAAGCTCACCATACCGCTACCCACCTATTACAATCAGCCCTGAAGAAAATCGTTGATTCTAACGTTTCTCAAGCAGGTTCTCTCGTGGATAGCGATCGCCTCCGCTTTGACTTCAATCTCAATCGTGCCGTCACCGCCGAAGAAATCCAGCAAATCGAACTCCAAATCAATAACTGGATTGCAGAAGCCCATGACTCTGTAATTGAAGTATTACCCATCGCTCAAGCCAAAGCGAAAGGTGCGATCGCCATGTTTGGTGAAAAGTATGGTGCTGAAGTCCGCGTGATGGATATTCCTAACGTATCGATGGAACTTTGCGGTGGTACGCACGTTAAGAACACCAGCGAAATCGGTGTATTCAAAATCATTTCTGAAACTGGTGTTGCCTCAGGTGTGCGCCGCATCGAAGCGATCGCAGGTCAAGCAGTTCTAGAATATCTAACCGTACGTGACAACATCACCAAGGACTTAAGTGATCGCTTTAAAATTAAGCCCGAAGAAATTAGCGATCGAATTACAGGTTTGCAGAATGAGTTGAAAAATTCCCAAAAAGAAGTAGAAACTCTCAAGCAACAACTTGCCCTAGTCAAAGCTGATAGCCTTCTGACTGAAACTCAACCCGTTGGCGATTTCAAGGTCTTGGTAGCCCAACTCCCTGACATTGAAGCCGAAGCTTTAAAATCTGCCGCTGAAAAACTCTCTGCGAAACTCGGCAACAGTGCCGTAGTTCTCGGCTCCTTCACAGAAGATGGCAAAGTAACCTTGGTTGCTTCCTTCAGTAAAGAGGTCAATGCTAAAGGCTTACAAGCTGGCAAATTTATCGGTGCGATCGCCAAAATCTGCGGCGGCGGCGGCGGCGGTCGTCCGAACCTCGCCCAAGCAGGTGGCAAAGATGCGAGCAAATTGCCAGAAGCTCTAGAAGCTGCGGAATCTCAGTTAAAACAAGCGCTCAGTAATTCTTAAAGTCCATACCAGCGATCACTTTCCATGTTTTTTCAGTAAAATCAATTTGTAAATCTCCAGACTAGTATTTTGTCCAAAAAAACATCTAAGCAACCACCTAATCCTTTAACCAAATGGCTAGCGTTAAATTGGGATCGTCCAGAGAGATCGTATAATCCCGATGTGCGTGATTTTTTGGCGGAATTACTGCGCTATCCGAAAGATTGTGTGGTGACTGAAGATAAAGTAACTGGCGGCTATCCTGATATTAAATTACTCACGCTCGAAAAAATGGCTTGGGTGGTGGGAGATTTAAAAAAAGATGATTCAGAGTTAACTATCGATCATGGTCGGCACAAGCTATGGCATCAAAAATCTAAGTATGTTGAAGGCTTGACTCGCTATGTTTTGTTTCTGACAGCACATTATCTTTGGGTGGTTTTACCAACTGGTGATACGGTTGTCGGTTTTGAAGAGCCTTTGGATTTAACGGCGATCTCTTTTAGTGAATTACAGGACAAGCTTAATTTCCTAAGTTACGAACAGGCAAACCACAATAATCTATGGGCAACATTTATCGAAGGTCAACTGCCATATATTTATCTAAAACTGGATGATGAGCAGGCTCTTGAGCGTTTACGTCAAGATTTACAGGCTAGTTTTACAGAATTAACTATTTCCGCAGAGCAGGCGATCGCCTCATTAGCCAATGAATATACACAATTTCAGCATCAAGAACAGGAAATAGAGCGTAATCTGGTGTATGCCAGTCAAGATGCTCAACGCCGTGCCAAAGTTCGCTTAAAGTTTAAATCTGATTTTCATCGTCATCTTTTTGAAGAAATTCTGCCCCGCTTTGAAGATCAGTATGGAAGGGATATCAATGCCAAAAGTAATCAAATTAAAGAACGGATTCGGGAATCTTTTGTCGCTGACTCAGTGGCTGTGTTAGTGGCGCGAGTCTTATTTTTGCGATTAGTTGAAGATTTAGAATTAACCAAAAAACGCAAACTTTCTAATGGCGGTCCTCGTGACTGGGCGGATTTTGTTGATTATTTGACAGGAGACGCTAAAGCGCTGGTACAACTAGTTGCTGAGGATGCAGGGCGACTATATCATGAGCCGTTTGAGCAGGGTCTATTTGACTGGATCTATGAAACTAATGGTGCGTTAGATGAATCGTTGCAACGATTGATCATTCGATTTAATGCCTACGATTTTGCGGGCTTATCTGAAGAGATTTTAGGTGATATCTATCAAAGTTTTTTACCGCCAGCGAAACGCAAACGTCTCGGTGAGTTTTATACACCAACCGCTTTAGTGGATTGGATCTTGGAACAGACAATTTTTAGTCATGGTGATGGGAAATTGCTTGATCCTTCCTGTGGTAGTGGTTCGTTTTTAGTACGCTATGTCCATCGCTGTTTACAGGAATCAAGAAACAGAGGTATATCGATTAATGATTCTCATAATCCGATTGTCAGGGATCTGCAAACCAATGTATGGGGCTTTGACTTAAATCCCTTTGCCGCTTTTATCAGCCATTTTCAATTAATGTGGGCTTTAATTCGGTTCAAGCCATCAACGACAGATATTCCTAAAGTTCACATTTATAATTTAAATAGTCTACTGAAGGATGATGATTTAGTTCCATTTTTAGGTGAAGAATTCTTTCCCGATGGTTCCATTGAGCGCGATCGCCAACAGTGGAAATATATCGTAGGTAATCCGCCCTATATTCGTGCAGAACGGGTGAAGTATGGCGATGAAATGAAGGGCTTATGGAATCAGATTTGGGGTCAAAATGCTGATACTGGTTTAGTATTTCTCTATCGTGCCTTGACGGAGTCACTGGAATCTGGGGGTTGGTTGGGAATGGTGGTAAGTGGTGGCTATGCTAATTCTGAGGCAGCCGCTAAGATTTGGAAGTTACTATACCCAAATCGTGAAGCTTCCTTAAGAAAAATTGTCTGGTTGGAGTTTGCTGGCAAAATTTGGGATGCTAATGTAATTCCGATGTTGTTGATTATCGAAAAAGTTCCTGCTCAGGATAATGACAAAATTGAAATTTATGTGCCTGATCAAGCTTCTCAAACTTTATCCAAAAATTTATTAAAGTGCGATCGCCCAGTCAAGATTAGATACAAAGATTTCTTTGATGCTAAAGTCAGCCCCAGAATTACAGATATTAATCTCAGCGATTCGGCAGAAGGGCGATGGGGTAACTATCTATTGCCATTGCTGAAACCTAAAGATATTCCCATTCTCAAAAAACTATATCCAAGCAGCGATCGCGGCAAAATTGTCGAGTTAAAGCAAGCCGTAGAACCACAACTCAGCCGCAATAATCGTCCTTTCTGGTTTACCTATGGCATTCAACGGGGCGGTACAGAAGTTACAGAAGAACCAACAGGCGAAAATTCTGTTCAAGTTATTGCAGGGCGGAGTATTTCGATAGGATGGACAGGAGAATCGGTTGGCTGGGTTGACTTAGATATGGTTAGAGAACGACCATACGGCAAACTCAGTCTGTGGGCAGAAAAAATGCATGAAAAATTCTTAGTTGTAACTAATATTGGTTTAGTCCCCACAGCTTCGTTAGTTACTAACGGATCTATTGCTGCTGTTGATTCTTTGATTATCGCTTTACCGAAAGCTAATCTTGATCCTAAAATTGTTGTTACTTATATAAATAGCAAGTTAGCACGTTTTTATTACCTAGTTAGACTGCGTACAGGAGTATTAGCAGGATCATCTCGCGCTCACGTTTATCCTCGTGTTCTTGAGGCTATGCCTTGGGTAAAAAATCTAAATTCAAGTATTGAGCAAACTTTGGTTGATAATTACAATGAGTTGGCAAGATTAGCAGCGATCGCTAAAGATAACCCTGATGAATGGTTATTATCTGAAATTGAAAACTTAATTCAAGCTAGACGATATCGAATCACCGATCGCATTCTTGCGCTTAATTTAGTACATTGGACTGCTGAAGATATTCAAGCTGAAGAACTGAGACTAGATGATAGATTTATTCGTGCAGGTGAATCTTTCTTAGAATTATTAAATGCAGATTTAGCTGAATTAGTTTATAAACTTTTGATGTTAACTGCTGAGGAAGATACGCATATCTCTAAGTCAGTTATTCAGAAGTTAGTGGTTCCCCATAACTATGCTGAAGTGATTCAAACCTATAAACAAAAGGTGATTGACTTTCAAGAAGTTGAAGCCGATTTCTTTAGGGTTCTAGCCCGAATCGATCAAACTGTTTATGAAATGTTTGAACTCACCAAAGAAGAGCAAGCACATATCGAAAGCCGCTTATCGAGTTTTCCATTAAATAAATTGCAACCGCGCTATCCTTGGCAGACGGTTAAACCAAGACCGATTAAAGCCTATACCAGCGATCGCTTTGTCTAGATAATAATCATGGAATTAAAGAATCATGCTGACTAACATCAGAATGCTCATACAAGCTTGCAAAAAATCATCTATTGCCTACGAAATTTTGCATCCGAATCAGAATGTGGTTAAGGTCAAATTTGGCGATCGCGAATATTATTTCACTAACTACTCAACGCCTTTAACGTCGCAATCTGTTGCTGAGATTTTTAAAGACAAACAGTATTTTTATCAAATCTTTCAAGACGTAGTGAAGATGCCGCGCACGATATCTTTTATTTCTCCTTACTGTGATGAAAAGTATTTAGAGTATTTAGAATTTCCTTCTATCGATAAAATTATTAACGAGATAGAAAGAAATTTTGCGTTACCAGTTATTATCAAAAGAAATCGAGGATCGGGTGGAAATAACGTTTTTAAATGTACTAACTTACCAGAAATTCGCAAAGCTTTAGATCATATTTTCAACGTTAATAGTAAAAATTATGATTATGTAGCACTGGTACAAGAGCCTATCAATATTGTTAAAGAATATCGTTCTGTTTGCCTTAATCAAGAGCAAATAGTTTTATACGAAAAGGATATCTCTCAAGCAGTGTTTACAGGTAATCTCAGCCCATTGCATTGGGAAGGGGCAATCGCGAAACAAGTAAACGATGCTCAAGTTATACAGGCGATCGATCAATTCATTAAACCAATTTTTCAGAAAATGGCGATCGCCTATGTGGGTTTAGATGTTGCCTTGGATGATCAGGGTAATTACTGGTTGATTGAGGCGAACTCGCATCCGAATTTTGATATTTTCATTCGGGACAATGGCGAAGAAGCGATCGTGCAGCTTTTCCAAAAAGTCCTCGAATATTTAAAAACATAAAAAAGGGGCAGCGCTAAGCGCTGCCCCTTTTTTAATTAAAACTATAGCAAGCCAATTTGAGAAAGAATACCTTGACCAGTGAGCAACTCTGTCGCTAAACCGATAACGAAGCCAAGCATTGCAAGACGACCGTTCCAAGTTTCAGCGAAGTTATTAAAACCAAATTTGGGTTCTGTAGTGTCAGACATTGCAATTATCTCCTTTGTGTTTTGATTTTCAGACTTTAAAAATCTTTGCTTGAATTAATAATACTTTATATTTCTTAACACACCATACCACCTAGGGTAGATTCGATAAGGCTATCAGAGTCATTACCAAAGTAAATGATTAACAAGGGGCTTAAGTCCCTTGTCTAAAACTTGCATTTTCAAAGAGATAGGCGGCGCGAAGCGCCGCCTATCTCTTTTTGATAACAAAACAAAAGCTACCGAAATCTAGCGATCGCAGTAGCTTTTGCAAAAAATAAAAATGAATGAGAGCAATGGTAATAGCCAAGGCTATTAATTAGGCATCGTAAGTAGCCTTACCTGTAAACTTAACGCTTATAGGATTAGGGTTATCACCAATCTTGCGACCGACGCTATTAGCAGCAACGCGACCAGCATTCACCTTCTCAGGGAATACGCCATCTTGAGGATGGAGATACACTTGGTCACCATTTGGAAATTCGCGCCAAATTTTATAATTGGTGATCTTAAATTTACGCAACTGTGTACCTAAAGCAAGTGCTTGCTCTTTCTTTGCTAAGTAGAGTAAGTTGTCGCCCTTGACCATAGTTGCAGCGCCGCCAGTAGGAAGTTCAAATACTTGCTCTTTAGGGCTGTCCCAAGAGATCAGATACTTTTCTTCGGTAAAGGCTGCGTTGAGCAAACCACCTGTGCTACCGCCCCAGATAGGGGTTTTGCCAGTAGGTTTAGGAGCGGTAAAGCTCGCTGTTGCTTGTTCTTCTGACATTGAGATGTTCTCCCAAATTGCGTATACGCTTTTGATATCAAGTGCAAAGATATCATTTCTACATACCCCTGCTTCAAGCTTACTTAATGTTACTTTACGAAGCTTGACAAAACTTTTCTCAAAAAAACTCACGCGAAGTGGGAGCTTTTTTGAGTTAATTAGCTGGGCGCAATTAAGTATAAAACCCTAAAAGCTGTGGCGCACGCGCAGCGTGCGCCACAGCTTTTGGTTCTATTTTTTAATTATGCCTAGCTACTTAGGAGCTAATTAGTCTACTTAAATATCTTTCGATGAGGATCGCTGCCACAATGTCATCAATGGGACGGTCAGGCGATCGCATTCCACGGGGGACTAATTTCATTAAACCTGTTGCAGGATAAATGTCCCAAAATCTTTGTCGCGCCTCTTCACTACTATAACGCTCGTCTACAGTGATGATCCGCAAATCGGGGAATGATGCTTGCAACTTCGCTTTCCATTGCTTAGATGCGGTTTGATCGCCCATCACCATCAATGATATGGGGTAACTATCTAATAAGTTACCAACTTTAGCGATCGCCTCAGCGCTGGGGATAACTGCCTGAAAATGTAGCTTCCGATCTAAGCCCATGACAGCAACACCACATTTTTGTTTTCCGGGATCGAAACCTAGCAGCACAGATAGATATTCCTAAGTTAATAATTCGTAATTCGTAATTCGTAATTTTTGTTTACGTCGATGATGATTATATCTTTTGCGTAAATTCGTTGATGCCATTGCGGTAAGTTTCGCTCGAGTCTAGAAAGCCACCATTATGATCACCGCGCAATTTAACTAGTTTTTTCGGTGCATTGGCTACTTGAAAGTTTTTTTCGCCATGAGGAAACGGGATAATCTCATCCTCAGTGCTGTGAATGATTAATACAGGAATTTTGATATTCGGCAGGCGCTCAATGGAATTGTAGGAAAATTTTGATAATAGGCGAATTGGCAGGAATGGGTAAAGCTCGGCGGCGCGATCGCTAATTGAGGTAAAGGTCGAGGCAAGGATCAGCCCTGCTGCGAAATTTTGAGGATTTTGTTGAGCAGTAGTTTGGGCAATGTAGGAAGCGATCGCCCCACCTAGAGATTCGCCATAGATAATGATTTTTTGAGGTGGGATTTTGCGTTCTTGGGTGAGATATTGCCAAGCTGCCTCAACGTCTTTATAGGTTCCTTCTTCACTCGGCTGTCCTTCACTCTTGCCATAGCCGCGATAGTCAAATAAAAATGTGGCAAGTCCTAGGTCTTTAAATATCGGTAAATAGCTAACACGATTACCAATATTGCCACCATTACCATGACAAAATAAAATCACTGCTTTACCAATAGAGTTGTTGTCTTTTGCAGGTACAAACCAAGCAGATAAATTGACGTTATCTTTAGTAGTTAGTTGAATATCTTCAAATTTTAAGCCAATAGATTTTGGTGTTTCTAGGACATCTTTACTTGGCATAAATACCATATTTGCCTGTCCGAAATATAAGGCGATCGCTAAGCCAATATAAGCAAGAACAAGAACCCGAATCACTGGTAGCAAAAACTTCTGAAATATTTGAAATAATGGTTGCAAATTCTGGCTCATATTTCCTCTGTTATTAGCGATCACCGATCAAGTTTGTTGAAACAATTTAGAGATTTTCTTAAGAATCATAAGTACAGAGCAGAGTTCATTAGTCTTACGGTTATACAGTGAGAAGTCATTGGAAAACTGATATTGAGTGATCTCCCCTTTCAGCACTTTTAGGAATATTGAAAATCCACCATTGCTGATAAATCCATAGGTTGGTTGTGATTGATTAGGGCTATCCAGCATATAGGTAAGTGCTTGAGCCATGACTGATTCGATACTAAATGCTTGTCCTTTTGATTCAATTACTAGAACCCATAGTTTTTTGTGAATCACGAGTGTGTCAATCCGACCTTGATAGATGGTTTCTTCATTGTCATCAATATCTACCGATTCAATCTGAACGGGATATTCTGCTCTGATGTCGAAAGGCGGATCGTAAAAACTTGCCATTTCAAGCAAAGGTGCGATCGCGATTTGATTAACTAGTCCTTCGCTAATATGTCCATGATGGCGATGGTAAAGATAGCGCTCTTTTAATAGATCACAACGTTCTTTCTCAGCTTCGGTTAACTCTGGTAAATCTTCATACCATTCATTAAAAAAGCGATCGCTAATAGCTTGCTGTGCCGAAAACTTTGTTTCTACTTCTAGCAAACTATTAACATATTTAGAAATTGCTAATATCCTTACCATTACCTCTATCTCTTCTTGTTATATATCAATATTTTTGAGCTTATAGATTTGTACTGATAAGCATATTTGTAATATCAGAAAAAGCTTTCTTTAGTATGATTTCAGTTTTAAAGCTATAAATTCTTAATATCTATAAATATAAGTTTAACCTACAAATATTTTTTCTCTATGATATTTAAGAAAATCTTGGTCAGGATGAAATTTTTCAGGCATTTGGATCGGCTGATTGCGATAAACACCAAAGTTTTCTTTTATAGTCTTTTCTGACAAAAAATCTTTGATATAAGAACTTAAAATAATTTGATAATTTGAGTCAATAGTAATCAGTCCTTTATCAAATGCCTTATCTTGTGTGCTACTAAGGCAAAGTCCATTATGAGGATTTAGGCGATGCTCTGGATATTGGCTCCAAGGCAGAATATGACTAGCAACCAAAAGTGTTGCAATAGGATTTCCAGTAATACAACAACGTCCATAGTAATTACTTATTACAGTTTCTCGAAAGAATTTTTGACCGATACGGACTTTGACTGTAGCTTCAGATTCAGTTGATATTGAAGTGTTTTTATTAGCTAGTTTTTGTGAAAATATTTGAGGCTGAGTAGATTCTAATTCTGTTATATTGCTGTCAAATAACAACTGAAACTTTTCTTCGCTTTCATAGCCAAGAACCTCCCAATTCTCATTAAATTCTTTCCATATTTCTCTATCTGCTTTACTTGCTCCTTGTAGCCCCTTAATACCTCTTGCTTGCAAACTTGTATCAAGTGAGGCAAAATTAACAAGCTTCATGGCTAAACTACTTGGGGTTCTATCTATCTTTCGTGAGACCTCAATAATTATAGGTGTACGATGATGAAGCTGACCAAATGAGAGTTTGCAATATAAGTTCATTGCAATAATAAGTTCATCCCTTGACCATCTTCTACGCTCGGACATATTTACCTAATAAAATACAAAATGAGATAACAAACTGAATATTAGGGATTTCAATTTTACTTGTCTAGCAGATTTTTCACTGCTTCTTGAATATTTTCTTGTTTGATTAAAGACTCACCTACTAGTACTGCGATTGCACCACAATTTTGCACAAAATCTAAATCTTGACGGGTATAAATACCAGACTCGCTTACCCAGAGATATTTATTTCTAGTTTCTGGATCTAGTCTATCCATTAAAACTTTGGTCTGCTCAAGCTCGACGACAAAATTTTCTAAATTGCGATTGTTAATCCCGATTAAGCGCACATCAGGAATTCGCAAAACCCGATCTAATTCCTCTTGAGTATGTACCTCAACTAGAGCCGTCATTCCCAACTGATGAATTAATGCTTGTAACTCAGTCAAATCGGCATCAGTGAGAATAGCTGCAATTAGTAAAACAGCATCCGCACCATGCGATCGCCCCCAATAGATTTGATAGGGGTCAATAATAAATTCTTTGCAAAGTAACGGTAAATCAACAACTTGGCGTACTAATTGCAGATTTTCAAAACCACCTTGGAAAAACTCTGAGTCGGTCAATACCGAAAGACAACTTGCGCCACCAATTTCATAGGCTTTCGCGATTGCTTGCGGATCAAAATCTTCACGAAATACGCCTTTGCTGGGCGATGCTTTTTTGACCTCAGCGATCAAGGCAGGCTGGGTACGGGAATTTTGTAAACTGCCATAAAAGTCTCTCGCTGGTGGCACATTTGCCAGTTTAGCTTTCACCGCATCTAGTGACTCGCTGGCATACATTTGAGCCACCTCTCGCTCCTTTTGCCAGACAATTTTTTCTAAGATATTTTGGGGCGCATCAGTGATAGGGGCGATCGCATAACCTTTGTGTTGGGCAAATTCAGACTGGCGGCGTACTTGCATGGACGGAAATAGCTCTTACGGTGAAAGGACACAATTTTTAGCATAAAGCAATTTATGGAAAACCTAATCTAGACAGCACTTTTGTAAATAGCTTTATAAATAATGAAGTTTCTTTATAAGCAAAGAGGTCATTTTTCGGTATATTTGCCTGTGTAATCTGAGTTGAGCATAGTTTTTATGAGCGCGATCGCAAACTCTAACCAACCCGAAGACAAGCCAAAGACTTCGCGAGTTCAAGCTTATTGGCGAAATATCCCTTGGAAAAAGTTAACTAGTTTGGTAATGGCGATCGCCCTGTGCTTTTACCTCACAGCTTGCGGTGGTGATAATAAACCCGTGAGCAAAGCCCCCGTCAAAAAAATTGAGACTGTCGCTACGAACATTGTCGAAGTTTCACCACCTACCGAGATTCAGCGTTTAAGTCGGCTTCTAGAGCGCTACGAGCCACAGGTAAGCATAGTTAGCCCTAAACCTGATGAGGTACTTAATAGTGACCAAGTAGCGGTGAAATTTGACGTTAAAAATTTGCCGATTTTCAAAAATGCTGACTTTGGTTTAGGTCCCCATATCCATGTGACCTTAGATAACCAAGAATACAAAGCGCTTTACGATCTCAACCAAACCACAACCTTTGAGAATCTCTCTCCTGGAACCCATACAATTCGTGCTTTTGCCTCTCGTCCTTGGCATGAAAGTTTTAAAAACAAAGGAGCCTATGCACAGGTTTCCTTTAATGTCTTAACGAAGACTGGCGAAAATACTCCCGATGCCAAAACACCCCTGCTTACCTATAGTCGTCCTGTCGGAACCTACGGTGCAGAGCCAGTAATGTTGGACTTCTACCTCCAAAATGCGCCTTTACATTTACTTGACAAGGATGAACCAACTATTGATGACTGGCAAGTACGCGCCACGATTAATGGTCAAAGCTTTACCTTCGATCGCTGGGAGCCAATTTATTTAAAGGGTCTGAAGTCTGGTAAAAACTGGGTGAAGTTGGAACTTCTCGAAGATGATGGCGATACAATTCCCAATGTGTTTAATAGCACTGCCCATGTGATCAACTTCCAGCCCAATGGTACTGATACCCTCTCCCGTCTAGTGCGTGGTGAAAAGATTGCCAATATCGAAGCGATCGTTAATCCTAACTATGTACCACCAACCCCTGAACCAACTCCTACCCCTGTTGTCGTAACTCCTGTCCCTGCCGTAACTCCTGCTAAGGTTGAAGCAACACCACAGCCTGTGTCACCTGCTCCGACAGCCACACCTCAAGCCGCAGTTAAGACAGAAGAAGTAAAACCTGCGGATAAAGCGCCAGCTTCGGTAGTACCTGTGGTTCCTGTAGTAGTGCCTGTAGTCCCTGCACCAGTTGTTCCTGTTACTCCCGCTCCTATCAAAGTAACGCCGATCGCTCCAGTAAAGGTCAAATCTGAACCCGTGGTTACGCCAGTTAAGATCACACCAGCGCCCAATAGAGTCGTCCCCGCAACTGAGCCAATCAAGGTAGCACCGATCATCAAATCTGCACCCTTGGTCGAGCCAATCAAGACTGTACCTGTGGTCAAGCCTGAGCCTGTAGTCACACCTGTAAAATCTGAGCCAGTGAGGTCTAAGTATGCCCCCTTTGTCAGACCTACACCTGTAGCTGAACCTATCAAAGTAGACCCTGTCCTGAAAACTACTATAGAGCCTGTGAAAACCAAGGCTGTTCCTGTGGTCAAGTCTACTCCCGAACCCGTAAAGATTTCCCCTACCTTATTTCGTGGTAAGTCAGCACCTGTTGCTCCATCTGTAACTACCACTAACACCACTAAGGAGCCTGTTCCTGTAGCCCCAAAATCTGAGCCAGCGATCGCACCAGAACCAGCTAAAGACAATGAAATTGAGAAAGCAACTAATAAGTTAAAAAACTACTTCCAAAACTTTAGTTTTAAACGTACAGCCTCTCCAGCTAACCCTGAAGTTAAGGCTGATAAATCAGAAGATAAAGTTGCACCTGTGGATGATAAAAAATCAACGTTAGACACCAAACCAGAAACTAAATCCACAGATACTGCTCCAGCATTAACCGATTTATCAACAACTACATCAGCACCGATTAAAGTTTTAACTAAATCTGGGAAATAACGCGAGTTCGGGACAATTTGAAACGGGCGTTGAGATAGGGTTTGCTACGCCAACCCTATCTCAACGCCCAAAAGTAAAAGCCTTGCTAAGCAAGGCTTTTACTTTTGAGCTTTTAAAATTTGCCAGCTTAACCCGAACTGACGTTACATTTACATATTGGTGGTGGCGCAAAGCGCCACCACCAATAGCTTCTAGGGTTTTGATTTGCACTAAACCCTATAAAGAAAGGTGACACAAGGTGTCACCTTTCTTTATAGGGTTTCAGAGGAAACCTTCGGACTCAGTTGATTAGGATTTCTTTGAATATCTAGCACTCGATAAATACCTGTTTCTTGTGTCTTACCTTTGAGGGCATATTTACCCACAAACTCAGTTTGAAAATTATTATTGAGACGCTGATGGGTATCTTCGCTAATCAGAATATGGTGCGGGCCCCCGTCCACTTCTTTATTAAAACTTTCCAGACGAGCAGCAATATTCACAGCATCGCCTAAAACTGAATACTCTAAGCGTTCCGCACTACCCAAACTACCAGCAATGACAGTACCAGAGTTAATCCCAATTCCTGTAGTAACAGGCGGTAATCCCTGAGCTACCCAGACATCATTCATCTCAGCCAGTTTATGGGCGATCGCTAAAGCTGCCTCCACTGCTGATTGAGCATCACGGGTACGCTCGGTTTCATTGCTATGGGGAATCGGGACACCAAATACTGCCATTACCGCATCACCGATGTATTTATCCACCATGCCACCATGAGCTAAGACTTCGTTAGCGATTGTGCCTAAATAGTTATTGAGCCAATTCAAGGTTTCCCCTGGGGCTTGAGCTTCGGCAGCAGTACTAAAATTCCGCATATCGGTAAATAAGACTGTCACATAGACCTCCTGTCCTGTGATCCGTCCTTCTTCCATAAATTTCTCGCGATTGCTCCAAATGATATCCACTAGTTCTTTGGAGACGTGACGCGAGAAGAGTCCCATCAAAACTTTGCGCTCAGATTGTTGAATGGCAAGTTGGTATGCCATGACTAGCACGTTTGCGGAAACCAATCCCAATAATGATGGAAATATGGGGAGCCACAATGATTGAGCAAAGGCAATATAACTACCAGCAATTAATACGAGCGCAAGAGTAGCTAAAAGCCCAACATTTTTGAAAGCATTGGGGATAAAAGTTGCCATGCCACCGCCAATGATCACCCAGACAACTATCCAAAGATTTTCGAGATCGTTTGACCAAACCTGTATAAATTGGCGATCGTCTAAAGTCGCGCTTATTAACTGGCTGACGATATTGGCATGGATCTCTACTCCATACATCACCTCCTCATCAACGGTAACAGGTGTAGGAAAGCTATCTTTGAGGCTTTCCGCCGTTACCCCAATCAGCACGGCGCGATCGCGAAACTGCTCTGGGGAAATTTTTCCATCAATGACATCGCTCGCTCTAATATGTTGAATACCTCTCGGTTTCCCCCGATAGCGAACCATCATTTGATAGCCACTGTCATCTTCCTTACGATATGCCCCATAATTAGCAGACATTCGCGGAATAATTTGTTTTCCTGCTGTAAATTGAATTTTCTCTGGATTAAAAACTAATTGCTTGTTATGCAATTTTTGTAGATATAGTTGGGTAATTTCAAAGGCAAAGGAACCCGTATCGGCAACAATAGAAGTCCGTCGGACAACTGCCCCTTTATCTAGTGGAAGATTGACATATCCATAACGGCTAATTTTTTCAAGATCACTAGCAGGCTCAACACCACTTCTTCCTTCTACAGTGGCAAGAAACTTCGCATTAACGACATTACCTGCATTTTTAACCGCCGCAACTAATTCATCTCTCCCTTCCATCACAGGAAGATCGAGATATTTATCAATCCCGATCACGGCAGGTTTAGCTGCCGAAATTTGATTAATTAATTTGGCAAAAAGGCGATCAGAAAATGGCCACCTAAATCTCTGAATATCGGCTTCGGCAATTTCAACAATGACCACACGGCGATCGCTGGGTTCGTTGAGTTGCGATCGCATTAAGGTGTCATAGCTCCATAGCTCAACCTGTTTAAATGCTCCGTTATCTCTTAAGATCACGACACTCAAGGACAAGGAAAAAGTGATCAATCCTGCAACTAGCTGCTGATGATTACGTTTACAAAAATCACCAAAATTCACTAAAGAGGAAGGGAGTTTCATTTTGATTGCCAATTAGAAATGAAAAATTCGGTAGTTCTGCTATCAAAAAACACGATAATTACCTAACACAATAGCAACTGAATATGCCTGTTAAAATAGTTCACTTCTCCTCACAAATCAGTATTGGTAGTCCTAACAAGGAAAGGATTGATTGTGGTAAGGGATGGGTGGCGCTTTGCGCCGCCCATCCCTTACCTAAGTACTACCTCAGTATCTAAGTAAGTAGGCTTAATTAAATATAAATCCCGAAAACTTACAGCTTACAGTGAGTGTGCATTGCAGGTTTTAGATCTATTTTTTAACTATGCTGAAGTACTTAGAGAAATGCAGGAAAATTTGGTTCCCTATTAAATCGCAGACCCTTTACAGTGTTTAGTAAATGTTTTTCCATATTTTGTCTGATCTAACTGCATTGCTCTAGGGGCATACATCCGCGAAATAGCGGTATTTTTCATAAAAAATAGAGGGTGTCCCATAGGACACCCTCTATTTTTTATGAAGCTTTAGGCTCTAAATTTGGATTTGGTTCTAGCGAGCAAAAAGCAATATTTTTTTACTTCCAGTTCTTAGCAACAACTTCAGCTAGGTCAACAACACGTTGGCTGTAGCCCCATTCGTTGTCGTACCATGCAACAACCTTAACCATGTTGCCACCCATTACCATGGTCAAAGAAGAGTCAACAATGGAGGATGCATCAGTACCGCGATAGTCGATGGATACAAGAGGCAATTCGTTGTATTCCAAAATGCCCTTCATGGAGCCTTCAGCTGCAGCACGGAATGCTTCGTTTACTTCTTGAGCGATCGTGTGCTTTTCAACTTCAACAACAAAGTCAACTACGGAAACGTTAGGAGTGGGTACGCGCAAAGCAATACCATTTAACTTGCCAGCTAACTGAGGTAGTACAAGAGCAACTGCCTTAGCTGCACCAGTGGAGGTAGGAACGATGCTCAAAGCCGCAGCTCTAGCACGACGCAAATCGCGGTGGCTAGCATCAAGCAAGCGTTGGTCGCCAGTGTAACTATGGGTGGTGGTCATGACCCCTTTAACAATGCCAAAGTTTTCGAGAAGGACTTTAGCGACAGGTGCTAAGCAGTTAGTGGTACAGCTAGCATTACTGATGATGTTATGGATGTCGTGATTGTATTGATCTTCGTTTACACCAACTACAAATGTCCCATCTTCATTTTTTCCAGGAGCAGTGATTAGGACTTTCTTCGCGCCTGCATTGATATGTCGGCTAGCACCAGCCTTATCAATGAATACGCCTGTAGATTCAATAATTAGATCGATACCCCAATCTTTCCAAGGCAAATTGTCAGGATTGCGATCAGAAACAGTTTTGATAGTTTTGCCATTGACAGTGATAGTTGTGTCATCAGCACTAACATCAGCATCAAATTTGCCGAGCATGGAGTCATACTTCAGCAAGTGAGCATTAGTTCTAGGATCAGAAGTATCATTAAGTCCCACTACTTCTATGTTTGTTTCTTTGCGACCTGCCCAGCATCTGAGAAAGTTACGTCCGATGCGTCCAAATCCATTAATCGCTACCCTGATAGTCACTGCTTATCGCCCTTTATATAAATTTAACATTTAACTTTAATCTGATGCCTATGATACCGAAAAACCGTACCTAATTTATTCCCTATTCCAGCAAAATTTTTTTGATCGCAATCAAAAAGGGGGGCGCATTGCGCCCCCCTTTTTTTTGATTAATGTTTAAACATTAGTAGGAACTTTTGATTTAACTGGTGCAAAACTAGGCACGACAATTGATTTGTCTTGCTTGGTCAAGCGGTTATATAGTTCTTGGGTGTTGGGGTAGTTTGCCGCAGGGAAGGTTTCATAGCGGTTGTAAGGCACAACATCTTCACCAAAGGCATCAAGAAATTCACGGCTGTTGACCATATCGGTAACCATTGCCTTGATACCGCTGGTTGCCAAAATCTGATTGTATTTACGGATTTCAGCTTGATCGAGGGGAGCGCGTCCGAGGAAGTGCTTGGTTCCCAATTCGATTACCTTGGTGTTGGGGAATGGGGCGTAGAATTCCTTGATGTACAAGTCGGATGTACCAAGGGCAAGGATGAATTCCTTGACGGTGATTTCCTTGTTGAGCAGCTTAGAGGTGTCTTTGCTGAACTGATCATTGCCAACATAGGCATCCATATCACGCTCGAAGACTTGTCTGTAAGCAGCACGTACCAAGGCATTGGCTTCCACAGGGCTAGTGGTGGTGAGCTTGAAGATCTTGCGTTGTTCGCGTTGCTTGCTGACACCTTGGTTAATGCGATCAGCGATCGATACTTCAGAGCGGACTTCAGTGACTTGACCAAGTTCGATGAACTTAGGTGTGGCTGGAGCGTCAACTTTGGAACCCTTAGCTTCGGTCAATGTACCAACGCGGTTGTTGCGGAGAGATACACCTGCGGGGGTGAGATAGCGCTCGTAAGGAACGGTGTCTTCACCGAAGGCTTGCTCATATTCCTTGGTATCGAGGATCGCGTCAACTACAGCGTAGAAGCCTTTCTTTGCAGCAAGGTCAAAGTAAGCATTCATCTCATCACGACCGTAGGTAGGACGACCCAAGAGGCGACGGTGAGTATACTCGATCGCCTTACAGACATAGAGCTTGTTCCAGTAGCGATCGCGGAAAGTAGGAGACTTGGCAAGCATACGGACAAACTCGCGTACCGAGATGTCGCCATTTTCCAGCTTGATTTCAGCGACCGAGAGACGCTGACCAGAGTAAGGAATGTAACCAACAATTTGTAGATACAGGGCGCGAATTACAGCTTGGGTAGCTGTTTCTGAGTTGGTAATGCTCAATCCCTTAACAGATGAAGTTCTACCACCCTTACCAATCTTGACATTATCGCGGAGAGTGTTGTCCAGCTTGAATACCTTAGGTCCAAGAGGATCGATCGCACCAGTAGCACTAGGATTGCTGAGTTGGTTGGTGATACCACTACCGTTGCGGATCAAGATCCGGCGAGTATCCTTACCAAATGGGGCAGGGCTGGCGCTGGGGTTGCGGTTTTCTTTGGGGAAAATCGCACCAAATTGGATTTCCAAAGGATCATTACCAGAACCATAAACATGTTGGTCAGGCAATGGACTTTGATAAGAAGCAAACAAGGTGATGAACTGAGGAACCTTGCGGAAAGGTGCAGAGTAGTTGAACAGGTCAAACTGTGCGCCCCAGTTGCGAGCAGTCTGTGCTTCTTGTCCGTAACCACGTAGGTAAGGTACGGTTTCTTCACCGAAGTAGTCGCTGTACTCTCTGGAGTTAACTAGGGCATTAACTAGGGCAGCTAGACCACCTTTGGAGACGATCGCAAAGTAAGCCGCAACTTCTTCACGGCTTTCAGGTGAGCGCCCGAGGAAATGCTTGAAGGCAAGTTCAACAGCACGAGAGTTAATGAAAGGCAAGAAGAATTGATCGCGGTACAAAGGCGACAAACCTAAGCGACGGACAAATTCACGTACCGAGATTTCACCATTTTTTACCTTGGAGTCAAGGTCAGAAATACCTTGGCTATAGGCAAAGGCAATATCACGCTCGAAAACTTGACGGTAAGCAGCTTTAACTACTTCATTTTTCTCAGAAGTAGTGGAACCAGCCCGCATTGTGAATTTCTGACGACGCTCGGCGGTGTTGTAGTAAATCTGAGGCAGAGCCAAGCCTTGGAGGTCAGGAGAATTACGCTGACGAACTTTAGGCGATGGGGTAGGTGCTTTAAATTCAGCGATCGCTACATCCATATATTGCTTAACGATTTCGATCGCTTCAGCATCATTAAGGAAATAGCTAGCCGCAGCTTGCTTCATGGTTTGCAAAGCCACGATGGTTGCGTCAGTTGAGCAGGCTGCTTCGATAATTTCACGCAAGCCACGCACGTTCTGAGCAAGAATATTTGGATCACCAGCAACGATCGCATAGGTGGCATAGCGCAAGAACCATGACAAGTCACGTAAGGACTTCTTCATGCGGTCTGCACCATAACGGGAAATGTTGATGGGGCGGAAGCTTGCAGGTACTGGGTCAACAACACCTGTGATGCCAGTATTACTGAAGAAATTCTTGATTGTTCCTAAGAATCCGCCTTCACTTGCCTCAGTATATATAGTTGTACCGAGTTCCATGCCACGCTTGACATCAACCACGCGACCTGCGCGATCGATCTCTAGCTCTTCAGAATCTTTGGGCTTTTCCAAAAATGCCATGGCTGAGCCACCCGTAAAAATACGGCTAGCTGCCTTGGATACAATATTGTCCGAATTTTTGGTCAAAATTGCGGCAATTTCGATGCGCTTTAGTCCAGATTGAAAATAAGTAGATAAATCGGATAATTCGCTACGAGTCGCAAAGCGATCCTGTTGCTCTATCTGAGAAATTGTGGAAGTTATAGCGGTCTGGTATAGACGAGGGCGGGCATTTACTGCACCACTTGACGCTGTTACGCTCATGTGTCTGCCTTTTGATCTTTAAAGGGTATGTAAAAAGTCGAAATAATATCTACCCAGTATAGGGTTTTCCAACTTAAATATCTAACTCTATCTCACCAGAAAATGCTGCATTTACAGGTATTTCAACCAAAAACTAACGATAAGTTTTGTAAAGCAGGTAGGTTAGTTACGCAGCATATCTATATTTAGATGTATGTAGGGTATAGGCGCGATCGCCTAACGATCTTTGCTTAGGCTAAATCTGGATCTTGGGGCAAAGCTAAGGCTTGAAGCTTATTGAACTCACGTTAAGTTTAGGGACTTTTTTATTCATCCGCTATTCATCAGCAAAGAAATCAGAGTCGATTTTTTTGACTTCATACTGCGAAATGATTGATACGCCTAAGTTGTAATCAATCATATACTGGGTTAACTGTTCGCCGTCTAACAAGACTATTTTCGTGTCTTTCATGTTTCTTGCATATTCTTGCGCTTCTTTAGAAAAACTAGAGGTTGTAATAAAAACACCTTTTTTCGCTCCTTGACCTGCTAGTGCTCCAACGAACTTTTGAATTTCAGGACGACCAACTGTTCCCTCCCATTTTTTTGCCTGAATATAAATAGCATCTAGACCAAGGCGATCTTCTTTAATAATTCCATCAATCCCCTCGTCACCACTTCGGCCAATCGCTTTGCCTGCATCCTGAATTGAGCCACCATAACCCATTTTGACTAATAATTTGACGACCAATCGCTCAAAGAAATCGGGCGTACAGTCTTTAACTAGGGTTAATAAGTCTTGAGCTAAAGCTAATTTAAGTTTTTGATAAGCAGATGCCAAAGCTTCTTCGGGAGTAATTTGCTCGGTTAGATTATCTTGAGATAGCACACTAGAATTGTCAGCCGATGTATTAGCTCCTGCAAATTTCACATATTCGGGGAACTGTTTGAGAAATTTAGTGTTAATTTCTGCTGGATTGTGACTAATAACTTCCTCCCCGCGTTGTGTAATTTGAAAAATTGCACGGCGAGGAGACTCCAATAGACCTGCTTTAATTAAGTGTGTTTTTGCCCAACCCACTCGATTATCAAAGGTAGGTTGTTGTCCACTTGGTAATAATTCTTTTCTCTCGTCGTCGGACAAATTAAAAAATTTTGCTAAATATTCGACACTATCTCTAAAAGAATGCTCTTTACCATTAATCGCAAGCTGCATTAATGGAAGCATAATTGATTGAAAATCTGGGATTGACATAATTATCAGGATTTACAAGTTTTGAATATTTATCCTGTTCTTAACCAAAATTATATTCTTCCCTTAACCTAACATTATAAAGGTTTCATGTAATCTACTTAAGGCAAGGTTTTTATCAATCTTTAAAACCATATTCCATGCCTAAATGATTTGCGGAGGAGCGCAATCTTTAGTTGTGTCCCAACATAGAGCGATTTTGGATCAAATGAAGCCCAAGAAAATTTTTTAAAAGCATTAAAAATCAATACTTTTAAAAAATTCTTGATTCAGATTCGAGAGCAAAGTGCTGTAAATCTAGAAAACCAAAAATACACTAGGAATATAAGAGTTGTTGGGATTATTAGTAAATATCTAAACGCTAAATATTTACTAAATATTAATTTTATTTTCGATGAAGTATCTTTATCTACTTTGCAATTGCGATTAGAGATGCTTTGCGCCGCAAACAATTAACAGAATGCTTCTATTTGTGTACTTGGTACGCTGAAGTTCTTGTGTTAGCGGCTTGATTTTCTATGGGTAAACGTCAAAACAAGCTAGTGAGAAATAGTTAACAATGGCAGCTTCAATTCTTGGTTCTGGTGATGTAGCATTTCTAAGTCTTATTGCCGATAATCCTGACACCTTCTCTTTTGTATTACTTAAAGATATTGAGGCAGGAACCATTATCAACGTTACAGATAATGGTTGGTTATCGTCGGGTAGTTTTAGAACTGGCGAAGGTGTTTTGCAATATGTTGCACCCAATGCTCAGACTGTCGGAACTGTGATCACCTATGTCGATGGTGCGGCAAATACTGGATGGACAAACATCAGTGGCGGTACAAATTTTGCCTTATCAACATCAGGTGACTCGTTAATAGCTTTTCAAGGAGATTTGACTGGCTCTGGCAGCGCCACCACTAGTACTTCACCCAATATTTTAGCGGCAGTAACCATCAACCGTTCTACATTCGATGCGAATGCTACTAATTCAAATACTACCGCCCTTCCTAATGGTTTGACACTAGGACTAAATGCTGTTGCGGTTGGTCAAGCTACGGCTGAATTTGATAACTCGCGTTACACAGGAGCAACTACGTTTGCCTCAGTAGAGGAGGCAAGAATAGCGATTAATAATCCCAGTAACTGGACTGGAAGCGATACTGTGACGACTAATTTCAGTGGTTCTTTTAGTATTGGTGCTTCCTCAAATCCTACAGTTAACCTATCTGTGAGTAGTAATGCAGGCTCAGAAGCTGGCACAACCGTAATTACCCTGACAGCGATCGCTTCTAGTGCAGTTACTGGTGATCAAAGCGTTACCGTTGCGGTGAATGGACTGGGGATCACGACAGGGGACTATACGCTCAGTAATAATGTCATCACGATCGCGAATGGTGCGACGACAGGATCGGTCACTTTTACCGTTGTCGATGATGCTGTAGTGGAAGGTACAGAAACCGCTACATTAAGCATTAGCAATCCATCATCAGGGCTTGCTTTAGGTAGTACGACTTCTTTAAATATCGCGATCGCTGATAACGATGTTGTGGTCAGTCCTAATGTGCGGATTCACGATATTCAAGGTGCGGGGCATATTTCCGCCTATGCAGGACAAGCTGTGACAGGTGTTGCAGGTATCGTCACGGCGATCGCTTCTAATGGTTTCTACTTGCAAGACCCTAATCCTGATGCCAATGATGCTACTTCTGAAGGCATTTTTGTATTTACATCTTCTGCGCCAACGGTACAAGTGGGAGATTCAATATTGGTGAATGGAAATGTGAGTGAATTCCGTCCAGGTGGATCGGCGAATAATCTGACCATCACTCAGATTGTTAGTCCCGTAATTACCAAGCTTTCCAGTGGTAATACTTTACCATCTGCAACGATTCTCGGTAATGGTGGACGAGCAATTCCTAACCAGATCATTAGTAATGATGCAGCTAGTGGCAATGTGGAGAATTCTGGTACTGGGTTCGATCCTGCTCAAGATGGCATTGACTTCTACGAAAGCCTAGAAGGAATGCTGGTGCAAGTAACCAATCCTGTAGCAACTTCACCCACTGCCAACTTCACGACAAACTCTGGATCATCTGAAGAGATCTGGGTATTGGCTGACAATGGCGCTAATGCTACCAGTCGCACTAGCCGAGGCAGTAGCTTGATTACCGCTAATGACTTCAATCCAGAACGGATTCAAATCGACGATCTCAACAATTCTTCGGTATTACTTCCCAATGTGAATGTCGGCGCTCAACTTAGCTCGATTACAGGTGTCGTCAGCTACGATTTCAACAACTACGAAGTGTTGGTTTCAAATGCGCCAACGGTAGTGCAGCCTTCCACTTTACAAAAAGAAGTCACTAATCTAACGGGCAGTGCCACCCAATTGACCGTAGCAACCTTCAATGTGGAAAACCTCGATCCTAGCGATACGACATTTAATGCGATCGCCAGTGCAATTGTCACCAACATGAAGTCCCCCGACATCATTAATCTGGAAGAGATTCAGGACAACAATGGCGCGACTAACGATGGGACGGTTGATGCAAATGTAACTCTGCAAACGTTGATTAATGCGATCGCAGCAGCAGGTGGTCCTACTTACGAATATCGCCAAATCAACCCCGTTAACAATCAGGATGGTGGTCAACCTGGTGGCAACATTCGCGTTGCTTTTCTATTTAATCGCGATCGCGTGAATTTTGTTGAAGGTTCATTGCAACGCTTGATCGATAGCAATCTGACTGATGGCGACGCTTTCGCTAGTAGCCGCAAACCGCTCGTAGGCAAATTTGTCTTCAATGGACAGGAAGTAACCGTCATTGGTAACCACTTCAATTCCAAAGGCGGCGATCAACCTCTATTTGGACCTAACCAACCAGCGACATTAAGTAGTGAAGTACAACGCAACCAACAAGCCACCATCGTCAAAGACTTCGTACAAGGACTGTTGGCAACAAACCCCAATGCTAATGTCGTGGTAGCAGGTGACTTGAATGATTTCGAGTTCTCTAGTCCCCTCAGCATTTTGGAAAGTGGTGGGTTAAATACTTTAGTCGAAACCCTGCCAGCTAATGAGCGCTATACCTACAACTTCCAAGGCAACGCCCAGACACTGGATCACATTCTAGCTAGCAACAATCTCAGCAGCAAACTAGATGGTTTTGATGTGGTTCATATTAATTCTGAGTTTGCCGATCAAATTAGCGACCACGATCCTATTGTGGCAAGGTTTAATCTGCCAACAATCCCCGATCCTAACGCGCCTTTCAGAATGCAAATTCTCCATGCTTCCGATTTTGAAGGTGGAATTCCAGCGATCGATGATGCGGTGAGATTTTCTGCGGTTCTGAATCGGTTAAGAACTGATCCTAATTTGCCAAGTAGTATCATTCCCAATACCCTGACCTTATCCTCTGGCGACAATTACATCCCTGGTGCTTTTTTCAATGCTTCCAGTGATCTCAGTCTCAACGGTGTAGGAGGATTAGGATCAAGTACTGCTCCAGTAATTGGTCGTGGGGACATTGGTATTCTCAATGCTTTTGGAATTCAAGCATCGGCCTTGGGTAATCACGAGTTTGATTTGGGAGTAAGGCAAGTTCGCGACGTTATCCGCACGGGTAGCGGTAATCCTGGCACAGCTTTCCCCTATCTCAGTACCAACCTGAACTTCAGTCCCGAAATTACTGCGGGCAACCTCGGTTCATCAGACCTAGCTACTAATCAAACCACTGCCGAAGCCAGTACCATCAAGGGTAAATTGGCGAAGAGTACCGTAATTACCTTAGCGGGTAATGATGGAGTTGCAGGAAATGCGGACGATCAGAGGATCGGTATTGTCGGTGCAACAACTCCCACCTTGGCGAATATTTCATCAAGTGGCAGTATTGGCATCTCGCCATCTAATCCGACTGATTATGATGCTCTGGCTGCTGAGATTCAATCTACTGTAGATATTCTCAAGGCACAAGGTATCAATAAAATCATTTTGCTGTCCCACATGCAGCAATTCAACATTGAACGCGATGAGCTTGCTCCTCGCTTACGTGATGTGGATATCATCCTTGCAGGTGGATCAAACACATTGCTTTCAGATAGTAGTGATGTTTTGCGATCGGGAGATGCTAGCGATGGTGTTTACCCAGTTGTGAGAACTGGAGCCGATGGCAATCCTGTATTAGTAGCAAACACCGATGGAAATTATAAGTATGTCGGTCGCTTAGTCACTGAGTTTGACAGCAATGGCATTCTCAATGTCAACGCACTCAATAGCAGCATCAATGGAGCCTATGCTACGGATGAAGCAGGTGTCGATCGCGTTTATGGTACTGATGTAAATCCAAGAGACGTGGCGAATCCTAATGTTGTGGCAATCACCGATGGTATCCGTAACGTCATTGCTACGAAGGACAATTTGATTGTGGGCAAATCAAGCGTATTCCTGAATGGAACTCGCGATGATGTGCGTACTCAAGAAACCAATTTTGGGAATCTCACTGCTGATGCCAACCTCTGGCTAGCTAAGCAAATCGATCCAACCGTTGTCATTTCCCTAAAAAATGGTGGTGGTATCCGCGACAACATTGGCGTAGTTTCGGCATCATCTGGGGCGGTAAATAGCAACGATATTGTGAAACTGCCAACTCAGCCTAATCCTCTTGCTCCCAATAAACAAACTGGTGATGTTTCTCAGTTGGATGTTGAGAATTCCCTACGATTTAATAACGGGTTGAGTTTGATCACGGTTACAGCGCAACAACTTCAGTGGGTAATCGAACATGCTGTAGCTGGGACTCGTCCTGGAAGTACTCCTGGGCAGTTCCCACAGGTTGGCGGCTTGAAATTTAGCTTTGACCCCACCAAAACAGCGATCGCCTTTAATAGTAGTACTGGCGAAGTCACCACCCAAGGCAGCCGAGTTCAAAATCTGGTCGTACTCAATGACGATGGATCGATTAAGGATGTAATTGTTCGCGATGGCGTATTGGTTGGTGATGCAAGCCGCACCTTCCGCATGGTGACCTTGAACTTCCTCGCAGGAACAAGCAGCACAGGTGGGCTTGGTGGTGATAACTATCCATTCCCTAAGTTTGTGAGAGACAATGCGGCGATCGCTAATCGCGTAGATTTACGCGGTGAATCGATTGACCTCAATGGCAATGGCATCATCGATCCAGCACTCGCCCTAGCCGCAGGTAAATTCACTTTTGCCGCAGCAGGTTCTGAGCAGGACGCATTTGCCGAATACCTCGGCGATCAGTTTAGTACTAATCCTTTCAATGCTGCGGATGTTGCCGCTAACCTTGATACACGCATCCAAAATCTCAGCGTCCGTCAAGATCAAGTACTGACACAGGTAACAAATTACGAGTTCACCAACTTGCCAACCCTTGGCACAGCCTCCAATGGTCAAGATATCTCATTAGGTGGCTTCTCTGGTTTGTATTTCCAAGGACTCGCCGACAATGGCAATCTCAAGTTTGTGACCAACACCGATCGCGGACCGAATGGCGATCCAACAGGAGCAAATAGACCGTTTTATCTGCCTAACTTCCAACCCGAAATCGTCAGTTTTGAGCTGAACCGTACCACAGGCGAGATCACGATTACCAATCGCACTGGTTTATTCCGTCCCGATGGTACAACTCCCTTAACGGGATTGCCAAACCTTCAAGCAGGAGCCAATGGAACTGCTTACACCGATGAAATCGCTGTTGATCTCAATGGCAATGTTCTGCCCAACGATCCTTTAGGTGCGGATTTAGAGGGAATTGCGGTTGCAGCAAATGGTGACTATTGGATGGTGGATGAATATCGTCCCGCCATATATCACTTTGATGTAAATGGAAAACTACTCGATCGCTTCATCCCCCAAGGTACTGCAACAGCACCAAATCCTGATGCACCTGCTGGCAGCTTTGGTACAGAAGCATTACCCGCAGTCTATGCTCAACGCCGTAATAACCGAGGCTTTGAAGCTGTGGCTCTAGAAGGCAATAAACTCTATGCCTTCATTCAGAGTGCGATCGACAATCCTGATAACGCTGGCGATACGACCTCCAGAAACTCGCGCAATCTCCGCATTTTGGAATTCGATATTGCTTCTAAAGCTGTTACTGGCGAATATATTTATCTTCTAGATAATATTTCTGCAAGTGGTAATGCCAAAACCGACAAGCTTGGCGATGCCGTTTCCCTCGGCAATGGCAAATTCGCCGTGGTCGAACGCGATGACCTTGCGACTTCTGCTTCCAACAAATTGATTTATCAAATTGATTTGAGTGCGGCAACCAATATCTACAATGCCAACTTTACTTTCCCCACTGGTAAAACTGCGATCGAGCAACTCACCCCAGCCGAACTCGCCAGCGCAGGTATTAATGTAGTCTCCAAGAGCCTAATTGCCAATGCCGCTCAATACGGTTACACAGGTGTAGAAAAGCTCGAAGGTCTGGCGTTGATTGCTCCTAACCAACTGGCTCTAATTAATGACAACGATTTCAATGTTTCTGGCAATACGCCAACGGAGAAATTGGGAATTCTGGAGGTCAGCAAAACCTTGCCTGTTTCAGCGATCGACTTCAGTGGCGCTAACTACACAATTACTGAAGGCAACGGTTCCACAACTGCAACCGTTCGCATCACTAGAACAGGGGATGTATCGGGTACAAGTACTGTAGAACTGCAATTGAATGATGGCACGGCAACTGGCAGTGTTATTCCTCCAACATTTGCTCAAACTAAGGGTGCTAGCAGTTCTGCAACTCCTTATCTAATTCCCACAGCCGCAGGTGTCAGCTTTACATCAATCTTGACCGCTGGCGATAGCATCGGCGGCTACAGAATGGCTGGTATTCCTGATGGTCTTGGTTCCTATGACAATGGCGATGGCACATTCACCGTTTTGATGAATCATGAGATTCCCAATACTGGTGGTGTCAATCGCGATCATGGCTCTAAAGGCGCATTTGTCTCCAAGTGGGTAATTAACAAGTCCGATCTTTCCGTTGTGAGTGGTGACGACCTAATTCAAAACGTCAATACTTGGAATGGTTCCAACTTTGTTCAAGGCACAACTGCTTTCTCTCGCTTCTGTTCTGCGGATTTAGCCCCTGTTTCTGCGTTCTATAACAGTGCTACGGGGCTAGGGACGCAAGAGAGAATCTTCTTAAATGGTGAGGAGTCTGGTCCTGAAAGTCGCGCCTTTGGTCATATTGCTACAGGCTTAAATGCTGGTACTACTTATCAATTGCCTTACCTTGGTAAATTCAGTTGGGAAAATGCCGTAGCCAGCATCACCGCAAGTGACAAAACTGTTGTTGCAGGAATGGATGACAGTACTGGTGGTCAGGTTTACTTCTATGTCGGGAACAAAACTAACACTGGTACTGAGATTGATAAGGCTGGACTCAACAATGGTAAGTTGTTCGGCATTAAAGTAGATGGACTAACATCAGAAACCAATGCTACTGCTTTGGCTTCTGGGACAAGGTTTGCGCTAGCGGATTTAGGAAGTGTTCAAAATACAACAGGTGCAGCACTGGAAATTGCTAGTAATGCTGCTGGTGCGACCAACTTCCTTAGACCTGAAGATGGTGCATGGGACCCTTCCAATCCCAAGGATTTCTACTTCACTACCACCAATAGTTTTACTGGACCTAGCCGTCTCTGGAGACTGCGTTTCGACGATCCGACCAATCCTGAGTCAGGTGGAACTGTAGAAATGGTGCTTGATGGTACGGAAGGTCACAGAATGTTGGACAACTTCACCATCGATCGCTACGGGCATATCCTGCTCCAAGAAGATATTGGAGGACAAGATGCCCTTGGCAAAATCTGGCAGTACGATATTGCCACCGATAAACTCACCCAAATCGCTCAACATGATCCATCACGATTTGCGCCTGGAGCTGCTAACTTCTTGACTCGCGACGAAGAATCATCGGGCATTATTGATGCTCAAGATATTCTCGGTGCAGGTTGGTTCTTGCTCGATGTTCAGGCTCACTACAGTATCCCTGGTGAACTCTATGAAGGCGGACAACTGTTAGCCTTCTTCAATCCCGATACCTACAAGGCTTCCTTGTTGGACTACAACAACAAGCCCATTACCGTAACCTTTGCGGCTGGTGAAACCTTTAAGGATGTACAGATTCCAATTGTGGGAGATACCAATCCTGAAGGTAATGAAACCATCAACTTGAGTCTCAAAAATCCTAGTTCTGGAACATTAATCGGGATCAATCAACCCAAGGCAGTTTTAACAATTCTCAATGATGATGTCAATAATGCTCCAGTTCTGACAGGTACACCTACAATCCTTACTGCTGGGATAGAAGACACAACCTACAAGATCCTAGCGGCAGACCTGCTAGCTGGATTTACCGATGCGAATAATGATGTTCTTTCAGTGTCTGGGCTAACTGCTACAAACGGGACTCTCACCAATAACGCAGACGGTACTTATACCTTCACACCCAATACAAACTTCAATGGCACGGTTAACTTGAGCTACAACGTCATTGATGGCAAAGGAGGCTCAGTAGCTGCAACCCAAACCATTGCGATCGCGGCTGTTAACGACGCACCAGTGGGCGCAGTATCGATTTCAGATACCACTCCAACGGAAGCGCAACAGCTTGTTGCTAGCAACTTGTTTACTGATGCTGATGGTTTAGTTAATGCCATCTATACCTATCAATGGCAACAATCAGATATTGGTGGCGGCTCAACATTCACCAACATCGTAGGCGCGACCAACAGCACCTTTACCCCCACACAAGCTCAAGTCAATCGCCAATTGCGAGTAGTACTAAGCTACACCGACGACCAAGGCTCATTGGAAACATTGACCTCAGTCCCCACAATTGTTACTGGCGATTTATTCTTTGGTACTTCTAGGGTCGATACCTTCACAGGTACTAATGGTCAGGACATTATTTCTGGACTTGGCAACAACGATATTCTGAATGGTCTTAATGGCGATGATATCTTCCGCTATACCATTGGCGATGGTAAAGATATTGTTGATGGTGGTTCTGGTAATGACACCCTAGATATTCTTGGTACAGACAATACCGAAACTCTAAGTGTAGTCTTCAACGGTACGCCAGTTTCGATTATCGCAGGTGGTACGGTAACCAACGTTGAATCAGTAAACGTTGATTTGCTAGGTGGTATCGATACCCTTTTCTATGGCTCTACTACTGCCGATTTGACAGTCAACCTGAACGCTGGCATAGCATCTGGCTTTACAGCGATCACAAATATCGAGAACGTTACTGGCGGATTCGGGAACGATATCATCACTGGTAACAGTGGTAATAACACTCTGCGAGGTGAATTTGGCAATGACATCTTAGATGGTGGTCTAGGCGCAGATAGCTTAAATGGTGGTGTAGGCAATGACACTTACATTGTTGACGACATCAATGACACTCTCTTTGATTCTAGTGGGACTGATACCGTTCTTTCCAGCATTGACTGGACTTTTGCTGGTAGCACTCTTGAGAACCTCACCCTCACTGGTAACAGCGATATCAACGGCACTGGTAATGGTCTCCAAAATGTGATTATTGGCAATAGCGGTAACAACATTCTTGATGGGGGCAGCAATGCTGACTCGCTTGTGGGTGGTGCTGGCAATGATACCTATATCGTCGATAACACAAATGATCTGGTTACTGAGTTGGCGAATGAAGGAATCGACACAGTTCTTTCGAGAGTCACTCGCACCTTGGAAGCGAATGTGGAAAATCTCACGCTGACAGGCAATAGCTCAATTAATGGTACGGGTAATGACTTGAACAACATCATTATCGGTAACAGCGGCAATAATATCCTCGATGGTGGTATTGGAGCAGATTCCCTCAGTGGAGGTCTGGGAAATGACACTTACATTGTCGATAACTTGGGTGATTCGATTACGGAAGCATTAAACCAAGGTACTGACTCAGTAAAATCAAGCGTTTCATGGACTCTCGGCGAAAACCTTGAGAACTTGACTCTAACTGGTAGTGCAAACATCAATGGTACTGGTAATAGCGCCAATAACGTTATTACAGGCAACGATGGCAACAATATTCTCAGTGGTGGATTTGGTAATGATTCTCTAACTGGTGGGTTGGGCGCAGATATCCTCGTTGGTGGCTTTGGCAATGACACATTGTTCCTCGGTCTCAATGATGGCGCTACTGATAGGGTTGTCTATAACCTTGGTGATGATAGCGATGTGGTTAATCAATTCACTCGCGGCATTGGCGGCGATCTGCTCCAGTTCAACGGTATTGCTGCCATTGATGTGCGTACTGTCAATGGAAACACTCAGTTCCGCTTAGGTGATGGTATTGCTGGCAACAATAACTTTGGCAGTGGTTCTCTATTGCTCACTTTGAATGGAGTCAACGGATTTACTTCTAGTAATATTAACGACAATATTCTCGCAGGTTCAACTCCTACGATCTTCCAATTCAGCTAGTCTTGCATAAAAAAGAGGAGGCACTATGTGCCTCCTCTTTTTTCTTACAGCACTTTGCGCTCAAACCCAAACCAAGAAGGATATTGAAAGCGTTGCTTTGCAACGCTTTCAATATCCTTCTTGTGGTTCGTTTGATCAGTAATTGCTGTACTAAATAAGGATGGGCAGCGCTTCGCGCCACCTAAACTATTTTTTATCTGCCTAAAGCACTAAATAACTCTTGTAAACGCCCTAAAAAAGAACCCGTCTTCTGTCCAGTTTTCTGACGGAAGAGGCGGTCAATATCGTCACTAGAAGGACGCTGTTCTACTTCTGAAAGAAATTGCATTCCCTCTTCAGTATTCACCCACACCTGCCATGTTTGCGGATAGCAACGCCATAATGCGCCAAGCTCCAGAGGTTTGATGTAGTAGGCAGTCTCGAAAGTACTTAAAAAGCGATCGCGTAGTCGTCTTGCGGAAAGTCCCAAACCCACCTCACTATTTTCAAGACGAGGATTGAGCATCACAAAGGGGCGATCGCCTGCTAGTTGCACCAATTTCTCAACCTGATCAACTTCAACGGAGCTTGGCTCGACCAACAAAAAGGCTTTGTCTTCTTCGCGAACAGCTCTACGACCTTCATTGACTCCACGTACTGAAACATCGAGATCTGCCCATTCACGTTTTGCTAATGCGGCTGACCCTGCATCGGAAAAAATTGCTTGCCATGCGTTGCCATAGCGCTCATTAAAACTACGGGCAAATTCATAGGCGATCGGCATAGATTTGAGTTCAGGAAAGCGTAAATCTACGAGGATACGGGTAGCACCGTCAGCGATCGCTTGATATGTAGCAGCGATCGCTTGTTCAGTCGTATCTTCTAAATTGTTGGGAAGTGTGATCGGGTCAGTTACGTGAGTCATATAAATTATTTTTAGATATTATTTTCGATATTTTTTCTTAAATAAGCTATTTCGCCCGCTATGCGGGCGAAATAGCTATTTGGGTTTAGTTTATAACTCTGAGTTACTTAGTTAAGTTGTAGGCTACATCAATCCTAAAACAAAAAAGAGGGGGACGCTAAGCGTCCCCCTCTTTTTTTGAATGGCAATTACATCATGCCACCCATACCGCCCATACCACCCATGCCGCCCATGCCGCCCATACCAGCAGCACCAGCGTCAGATTTCTTCTCTGGCTTCTCAACCACGAGAGCTTCGGTGGTCAAGACCATACCAGCTACGGAAGCAGCATTTTGCAATGCAGAACGGACAACCTTCGCAGGGTCAATGATACCAGTAGCGATCAAGTCAACATATTCGCCCTTAAGCGCATCAAAACCATGATTGAAAGGAAGTTGCTTAACTTTTTCAACAACTACAGTACCTTCGAGACCAGCGTTGTCGCTGATTTGACGAAGAGGTGCAGAGAGAGAACGAGCAACGATATCAGCGCCGATCGCTTCTTCGTTCTTCAAGGTTACCTTGAACTCTTGCAATTCAACTGACAAGTGAGCGAGGGTCGCACCACCACCGGGGACGATACCTTCTTCAACGGCTGCACGAGTAGAGTTAAGTGCATCTTCGATGCGAAGCTTACGATCCTTAAGTTCAGTTTCGGTTGCTGCACCGACCTTGATTACAGCTACGCCACCAGAGAGCTTAGCAATACGTTCTTGGAGCTTTTCCTTGTCGTAATCAGAGTCGCTGAGTTCCAATTCCTTACGGATTTGAGCAACACGCTTGTCAACATTTGCCTTGTTGGAAATGTCCGAAACAATGGTGGTCTTGTCCTTAGAAATGGTGATCTTACGGATTGTACCAAGCTGTTCCAAGGTTGCGGCACTGAGTTCTAAACCAGCATCTTCAGAGATGACCTGTCCGTTGGTGAGAACAGCGATATCTTGCAACAATGCTTTACGGCGATCGCCAAATCCGGGAGCCTTGATAGCAGCGATATTCAGAGAACCTCTGAGCTTGTTTACAACTAGAGTTGCCAAAGCTTCGCCTTCAACATCTTCGGAAATGATGACGAGAGGAGAACCAGAACGAGCTGCCTTTTCGAGAATGGGAACGAGGTCTTGGATGACGTTAATCTTCTTATCGGTGAGGAGAACCTTAGCATTCTCGAATTCCACCAACTGGCGCTCGCTGTCGGTGACGAAATAAGGAGAGATATAACCGCGATCGAGTTGCATACCTTCAACAACTTCCAACTCGGTTGTAAGGGACTTAGACTCTTCAACGGTGATTACGCCATCTTTGCCAACTTTGTCCATCGCATGGGCAATCATTTCGCCAACTTCAGGATCATTACCTGCAGAGATAGTGGCGATTTGCGCGATTTCTGCATTGGAATCAACAGCCTTAGCCTTGTCTGCAATGACACTAACCAAGTGAGCAACTGCCTTTTCGATACCACGACGGACACCCACTGGGTTAGCGCCTGCGGCAACGTTACGCAAACCTTCACGAATAAATTCTTGAGCCAAAACGGTAGCGCTGGTAGTACCATCACCTGCTACATCATTGGTTCTAGAAGCAACTTCACGAATGAGTTGTGCGCCTGCATTTTCTAAGGGATCTTCTAATTCAATTTCCTTAGCGATGCTCACACCATCATTGATGATTTGAGGAGCGCCATATTTCTTTTCGATAACTACGTTACGACCTTTAGGACCAAGGGTGACACGTACTGCGTCAGCAAGTGCATTGACACCACGCTCAAGGGCGCGGCGAGATTCTTCATCAAATACTACGATTTTAGACATTTTAATTATTAAGGGTAATGGGTGATTTGGGGATTGGTTATTAGGCTGTTAGCTTTTAGCGATTAGCTTTTAGCTCTTTTCGATTGCTTCTGGATGAAGAGTTTTGAAGGCTAATGGCTAACAGCTAACGGCTAATAGCTATTAGCTTTATTCAACGATCGCGAGAATATCTCTTTCAGCAAGTAGCAAATAATCTACGTTGTCAATTTTGACTTCAGTGCCTGCGTACTTGGAGTACAGTACTTTATCGCCTGCTTTAACCTCCAAAGCAACGCGAGTACCTTTATCGTTGCGTGTACCAGGTCCAACGGCAGTTACTTCACCGATTTGGGGCTTTTCTTGGGCTGTGTCTGGCAAGAAAATACCGCCTACAGTTTTTTCTTCTTTAGTTGCTACTTTTACCAATAGGCGATCGCCTAGGGGTTGCAATGTACCAGTATTTAGGGTTAACGATGCCACTATGCCTATACCTCCTTAAAATCTAATCAGAGTGGACTTTGCAGGTTGTGACTTAGGGTGGAAATTTGTCTCGCCTTGGTCACATATTGCGTGCTTTAGCACTCTGTCTCACTGAGTGCTAATATACTGCGAAAAGAGTCAGTAACTAGATCGGCTTACCGTACAAACAAAGAAGTACTTTTTGGTGGCGTGACGCAGTTACGTCACGCCACCAAAAAGTACTTCTTGACTAACATTTTTTATTCAGGTAAGTATTCTTTGTCTAGTGTTTGTTCAGTTGTAAAGGGAGATTCTAGGGGAAATAAACTAATATCTAATCCTGTTTCAGCACTGGCTAGTTCTCTTGCCGTTTCATAGGCTTCAGCAAATTCTGCGAGGAAATGTCGCTTGAGGCTGGGGCTGGTTTTAAACGCTTTTTGAATTCTACGACGATGCTCTAGTAAAGTGTATCGCCAACTGTTGGATCGCTTTTCGGGTTGATACTTGTATTTTAATAAGTGCATGAGAACTATTTCCAAATTGCTCTCTATAGCTTGCTTTTGGCTACTTCCCATGTCCGCAATCTCTTCGATTAAATTGTCTATATCTAGTTCTGCCAAATTTCTTTCTCTCAATAAATCCATAGCTTGCTCTAGCCATAGATACAAGTCCTGTTCATATAGTGCTTGATGGGATATTTTCTGTTGGGGTTGGTTAGATGCGATCGCCATAATTTTTAATGAGTGCATACTCATTGGTAAAACGTTACAGGTTTATTCAGGTAAGTATTCTTCATCTGTGACTTGATCGGGAGTAAACGGAGATTCGGGGGGAAAGGTGTGGCTTGGTAGCCCTGTTTCGATCGCAGCAAGTTTTTTGGCATCTAGATAAACATCAGCAAACTCTTGCAAAAAATGTCTCTTGAGGCTAGGACTATTTTTGAAAGCTTTGCGGATTCTCTGACGATGTTCAGCTAGGGTATATAGCCAACTATTAGAGCGTTTTTCGGGTTGGTATTTGTATTTGAGTAAATGCATGAGAATAACTTTTAAATTGCTCTCTAGTGCTTGTTTTTGACTATTACCCATGTCTTCAATTTCTTCGAGCAAATTTTCCAAGTCCAAATCTCTAAGGTTGCCTTCACGCAGCAATGCCAGAGCTTGCTCTATCCACAGACAAAAGTCCTCTTCATAGAGTTCATGATGGGATTTGATTTGCGTTTTGTCTGATGCGATCGCCATATTTAACCAGTTGAACGCTAAAGTAATCCTAGCATTAAGGCTTTTGAGTCGGTAAAGATGACATCTAATGGTATATCCCAAGGCTCACGGGGTAATTCATCTATATAAAACTCATCGAAAATAATTCCTGCTTTCAATCCTGTGGAGTGAGGCAGCCAACGATCATAAAAGCCACCGCCATAACCTAAGCGATAACCTTGGCGATCGCCAGCCACCGCAGGTATCAAAATCAGATCAATATTTGCTAAATCCATCAGTGGTAAATAAGGCTGCGGCTCAAGGATATTAAAAGCTCCTAATTGCATCTGGTTAGAGAAATCAGCGATCGCTACTTGATGCCACATCAAATCCTTTTCGATACAACGCGCAAATCCCCAATTCTTTTCAGGAAATCTTTGCCACAATGTACTCAAATCTGGTTCTTGCCGAAAACTGGTGAAGGCTAAGATATTTTGTGCTTGTTGGAATATTTGCCAATTGGAAAGGCGATCGCATAGTGCTAAGCTTTTTTGCTGCCAAACTTCATGGGGGATTTGGCGGCGTTTCGTAAGTAAGTCTTTTCTGAGTTGTTTTTTGATTGGTTGCTTGTCTTGCTGAGCATCTGTAATCGCTTCAATCACCTATCGTAACCTGCATATAATGTATAAATCTGTAAATCTAAACTCAAGAAACTAGATAGCCGATCTTAACTGGTGTTAACTATATGGTCGCAACTATTGCTAAACCGCTTACCCTAGAAGAGTTTCTGCAAATGCCAGAGACTAAGCCTGCGAGTGAGTATATCGACAATCAAATCATCCCAAAACCTATGCCTAAAGGACGACATAGTAGATTACAAGGAAAACTTTGCCAAGAAATTAATCAAATTTCTGAACCCAAAAAAATTGCCTATGCTTTTCCAGAGCTAAGATGTACTTTTGCTGATCGCTCAATCGTTCCAGATATTGCAGTTTTCCAATGGCAAAATATTCCATTTCTAGAGGATGGCGAAGTACCCGATCAGTTTAATCTTCCACCAGATTGGATTATTGAAATTCTCTCACCTGAGCAAAATGCAAATAAAGTAATTGGCAAAATTTTGCTTAGTCTGCAACATGGTAGCCAATTAGGTTGGTTTCTCGATCCTAGCGATCGCAGTATTCTGACATTTCTGCCTAATCAACAACCGATCTTGATGACAAATAGCGATCGCCTCATCACTCCAGAGAAAATTAACCTAGAGCTAACAGTTGAGTATGTGTTTAGTTGGCTCAAAATGGGTGGTTAGACATATTCATTGGACAATCGCGATCGCTATTTTAAAAAGAATCAAACAGTCAAAGCAACACACATAATTGAAAAAGACATTTCAGATTTAAATTCTCAATTTCACTCGCAACCTTACTTCAAATAACTAATGTCAGACATATCTAGTGCAATTGCGATCGCATCAGGCGCAGTCCCCGGAGCCTTGTCACGTTTTTACCTAACAGAATGGACAAAAGCAAAATTTGGTACTAATTTTCCCTACGCCACCTTTAGCATCAATCTCACTGGGTGCTTAGCGATGGGTTTCTTTTTTACAATTTCCAAAGGAATTACAGGCTATCCCACCGAATTAGATTTATTGATTAGAACTGGATTCTTAGGTTCCTACACCACCTTCTCTACCTATGGCTTTGACACTTTGACACTATGGCGTAGTAAACAGAAGGGAGCAACGTTTTTTTATTGGGCTGGGAGTGCTATCTTTGGCTTAGGAGCAGTACTTTTAGGCATTGCAAGCGCTAATTTTTTTGTCAAGTAATCCAAACTTCAATTCGTAATTCGTAATTTGTAATTCGTAATTTATAATTCTCAGACCAAGCCAAAATGGAGTTTTTAAAAGGACGTTTTCCGCTATCTGTAGCGATCGGTGCAGTTTTTGGAGCCTTGAGTCGTTTTTATGTGACCGAAGGGATAACAGCTATTTTTGGTAAGGATTTTGGATTTTACGGCACATTCTCCATCAACGTGTCTGGATGTCTATTAATCGCCTATATTCTTACCCTTGTCACTGAGAATCTTCGCATCATTTCACCTGAACTAAGATTGATGACAACGACAGGTTTCTGTGGTGCATACACCACTTTCTCTACCTACGGATTAGAAACAAATAGTTTCTTAGTTAAGGGTGATATGAAGACACTATTCATTTATTTTGTTGGCAGTGCGATCGCGGGCATGGTTGGCATTCAAATCGGTGTTTTATTAGCAAGATCAAGCGCTCAGAAATCTTAATATCCCCCTAAGAGTAAGATCTCTCAAGCTTTTGCCGCTTAGTATGTCAACATATTATATAGCAATCCTAAATGGTTTGTAGAAGCGCACCCCTTCGGGGTGCGCTTCTACAAATCTAAAAATCTACAAATGATTTAGGACTGCTATATAAATAATATTTCCTTCTTGAGAAGGCTAAAATGAGCGATAAATCTTTAAAATATCAGCAACAGATATACCAAAGACCTCGGTTTCGCTTACGGACAGTACTTGTAACACCTTTTGTAATTCCGATTATCGCTTCAACTATTCTAGTAGGATGGCTCTCATTTCGTAATGGAGAACAAGCAATTAATGATCTAGCGAATCAATTAAATAAAGAAACTGCTTCTCGTATAGAAGAACATGTTTTGCAATACCTTAACAAATCCCAAAATACTTTATTGCTTACTGAAGCAGGTATCAAAAGTAATAATTTCAAACTAGAGGATTTTGATGGATTGCGACGTTACTTTTGGCAAGTCGTACGACAAGGTGATTTTGAAGCTTATTTAGCCTATGGCAATGAGCAGGGTGAATTTGTGGGAGTTGAATATCAAGAGAATGGCACTGTACAACTAAAGATCAGAACTGTAGATACAGGGGAAATTCGTAAAGTTTATCTTCTTGATAGCAATGGAAATCCTCAAAAATTCCTCAAAGAGTCAGAATATGAACCACGTACACGACCTTGGTACAAAGCAGCTAAAGAATTAGGTAAACCCACTTGGAGCGAAATTTTCACCGCTTCTTCTAGCCAGAATACAGCGTTACAGATTTCTCCAGTCAGACCAATTTATGATGAAAATCGTAAATTATTAGGAGTCCTCAGCATCAATATTCGCCTATCCCGAATCACTAATTTTGTGCATGAACTCTCCATTAGTCGCAATGGACAAAGTTTTATTATGGAGCGGTCAGGTAATTTAGTGGCTAGTTCTATCATAAAGCAGCCATTTAAAGTAATTGGGAAAGACTCTGATCGCAAGATAGAAAGAATTGTAGCTGCTAAATCAGACAATCCTGTAGTCACTACTACTGCCCAAAATTTACAAACTAGATTTAGTAGTTTAGACAGCATTACAACAATCCAACAAATTAAATTCTCTCTCAATGAAGAAGTCTATTTTGCTACAGTTACCCCCATCTCCGATGGTCAAGGAATTAACTGGTTAGCAGTTGTAGTCGTTCCCGAAAAAGATTTTATGGCGAGAATCAATGCCAATACCCAGACGACAGTTTTATTATGCTGTTTGACTTTTATTGGTGCTACCTTAATTGGCGTATTCACTTCTAGCTTAATTTCGCGTCCAATTATCAGATTGACTCAAGCCTCAAAGCAATTAGCCGCAGGCAGTCTAGATCGTCGTGTTCATACCTTTGATCTCATTGAAATCGATGAAATTGATACTTTAGAGAGTTCCTTCAACACAATGGCAGGAACATTGCAAGAAGTATTTACAACCTTAGAAGATAAGGTTATGGAACGAACCAGAGAGCTTGCAACTGCCAACGCCGAAATTGTTGCTCTCAACGAAAAACTCAAACAAGACAATTTGAGAATGGCAACTGAGTTGGATGTCGCCCGTCAAATTCAGCAGATGATTTTACCTAAGCCTAAAGAACTAGAAAGTATTGCAGACCTCGATATTGCAGGTTATATGGAACCTGCGGATGAAATCGGTGGAGACTATTACGATGTCTTAGAAACAGATGGAGTTGTCACCTTAGGTATCGGTGATGTGACGGGGCATGGTCTAGAAAGTGGCATTTTGATGCTGATGACGCAAACGGCAGTTAGAACTTTGCAAGAAATCCACGAAACCGATCATGTCAAATTTTTAAGTACGCTCAATCGTACTCTTTTCAAAAACGTACAACGGATGGATTCTGAGAAGACCCTCACACTTGCCATTGTCAACTATACAAATGGCAAAATAGTAATTAGCGGGCAGCATGAAGAGATAATTTTAGTCCGTAAAGATGGACAGATAGAACGAATTGATACAATGTCTTTAGGCTTCCCGATAGCATTAGATAGCGAAATTGAACAATTTATTAGTCATGCCACTTTTGACTTAGAGCTAGGTGACGGTATTGTTCTGTATACCGATGGAATTCCTGAAGCGATTAATACAATTAAAGTGCAGTATCGAGTGGAGCGCCTTTGTGAGGTTATCAGTAAAAGCTGGCACAAATCAGCCTCAGAAATCAAGTCAGATATTATTGTTGATGTACGCAGACATATTGGTACACAAAAAGTATTTGATGACATCACTTTATTAGTCTTGAAACGTATATAACATTTCTCAGCCTAGTGGATTATTTCCCTACCTTCGACGAGGAAACAATACTCTATACATTGCTTGCTTGAAAAGCGCTATCAACCTTTTAAAGTTGTCTTAAAGCATTAAGATAAACTGCTACTAGCAATCCTTAGATCATGATCGTTAATGAAAAAAGATAGTTGGTTCCATATTGCACTGCGATGGAAAGGATCAGTAGTGCCAGAAGTATTACCACGATCGCTATTATGTGGGCTATTTGGTGTTTTCGTTTATATCCTCCATATCTCTAATATCCGCGTCTCCCTACCTATTTTGGGCAGTATCATTCCCAATATTGTGTTAGGTTTATTGCTGGTATTCCGTACTAACACAGCCTATGAACGCTTTTGGGAAGGACGCAAAGCATGGGGACTTTTAGTAAATACAGTACGGAATTTATCGAGACAAATATTAGTAGCCATTGCAGAACAAGAACCTAGCGATCGCCAAGCAAAAATCGCAGCAGTCAAGCTATTGCCCGCCTTTGCGATCGCTTTGAAATTACACTTGCGATCACAACAAGTTAATGACGAACTCGCAGCCAACCTATCTCTTGAGCAGTTTGAGCGTCTCAAGACCATGAATCATCCCCCTCTCGAAATCGCCTTTTGGATTAGTAGTTATCTCCAAAAGCAATCTCTAGACGAAAAACTTGATCGCTATCAATTAAGTGATATGAGTCAACTTTTAAACCAAATGGTTGATGTTGCAGGTATTTGTGAACGAATTCTGAGAACCCCAATTCCTTTAGCCTATGCAATCCATCTTAAGCAATTACTCATGATTTATTGCCTATCGCTACCATTTCAAATGGTGGATCAACTGGAATGGCTAACAGGACCAATTGTTGCCTTAATTAGTTTCACTTTACTAGGCATCGAAGAAATTGGCATTCAAATAGAAGATCCCTTTGGGCATGATGCCAATGATTTACCGTTGGATAACATTTGTAATACCATGTTACGAAATATTGAAGATCTGATCATCGTTAGCGACAGTCAAATAATCACAAATTTCAGGAATATTAGTTTATAAATTATTGAGGGGGAGTTGCTAAAGTTCTAGCAATATACGTCAAATAGCGACTATTCTATGTTAACAAAAAGGCTATACTCACCTAATATGCTCATAGTTATTGATAAGTCTTTTTAAAGAAATCATACTGTAAATATATAGCTTTTTAGATATAAGTTTACGGAGAATACAAACGCAAAGAAGTTGTTTTGTTTTCTATACAGAATAGATCTATAGCAAAATCCTCCAACAATTTAAACTTATAACGTATAGATTTAAAAATTATCAGACCATGTATTTTTTAGTGGGCTTTTCTGATGAAAAAGAATTCTAATTATATCAAAAAGATTTCCAGATTTTTCAAAGATACATCTAACAAACACAGCAGTAAACATCACTCTATACATCGATATTACTTGTTGTCAAAAATGGTTATAGGCTTTTTTTTATTAGTTGAAAGCCTATCAATTTTAATATGTTTTTTGGCTCATATTAGCTATCTTGAAAACATCAACTTAGTTACAGGTGTTACTCAACAGGCATTCTCTAATTCTGCGAATTATATTTTTTTAAAGACAATATTTTTTGCAACAGTTTTATCTTTAATTGCATCTTTTGGTTATTATCTTTTGATAAAATCTAAAATCAAGTCGATTGTCAGAATCACGAATGTAGCCCATGCCATCTCTAAAGGAAACTTGGAAGTAAAACTACCAATGAACCAAAAAGATGACATTGGCTATTTAGCGATCGCTTTAAATCAAATTGTTAATAAACTAAAAGAATTAAGCTATCAAGCTGTCTTACCAAATTTTACCGATATAGAATACAGAAGATCAACTGAGTTATTAAATCAATTAATTGAAGTCACTGATGAAGGATACGCTTTCTTAGATCCTAATGGCATTATTTTAAAAATCAATGCTAATTTAGCAGAAATATTATCTATACCCATGTCAGAATCTATTGGGATAAATTACAGGGATATTTTTCCTAAGGAAGTATCATATTTGATTACCAATAGAAGAAAAGATTCTTCTAATAGTTCTCAATTCGAGTTCTCAATCACCAATCACTACAAATTCAAGGCGGTAGTAGTAAATATTTTAAGTAAAATTCCAGTGGAGGATAACACTCAATTCTTAGCCACTATGATCGTAGTTAGTCCCATAAGTAGCCGTAAATTTACTTCTACTAATATTTTTTCTCAAGATAGAATATCTCAGTCTTATTCATTACAACCTAGTAATCATGGAGATAATTTTAATGAAGATAATTTTCAAAAGATGCGAGTGTCAATTACTTCACTATTAGGATTTTTAAAATTAACTCGTAAAAAGTTAGATGAATCAATCTTTTCTAATTTAGTATATTCAGATAATAAAACAAAACGCTCTGTCCAACAAATTCAAGATAATTTAGAGGTAATGATTTCGGAGGGAGAACAAATCGCTAAGTCAATCGTTGATATTTCTGCGGAGTCTCTTGCAAATCAAACGTTATTAGATAACGGATTAAGTACACCATCTACTATTACTATTAATGTTGCAGATTTTTTAAATAACCTCAACCTAGAAACAGCTAATTTATTCGCTCAAAAAAGCAACAATATTTTATGGGAAGTAAATACCAATACTGCCAAAATAGCGCTTGATGATTCAGAAATTAAATATATACTTACTAATTTATTAAATCAAATTGCCAATAACCACGAATTTAGAACTGCGGTCTTTCACGCTACGGCAATTGAGAATCAAGTTGTTTTTACTATTGGTAAGGTAAGTTCTTTAATATCAAAAACCCAAATATTCTCCATAATTGATCATTTAAATAGCTCAACTCTAAACCAAGAACAAAGAACTACTTTATCTAAGGGTATGGGATTAATGATTGCGCAAGAAATACTCCAAAAGTATGGTGGTGATATTTCTATTGAATGGGTTGATAGCATTAGAGAGCGCTATAAGTTCTATATCATTACCCTACCGATTGCTGCATCAGCATGATCCAACAGCACAAAAACAAATAGAGAGGAAGATTTACTTCCTCTCTATTTATTTAATCACAAGTTATACAGCCTATTGAGGCTTTGAGTAGTACAGAAATATTTTTGAAAGCAGCCCTTCGCGCCGCTTTCAAAAATATTTCTGGGTTTTAATTAAGTGCAAAGTGCTGTACCTACAGCTAAGATGTCTGAGCTTTGAGCCATGCCCAAGGTAAAGCCAACACTTTGCCAGAGTTTGGGACAAAAGCACGTTGCTTAAAGACTTCGTAGTGATTTTTTTCGATCGCCTTTAAAATATTGCGATACAAAATTAAGGACGACCATACTGGCCATCGAGCATCGCGACAGAGTGCCGAAATACCATCCTCAGCATGTTGATAAAATTCACGCGCCCTTTGGATTTGGAAACGCATTAACTCAATCCAGCGCTCATCGACAACACCATTTAATAAATCTTTTTCGGTGTAGTCGAAATAGTGCAAATCCTCAAGGGGTAAATAAATTCGCCCTCTCTGAGCATCTTCGCCAATATCTCGCAAAATATTAGTTAACTGCATGGCAATACCTAAAGCGATCGCTGCCTCAGTTGCCGTCGCAATTACCGAGGGATCTTTTGTCTCAAAACCCATGATTGCTGCCGACATCAAGCCCACTGTGCCTGCGACACGATAGCAGTACAAATGCAGATCATCGAAGGTTTGGTAGCGATCGTATTTCAGATCCATCCGCATTCCAGAGATCATGTCTTTGAATGGCTGGATGGGCATGGGGTACTGCTTGACCGTGTCCGCTAAAGCAATATCCGATGCATGGATCGGATCGCCCCGAAATGTCGCCTCCAACTGTTTCTCCCAGTTAAAGAGCGTTTCAGCATCGGTGGTTTCTGCTTGCATACCGTCTACAAGCTCGTCAGTACGGCGACACCAAGCATATATAGCCCAAACTGCTCGCCGTTTTGCTTCAGACATCAGCATTGTGCCAAGATAAAAGGTCTTGGCATACTTTGCCGTGATGCAACGACAAATCTCGTAGGCTTCCTCCAGACTGACTGGCTGACGCATTCCCATCGGCTTAGGCACTGACGACAGATGGATTTGACTGGTTTTGGTTAGAGGTTCGACCAAGGACTTTACTTCCAGAAGATTGACTTGCTTTTTGATTAGAGCTTTGACTTGCTTTATGGATTTCCTGTGCTGTTAGCTTACCAGAAAGTACCGCCCCTTCCATACTCCCAAAAAAGGGCTGTGCTGTATAGCTACCTGACAAAAAGAAATTAGCGATCGGTGTGGCTTGACTAGGACGGAATTGCTCGCGTCCGGGTGTGGCTGTATAAATCGATCGCGGAGTCTTAACGACATGGGACTTTAAGACTTTGGCAGGACTGGGGAGATGCTGCGGAAATAGTTTGGCAAGCTCGTTTAGGGTTGCTTCGACGATCTCGCTATTGGGGCGATCAATCCAATCGGCAGCAGGGGCAAATACTAGCTCTAGCATTGATTTGTCAGGGTCGGCATATTCCTTACAAGAGTTGCTCATGTCTGAGTAAACACTCAGCAGGGGCGATCGCGAAAATAGAGTGTGATCAATATCGGTAAGCTTGCGATCAAACCAGATCTGCACGCTAATTACGGGTACGCCTTCAAGGTTTTCTAGCTGCTTAAAATAGGGCAAGCCTTGCCAAGTGTCAGGAATATAGTTTTTAAATGCGTCTACTGACATGGCGGAAACGTAGGCATCAGCAAGGATTTCGCGACTGGGGGAACCGTCTGTCCCTTGGACAATTAATTTTTCTACATTACCCTCAGCATCGGTGACAATTTCCTTGAGAGCCACGCCTGTATGGACTTCGCCACCTCTTGCCACGACATAATCAACGATGGGCTGACAGAGACGTTCTGGGGGGGCGCCATCAAGGTAGGCAATTTTCGAGCCGTCTTTTTGTTGCAAAAACTTATTGAGAGCGCGGAGGGGAATCGTGGCGGAAATCACGTCGGGATCGATAAATTTGAGGGATTTGCAAACGGCAATAAAAATATCTGTAGTAATGTCCTTACCGATGCCACGCATTTCTAGCCATTCCTCGAAGGTGTATTTGTCCATCGAGACAACATAGTCATCTCCACGCACGATCGCAGGAATTAGCCCGATCGCAAACCTTATTTTCTGCTCCCAAGTGAGCATATCGTTGTTACGAAGAATCGAGACAATGATATTGAAGGGTGAGGGGATATCGGGTACATCAAACCATGACAATACCCCCGGCTTTTCAGGTTGATTAAAAATTAAAGCATGACGTTTCCATTGCAGGCGATCGAGGATATTTAGCTCACCCATCAGTTGCAACATATTGGGATAAGCCCCAAAAAAGTTATGTAGTCCCGTTTCGATCCAGTCGCCATCGGCATCCTTCCATGCTGCTACTAAGCCGCCGAGAACGTTACTGCGCTCTAGCAAAATCGGCTGATGTCCTAAATCCACCAAATACTTGGCACAGGATAATCCTGCTAACCCTCCTCCAGCGATCGCCACGCGCATATTGCTCTAGTACCTGTACGTTTAATTTTTTTGATTACTTAAATCCATCTTACTTTGCAAAGCTTAATAATTTACTAATTTTTTGTCTAAACTGGAGCAAATCTAAAGAGAGGAATAGTAGTGCTTCGCACTACTATTCCTCTCTTAGCAAAACTTTTATAGCTACGCCCTTCCCGTTGCGGCGCTTCGCGCCGCAACGGCTAATCCTTCAATGGTAAGGGAGTATGATGTTTAGTAATCTCATGTGGAGATACAACTATGGTCATTATTTCTGGTCAGCGTTTGCCAACTGCCGAAGAACTGCCTCACAGTGACGATACCCCCGTGGATAACGAGCTTCAAAATCATATTCCCAATCTTTTATTAAATATTCTGCTCAGTATTTGGGGCGATCGCCAAGATTGGTTTTTTGGTGTGGATATGGCAGTGTATTACGACCCTAACAAACCGCAGATCGTCCCTGATGGCTTTTTGGCAATGGGTGTACCTCGCAATACAGGCGATCGCGGTCGGCTTAGTTATTTAGTATGGCAAGAACAATATGTCTTACCAAAATTAGTACTAGAAGTTGTCTCCGAAAAATACAATGGCGAATATGAGAAAAAGCTAGAGGACTATCAAAGTATTGGGGTGCTTTACTATGTGATTTACAACCCCTTAGCGGGAAAGCAATCAAGATATAAGCAACGCCAACCTTTAGAGATTTATCAACTGGTCAATCAAAAATATCAGCTATTAACAGGCAACCCTGTATGGCTGCCTGAGATTGGTTTAGCGATCGGTTATGAAAACGCTGATCATGCCAACTGGGAACGGGAATGGTTATTTTGGTATGACGAAACAGGTCAAAGGTATTTAACCGATCGCGAGAAGATCGCGGCAGCGGAATCAACAATTTTGGCAATGTGGGAAGCAAATGAGCAGGAACGCCAAGCTAAAGAGCAAGAACACCAAGCTAAGGAAAAATTAGAAAATTATCTCAGGTCAATGGGGATTAACCCTAATGACATTTGATGATAGAGGTGCTTCTCACCTCTATCATCAACGGCATATATATTGAGGGCGCAAACCACTGTAAACTACAGAAATTAGATTTACAGTCTTTTAGTCATTTTTAGCCAATATGGTAAAAAGCCTCGTTGATTCCCCTGAGCTATCTCCCAAGACATCTCGCAAGCTATGGATGGCGGCGATTAAACTACCAATGTATAGCGTAGCGATCGTGCCGATCGCCACAGGTACAGCGATCGCCTATCGCGATACTGGGGCAATTAACTGGGGCATCTTTTTAACCTTTCTGGTTTCTGCAATTTTGATTTTGGTCTGGGAAAATCTCTGTAATGACGTATTTGATGCGGAGACGGGCATTGATGTCAATAAGGCGCATTCGGTGGTCAATCTCACGGGCAAGAAAAATGTAATTTTTGCGATCGCCAATATTTGCTTACTTGCGGGAATTAGTGGTGTATTGGCGATTTCATGGCTACAGCAGGATTTATTTGTGGTCTGCGCGATCGCCATCTGTTGTTTTCTGGGCTATATTTACCAAGGTCCTCCCTTTCGATTGGGCTACCAAGGCTTAGGTGAAATTTTATGCTTTTTCGCTTTTGGTCCATTGGGAGTTTCCGCAGCCTATTACAGTCAAGCCAAGTCTTGGTCAGTTGGCTCCCTTGCTGCCGCGATCATTGTCGGGATTATCACCAGTTTGATTTTGTTCTGCTCCCATTTCAATCAAGTTGCCGATGATCTCGCCGCAGGCAAAAAATCGCCTGTAGTCCGATTAGGAACGAAGCGTTCAGCTCAACTTTTGCCTTGGCTTTGTGGAGTAATTTATACAATTACGATCGCGGCGATCGCTCTTAACTTTTTCCCCATCTGGACAGCGATCGTTTTGGTCAGCTTACCGATCGCTTGGAATTTATGTACCTTCATTGGCGAGAATCATGATCAAGCCGATCGATTACTAAATTGTCGATTTATTGCAGTGGCTTTACATTTTGTTGTTGGGTCAGGGCTGAGTATTAGCTTGATTTTTTAGCAAAAAGCAGTACGTTGTACCGCACTAGAAAATTAAAGATAGGCGGCGCAAAGCGCCGCCTATCTTTGTTTATGAGTTTTTCCATTTGAGGAACTCAAACCAAATGACGCTGGCAATACCTGATAGTAACGCGATCGCTAAATCTTCAAATTGCAGATAGGAAAACTGGAAGAGTTGCCTTAAAAAAGGAACGTATAGGATTAATCCCAGAAATACGATCGCGCCACTAATAATCCACCAGATTGAAGCATTGGGCACTTTCATGGTGCTGAGGATCGTTCTTGTCCATGAGCGATTAGTGAGAATCATTGCAAGGTTAGACACAATCAAGGTGGTAAAGACTAAGCCCCTTGCACCACAGGCTCCTGCACTACATAAGACCATATCAGGGGCAAATTTGCCGTGATAATTGGCGATCGCATAGACAATTACCAAAACTACTAAGACGCTCAAGCCCTGAAAAAGCGATAACCATAATGTGCGCCGATCAAAAAGTGGTTCCTTCGGATTACGGGGTGGACGCTGCATCACATTGGCTTCGGCTGCTTCGGCTTCAAAGGCGATCGTGCAAGCAGGATCGATAATTAGATGCAGGAAGGCAATATGAATCGGCAAAAGGACTAACGACCATTGCATAAAAATAGGAACTAAGGATATCCCTGCGATCGGCACATGAACGGCAAGGGTATATGCCATACCTTTTTTGAGATTATCGAAAATGCGGCGACCCAGTTTCACTGATTCCACAATCGAGGTGAAATCATCGTTCAGTAAAACTAAATCTGCGGATTCTCTCGCCACATCTGTACCTCTACCGCCCATCGCAATCCCAATGTGAGCCGCCTTCAGAGCAGGAGCATCATTGACCCCATCGCCTGTCATCGCCACGATTTCTCCGCTTTGTTTCAGGGCCTTCACAATTAAGAGCTTTTGCTCAGGCACAACACGAGCAAAAATATTCGTACTCCGAATCCGCGATCGCAGTTGTTCTGCGGTCATTTGTTCGAGTTCTGCACCTGTGATCACTTCCCCACTGGCTAGCCCAATTTGTTTAGCAATATTTTGTGCCGTTGAGGGATAGTCACCCGTAATCATCACGACGCGAATTCCTGCTTGATAACATTCAGCGATCGCAGGGGCAACCGTAGGACGCACGGGATCGGTTAAGCCAACTAAACCAATAAATTCAAAATCAAAATCATGTTGGCGCAAAGGGAGAGAACCATCCGTAGGTGCTCGATGCCTTGGACTATCGGGAGAAAGGTAGCCCTTAGCAACACCAAGTACCCGTAACCCAGAAGCCGCCATGATATTTGCCTGTAGCTCCAAATCCGTGAGCATCTCAGGTCTAAAATGACAAAGATCGGCGATCGCTTCGGGCGCACCTTTCGCAGCGATTTCCTTCGCACCACCTGCGATGGGTTCCCAAACACAGGACATCGCGCGTAACTCTCCTGATAGTGGATACTCACGTAAAGTATTCCAATCATCATGGAGATGTTCTGTCCCTGCAAGTAGCTGGGAACCGACTAATTTCAAAGCCTTTTCCATCGGGTCAAAGGGATCTTTACGGCTGGCGAGAATGCCATATTCAATTAAGCGATGGAAATCCTCTGGTAGGGCTTCCCGCTCATGTAAAGTGAGATCATAAAAAGCAGGATTTTGCGAACCTTCTTGATAAACAAATAATTGCTGCACCGTCATTTGATTGAGAGTAAGCGTCCCTGTTTTGTCCACACAAAGCACCGTAGCCGAGCCAAGGGTTTCGACAACAGGAATCCGTCGCGTGAGGACATTTTGCAGGGAAAATCGCCATGCACCCAATGCTAAAAAGATGGCGAGAACTACAGGAATTTCATTGGGTAAAATCGCCATCCCCAACGCTAAACCAGCCAATACCCCATGTAACCAGTCGCCGCGAGTAATTCCATAAATCACTACGGCAATGATACAAATAGCGATCGCAATAATCGTCAGTTGTTTAACAATCCGCCGCGTTTCCTGTTGCAGCTTAGAATCTTCCTGTCCAATCGTTTGGAGAGCCTTACCGATTTTGCCCATTTCCGTTTTTGAGCCAGTGGCTTGGACTTCAACGATCGCCTGTCCCTGCACAGCCAAAGTTCCTGAATAGACATAGGGCAAATCGTCACCACCAGCCCGATTGACTGGTAGCGGCAAACTATCATCCATCGCAACTTTTCGCACAGGTAGAGATTCCCCTGTTAAGAGCGATTCATCGACGGTGAGGTGCGTTGACCATAGCAATACACCATCCGCAGGAATGCGATCGCCTTCCGCAATTACAATCAAATCACCACGCACCACTTCTCGACCTGCGATCCGCTTGCGCTCGCCATCGCGAATGACAAGGGCGCGAGGACTAGATAGATCTCGTAAAGCTTCGAGGGATTTCTCTGTTTTTTGTTCTTGATAGAGATTAATTCCCACAATAAAGAAGACAAAACCTAGTAATATCAATGCTTCTTGAGCATCACCGAGAAATAGATAAATCCCGCCACAACCAAGTAATAGTAAGAAAATGGGTTCGCTAGCAATTTCCCAAATAATCCCCCAAATATTGCGGCGATCGCTAGCTGGCAATTCGTTATATCCCTCAGCTTGAAGGCGTTGGCTAACTTCCTGTTCTGAGAGTCCTGTTAACTCTTGAGGATTAATTACAGTTCTCATAGTTCTATCACCAACATTTTGTAATTTTGAGAATAATCAAATACTTCGTGATCGCGAAGTATTTGATTATTCACTTGCGCCGATCTTATGCCAGTTTTATAACGATTGGATCTTGTCTAGGCAATCATCAGCCACTTAATGAGAAGTAGTTGCAATCCATGATGAGAAGTAATCGCAATCAATTTGATGGAACCTTGTTCAGTAGGGTATTAATTCGATAAATCGTATTAATTAAGTAGATGGTCATAATTAAAAAACAGCGCAAAAAACTATGGCACATGCGCCATAGTTTTTCTAATTATGCTCAGCTACTTCCAATCAGTAATGAGAAGTAATTGCAATCAATTTTTGGGAAGAATTATTAAGATTTGTGGAGACTAATATCATCGCGCTTGTATCATAGCCAAGTTGTTTGCATTGACTAGTAGCGGAGAGAAATGCAAAAAAGAATTCCCATCAAGCTCCCCATCCCTAATCTTCTCAATAGCGCAACAAGAAGCCTAGCTGTCACTGCTATTACTGGCTACCAAAGATTTATCTCACCCTATAAAGGCTTTTCCTGCGCCCATCGTGTTCTTTATGGTTGTGAGTCCTGTTCACAATATTTTAAGCGAGTCATCTTAGAAGAGGGAATTTTCACCGCGATCGCCAATGCTAAGGGTAGATTTCAGGAATGTCGAGAGGCTAATGAAATCTTAAAAGTACGAAAAGCGAAATGCCGAGCTAGTCGTAAGTATTACACTAGTCGATTAACCTCAAATTTTGTAGCGATTGAATCTGGAGAGTCTGACGATTCTGAACAGGAACCTGAAAATACTGATGGCACTCAAGACGGGCAAAATCCTGAAAATACTAACGCGAAAAAACTAGGTGGCTCAAGATGGGAGAGGAAAGCGCGATCGCAAGTTAATAGTAATGGCAACAATAATAGTTGTGACTATGGTGGGCTTGATAATTGCTCTGATTGCGCTAACTGTACAGATGTGATTACGGACATTCCTAGTGACTGCATCAACAATCTCAATTGCGATAATGCCAACTGTCTATCAGGAATGGATTGCAGTGGACTAGATTGCGGTGCTTTAGATTGTAGTGGCTTAGACTGTGGTGCTTTAGATTGCGGTAGTTGTAGCTAAGACAGCACAGGAATGCAAAATATTACACGATATCACTAGTTTTTTACTAAGTTAACGTCATCTCGACGAAGGCGGAGAATGGTAAAAATCGCTAAGCGATTTTTACCATTCTCCGCCATTTGCGCGGCGCTTCGCGCCGCGCAAATGGCGTTATCGAACTCACGTTAAGTTAATGATAGTAACAATTCAATGATTTGCATCACTTGGATGACAATTTATAGATAAATCTTTATTCAAATCCTAAGAAATAAGTCTGGGTATAGCTTTGAGTCTATTTTAATGATTTGAGAATTTGTTAACTTTTATATCAAAAGACTTAACACAAGTTTACAAAACCTTCATACAATAGATTATGAAGAGTAAGTATTTATCCTCATCATGTCTGTTGCAGAATTTCCTTGGCTTACAACAATTCTTTTGTTTCCTCTAGTCGCTGCCTTTGCGATTCCTTTCATTCCAGACAAATACGGCAAGACCGTGCGATCGTACGCTGTGGGGGTAGGTTTTGTCGAACTATCTTTAATCATTTACGCATTCTGGAGTCAATATAACCTGCATGAAGCAGCGTTCCAGATGTCTGAGACCTATGCTTGGATTCCTCAAATTGGTTTGAATTTTTCCTTAGCGGTTGATGGTTTATCCATGCCGCTAATTTTGCTAACAGGTTTGATTACTACCCTTGCAATTTTTGCAAGTTGGAACGTTACTCAAAAGCCTCGCCTGTTCTACTTCTTGATGCTTTGCCTGTACAGCGCTCAGATTGGCGTATTTGCAGCTCAGGATCTGTTGCTATTCTTCTTCATGTGGGAATTAGAACTGATTCCTGTGTATTTGCTGATTTCGATTTGGGGAGGAGCTAAACGTCTTTACGCTGCAACCAAGTTTATTCTCTACACAGCATTAGGTTCGATTTTCATTCTTGTTGCTGGTTTAGCGATGGCATTCTATGGCGATGTCACCACCTTTAATCTATCGGAACTAGCCTTAAAGCAATATCCGATCGCGTTTGAGTTACTCGCCTATGCAGGTTTCTTAATTGCCTTTGGTGTGAAGTTACCAATTTTTCCATTACATACATGGTTACCTGACGCTCACGGGGAAGCTTCTGCACCTGTGTCGATGGTCTTAGCAGGTGTTTTGCTAAAAATGGGGGGATATGCCTTAATCCGTTTCAATATTGAAATGTTACCCAATGCCCATGTTTACTTTGCGCCTTTGCTTGCTGTTTTAGGCGTAGTAGGTATTGTTTATGGAGCATTAGCCGCCTTCGCACAACAAAATCTCAAGCGTCGCCTAGCCTATTCCTCGATTTCTCACATGGGCTTTATCCTAGTGGGACTTGCATCCTTTAACGATCTTGGTGTTAGTGGTGCAGTATTGCAAATGCTTTCCCACGGTTTGATTGCAGGCGCATTATTCTTCCTAGCAGGTGTCACCTACGATCGCACCCATACTTTAATGATGGACGAAATGGGTGGGATTGCCAAAATCATGCCTAAGGCTTTTGCCTTAATGACCGCTTCGGCAATGGCTTCTCTCGCACTTCCAGGGATGAGTGGATTTGTAAGCGAATTGAAGATTTTCCTTGGTATTACCACCAGCGATGTTTATGCTTCTAACTTCAAGATTGTCATGATCTTCTTAGCGGCAGTTGGTGTGATTATTACCCCCATCTACTTACTCTCAACTTTGCGCCAAGTCTTTTACGGCAATCCTAATCCAGCTTTGCACTTCGACAAATATGTTAGTGACGCTAAGCCTCGCGAGGTATTTGTTGCAGCTTGCTTGCTTGTACCAATTGTGGCGATCGGTTTGTATCCAAAGTTAGCAACCCAAACCTACGATGCCAAAACTGTAGCAGTTACAGAGCAAGCTCGTGATGCTTTTAGTTTAGTGGCTCAGACCAATCCACATCTTTATTCATCAGGTTTCATCGCGCCCCAACTTCCACACACAACGACTCAATCTCTTTTAGGAATTGTCGAATAACTCATAAATTCTGCACAGATTACAAAAGGAGCGCTAAGCGCTCCTTTTTACTTTTGAAAACCCTTACTGGTTTTATTTTTTAATTCACAAACAAAAGTGTTGTCGCTCTTTCGTAAATTGGTATTAGGCTGTTTCAATTCTTAAAGAGCGTGGCTGTCCCCAAATAATCTTTTCATGGGTATAGACCACCATCCCCGGTTTTGAACCTTTGGGCTTGAACACATATTTGGGATTAGTACAGACCACAGGCACTTGATCACTTTGACGCGCTCGACTGTAATAGGCAGCATAGTCGGCAGCAACTTGGAGATCTTGGTCATCGGCGATCGCACCTGCGGGTAAACGTAGCAACACATGGCTACCAGAGATTTCTTGAGCATGGAGCCAGAGGTCATATTCTCCTGCAATGCGGAAGGAAATTAAATCATTTTGATAGTTATTGCGACCTACCCACACTTCAAAGCCATTGGGAGTTGTAAAGCGGTGACAATCGGGAATTTCGTCCTGCTTACCTTTATTACTTTTATTCTTGCTACCCTTATTATTTTTAGAATTTCCTTTTGCACGAGCCACATATTCGGCAGTCACCTTCAGATAGCCTTGTTGAGCTAGTTCCGCACGAATTTCCTGTAAAGCCGAGAGTTCATTCTGTTCTAATAAACTAACAGCCGTGGCAACCTGCTCTAGATAGGCGATTTCCTGCTGCACAGATTCTAGTAAAGGTGCGATCGCAAGGGCAGCTCGTTTTTGCTTTTGATGTTTTTTGTAAAAGGACTGAGCATTTTGTGCCGCATTCTGAGTGGGATCGAGGGGAATCGTGATTAATTCACTTGAATGGAAATCAGGAAGGGAAATCTCCTTCATCCCAATTTCCCAGAGGTGCAAATGCGCCATTAACAAATCAGCTTTGTCTTTAAAATCATCGGCTTGAGTCGAGAGTTGCAGCCGTTCGAGGAATTCCGCTTCCTTAAGACTTAACTTCCCTAACTGATTCTGAATTGCTTGACTAATCTGTTGGTGCAACTGCTGAAAAGCAACCTGTTCCGTTTGTTGAGAATAATAGCGATCGCAAAAATCATTCACTGATAAAGCATTACCCTCATCCCCCAACCCCTTCTCCCCCCTTGGGAGAAGGGGAGTCAAAATATTATTCCCCTCTCCTGCGGGAGAGGGGCTAGGGGTGAGGGTCTTGTCCCCCTCTCCCCCTTTGGGAGAGGGGCTAGGGGTGAGGGCATATCCTTTCCCTTCTAAACGTGGATAGAACTGTTTTTTATCAATGCAGGTCAGCCAAATTTGCCAAGCCCGATAGAGAGATTCCCATTCAGCGAGAGTTAAATCTACAACGTTCTTGTCGCCATGAATATCCGCGATCGCCAACAGCGATCGCACTAGCGACGAACTCACACCTCGATAATTGCTCAGTAAATTGCGCTTAATTTCCTTGGGAATCAAAATGAGGCGATCGCGCCATGCGTCAAAGGATTCATTTAAGCTAGGGATTGCTTCGAGGAGGGCAGGTGGTAACTCATAGCGATCGCCTGTTTGGATCGGACGGACTCGCGACTGTTTACTATTTACTTGGTGGGCAGCCGTAACAATTTCGCGATCGGCATTCACCAAAATCGCGTTGCTATATTTGCCCATCACTTCTAGATAGAGATGCCACTGCACCACATCATCGGGACGTTTAGCAAATTGCAGATCAACTACCCGCTCCCAAGGGCTAGTTAGATGCACAGAGACAAGGGCAAATCCTGCAACTTGATGCAAAATCTGTTGGCTAAAGGTGAAAGTATCAGGCTGTCTTGGTGGTGGCGCACTAAGGTGAAGTCTCGCTGCCTGTGGATGCCATGACAGCAATAGCCACTGTTTCTTTTCTAAAGTTCGTAATTGTAAATGGATCGTATGGCGATCGCTTTGATGCACCTGCTCTAACCTCGCAGGCACACAAGCTGTATTTAGCTCATGGGTCAAAGCCACAAGTGTTGTCAGGTCAGCAGGTTGCATGGTTCTAGAATCTCATCTCATAAAATAGAGTGGGCGCAATGCACCCACTCTAGGCTGATAATAAAAGGAGGCAGCATTTCCCCCAGTTGGCAATTATTTGTCAGGATCGAGGCGGGGTCGGATTTGTTCAGCTTCAGGACAATCATCGGACACCAATAAATCGCTGGATGACATCCCTGTTTTTGTGACCGACGATAGTCTTTGCGTTACCGCACCAATACTCTCTAATCTGACCATTTCTTCCCAAGAGCAAACTTCATCTTCGTCTTCAGTCTCGTAACGAATTGTTACTACGTCTCCTTCAATATCTAGTATTCTGGCTCTTTCTAGCCAACGTCCCTGATCCCTCAGGTAAATCCAAACATCGCTCTTGGCTTCACAAAGTTGATATATTTTGCGATGTAGCATTCGCTTATGTCCTCAGGGTTACATAATTTTTAAGGTTAGAGCATACCTCAAAAGGTAAAAAAACTAACCATTACTATTGTAAACGACTACACAAGCATTTAAGACATAAAACCCAAAAGAGGGTTGTGCTGTGCCTATCTTTTGGGCTTACAGCATTTTTAAAATAATGATGTAAGCATTTACAAAATCCTATAAACAATCACAGTAAGGGTTTGGCGTTTTAATTTTACTTCGGACAAAATTAAAACTGCTACATTTAGCGTTGCTCTTTAAACTGGATAACCACTCGACGATTAAAGGCATTATCGATCGCCGTATTATTTTTTCTTGAAGGTTGCAGCCACGATAAAGCCTCAAAAGTGATTTTGTAATTATTATCAAGCCCACGATCGCGTAATAATCTCACCACTTCATTTGCCCTTGCTTGGGAAAGATCGAGATTATAGGCATAGTCACCCGTTTTATCGGTATGACCACTCACTTGAATAATGCCGCGTCGCCCCTGAATTTTTGACCAGAAATTATCGATTTTGGTTTCTTCAGGTGGCATCAGTTGCGCTTCATCGGAGGGGAAAAATATAGTTAACTCTAGGTCAGGATTGGTAATCGGCAAGAGCGAAGGACTAATATTTCGCTCACTATTACTGCGATCGCTATTACGAGTATTGCTGTTAGCCGAATTAGTATTATTTCCATTACTAGAACTATTAGTAGAAATAGAATTCTTGCTAGAATCATTTATCGATTTGCTAGCGGCATTGCTTTCAGCATTATTGCTAGGATTATCACTTGGTTGCTTCCCCAAATTATTATTAAGATTGCTAGGACTATTATTTAATTCTTTTAGAGAATTATTAATGGAATTAGTACTGCTTAATTTTAGGAAATTGTTAAGAGAATTCTTTTCAGATAACTCGCCTGCCATTTTTACAAAATTGCTGACTGGGCTACTTGCTGATTTATTACTACTATCTAACTTATCTAACTGTAACTCATTAGGAGAGGGAGCTACCGAACTAGTAACTTTTGTAGTCTGAACATCATTGAACGTCTTCGCTAATTGTTGATTGTTACTACTGACGCTAGTCTGCGACTTATTACTAGAAGTAGTGCTACTATCAGCAACTGACTTTTGCTGATCACTTTTACTGGCAAGAGTCTGGAACTTATTATTTGAGTTGTTAGAGCTATCATCGGTAGGATTAGAACTATTCAGATTCGATTTAGAAACATTATTCTTAGCAACATTATTAGAGGGTTGAGAATTTACTCTATTCGTAGCTGAGGGATTAGTCTCAGCTTCTTTATTGACAGTCGATGTAGAGAGATTTTGAAGTTTGGTATCGTCCGATCGCTTGATTAAAATACCAAAGGCGATCACTGTTCCGATAAAGGCAGCACCAATGAATACTGCTGCCAACCATTTCCACCAAGGATGCGAAGTCGATGTCTGATCGTCTTCTGACTCTTCATCATTTCCATCTTCAAATAAAGCTGCATTCCGACTTTCACTTGCTTTAATCTCAAAGTCGAATAGTTGTTTCTTTACTAAAGGCGCGATCGCCACTGCACCTAAAACCACTGATTGACGAATTCGCTGATTGCCGACCTCTAGCTCAAACCATTGCGAATCATCACGCATCACGAAGTCAACTTTAGCGGGTAAACCTTTGGTATAGGCTTTGACACAATTGCCCGCATCGTCATAAATGGAGGCACTTTCGGCAATGATCTGATTTTCATTAACTACTTCTGCAAAAATCTGAGTGAGATTATGCATTTCACTCGCAATTTTGTAATCCCAGAGATCGATGTCTAAGCCCGTATCAAAATCATCTAATTCTTGCAATTGATAGCGATCGACATCATTACCAATTCCAATCAAAATCAATTTCAAATAATTGCGCTTTCCAACGGCGATCTCTAAAGCTAATTCCTTCGTATAAAGTTTGACCTTTTCTAAATCATCAATCCTGCCATCGGTGAGAAAGATATACATCCCCCTCTGTGCTTCACGATATTGATCGACAAAATAAGCGATCGCGGGCAATAGCTTAGTGGTCTTGCCAAGTTTAAAACTAGCAGGTCCTGTAATTGCTAACTCCTGACAACTATCCGCATCAAATTCACCCAAAACTTGGATTTCATCACCCTTGCCACAGCCCCAATAAATCAGCGAAGTCTTACCAGTCCCATCCAAACTTCCTGCTAAATAGGCTGTAAAATCCTGTACCAAGGGCTGCAAAATATTTTCTGTATAGTTAATCTCATAGCCACGTTCTTGGATTTCGGCAAAGGCTTCACGCTGAATCTTCCGCGTCGGTTCTCCGTCCTCTATATAAGAACGTAAGCGCCCCTGTTTAATATAGTCAGTCAATAGTTCAGGATCAACCCGTGCCTCTACTTTGCGTCCATAGGCGCGTTTCATCGACGCACTCGCATCTAAAGCCAAGCCCGTCCGCCACCCTTCCGCAAATCTTCCCTGAGGCTCCATCGCGATCGTCAATGCTACCTGACATTCCAACAATTCTGAATTAGATGCCGATTCTTCTCTCAAAACATTCACTTCGCCGAATTCTGCTGCCACTAGATGTGCAGGCATTTGAAAACTCTTTGCTCTATGACTGAGTTGAGTGATTACTTCGCCATTAACTTCACGTTCTAATTCATTAGTCGTAGAATTATTTTCCTGTAGCATGGCAATCTATTTCTCTTGCTTCTTTAGATGACTAATTTATAATGCTTGATGCTATATCCAAGTTGGGAGATATAAAACCTTGCAATGCAAGGTTTTATATTCTCGTTCTACTTATTTATCCGAAATCTACAACATCGTGCCATTGTTCAGTTTGAGGAATGAGAGGAGATCCTAGATCTTTCGGTAAAGCTTCAGTAATATCTTGGGTGACATTACCTCCAGAAAACTCTAGAGTAAAGGAAGTGGAACCCGCAGGTAACTTGAAACGCATTAGAGCAGGAACACCGAGGCTATACTCTTCACAAACTGTACCTGCTTGATTGAGAATCCGACCATAGTGAGTGACAATCGTTTCCGCGGACACAAATTCTTTAAAAATCTGTTCCAAAATCTGAATATCATCGGCAACTTGATAATCCCACAGATCAATGTCACGACCTGCGGCATCTTTGATAAAGCTTCCTTCAAACATATTATCGAGATCTTCTAATTGCTTCTCATCAATCTCTTTGCCTACACCAATCAGTAATAGCTTAATAAATGGCTTTGTTTGATCCGCAATTTCGAGAGCATATTTAAAGCAGTACTCTTTGACCTCTTCAAGATCTTCAATAATGCCATCGGTGATAATCAGGCAGATTGCCGCAGGTTGCTTGACCCCGATCGCAGGAGCATCTTTATATTTGTTAATAAAATATCGTAAAGGTGGTAATAGTTTTGTACCTGTACCCCAAGGGATTTTCGGCCCCTTGATAGGAAACTGTTCAATCTCTTCGCCCCCAAAGCTGCCTAAATCTTCGATAAGTTCACCAGCAGCACCACAAGCCCAGTTAATCAGGTCAACCCTACCCGTTGCGGCAAAATTAGCAAGGTACTTGACCATCACCCTTGTCACTGGCTCAACGACATTTTGCGTAATGGCAGCACTGGCAAAAAAGCTGCTGACAACACCACTGATGCCATACATTTTTTTCATGGATGCAGAACCATCCAGAGCTAAGCCAACTCTTGCACCTTCAATGTCTGGAACCATCAGAATAGTTGCAACAATGTCAATTTCTCCATTGTTTTGTGGGTAGACATTGACTTCACCAAAGGGCTGAACGACACTTTTTAACTGCATACTCGGACTCTCTGAGATTTCACAACCAAATAGTAGCTTATATGGCTTTAACTAGTATTGGATGCAAGCAAATTTATCACCAAAATAAAAAGGCGGCGCAATGCGCCGCCTTTTTATAAAAAACAGGATCAGAAATTACCTGTTTGAATAGTGACTACTTAGATTCAGTAAAGTCAGCATCGATTACATTGTCATCGCCACTTGCCGCATCACGGGTTCCATCTTCAGGAGCCGCACCAGTTGGAGCTTCCGCGCCACCTTGTTGATAGACAGAGGAGCTAAGAGCATAGAGCGCTTGCTTCAACTCTTCAGCTTGAGCAGTGATTGCCTCGTGGTCATCCTTAGCAATGGATTCACGGAGAGTCTTGACCAAACCTTCGATCTTAGTCTTGTCAGCTTCAGGAACCTTGTCGCCGAGATCCTTGATTTGCTTCTCAGCTTGGTAGGCAAGGGAGTCAGCTTGGTTCTTCGCTTCAATGCGATCGCGCTTCTCTTTATCAGCAGCAGAGTTACGTTCTGCTTCGTTAACCATGCGTTCCACTTCATCCTTAGGCAAGGTGGAAGCACCAGAGATGGAGATGGTTTGGACTTTTCCAGTTCCCTTGTCCTTCGCAGTTACAGAGAGCAAACCGTTAGCATCGATGTCGAAGGTAACTTCGATTTGAGGTACGCCACGAGGAGCAGGAGGAATACCATCAAGACGGAAGGTTCCGAGACTCTTGTTGTCGTTAGCCATTTCACGCTCACCTTGGAGAACGTGAATTTCCACATTGCTTTGTCCATCAACCGCAGTGGAGAAGACTTCAGACTTCTTAGTAGGAACAGTGGTGTTTCTAGGAATAATCTTGGTCATTACGCCGCCCAAGGTTTCAACACCGAGGGAGAGAGGAGTAACGTCGAGCAAGAGAATGTCCTTAACTTCACCAGCAAGTACACCTGCTTGAACTGCTGCACCGATCGCCACAACTTCATCGGGGTTAACGCTTTGGTTGGGGTCTTTGCCAAGAATCTTCTTAACAACTTCTTGAACCGCAGGAATACGGGTTGAACCACCAACGAGAACCACTTCATCGATCTTCGACTTGTCGATCTTGGCATCACGGATCGCTTGTTCAACGGGAATGCGGCAGCGATCGATTAGATCAGAGCAAAGCTCTTCAAACTTAGCACGGGTCAAGGTGGTATCTAAGTGCTTAGGACCATCTTGAGTTGCGGTGATGAAAGGCAAGTTGATTTCAGTTTGAGTAACGCTAGATAGCTCAATCTTTGCCTTTTCCGCAGCTTCGGTCAAACGTTGTAAAGCTTGCTTGTCCTTGCGGAGGTCGATGCCTTCGGCAGACTGGAACTGATTGGCGAGGAAGTCTACGATCTTCTTATCGAAGTCGTCACCACCGAGGTGAGTGTCGCCACTGGTAGACATTACTTCAAATACACCGTCGCCCACTTCGAGGATCGATACGTCGAAAGTACCGCCACCAAGGTCAAATACGAGGATGGTTTCGTTAGTTTTGCTATCTAGACCGTAAGCCAATGCTGCGGCGGTTGGCTCGTTAATAATACGGAGAACTTCAACACCTGCGATCTTGCCAGCATCCTTAGTGGCTTGACGCTGAGAGTCGTTGAAATATGCAGGAACGGTGATAACTGCTTGGGTGACGGTTTCGCCTAAATATTTGCTAGCATCGTCAACTAGTTTGCGGAGTACTTGAGCAGAAATTTCTTCTGGTGCAAATTGTTTGCTAGCAGCAGGTGCGTCAATTTTGACGTTTTCGCCCACCTTCATTACTTTGTAAGCGACTTGCTTGGATTCGCCGCTAACTTCGTCATAACGTCTGCCGATAAAGCGCTTTACTGAATAAAATGTGTTTTCAGTGTTCATGACGGCTTGACGCTTAGCAATTTGTCCAACCAAGCGATCGCCATTCTTTGCGTAAGCAACTACCGATGGTGTGGTACGGAAGCCTTCGGCGTTTGCAATCACCGTTGGCTTGCCCCCTTCCATGACGGCGACGACTGAGTTTGTCGTACCTAAGTCGATTCCAACTACTTTAGCCATAAGGCTTCCAACTCCTAAACTTTAACTTTTGTGTTAATCCTTTAATCTCATACCAGATTAACTACTTTTCCCGATTAGCACATCAGGGGGACTCTACCTAATTCTGTAGGGTTTACCGTACTCTAACTAAAAAGACCACGCTTTGCGTGGTCTTTTTAGTTAGTTAGTTTGCAAATTTTGCATTGCCCTTTGGGCGTAGTAGCGCATCTCTTCAGCCCTGCGCCATAGCTCCTGACCTGTATGCAAATGGTGATCGTCAAAATTTAAGGTGAAATAATTTAACTCTTCAATGCCATCACTAATGGCATTAAGGCAGTGATAAAGATAGCTAGCGATGCCTGCGGCGGAGGCAGGATTGGGAACTGCCCTAAAGAAAATCTGTGCCTTAGCATAGGAACCACGACATTCATCGATGTAGTCCTCAAAGTCTTCCATCAGTCCATCATCATAGGGATCATCGGCAAGCGCATCAATCTGTTCATCAAGACTATCGAGAATCCCTTCTAGAAGATCAAGAATTGGTTCATAGACCTGTTTACACCAGCGATCAATTTTTTGATCTTCGTTGAGATGGGTTTCGCGCTTGGTAGGCGATCGCTTAACTCCTTGAGAACTACTACTCGGACTATGCTTAATCCCTAAACTACGATCGTAATGAGCACGGGCTTGAGGGTTGCTGAGGACTTCGTAGGCGAGATTGATCGAGGCAATATCATCATGATTGTCCAGATGGTGATTGCAATCGGGGTGAAATTCTTTGACTAGTCCACGATAAGCACTCTTGACCTCAGCAGGATTCGCGTTATAGCTAATTCGCAGAGTTTTGTAGTGATTTACCTGTTGGGTATTTGTGGTGCGATCGCTTGTCCTAGCCATATCCGTATGATCAAATCTATATTTAAGCTAACTATTTATGTTTTCATGCCAAATTTTTAGAATTTCGATTTTACCAGTCTAGCGAAGTACAGGTTTGTTTCCCCGCCGAAGGCGGGGAAACAAACCTGTACTTCGCTTTTCTAAGTAACCAAAAACTTGTCTATTAAGCATTTTGTAGGGATATTTCATTAGCGTCAACCACTTGACAAGCAAAAACAAGGCTAATTTTAGTCTAGGCTATCACTTCCAAATAATTGAGCCGCCTGCTACGCAGGCGGCTCAATTATTTGATTTCTAAATATTGCTAAAGCGATCGCACTTCTGTTATTATGCTTTAGCGCTAAATTTGCTGGTGTAGCTCAGTTGGTAGAGCAACTGATTTGTAATCAGTAGGTCACGAGTTCGAGTCTCGTCCCCAGCTTAGGTTTCATAAAAAAGCACTGCATCGCAGTGCTTTTTTATGTGTCAATTTAGGCAAAAATGCCACAAGCTTTTTGGTAGTAATGTTGACGATCTTCTAAACCGTTATAGCCACCATTCACTCTCAACGTTACCTGCTCTACAGTTGCGCCACTATCACATAGCGCATTCATCTGATTGTTGTCCCACCAAAAACCTGCACTCGTAAATGGATATTTAGCAGCAACATAATTAACCCCATCCATAACTTTGGGATCAGCGATCGCATTGCTAAAAGCCTGATAATTAGCGCGTCCCGTTAGCTGAATTACACCAGCCCCTTTATACTTTGGTCCATCGCCAGCATTGACATTGCCCAAATCATCACGACCTTCATAATCAGAACCATCGGCAAGTTCTTCTGTATATTGCAACCCTCCCGACTCATGGGCAATTTGACTAAGGAAATGCCGCAGTCTTGGAGCTGTAGTAATCTTGTAGCGAACTAAACAGGAATTCAGGTCTTGCAATTGGGGATCAGTGATTGTATTCCCAAAAAGAGCTTCCGCTTGCTGCTTACTGACAATTTGAGCAGGAGTTAATCCATCCCAATGGGGAGGATATACATAATAAACTCCACTATTAGCCGCCAATGTCACTTTTAGATGTCCATTATCCGCAGACTCAAATTTATCAAATCCATAGGTTTTACCTACGGGAACATCAATAGTTTCGTTAGGTTTTGTGAGTTCTGAGGAATTTACTGGACGTATTTTTAATTTGGTTGCAACCTTAGCCTTCATGGTTCCCATTGCATTTTCGCCTCAATGACTAGATGCAATAATTATCAACTTTTAGCCATATTTTTGTAAATCAAGCCGCCTTATTCGTGATTTTTGGAAATATTTTGCAACTTTGACAAAACCAAAAAACAGAAGAGAGTTGCGGCGCTTCGCGCCGCAACTCTCTTCTGTTTTTTGGTTTTGTCCTAACATAACTGGCTACTGATATATAGCAGTCCTAAATCATTTGTAGATTTTTAGGTTTGTGGAAGCGCACCCCAAAGGGGTGCGCTTCCACAAACCTTTTAGGATTGCTATATATGAATGCCTTATAATAAGAGGCTATTTGGCAATTTTATAGATTGATTCAGGAATTTTGTAGTGGTTACTCGACAAAAAATCGGGGTGATTGGTGGTGGTCAACTGGCTTGGATGATGGCGATCGCTGCCAAAGGTCTAGGGCTACATCTCGCAGTGCAGGCATCCAGCCCCGACGAATCGGCAGTACCTATAGCCGATCGCGTGATTTATGGCAAAGTTGCCGATGCGATCGCTACTGCTCAGCTTGCGGAACATTGTCAGGTAATCACCTTTGAGAATGAATTTGTTGATCTCGTAGCTTTACAGGAATTGCTAGATTATCAAGGCGATCGCCAATTATTGTTCTTACCAAAATTAGAAACCTTAGCGATTTCCGTTGATAAGCTGAACCAACGCCAACATTTTCGCGATCACCATATTCCCACACCTGAATTTTATAGTGTAGAAACAGAAACAGAACTTTTAGCCGCAGCGACAAAACTAAATTATCCCTTAGTACTCAAAGCGAGAAGACATGGTTATGACGGCAAAGGTACTTGGGTAATTGCCAATGAAATAGAACTACAATCTGCTTGGGAAAGTATGCACAAAGCCCCTGCGATCACCGAAAAATTCATTCCCTTTGAAAGTGAACTGGCGGTTATAGCTACTCGTTCGGAATCTGGTGCAATTTCTATTTATCCTGTAGTCGAGACTCTGCAAACCAATCAAGTTTGTCGCCGTACAGTTGCGCCTGCTCGGATTGCACCAAGCATTCGCCAACAGGTAGAAACTATTGCTACCCAAATTGTCACGACTCTGGATGCGATCGGCGTATTTGGGATTGAGTTCTTTTTAACCGCAACAGGCGAAATCAGTGTGAATGAAATTGCTCCCCGCACGCACAATTCAGGACATTACACGATTGAAGGCTGTCACACTTCCCAATTTGAGCAGTTACTCCGTGTAGTTAGTGGAATGGATTTAGGCGATGTCGCAATGGTTGCGAATGTTGCGGTGATGGTCAATCTCTTAGGATATGAAAAGGCAACTTGGACAAGTTCTGAGAAATCTATTGAGAATTCTCGCTATGCCGAGAAGCTCAAAGCAATCGCCAATTTCCCAAATACTCACATTCATTGGTACAACAAAACTAGTTCTTCGGTTGGGCGCAAACTCGGTCATGTCACAATTTTGGCAGAGAGTCATGAACTTGCCATTGATCTTAGCGATCGCATTGAAAGCATCTGGTACGGTAATTAAGAGAGTTGCGGCGCGTAGCGCCGTAACTCTCTTTGGGGTTTGGGTAGCGATATTTCTAATTTGAGGGATCAAGCCAAAATGCTGATATAGAAAGCATTTCAAATAAGCGCTTTAGCTGATGAAAACCCTTTTCGCTTCGTGGGAACTTATAGATGCGTCTCAATTGTTTCATTGAACAAGAGTTAGCGGGAAATGGATTTACTGACGTTGCCATTACCCGCTATTTTTTTGTAAAACTGCTCCCTACGGGAGCAGTTTTACGAAGTTTGGCTAGCATGATAGGAACTCCGCACCAAGGCTCCCGATCGCACATGGGTAAATCCAATTTGCCGAGCGATCATCCCTAATTGGTCAAACTCCTCAGGAGTCCAATATTTCTGGACAGGCAAATGCTCAAGGGATGGGCGCAAGTATTGCCCAATGGTGAGGGAACTGCAACCCACTGCATATAAATCCTGCATCGTCTCGGTTAGCTCCTCCACCGTTTCCCCATGCCCCACCATCAAGCCCGATTTGGTAATAATGCAGGGATCAAGATCTTTGACTATTTGTAAAACTGAGAGCGATCGCTCATATTTTGCACCCCGTCGCACTTTACCCTGCAAACGTCGCACTGTCTCGATATTGTGGTTATAGCAAACAGGCTCAGCCGCAACCACCGTTTCAATGCAATCGCGATCGCCCCGAAAGTCGGGCGTTAATACTTCGATCTTCACATTTGGGCGCGATCGGCGAATTGCTTGCATGGCTTCTACAAAGCAACTAGCTCCCTGATCCGCTAAATCATCCCGTGCCACTGAAGTCAGTACCACATAATCTAGACCTAATAATTCCACCGCTTCGGCAACCTTATTAGCTTCCTCAGGATCAAGGGGCATAGGCTGATGTCCCTTATCAACTTGGCAAAAACCACAGGCACGGGTACAGGTCGGCCCCATTAACAAAAAAGTCGCCGTCTTCTGGGAATAGCACTCCGCCCGATTAGGACAACGCCCCTCCTCACAAATGGTATGAATCCCACGTTGTTTAATAATTTTCTGAACTTCGGAGATTTCGCTAGCATTACCAATTTTTGGACGCAACCAACTGGGTAAACGTAACTCTTCTTTCGCGGGCATAGGGTTTGAGTTTTACAAAACAGAATAAATTACTGGTTAGGGTTCAGCGATTTAATAAAGAACCAAATTTTTTGTGGCGCGGCTTTGCCGCACCACAAAAAATCGTTTCCGTATTTTCTTTCCCGTCCCTTTCTCTTGAGTAGGTAGCCATAAATTTGGCAGAAAAAGTCAGATAAAACCTGATAAAGCCCTTTACAGATGTGACTCTATTGACTAGCATATTGCACTGATACATTTTACCGTCAGTCCAGCACGAGGACTACTAGAGAATTTTGGAGGGATCGTGTTCGATCTATTAACCAATATTCTAATTTGGATTATTGCAATCCCAGTTTTTCTAATTCTATTTAGAGCCATCCCCAAAGATTGGTTTCGCATCTTTGGACTGGTTGTATTTACAGCATTAGTTGTTATTATTTTTGCTAGTTTTCGATTTGTTGAAGATCCAGTCCCCAAGATTATTGTTGAGTTTCTTTCCTTCCCTTTTACATTAACTGGAATTATCCTATTACTACTATTTTTTAATTTCTGGTTAAGGTTAAAAGATTTAAAAATTAAAAGTGGCGATAAGGTTGATAACAAAGGCGCTGCGGATAAAGTCGCTATTGTCACTAAGGAAATATTAATCGTTCTAATTCTATTTGCGGTATCCACAAATAACGCTACTTCAGAACTATTTACTTGTTACTTAGAGCAGCAAGGTGCTAATGCGATCGAACAGTCTTATCGTCGTCCAGTACGCAATTTATCAGAACAGGAACTAGCGGATTTTAGGCGGGGCGTTTACGATCTCATTGTTGTGCTTGCCGAAAATCCTCCCTATGAACCTCGCCTACAGGAAGCAATCAGATTATGGAATGCGGCTAATCCACAGCAAAAACCTTATATTCTGCTGAGTGGTGGTAGACATACAACTCGTCCTCCGACTAAAGGGTATCCATGCTTGACTGCACCAGAAGCTCTGCCCACCCGCACTAAAGAAAATGTCAGAAATGAGATTGCTAGTCGCGCAGGTACACCTAATATTGGGTTGCGCTATGACCCTCGCTACGAAGGTTATTTCACTAATACCGCTAACCCTAGTGATGGTATTCCTCAAGTTGATTTAACTGAAGCCGATCAAATGTGTGATCTCCTGACAAATTTACCTAACTTCTCAGGAATTCGTCCTTTTGTAATCATTGAGCCTTCGGGTGTGACTGTGCGTAGTAGTGGGGATGAAATCTCGAAACTTATCAAATCATTAGAGAAAAATAAATTATTACGAGAAGATGCCCGCAATAGTAGAAGAATCTTACTAATTACTTCTCCAATTGAGGCGACTCGGGCGTTTTTATCTTTTAGGAACCAAGATCTTAATGCTTCTCTAACCACTGCTGGTTATCCTTCGGACAGTCACACCGATTTGGCTAAGCAATGTCCTTGGCCAATTGGCAAACAGTTTCAACTCCAGCATCGGTATTTTCTATTTAATGCCACATCTTTTGTGCGATCGGAACGTGCATGGACAGAAATTAAAGAGTTAATTTTTTACACCCTACGATTCTGGTTGCGTCCTCCTTTAACAGATGAGGCTCCCTACTATCCTAAGCCAGCCGAAACTGCCCCTAAATAAAAAAGCCCTTGCTAACGCAAGGGCTTTTTTATTTATTTAACTTTATTTAGCTGCACCTTGAGCTTCTAGAAGCTGTTGCTTGAGACGCTCAAGATCTGAAGCCCAGCGTGGGTCAGGCTGATGTGCTTCTGAAGAACTACTAGAGGAGCTAGAAGATGAACTTCCAGTAGTTTTTTTGTTGTTACTACGTTTTTTGCGTTTAGCGGCAGGCTTAACTGGTGCAGCAACATTACTGGCTGAAGACTCACCCTCTGATTTTACAGATTCATCAGAACCTTCTTCATCAGAACCTTCTTCTCCTTTACCCTTAGTACGAGGCAAGGCTTTTTCCAGTTTTAATACAGCACCATTAAAGTCATAACCATTAAATTTTTCAATGACTGTATCGGCAACTTCATCAGATCCGACGGTCACAAATCCAAAACCACGGCATTTGCCAGTTTTGCGATCAGTTATAACTTTCAAAGATACTGAATCACCTGATTCATTGAAAATTTTTTCTAGAGCTTGGCGATCTAATTCTGCTGGCAGGTTGCCAACATAAAGGCGGATGGACATGATAATAGAAAACCTCTACGCTATGAAATCTTCAGCAGGTGACTAGAGCAGCCGCTACAAAAAACTTGTTTAAAAAACTTGTTTGCTACTTGCTAGCTTAAATTGGAGCTATTGATTACGTGCTACCTGCGATCAATTTAATTTAATGTTGAACATGGCACTCTTGCGCCATGTAACAACATAACATACAAAATGCTCATCTTTCAAACGAAATGTAATGAAAGTATCAAAACTTGATCAATTTAAACAATCGTTTTGCCTATGTTCGGTACACCTTTTTTCTAGATATAAGCCATTTCATAGACTCTAGAATTGAAAGCAGATAAGGTGCTGTATTGCTTGGCTGACAATTAATTGAGGCTAGTGGAAAGAATTAAAGGCGTAACTCTTTGCGTCCGTTTTGGACAATTTTGATCATGTCAATTAGTTGTGATTCAAGATTGCCTAAGACACGATCACTATATTCATCTGCCCCACGCTGCATGTCTTGAACTTCACTAGTTACACGCTGATGCAGACTATCGAGATCCTTTTGCGCTTGGCGACGCATTTGGTTGACCTCATTGAGGGTTTGCGATCGCATTTGATCACATTCTTCTTGAATCTCGCGGCGGATTTGATTTGCCTCTTGCTCAGCTTGGCGGATAATCAGTGATTCTTCGAGGAGTTGACTAGCACGTAACTCGGCAGACTTGATTAAATCTTCGGCATATTGTTGTGCTTCAGCGATTAAATCTTGCTTGTAAAGGAGGATCTCTTCTGCCTTAGCGATCGATTCGGGCACTGATAACCTGACGCGATCAATTTGCTGACACAATTTTTCTTCGTCAATAACCGTATGACCCATCACACGGGGACCGCTTTCTAGCACCATTTCTTCAAGATGGTCTAACTCTTTGTGCAAACTCATATAGTAATCAGCTCTCTGTACAGGTGCGATCGAGCCGTTGTAATTACCATTATTAGATTTGGTACTAGCAGTTGAATTTTCTGTCAGCATCGGATTTAGTTAAGGGAAAGTTCAATGCTTCGATATTCTAAGGATATAAGTCAAACTAGCGTGGTTCGCTAGTAGACAAACCTAGAAAGTTTAATGAACATTGTAAATGAATTTTTGAGAAAGCCGCCACTGAATGCAGTTTTTTTTGATGAGATGAGCCTTGCCCATCTCATCAAACCCAGTCTAGGCAGGGATTTGTGACAATACAGTGCGAGCTGCGGTGAGAGTTGCCTCAATATCAGCATCAGTATGGGCAAGGGAGGTAAAACCAGCCTCAAACTGTGATGGAGCGAGGTAAACACCATGCTCTAGCATGGCACGATGGAATTTGGCAAACTTAGCAGTATCGCTAGTTTTGGCATCTTCGTAGCTATATACCTTTTGATTGGTAAAGAACATACAGAACATCGCACCAACAATATTACCCGTAGCAGCATGTCCAGTTTCATGGGCGATCGCTAACATGCCATCGGCTAACTTTTTAGTGATCTGCTCTAGATATTCATAGGAACCAGCACGCTTGAGGATTTCCATCGTCTTGATGCCTGCGGTCATCGCCAAAGGATTTCCTGACAATGTACCTGCCTGATACATGGGGCCCGCAGGCGCAACTAGGGACATAATTTCTTTACGTCCGCCATATGCACCTACAGGTAGACCGCCGCCAATGACTTTGCCCATTGTGGTCAAGTCAGGTGTAATGCCAAAACGAGCCTGTGCGCCGCCATAGGAAAGACGGAAGCCTGTCATTACTTCATCAAATACTAATAATGCGCCATTGGCATGACAGAGATCCTTTAAGCCTTGCAAGAATCCATCCTTAGGTACGATACAGCCAGCATTTCCAACTACTGGCTCGATGATCACGCCAGAAATTTGATCGGGATTTTCGGCAAATAACTGTTTAACCGCTTCAAGATCATTGTAGGGAGCTGTGAGGGTATTGGCGGTTGTGGATTTAGGAACCCCAGGGGAATCAGGTAAACCGAGGGTAGCTACACCTGAACCTGCCTTGACAAGGAACATATCAGCGTGACCGTGATAGCAGCCTTCAAACTTGATGATTTTGTCGCGACCTGTAAAGGCTCTCATCAAGCGCAATACGGACATACAGGCTTCAGTACCAGAGTTAACAAAGCGTACCATTTCTACACTAGGTACAGCTTCGATCACCATTTCAGCGAGTTGGTTTTCGAGAACGCAGGGCGCACCAAAGCTTGTGCCTTTTTCTAATGCTTTATGTAGTGCTTCGATGACTTCGGGGTGTGAATGTCCAACGATCGCAGGTCCCCATGAACCAACATAGTCAATATACTTATTGCCGTCGATGTCCCATGCGTATGCACCATTGACGCGATCGAAGACGATGGGTTCTCCACCAACGGATTTAAAGGCTCGGACAGGGGAACTCACACCACCAGGCATTAGCTCTTTAGCTTTGGCAAAAATTTCTTGAGATGCCGTTGTTTTAAAAGTAGATAAATTCGCAGTCATTTTTTAACGAAGATTTTTTTTAGATTTTTTGACTCTTTCCAACCTCAATTTAACTTAGCAACGATGCAAGCGTCACGCAAATAGCACATAAAGTTGCAACTGTTTTTTGAGTAGGGAGAAATCATCTTAAATGATATTTAGATAAAAAAATAGTGATTTATGGGCGACTTCAAATGTATAACTCGCAACAATACTTAAAATTTTTGCATTTCTGAAAAAGCATTCGACGTTTCGTATATGATACGAATAGATAGGGGTGAATCGTGTTAACGAGATTTATAAAGTTCATATTCTTCATAAACCTGCAAAGGTATCCGTTAACATACAAATAAGCACCTATCGAAGCTTAAATTACTAAGAATTGTTCGATCCAATGAGAATTCTCCTTGTAGAAGATGATGCTAATTTAGCTGACACTTTAGCCGAAGTGTTAACAGGTCAGCATTGTGTTGTGGATATTGCTAGAGATGGGGAAGAAGGCTGGGAGAAATCTCAAGCTGATGATTATAACCTCATCTTGCTGGATGTCATGTTGCCAAAACTAGATGGCATTAACCTATGTCGTCGTTTACGTGCTCATGGCAATAATGTGCCGATTTTGATGGTCACAGCTCTTGATATGAGTTCTGACAAAGTTCAGGGTCTGGATGCTGGTGCTGACGATTACCTCGTTAAGCCTATTGATCCACCTGAGTTGATGGCTCGTATCCGTGCCTTGTCGCGCCGCGCTCAGATTGCAGAACCCACTGTTTTGCGTTGGGGGGAACTACAACTCGATCCTGGTATGCACGAGGTTTCCTACACAGGACAATCTGTGCATTTAACTCCCAAGGAGTACAACATCCTTGAGTTGTTGCTCCACCACGGTCGTCAGGTATTGAAGCGGATCACCATTGTTGAGCATGTTTGGTCACTAACTGATCCACCTAGAGAAGATACGATCAACGCTACGATTAAGAGTCTGCGGAATAAGTTGAAGGGTGCAGGTGCGCCTCACAACTTGATCGAGACAATTCATGGTGTTGGCTATCGCTTAAGTCAACTTTCATAAAAAAAGGGAGTGCAATGCACTCCCTTTTTTATGAAAGTTTGATACGAGAAGCAATCTTCTCGTATCAAACTAAATCAAACTCTTGTAAGGCAGGTAAAAAATTACTGTTTTCGTGATCGGAGGTGCTGAGCTTAATCAGGGCAAATCTTTGCAAGGGGGTGAGATTTTGCCATTGCGATAGGGCGATCGCTATTTTTAGTTCCTCTATATGTTGCAAAACACTAATCGGAATAAATTCGCTTTGCAACCATGCAGGATTTTCTTCAATGGGCAAATCACTAGGATATATTTGGAAATGTTGACAAACTAGCGATCGCAAATTGTCGCGATAGCTTTGAATTTCTGCGGTAGTAGTACAGGGTAGTTCAATTAATTTTTGGCGATCGCCTGTTGAAAAACTCAACCAATGTTGCAGTTTTAGTTTGATGCCACAGGTATCCAGCTTGTAGCGCACCTGCATGGGAATACAGCGCAGTGAGGAAACAAAATCGGCTTCAAACTGGAAAAATTGCATCATAAAAATACATCAATTAGACGAAAGCGGAAAATGGTAAGAGTCGCTAAGCGACTCTTACCATTTTCCGTCATTTGAGCCTTACAGAGCAAGGCTCGAATAGATGAACGCAAATGATTAAATTGGTTCGATGTCCGTAAGATTAATTGATAGTTTCATCGTTCCTAGACGAACAGCAAATTCGCCAGAGCTATTGGGGGCAGTGAGTACTTGAGCGATCTTGCTAAATTTAGGTATACGGACGCGATCGCCCACTTTCACCTTGACCTCAATTTTCTCTTCATGGATCACGGGCATATGACGCTTCGTTAGTTCCTCAATTCTTTGTTCAGTGCGTTGGACATCGGCAGCTACTTGTTCACCCAGTTGTTCCCCTTTTTGTAATTTACGGATCACTCGCCCCACTTCTTTTTGAGCTTGCGCGATCGCCGCTTGGACTTCCTTTTCTTGACGCTCACGCAATTCCTTTTCCTGCGATCGCATTTTTTCCGCACGATCCAAAATCTCCCGATGCAAGCGTTCGGTTTCCGCGAGTAACTGGGCGGCTGACTGCGTTTTTTGAGTTTGTTCGCGCCGTTGAGCTTCGAGTTCGGCGATCACCTCATTCATTTCTGCTGAACCAATACCCACCCGCACTTGAGCCGCTTCGAGAATATCCTGTGGTAAACCTAAGCGCCCTGCGATCGCCAGAGCATTCGAGCGTCCGGGAATCCCCCATAACAAATGATAGGTCGGCGCAAGGGAGGCATCATCAAACTCGACAGAAGCATTTTCAAATTTGGGATTTTGATATTTCAGGGCTTTGAGTTCGCCAAAGTGGGTGGTGGCAATACTGAGGCGCGTATGTTCACCGAGATATTCCAATAGGGCTGTGGCGATCGCACTGCCTTCGGAGGGGTCAGTGCCTGCACCAACTTCATCGAGTAGTACTAGCGATTGCGGGGAAATTGCATCAAGAATGCGACCGATGCGGCGAATATGTCCTGAAAAGGTCGATAAATTTTGTTGTAACGACTGTTCATCGCCAATATCGGCAAGAACGAGATCAAACCAAGGCAATTCCACAGGTTCTCGCGCAGGAATATACATTCCTGCCTTTGCCATTAATGCTGCTAGCCCAAAGGTTTTTAATGTGGCAGTTTTACCACCTGTATTCGGACCTGTAATTACAACCACGGAAATTTGTGGGGATACCAACACATCCACAGGTACAACTTCACGCCCCTCTTCATTTTGCTGTTGCCATACCAGCAAGGGATGGCGGAGTTGCCGCAAAACGATCGCTTCATCACCCACAAAATGTGGTGGATTTGCCTTTAACCAATAGGCATACCTTGCCCTTGCTACTGCCAGATCAATTTTGGTGACAATAATTAGTAACTTTTGCAAGTCTTCAACGATCGCCGTCACCTTGGCACTCAGATTCTCCAAAATAATTTCGATTTGGGCTTGCTCCATTTTCAGGAGTTGCCGCAAGCGATTATTAGACTGCACGACGGAATTAGGCTCAACAAACAGCGTCATGCCTGTACTAGAAGTATCGTGAATTACGCCTGGAATGCGATCACGCTGGGGCGACTTGACGGATAAAACATAGCGATCGTTGCGTTGGGTAATGATCTGCTCCTGCAAAGAACTAGCATTACGCTGCATGATGTTTTGCAACTTGGTCAAAATTTGATCGCGCACCGAGGTTAACTCATCACGGATTTCCCCCAAACGTACCGAAGCCCGATCTAAAACATTGCCCCCTTCATCAATACATCGATAAATTTCCTGCTCCACATCAGGATAAGTCCGCAACTCACTGGCTAAAATCTGCAAATTTGGACAGTAATCCGCATTATCCAACTGGCGGCGTAAATTTCTTGCTCCTGCCAAAGTTGTGGCGATCGCCCATAGTTCCCCTGCGGACAAAATCCCCTGTTTCTCCGCCCGAAATACAGCCTCAGTAATATTCTGAATCCCATCTAAAGACACCCCTGCATTTCTTTCTTCAAGGGAATATGCCTCTTTAGTTTGGGTTAATAGCTCTAATGTCTCATCATAGCGATCGGGTATCGGCAAATGTACTGCCGCGATCGCCCCCAGCTTCGTCGTTGTAAATGTGGATAAATGCTGACATAGGCGATTCCATTCCAACAGTTCTAACGTCTCAGCCTGCATGACACCTCAAAATAGTCTTTTCTTCATCAAAGGGAGTCAGCAAAGCTGACTCCCTTTGATCTTACTTTTCTATTGTGCCAAAAATTTTAAAACAAGGGGCTTAAGCCCCTTGTCTACAAAAAAAGAGGTGCTTTGCACCTCTTTTTGCAACTATAGGCGAGAAGCCAATCTCTCGAAATCCGCTTGAGTACTCGATAGCATTCTGCTACGGCTATCTTGAGTGCGATCGCTACTCAAATTCGGGACGAGGTTACGGGCTTGCAAAGCCATATGTAATTGCAAATGTGCGACGTATTCGCTGAGATCACCTTGTTGCAGTTCTACAGATTTGTTGCTAGTCACCACGTTACCTCTCATAAATTATGTGAATGTAAACTAAATTTAAACTTTTAAGACGGTTTTAAGTTTTGCTTAAGTTAAATCAAGTCTTTTCTATGACTTTCGATATAGAACTTATCATACTAGCGTTATTGACTTGGATGGTTGGATATGAAGCGTAATCTTTTGATGTAATACTTTACAATGATTAAAAATACCTAGTTTTTTACGATAAAATCAGTAAACCTCAAGATGGGTTGGGAAGACTTGCTGAGATTATGCCTCTTTACTTTAGAAGGCTATGCGTTACTGTATTCTAGATATGGACTTGACATATCATACAGAGTAGTTGCCAACGGGTTGATCCAACTATTTTTTTGATCAGAGTTTCAAATATTTTTTCATCAAATTTTTGCTATTTATTTCATTAATCCTCTAAGATTATGCTCAAACGTGCTGTCTCTACTTTGCTTGTGGTGTTTACCCTGTTGCTGACCAGTTGTGCTAGTACGCCTACAAGTGGCTTAGTCCCATTTGCAGACAGTAAAGACGGCTACCGCTTTTTATATCCCAACGGTTGGACAGAAACTAAAGGCAATTCAACGATCGATATTTTGTTCCATGACATTATCGAGCCTTCAGAAAATGTATCCGTAGCAATTAGTAAACTAGAAACAGTGAAATCTCTAGAAGATATTGGAGATACTGAAGCGATTGGTTTGCGTTTACAGCAGAGGGTCGTTGCCCCAGAGGGGTCAGGTCGTCAAGCTCAGCTAATTAATGCCGAACAAAGAGCATCAGGCGATCGCAACTACTACACTTTTGAGTATGCAGTTAAGCGTTTGCAAGGCGAACCACGCCATGACCTAGTTACGGTATCAACTAATCGCGGCAATCTTTATACCTTAAGTATTTCTAGCTCGGAAAGACGCTGGGAAAAGGTCAAAGAGCTATTCTCCAGAGTTGCCAAGTCCTTTGCTATTGATGAATAGCAGTAATCATTAAACTTTTATGCGATTAAATTATTGAGATGACTCAATGGTTTAATCGCTTTGTAAACCAGACACATCAATATGCCTCAAATTCTCATCATTGATGACGATCCCACGATTAGACTGACTCTACAGAAATTTCTCAAGAGTCAGGGCTATGAAGTAGCTTTGGCAAAGAATGGTGAGGAGGGTTTGGCTAAGGCAAAAGAACTCCATCCTTCTTTAATTATTTGTGACTGGATGATGCCAATTATGGATGGCTTAGAGGTATGCCATCGGATCAAAAGCAATGTCGAACTCGCTAGTATTTATCTGATTTTGTTAACGGCTCGTGATCAAGAGGGGGACTTGGTTCGAGGCTTGGAAATGGGGGCAGATGACTTTTTAAGTAAGCCGCCACGGATTAATGAGTTACGGGCAAGGGTAAGAGCAGGTTTACGTCTGTACCAAGCAACTCAAGAACTGCAAAGACAAAAACAAGTTATCGAACAAGAATTATTTCAAGCTTCGCAATATGTGCGATCGCTTTTACCTGAACCAATTGAAGGTGACATCTCAATTCAATCTAGCTTTTTACCGTCAACGCAGCTTGGAGGTGACAGCTTTGATTATTTCTGGTTAGATAGCGATCACCTCGCATTTTACTTACTAGATGTTTCAGGACATGGCGTTGGCTCAGCTTTGTTATCGGTTTCTGTCTTAAACCTAATGCGTACCCGTAGTTTAAGACATAGCCGCACATCTCAAAACACTACGAATTTTTATAGTCCTAGCGAAGTATTATGTGACCTAAATAATACTTTCCAGATGTCTGTGCATAACGATATGTATTTCACCATTTGGTATGGTGTATACGATAAACAAACCCATCAATTGGTGTATTCCAGTGCTGGACATCCACCATCGGTACTAATTTCTAACGAAGAAATACCAAAAATCAAACTTTTAAAAACCTCTGGCTTACCGATTGGGATGATGCCTGATATCAGTTATCAAGAACAGGCTTGTGAGATTGATACTAACAGCAGATTATATTTATTTAGTGATGGTGTTTATGAAGTTCCACAGGAAGATGAAACCATCTGGGGCTTTAATGCCTTAATTGACACTTTTATTAGAATTCCTAGCGATCGCCTATCTAGAATTGAATACATATTGTCCTGCGTTAAAGAAGCCGCTAATAATCGTCCCTTTGAAGATGATTTATCTCTATTAGAAGTCGAGTTTCATATCTAGATCGATCCCATTAAAAACCTATAGCGCACGCTGAGCGTGCGCTATAGGTTTTTAATTTATTATTAGGCTAGTCACATTCTAGAGATTCTCTAGTACTAACCCCTGTTTTAGAATTAATTCCCTTTGCTTTAGTGCATAACCACTTACGCTGTCCACCATCCATAATTGCGTCTGTGAAATCGGCACCATCAATATTGACAAAATCAAAAGTACTGCGTAAGAGAATCGTCTCAACTAACACAGCATTACTCAGATCCGCCTTAGCAAAATCCGTCTGATCTAGCAGTCCTCCCGAAAAATCTGCCCCGCGCAAATTAGCATTTCGCAAAATCGCTGCACTAAATACAGATCCACGTACATCCGCATTTTCAAAATTTGCCCCCTCCATATTGGCATTGGCAAAGCCCGAACCCGCTAGTACTCTGTCTGAGAAATCACGTCCTTTTAACTGAGCATGGCTAAAGGAAAGGGTTTCAGCTTGAGCATCTTTAACATTAAGAGGGGATAGGAATAAACAAGCGATCGCCAATAAGGTCGTGATAGCTAGGTGTAGATATGACATAGATGTAAAAAAAAATAATGTCCCTATCTTAACTCTTCACAAAATTGACCTTGCAGCAAAAAGGAGAGTTGGCACAAAGTACCAACTCTCCTTTTCACCGTCAGGCGATCGCCTTAGGAAAATTTAATGAAAAATAAATTACAGAGGACAGGTTAAAAAGCTGGCATCAAGGATGCTTTAGTTTTCAACATAGTTAAATAGCAAGCCCATCGCAGCGATAGGGAGGATTACTCCAAATAGGGGTACGAAAATGTAAGAAACGTAGAAGTGAGCGTAGTATCCAGTCATGGTTATGAGGTTCCTTGAATAAGTATGAATTATTTCAGAATTTAACTTGGGATGAAATTAATCTCAGTGCTGAAGTTAACAACACTTCAGATGTCTTAGGACCAAATTAAAGGAATAAACTTTTGGAATGGCTCTAGGTTGCTTAGGAAGTAAGCAAAAGCCACACCACCAGCACCACCAACCAAGAAGCTGCTAGCAAATTCGCTCCAACCAGCGGTTGTACCCAAGTCAGCAGGTGCTTCAACCGCAGAGCTAGACTGGAGAGTAGTTACGCTTTGACCATGCAAGGACAAGCCAAGGGTCAATAGCACAACTAGAGCTGCGGCTGCAAACAAACCAGCAAGACCACCAAGCTCAGTATCTCTAAGAGGACCAAAATAGGCAAAAGGTCCATAGATAAAGTAACCATGAGCCATGCCAACTTCTAGACCACGACGGCTAGCAGACAAGCCCGCACGGTAAGCAGGAAGGCTACCGATAAAAGCTCTCACAATCGCTGAGTCGCTGATAGGAGTAGACAAATTCCCTAGTTGGGGATCATTTTTGAATGGTTTTACAAAATCTGTCATAAGTCTTTATTAAGTAAAGATTGCAGGGAGAATTTTGTCTTCATTTTAGGGAATAAGCGCAGATGTCACTGCATAAAGGGTGAGTATCTTTAGAAAACTTCACAACCATCGCCCCAAGAACTGGTAATGTGAGCTTTTTCGCAAATCTATAAAAAGTCGGTAAAGCTCCCTTCTTATAGGGATTTTACAGTGATGCTGATGGGCATAAATCAGCGAGTTCACAGCGATCACACATAGGTTTACGGGCATTACAAACCGCCCGTCCGTGATAAATAATCCTGATTGACCAATTTTCCCAATCCCGTTGGGGCAGTAGTGACATGAGATCGCGTTCGACCTTGATCGGTTCATCAAATTTGGTTAGTCCCAATTTCTTGGTAAGGCGCTTTACATGGGTGTCAACGGTCACGCCTGCATTAATCCCATAGGCATGGGCTAAGACCACATTGGCAGTTTTACGAGCTACCCCCGGTAGTTTGAGTAGCTTTTCCATCGTATTGGGGACTCGCCCATCAAAGTCTCTGATGATCATTTCGCAAGCGCCACGAATATTTTTAGCTTTGTTGCGATAAAAGCCTGTGGAATGGACTAATTCCATGAGCTCATCAAGATCAGCATTGGCTAGGGCGATCGCATCGGGAAAACGCGCAAATAATTTGGGTGTCACCATATTCACACGCTCATCGGTGCATTGAGCCGAGAGAATTACCGCTACTAAAAGCTGTACAGGGGTTTCATAATCTAGGGAACAGGTTGCGTCGGGATATAAGCGTTTCAGGCGAATGAGGATCTCATTAGCTCGAACTTTTTTAGATGAACGTTTGGTAATAATTCCCATGATTAGCAGCACATTTTGGCAATTCTGAAATTGTGAAAGTCATACCGATGGTATGGATTTCATCGGTCTTAATCTTCTTCGACGCGACTTGCACCTCGCTCGTAATGTTTGCAAATACCACGACGACTAGATTTAATAAAATCGCAAAATAATTGAATATCAGGATTATCGGCAAATTCGAGATCTGACTCGAGGAATTCGATCGCTTGAGTACGATTGCGATCGGATTTATAAATCACATCATAGGCTGCGAGGATCGCTCGGCGGCGTTCGTGACTAAAACCATTGCGGCGCAGACCAAGGCGATTGAGTCCCAACACCATATTTGTATCAACTGCCATGCAGTAGGGAGGCACATCCATCCCAAGGCGAGTTTGTCCACGAATCATCGCATAGGAGCCAATGCGCGTAAACTGATGCACTACGGAATCCCCACCCATAAAAGCATTGTTATGCACCTCTACATAACCCGCTAGCAAAACGTTATTTACTAAAATTACGCGATCGCTGATTGTACAGTTGTGGGCAACATGTGCGCCTGTAAATAGCAAATTATCATTACCGATTTTGGTAGCCGAGCCTTCCTTCGTGCCACGGTTGACGGTGACATATTCGCGCAATACATTGCGATCGCCAATTTCCACAAAACTAATTGCGCCTTTGTAGGAGGTATCCTGAGGCTCTGAGCCAACAATTGCCCCATAACCAATCTGATTATCATTGCCGATCTTCGTATGCCCCGTCACGATTGCCCTTGCTCTAATCTCACAGCGATCGCCGATCTGCACAAACTCGTCAACAATGGCATCAGCTCCGATGGATGTCCCTTCACCAATTTTGGCATTAGGGTGGACGATGGCGCGGGGATGAATCGTAATATTAGTATTTGGCATTGAAATGGCGGTCTAGAGTCTGGAGCGCAAGAAAATAAGCAATAGTTTATTGCAATAGTGTAGCAATCATTCATTTAGTGTGAGTGACGCTTTCACCTGATAAATTTTTTAGGGTGATGATGTCCCACTCTCTGAGAGGGACATCATCACGTATTGACGGAGCAGCAACGAACAATCTCAAAAATCTAATTTTTAGTCAAGATGCCAAATTTATACAGGCGTTGCACAATTTCTTCTAGTAACTGCACATAGCTGAAGTTTGTCTTTTGGAGAATTTTCTGGACAGAGCCACTCAACCGCACATAATCTTCGTTAGTCAAATCCTTAGCGGTAATGATGATAATGGGAATGGAAGGAAGATCTTGCCGCAATCTGAGTAAATGAATAAACTCAAACCCGTCGATATTTGGCATCATCAGATCTAGCAAAATCAATTGGGGAGTCTGTTTAACCAGTACAGCTAAAGCCTCATGTCCATCCTGTGCCTCTATAACAAGGCAGTTCTCCTTTTCTAACATGCGCCTCAGCATTGAGCGGATATTAATATCATCTTCGATAATCAAGATTGATAACTGAGCCTTAGGCGTAGGGCGATGTTTATCAATTGAGAGAATCAAGCGATCGCGATCGATGGGCTTAAATAAGTAATCCTGTGCGCCAATCTCATAACTCTCATGGTAGTCATTATTAATTGTCAGCAAGATAATCGGAATTCCTGAAGTCAATGGTTGTGACTTTAAATCCTTCAGAACTTCCCATCCACTCATTGATGGCATTTGCACATCCAAAATAATGGCATTAGGCAAAATTTTATGGGCTAAATCCAGACCATCCTCACCATTGAAGGCGGAATAAATAAATACGCCGAGGTGACTCAAATAGGATTTTGTATATTGATGAACATTAGGATCGTCATCAATCACTAAAATCGATGGATAAACTGGTTTTTCTAATTTGTCATCTAAATTGGACTGATTGGCAATTAATTGCTGCTTTGATAATACCGATAGTTTAGGCTTGTTATTCTGTTTCGCAATTTCACTATTAACTGGTAAATAGATCGTGAAGATTGATCCTTTGCCCAATACACTCTGTACTGTAATTTCGCCGCCCATCATCTGACAAAGACGATGGCTAATAGCAAGTCCCAAACCTGTACCTCCATACTGGCGAGTCGTAGAACTATCGGCTTGATTAAAAGGTTGAAACAGCTTTTGAATATTTTCAGGACTAATGCCAATTCCCGTATCGCTAATCGTAAAGCAAAAATATTCTCCTTGTTCAAAATGCTGCCGACTGACCTTGACTTGAATTTCCCCTGATTTGGTGAACTTACAAGCGTTGCTTAACACATTTAATAGAACTTGCCGCAGGCGAGTCATATCTGCATGAATGCCCCCAAGCTGAGGATCGCAATCGACAATTAAGTGATTATTATTTTTGAGAAGTAATGGTTGAATTGATGTAGTGGTATTTCTAATCAGAATAGGAACATCAAAATCATCGTAATGGATTTCTAATTTACCTGCTTCGATTTTGGTCATGTCCAAAATATCGTTAATCAAATCCAGTAAATGCTTTCCCGATTGATAAATTTTTTGGAGATCTTGAACAAAATCCTGTAAGCCAAGTTCATCCGCGTCCTCTTGCAACATTTCGCTATAACCGATGATGGCATTGAGGGGGGTGCGTAACTCATGGCTCATATTTGCCACAAAGGTACTTTTTGTACGATTAGCTTCTAAGGCGCGATCGCGGGCTAGGGCAAGTTCTTCATTCATCAATCGCAGTGCTTCCTCATCCCGTTTACGCAACATCAAGGCTCCTAACTGCATAGCGATCGCCCCGATTAAACCCACCAATTGCTGATCGCCATCATTTGGGGATCTAGTAAAAAAAACCATGATCGCTACAACCTGACTATTGGCGCTCACAGGAATCGCCAAGCCTGATCGCAAACCACATTCCATCGCAGGATATTTGCGGAGAAAGCTGGTTTCAGGTTCAAGGGCAATATCCCAAATCCATTCTGGGCGCTGATGTCCCCAGACTCTGCCCGGAAAGCCAAGTCCTGAGGAGAAGGAAATCTTTTCACTATAGTGGCGAAATTCTTGCAATCCTTCAATGCTGCTATACCATGCAGGACTACATACCAAAACTTGGCTATCAGGGGATGGTATCCATGCTTCGCCATAGTCCCATCCCGTAAATTGACAAATTTTGCTGAGAGTAATTTCTAATGCAGATTGGAAGTCGTTGGCAGCACTAATTTCTAGGGTTAGGCGTTGCAATAACTGGGATTCTTCTTCGGCTCTCTTGCGTTGAGTAATATCTTGAACCGTACCTTCAAAACCGATTAGAGTTCCCTCTTCATCTCGAACTGCCCGCACATTTTCTGAAATCCAGATTTTTGTGCCATCCCGTCGATAGACCTGTGACTCAAAATTAGTAACCGTTTCATGGGATAGCAAAATATCAATAAATTCTTGGCGACGTGATGGATTTACATAAAGCTGATTCGCAATATTGGTGACACTATTAATCAGTGATGACGAAGAAGGATATCCATAAATTTTTGCCAACATTGGGTTGGCAATTAAATAACGCCCATCGATCGTTGTCCGAAAAATCCCCTCGATCGCATTCTCAAAAATACTTTTATATTTAGCTTCGGCGCTTTCTAGTTCATTACGCAGTTTAGAAGTTCTGGACTTTAGCAACTTATGGATTTCAGTTGCCTGTTGAATCACCTGAACCAATTCTTCGACATGATAGGGCTTGGTGATATATTTAAAAACCTTTGATTGATTAATCGCTTCAACCAAATCATGAACATCTGTATGAGCCGTTAAGATAATGCGTAAGGTGTCAGGATAAATCTCAGCAACTTGACTCAATAGCTCTGTACCCGACATCATGGGCATTCTTTGATCGGAAATGATGACACCGATATCTGGCTCACCTTCTAAAATCGCTAAAGCTTCAAATCCATTTTTAGCTCGTAGAATCTGATAACTATGATGAAAAATGCGATATAGCAGATCTAAGTTATCCACTTCATCGTCAACTATTAACAACTTGGTTTTTGATGAGCTATCCATGAGTATTTGTACGAATGATTTTTCGCCTTGAGAAAATTAACTGGTTGGAGACGGATACCCCTAAGATTTAGATCAAACATTCCTACTACAACGTTGGATGCGGAGTAAGACATAATATTCTGGCTGTAAATGGTGCAAATCAACACTGTTACCCCCAATATTGTGATTTGTTTAATCGCAGAGTGATGTAGTTCAAAAACAATTTAAGCAGAAATATATTATGAAAATTGTAGTGACAGGTGCTACGGGATTTGTCGGAACCAAATTAGTTGAGCAATTACATGCTTTGGGCGATCGCATTGTGGTCTTAGCTCGTAATTCCCAAAAAGCCAGTAGTCTATTTCCCCAGTCATCTTTTCCCAATGTGGAAGTGGTTGGCTACAACCCATTGAAGTTGGGAGATTGGGCAGGGGTGATTTCTGGTAGTGATGCCGTCATTAACCTTGCGGGTGAACCCCTTGCAGGTGTGCGCTGGACTGATAAACGTAAGCAGGAGATCCGCGATAGTCGTATTTTAACTACTAAAGTATTGGTTGAAGCGATCGCCCAAGCCGAAGTGAAGCCTCAAGTTTTAATCAGTGGCTCAGCGATCGGCTATTACGGAACCAGCCTCGATAAGACCTTTGATGAATATAGCGTCGCAGGCGATGACTTTTTGGCAAATGTTTGTAAATACTGGGAAGATGCGGCTGAGGCTGTTACTGGCTTGGGGGTACGCCTAGTAAAGCTCAGAACAGGTATTGTTTTGGGTATGGGTGGTGCGATCGCCAAGATGCTACCAATTTTCCAAGTTGGTGGTGGCGGTAAACTGGGAACAGGTAAGCAATGGTTTTCATGGATTCATCGCGATGATCTCATCGAGCTAATCATCTATGCGCTGAAAAATTCGGAAGTGACGGGCGCAATCAATGCCACAGCTCCTCAACCTGTGACCAATGAAGATTTTACGATTGCCCTATCCAAAGCAATCAAACGTCCTGCTTTTTTGCCAGCACCTGCGGCGGCTTTAATCTTGGTATTTGGTGAGGGAGCAACCGTATTGTTAGATGGTCAGCGTGTGATTCCCCACAAAGCCGAAATCTATAAATTTGCTTTTAAATATCCCGATATTGATTCAGCATTAACCCAAATTTTGGCTTAATCCCCACTTTATGTTTAAAAGAAGAATCGCTTGGCGATTCTTTCCATTTTCGCTATTTGTGCCGTGCAAAGCACGGCGTAAATGGCTATATCGAACTCACGTTTGTAATTACTTTGCTAATAAAAAAGCCTCGCTAAGCGAGGCTTTTTTATTTTATTTAGATGGGCCGAGCTGGATTTGAACCAGCGTAGGCGTAGCCAGCGGATTTACAGTCCGCCCCCATTAACCACTCGGGCATCGACCCTTTGCTCAGATGTCTTCCAAGCGAATCTAATCATATACACTTATTGCACCACTGGCAAGAGGTATTTCAAAAAAAATAAACCTCAACTTGGTCTGGCTTTATTTTTGGGAAATTTATGAAACCCGATCGCGATCGCACTTAAAAAGATGATCCCCATCAAACCTGCTAGGGGATTACCATTCAGCCCCGTCACCCACTCAGGTACAGCCCCTGTGGGTTTGAGCAAATGGGTTGTATTGACGATGTAATAACACCACACTAGTCCCCCATGCAAACCGATCGCCACACCTAAACGACCATCACAACGCCACCTTGCCAGTACTAGCGCCATACTGAGAATGACCAAACCGACAAATTGACTCCATGTCGCCAGAATGACATTTAGGGGTTTAATAAAATGCAAAACTGCAAAAAAGAGACTGGCGGAAATCAGCGCCGTCTTTTTAGAGTAGTCCCGCTCAAGTTCTGACAAAATCCAGCCACGAAACAGCATTTCCTCCGCAAAGCCTACACCGATCGAAGTCAATAGCCCTGGGGCGATCGCGCCTTGCCAATCCACAAAATAGACTCCGATCGCTGGTAATAATCTTGTTGGTAGGGGATCATGCCAATGCACCGTTTGCAAGGCTAGCCAACCTAAGCTCGCTTGTAAACCCATAAAAATAAAGAGGGTGGCACTCCCTAAGCTCAAACCAAATAAAAAATCACGCCCATTTTTACCAGTAAAAGATAGCCCGTAATAGCGAAAGGGATGGGCATATTGAGAAATTTTGCGCCCCCAAAACCAAATTAAGCCCAAAAATTCACAATACAACAAAATTGTGAGCGCAATCCCCACTGGTTCGCCAAAAATCAAATACATCGGTGCTGCGATCGGTAGCCAGATGGCTAGTAATGTCAGCAAAAATAGGATGATGCGGATTGGAGCCTGATAGGAGTTTAATCGAGAAATTAAGCGATCGAAGTTCACAACAAAAAGGTAGGACTATTACTAAGAACCATCCTACCTTTTCTCTATTGTCTAAAAAGCATCACTTCGCGATGCTTTTTTACCTATTCTTCTGGTTCGATGGTGCTAGTTAAACCTTTACTTTGTAGTCCTTCACAATAAAACTCAGCATGTTCCTGTACACAGGTAATCACTAGAGCGCAGCCACTAGCATGGGCAGCCATCATAATATCCACAGCTTGAGGCTGGGTTAGCCCATTAACAACCTGCATTAAGGTTTGGACTACATATTCCATCGAGTTGTAGTCGTCGTTATGCAATAAAACTCGATATCTTGGGGCAATTTTGCGTATGGTTGTAGGACGAGTGATAGTTTCGGTAGACATATATTTCTGTTGCCTCCAGTAAGGATGAATTTATGGGGATAGTTGTAGGATTAAAGTTTGGTGCATTAAGAGGGATTAGAGTGTTTGCATAAATGCGATGTGGATAACACAATTCAATCTCATGTTTGCATAGTAGCCCTGAAAGCTGAGACGGTAATAATACTTAATACATACCCATACATTATAAGTACGAATCCCAAAAATGTGAAGCATGGATCAAGAAAAGACAAAAGAGAGTGGCGGCGCTTCGCGCCGCCACTCTCTTTTGTCTTTAGGGATAAATTAACCAACTAAACTTACCGATTCCGAAACCAAAATATAAGGCGATCGCGACAATAAACAGCACAACTGAACCAATCATTAATACATAATCAGGAATAGTGAGTGCCGACTCATGGAGATAGGTACGATTGGAACTGCCAGAAAAAGCTTTTGACTGTAAAACAATCTCTAATTTTTGGGATTTGGAAAGGGAATTTAAAATTAAAGGCACGGCAACCTTGGCATAAACCTGTGCTTTCTTGACAACACTCATCTTCTCAAAATTCAGCCCTCGTAAGCGCTGAGACTCAATAATTGATTGCACTTCCTCTAATAGCAATGGTACAAATCGTAAGGTAGATGAAAAGATAAATACCACTTTATAGGGAATCTTAGCCCTGACCATGCCTACAGTCATCTGATTCACATCAGTTGTAAAAATTGCTAAGGGAATTACTAAAATCATCGTTAGGGTCTTAAAGACTATATTCAATCCATACAATGTTCCTTCCCAACTCATTTTTGCACCACCAATCAGCCACCATGTCTGCGGAAAGCTAAATATAGTCGTCAACTCTGATTTGTGAGCGAGAAGTTTTACTTGCTCCACATTAAAGAATCCCATACTCACTATCAAAAAAAGATAAAAAGGAATCATCACCTTTAAAATTGTTCCTAAGTAGTTCAGTCGCACTCCTGCGAGAACACAAGCTAAAATTACACTCAGCATCAAGATACCGCCAGCAATCGGACTTTCCCAAACAAAGGCAAGTATCGTAATGGACAGTATAGTTACTAACTTAGACCGAAAATCTAAGCGCGTGAACAGAGAATCGTATTTAACGGTTTGGATTTTCATATAGTTTATGGAAGAATAACTATGATCTAGTGGATAGGACGGGAGGTGCTTTGCACCTCCCGTCCTATCCACTAGATCACTGTGACTAATTTACGGCAAAACAATTGGCAAATTCTTGGGGAGTAACAAGTGGATAGTCCCGATCGCAGATTTTACTGAGGTGCTGTGATAGCACTACAGACTGTGGTGGGGTGAGATAGGTGGACTCTAGTAAATCAGTCTGATGATAGGCTTGGCGCAAGGGGGCATCTAGTAAAACTGTGCCTTTGCCCATGACGATCGCGCGATCGGCGTAATCGGGCATTAAATATAAATGGTGCGTAATCACAATTACAGTCTTGCCCATTTGATGCAGTTGCCGACTCACTTCTAGAATAGAATCTGCACCTTGATAGTCCTGTCCTGTGGTTGGTTCATCAAAAATGATAATATCGGGATTCATTGCCAATAGAGCAGCAATCACGATCCTACCGCGTTCGCCTTTCGGTAAAGATAAGGGATGAGCGTTACGATGTTCCCATAGCTGCATGGCTTTGAGACTGCGGGTTGTTTCTTGTTTGACTGCTTCAGGTTTATAGCCGAGGAATGGCAATGCGAAGGAGACTTCTTTCTCAACACTAGTATTGAAGATTTGATTGTCGGGGTTTTGGGCGAGATACCCGATAGATTGAGCAAGTTCGCTGACGGATAGTTGACTCGTATCGCGATCGCGTACTAATACTTTGCCACTAGTGGGTTTGAGGAGATTCAGGAAATGCTTAACCAAAGTACTTTTCCCTGCTCCATTCTGTCCAACGACGAGGACATATTCGCCTTCATAGATATCAATGGAGATATCTTTTAATGCTTCAGTACCATCATCATAGATATGTTGGAGATTTTGGACTGATAGAACAGGGGATTTGTTGAGGTTGATAGAATTTAGTGTTGAGAAATCTGGGGGAGCAATGATTTGACTTTGCGATCGCAAAATCTCTAAAGCTTGCATTCCAGATTCTAAGGTAACGGGAATCCGATCAAGATGAATGCCTTTTTGCTGAATTTTATGAAATGCTTGGGCAACTTCGGGAGGACGTAATTTATTTTTTTGCAATAAATCTACCTGTCCGTAAATTTCCGCAGGCGTGCCAAGGGCTTGCAATTTGCCCTCTGATAGCAAGGCAATGCGATCGCAAAACTCTGCCATTTCTTCGGCAGCATGGGACACCATCACAATTGCGACCCCCAGTTTCTCTTTGAGTTCTCTAACGGTGGCAAATACTTCTTGGGAACCAATGGGATCAAGTTGTGAGGTTGGCTCATCGAGGATCAGTAAATCAGGCTGAAGGGCAAGGGCGGCGGAGATCGCTAATCTTTGTTTTTGACCACCTGATAATTCTTGAGGATTCTTCTGCTCGAAACCTTCAAGGCGCACAGATTTTAAAACGATGGGAATGCGGCGTAGAATTTCTTCGCGAGGAACACAGAGATTTTCTAAGGCAAAGGCAATTTCATTTTCGACAGATGTTGCGGTGATCTGGACTTCAGGATCTTCAAAGACGATACCCACGTGTCGCGCTAGCTCACTTACGGGATGTTCGAGGCTATCTAAACCTGCGATCGCAATTTTGCCAAAAAACCTACCGCCATAAAACTGGGGGACGATACCTGTGAGGGCTAGGCATAGTGTGGTTTTACCTGCCCCCGTCGCGCCAATAACACCTAAAAATTCTCCTTTATTAATCGTTAAGGAAATATCCTTTAATACTGTCTCCTTGGAGTTGGGATAGATATAAGAAACTTTGTCTAAGACGGCGATCGCTTCCATAGATGTGTAAGTACCAGCATGATGATTATCGCAGTTTTCCAAGTCTCTATCTTAACGTGAGTTCGATAACATCATTTGCGCGGCGCTTCGCGCCGCGCAAATGGCGGAAAATGGTAAAAAGGAGGGAGAATTCAAGTTTCCCCCCTTTGAAAGGGGGGATTAAGGGGGGTAAAAGCAGAAATTTATGCTAGATAGGAGACTTCTCAAACACATTCTTAAATAATTTCTTAGGATAGGCAAGGCTTTATGTCGGCTATCCTAATTCTTTAAAAGCAGTTGCATAGTACTGGCTAATTGCTTCAGTTTAACTGGTTTCGCAATGTATTCATTGGCTCCTACAGCTAGACACCTTTCGCGATCGCCTATCATTGCTAAAGCAGTCAGGGCAATAATCGGAACATCTACTAAATGAGGATCAAGCCGAATTTGTTTAATTGCTTCCAGTCCATCAATAACTGGCATTTGGATATCCATTAAAATTAAGTCGGGATGATTGGCTTTAGTGATCGCAATCGCCTCTTGACCATTTTGCGCGAGAAGCAACCGATATCCCTTTGCCTCTAGGTAACAAGCGATCGTACTAGTATTTGCTTCATTGTCATCGGCTAGTAAAATCAGAGGTGATGTGGTTGATTCTGAATGAATTGCGGAAGAAATCACATCTGCATTAGTTGTCAATTCGGAAGAAGATGGCAGAGAATGTATTGAGGAATTCTTGGACGGTAGATCGATCATAAAGTGACTCCCGACTCCCACTTCACTAGTGAGTCCGACCTTACCACCATGTAGCTCGACGATACGTTTTACTAAGGCAAGTCCCAAACCTGTACCCACATATTGCCTATTCAAAGCACTATCGATTTGGATAAATGGTTGAAATAGTTTCTGTATATTCTTTGCGGAGATACCGATACCCGTATCAATCACCGCAATTCTCAGATAACTAACATCCTCAGCATTGTTTTTCTCTGAATTAGCTATGCCTGAATTGGCTATGTAGGAGGAAACTTCGAGGGTGATCGTCCCTCCCTCAGGGGTAAATTTCACGGCATTGTTTAGCAGATTAATTAATACTTGACGGATACGGCGTTCATCGAGCATTAATTCGGGCAAATATGGGGGGATCTTGTCGATGACTTGGATCTTTTTGGCTGAGGCTTGTTGTTTAATGAAAGCGATGCTCGATTGACATAAATTGGTGATGGACACATTGGTTAACTCTAGAGTCACTTGCCCAGACTCAATTTTGGCAACATCGAGAATGTCATTAATCAGTTCCAATAGATGCAGACCACTACTATAAACGGTTTGCAGAGCTTTAATCTGGCGATCGCCCACTGTACCAAAGACCCCTTCCTTGAGTCCTTCAGTCATTCCTAAAATGGCATTAAGAGGGGTACGGAGTTCATGGCTCATATTGGCAAGAAACTCATCTTTCATTCTGGTTGCTCGAATGAGTTCCTCATTAGAAATGGCAAGTTGTTGATTGCTCTCCGTTAGTTGTGCCTCGGCTTGTTGGCGGACAGAGAGTTCCTGTTGAAGCTGCTCAAATAAACTCGCCTGCTGAACCGCGATCGCTAGTTGAATAGCTACCTGCTTAAGTAGATCAATTTCCCAATCTTGCCAATGACGGGGGCGATCGCATTGGTGAGCAATCAGCAAGCCCCACAATTTTTGTTGCTGAATAATAGGGACTACGAGTTTGGCTCTAACATGAATTTCAGCAAGAAACTCGACTAAACAGGGTAAAACAAACTGTTGAGGATCTTCGCGATCTCTAAGTGTATATATTCTTCCCTGCACATAGCGCTCATAGTTTTGTTCTGGGAATACTTCTTCAGGAAAGACAATATCTAAAATTTTGGGCCAGTTTGGTGATACTGATTCAGCTATAGCGGCTCCTGTTCCTCCCTCAAAGACCCGATAAACTAACACCCGATCCAACTCTAATACTTGATGGATTTCCTCAACAGCTGCATTCAGAATCTCATCTAGATCCAGAGATAAACGCATTCTTTTGGTGATAGAACTGAGCAAATGTTCTTGGGTTGCCTGTTGTTTTAACTTCAGTTCTGCCTGTTTGCGATCGGTAATATCTTGGAGCAGTGCCAGCAGATAGGATTTACCATCATCACTAGATAAAAACGATCGCGACATCGCAATAGTCAGCTTTCGCCCATCTTTATGCTGAATCTCCCATTCCTCATGGATAGGATGCTCGACGGGTGATGCCATGTCTAGATAATTGCTTTCCTGCGCTTGTCTCTGGGATACAGGTCTCAAACTTTGCTCCCATCCCAATTGATTAATTTCGGCTAAGGAATAACCTGTGATCAACTGCATTTGTCGGTTCCAGACCGTAAAATGGAGAAAAGGGAATTCCTCAATTTCGTAACAAACACATAGCCCTTCTGCCATATTTTCCATAATTTGTTGACGGAAAATATTTTCCTGTTGCAAATTGGCTTGAGCTAGTTTACGAGCAGTGATATCGTAGCGAATCGCCAGATATTTAAATGGTCGTCCTTGAGGATCAACAAAGGGAACAATCGTACTCTCTACCCAATAGAGACTACCATTCTTGTGTCGATTGCATATTTCACCTCGCCAAATCGCCCCCCTAGAAAGCGTGAGCCACATATCTTGAAAAAAGCTATGGGGATGATAGCCAGATTTGACAACACGATGGGTTTGACCGACTAGTTCCTCACGGGAATAGCCAGAAATACGACAGAAGTATTCATTCACATCAATAATTACCCCTTTGGCATCGGTGGTAGCAATGATTGCAGTCTGATCTAAAGCAAGTTTAAAGGCAGATAATTCTTGCAATAGCTGTCGCCTCTGGATCTCAGCTTGTTTGCGATCGCTAATATCCATCGCAATGCCAAATACGCGAATTACGTGATCTGATTCATCCTTAATAACTTCAAGCTTCACGAAAATATAACCAGAGGAGCCATCATCACGAATAATCTGGAGATCGGTTTCATCATTTGTCCCCTCGGTAATGGCTCGATCTATAAGTTGGACAAAGCGATCGCGATCACCCTTTACCAAATAATTGAGCATTTGCCCATAGGTTAGCTCTGGCAGATCGGAATCTAAGCCAAAAATCCTAAATACTTCCGCAGACCAACTAAATTTTCTAGTCTGAACATCTAACTCCCAACTACCAAGATGGGCAATCTGTTGTGCTTCCCTTAAGCTAGCCTCACTCTGTCTTAACTGAATAGTACGACTCCTGACACGATCTTCGAGAGTCTCATTGAGTTTTAGCAGCATTTCCACATTCTGCTTGCGCCCTGTAATATCCATATGCGTACCAATCATTCGCACTGGATTGCCAGAGTTATCCCATTCCATTACCTTGCCCTTGCATAGCACCCAAACCCAAGCCCCTAACTTGTGGCGCATTCGCAGTTCACATTCATAGGTCTCGGTCTCCCGCCGAAAGTGCTTCTCTAGCCCTAGATTTGCCCTTGGTAAATCTTCGGGATGGAGGTTATTTAACCAAGTTGCAATAGAGATTGGTTGCAATTCGTCAGGGGTATAGCCTAAAATCTCTGCCCAGCGATCGTCCAAGGTTACGGCTCCCGTTTGTACCCACCAATCCCATAGTCCAATACCTGAGTTCTCAAGGGCAAGTTGGAGACGTTCTTGGGTTTGCTCCAATTCAAGTCTTGACCGCAGGCGTTCTCTACGAATCTCTGACTCCCTTATTTCACGGCGTATCGCCTCTGCTAAGCGGGCTAAGTGTCCCTTCATTAAGTAGTCATTAGCGCCTTGACGCATCATTTCCACTGCCGCAATTTCGCCAATGGTTCCTGATACCACGATAAATGGGAGATCGAGTTGGCATTGTTTGACAATTTCTAGCGCTGTGGGCGCATCCAATGTGGGCAAGTGATAATCAGAAATAATCACATCCCAAGCTTGATGCTGTAAGGCATGACGTAGTGCTTCAGAGGTTTCTACCCGTTCCCAAACCAACTGAAATCCACTATGACGAAGCTCTCGGAGCAATAAGAGAGCGTCATCTTCGGAGTCTTCAATGATCAGGATTTTCAGTGGTTCAGCCATACAAAAAATGGTTATATCTTGACGGGGATATTTGGCACTGTAAAGTAAATTGTCGCACCTTTTTCGACTTCGCCTTCAGCCCACACTCTACCACCATGACGATGAACTACCCTTTGCACTGTGGCTAAACCAATACCAGTACCAGGAAATTCGTTGGTATTATGTAGCCGTTGGAAAACGCCAAAGAGCATTTTAGTGTAATTCATATCAAAGCCTGCACCATCATCGCGGACAAAATAAACAAGCTCTCCTTCTTGGTGGATTACTCCAAATTCAATGCGAGCCGTGGCATGATGACTGGTAAATTTCCAAGCATTTTGGATTAAGTTGCTGATGATCACTCTCATCAGGGTGACATCGGCAGTAACACATAGATCTGGGGCAATCACCACTTCAACTTGTCTTTGCGGATCTGACTCTTGCAAGTCATGAATTTGTTCTTGGACTAAGGTGCTAAGGTTAACATTGCTATACTGCATTTCCGATCGCGATACGCGCGAGAGTCTGAGCAGATCGTCAATGAGCATTCCCATACGTTGGATATTGCGACGAATGCGCTCGAAGTAGTCTCGACCATCTTCGTCAAATTTATCAGCATAGTCCTCCATTAAGGCATTGCTAAAGCCATCGATCGCCCTTAATGGCGCACGTAAATCGTGAGATACCGAGTAGGCAAAGGCTTCTAGCTCGCGGTTAGATGCTTCTAACTGCGCGGTAGTTTGCTGGATCGTGATTTCTGCTCGTTTGCGATCGCTAATGTCAAGGTTAATGCCTACCATCCTTAGTGGTTCTCCTTGTTCATTGCGCTGTACTAAAGAATATGCCTTAATGAAGCGACTAGTTCCATCGGGAAGCAGCACTCGGAATTCAGGATCATATTCTTTTTCGCCGCGCAGAGCCTGTTGAATCGCATTTTCAGTATTTAAGCGATCCTCTGGATGTAGGGTACTTGCCCAAGCATCATAGGCATTGGCAAACTGTTCTGGCTTAAGTCCATATAGCTCATACATGCGATCATCCCAACGGAGGATGTTGTGCGGAATATCCCAGTCCCAGATGCCAAGTGCCCCAGATTTAACGGCTAGGGTCAAGCGATCAGAGAGATTGCGGAGAGCTGCGTCGGCTTGTTTGCGATCGCTAATATCCTGTGCTGTCCCAATTGTCTGCTTGGGATGCCCCTGCTCATCTCGGCTAAATATAGAGTCACGGCTATAGAGCCAGCGATATTCGCCATCAACATGACGCATCCGATATTCAATCTCAAGGATATCTCCATCCTGAGCAGCTTCAATTTGTTGATAATAGTTAGGCATTTTGGCGAGATCATCGGGGTGCATCAAATTACTAAACAAATCTGCGCCCATCGCCTGAATCTCTGCGGAAGTATAGCCCAGCACAGAGGCAACTTCACGATTACAGTAAACATTACGATGCTCTTGAATATCGTAGAGATAGAGAATATTAGGAGAGGCATCGGCAATTTTTTGAATAAATCGCTGCTTTTCTAAAATCTCCTCTTCGGCATATTTGCGATTAGTAATATCACGGGCAGCAGCATAGACAGAATTACCATAGGGGCGGGAATACCACTCAATATAGCGATAGGTTCCATCCTTGCAGCGATAGCGATTGACAAAGGCGATGACTGCATCCTGTGCACTTAGAGCTTCCATACTTTCTAAAGTCGCCGCCACATCATCGGGATGCACAAAGTCTAAATATTTTTGTCCTTCGAGTTCAGCAATGGTATATCCCAAGGTCGTTTCCCAAGCTCGGTTGAGGCGACAGAAATATCCTTCCATATCAGCAATACATAATAAGTCTAGAGCCACACTAAAGAAACGCTCTAATTCGGCTTTGGACTCCTGTAGTTGGTCTTCTACCTGTTTGCGATCGCTAATATCAATACAAGAGCCGATATATCCTAAAAATTCACCATCAGCATCAAATCGAGGAATACCCGTAGACAGCAACCAGCGATATTCGCCATCAAATCTTCTATAACGATATTCTACGGAGAAACTTTGATGGGTATCAAAGATATTCTCATAGCTATCTATGTAAAATTGACGATCTTCAGGATGAATCAACTCTTCCCAGCCATATTCTACTTCTTCCTCCATAGTTCTTCCTGTAAACTCTAGCCAAGGTCTATTGAAGTGGAAGTAAAGTTTATCTAAACCTGACATCCAAATCATTACAGGCGCATAGTCGGCAAGATAACGGAATCTGGATTCACTTTCTTGAATTGCGACTTCAGCTTGTTTGAGGTTGGTAATATCTCTAAAACTAACGATTATGCCCGCAATATTCTTGTTGAGATCTAAATAGGGAGTATAAGTCACACTCAAAAACTGGGGAACTGCATTAGGTTGGTCAAACCATTTTTCATATTGCACAGTCTGTCCCCCTAGGCATTGATCGAGTCGTTGTTTGATATAATCGTCAAACAAATCCGCTCCCAAAATATCTCTTACAGATGATCCAATGACTTGATCAAAGGATTTATTACACCAATTCAGATAGGCTTGATTAACTATTTGATAGGTATAGTTAGGATCTAGTAGCGCAATCCCATCTTTTGTGGAAGATACAATATTCTCATACCGTTGCAGACTGATTTCCGCCCGTTTGCGCTCACTAATATCTTTGGCAATACCTAAGAAACCCGTAATTCTCTGTTTGAAATCCCTTAAAGCAGTAACAGACAGTAACACAGGCAATCGCGATCCATCCTTGCGAATATAAGTCCATTCTTCTTCACTGACTAGTCCGAGACGTGCTTTGGCAACAAAAACCTCAAAACCCACAGGGATATGACGATTTAATTCCACCGAGAGTGATGCAGCCCGATTAACTACCTCTTGAGGATCATGCAAAATAGCAGGTGTCACTTTACCAATTACTTCGTAGGCGCTATAACCCAACATCCTCTCTGCCGCCGCATTAAAGGTCTGGATAGTACCATCGGGATCAGTAGAAATAAATGAGTAATCAGCACTATCAAGGATCGCCTTTTGCATACTGTTGACCCGCCAAAGTTCTTGAGTGCGCTCGATCACCTTGGCTTCTAGATCTTGATTCAGTTGGTGTAAAGCTTCTTCAGCTTGTTTGCGATCGCTAATATCCCTAGCAATTGTCGAAAACTGCTCAACATTGTTGTCAGATCCTCGATGACAGACGATCATCTGCAAAACAGGAAAAGTACTACCATCACGGCGGCGGAGTAAGGTCTCCCCTGACCAAAAGCCCTTTTGAACGCATTGGGGCAGAGCTTCCTGCAAAATTATCGCGGCAATCTCTGGTGGATGGTAGTCAGGAATCTGTGTATGGGCGAGATCCTCGTCAGGGGGAATACCTAAGAGCGATCGCCCTGATTGATTGAGGTAGAGGACATAGCCATTAACATCCACAGAAGCAATAATATCGCGAGCCGCTTCAAGGATCACTAACCGACGTTGAGCCTGTTCCTCTGCTTGTTTACGATCATGAATATCCGTATGGGTTCCGAGCATTCTTAAGGGATTACCTGCTTCATCCCATTCCACAATTTTCCCCAAAGAGAGAATCCATTTCCATTCACCACTATGGGTAAGTTGCCGAAATTCCACTTTGTATTCAGGCAAATTACCAGCTATATATTCCTGATATACCTTGGCTACTGCTTCGCGATCATCAGGATGGAGTCGCTCAATCCATTTAGCGTTACTTTCCTCAAAGGTGGCATGGTCATAGCCCAGCATAGTTGCATATTCAGGACTGACTAATGCATATCCTGTTTGCAGATTTAGGTCATATAAGCCTTGGTTAGCAGCGTTTAGCGCTAGTCGTAGCCGCTCTTCGCTCTCATAGATTTTATTCTCATCTTGAGAACGCGCTTGGGCATTGATAATAGTCTGTCCTAACACTTGCAATAGTCGCACGGTCTTGTCGTCCAATGCTAGAGACTGACTAAAGGAGGAAAATCCAATTGATCCTGTAGTAACGGATTTTTGTACTAAGGGAATCATCAAAATCGAAGTTAAGTTTAACTGTTGCCAATTAGCTTGATCGATCGCTGCTTCAGTAGGTAAATCGTTAACATCACGGATATAAACAATATCGCGCTGCATCAAAATTTGGCTACTCCAAGGAAACAAAGTCCAGCAAGGAATATTCTGAGCTAGCGCTATTTGACTAGGGATGCCCTTGTTAGACCATTCATAGGTCATGCTCGTAGTCAAATTGACATCGTCATATTGAAAGATATAACTAGTATCAACCTGTGTAATTTCCCCAATCAGTTGCAGACTATGGTTGATCTCTGCATCAAGCTCATTAGGATGAACATCGACAAACCGACTCGTAATCTCAGCAATCAATTGATTAAAGTCAATTTGGACTTTCAACGCTGCTTCAGTACGTTGTCGCTCGAACAGCGCAGTACGAGCTTGTCGGTAAAAGGAGGCAGCGATTTTTGCAGAAACTTGGGCGTTGATCTGTTCATTCTCAACTTTGGTATGGAGTTCGCTAGTCTGTTTGACTGATGACGGATAAACAGGTTGCATTAATTTCCATAGGCTCTCATGGGTGACTATTCCTAACAGCCGATCGCCTTGATCTAAGATTGGGATATGGCGAATATGGTATTGCTGAAATAAATTCACTGCCGCGAACAAATCTGTAAAATCGGCTTCTCTCAAGGTGACTACTGGCGCTACCATCACCTCACGCACGGTCAAATTATCTAGCGATCGCTGTTGAGCGCTCAGTAGAACCACATCCCGCTCAGTGATGATGCCAACTACGCACTCTGCCTCCATGACTAAGACACAACTAGATTTCGCCTCAAGATACAGGGAATCCTGCTGTTCTTCAGCATTTGAGGCACAGAGCATTGTATTGCTCATTTCGGCGATCGCCTCCATCATGAGCGTATCGGCTGTTACGACTAGAGGATTACGGATAATCGCCGCCTGTAAATCAGTTATAGATAGAGAGCTTTCGAGGTTAGACATACGAGGTAGGTACTACATGATGGAACTAAGGAACTCGATTTGGGAAACAATCTAAGATATATAGCAATCCTAAATCATTTGTAGATTTTTGGGTTTGTGGAAGCGCCCCCCTTCGGGATGCGCTTCCACAAACCATTTGGGATTGCTATATGATGGGGCAAGATTCTAATTGTTTGGCTCAATTCTAGAATTTAAAAGCTTTTGAATAGTTTGCGCGAGTTGTTTCAGTTTAACGGGCTTAGTCAGATATTCATTAGCGCCTGCCTCTAGACATTTTTCGCGATCGCCTGTCATCGCAAGAGCTGTCAAAGCAATGATCGGAATATTAGTCAATTCGGGATCGAGACGAATTTGCTTAGCGGCTTCGAGTCCGTCTATTACTGGCATTTGAATATCCATCAAAATTACATCAGGTTTCTTAGCTTTAGCAAGATCAACCAACTCTTTACCGTTTTTAGCAAGGATAATCCGATAACCTTTGACTTCGAGGTAGCTAGAGAATGTACCAATATTAGCTTCATTATCTTCTGCAAGCAAAACTACTGGTGATACGGCTGACTCTGATTGATTTGGATTTACTATTGATTCTGTGGGTTCGAGTTTTAGAGACCCTAGCTCATGCTCAGACTTGTTGAAGGGAATTTCAACGCTAAAGCAACTACCTACACCAACTTCACTAGTTAGCCCAACCTTGCCACCATGCAGCTCGACAATCCGTTTTACTAGGGCAAGTCCTAACCCTGTCCCTACATATTGCCGATTCAAGGCACTATCGATTTGGATAAAGGGTTGAAATAGTTTTTGAATATTCTCCGCAGAGATCCCGATCCCTGTATCAATCACGGCAAATCGAAGGTAACTAATTTCGGCAGTAGTTGCGACATGAGATACATCTAGGGTAATCGTGCCACCCTCAGGAGTGAATTTAACGGCATTATTGAGTAGATTGATTAATACTTGACGGATTCGGCGCTCATCTAGCATCAGTTCTGGCAAATAGTTGGGGATCTGATTAATCACTTGAATTCGCTTGGTTAGAGCCTGTTGTTTGATAAATGCCAAACTTGATTTACATAGGTTTTCGATCGATGTTGCGGTTAAATCTAGGGTGACTTGTCCAGACTCAATTTTAGAAACATCAAGAATGTCATTGATCAATGCCAATAAATGGGTAGCGCTGTTCTCAACAGTTTGCAATGCCTTGATTTGACGCTCATTGATCGCTCCAAAAATTTGTTCCTGTAGGGCTTCATTCATGCCTAAAATCGAATTAAGCGGTGTCCGCAGCTCATGACTCATATTGGCAAGAAATTCATCCTTCATTCTTGTGGCGCGGAGGAGTTCATCATTAGAAATCTCCAGTTTTTGATTAGTTTCAGTTAGCTTGTTTTCTGTTTGTTGGCGTTCAGCTAATTCTTGTTGTAAAAGCTCAAATAGACTTGCCTGCTGGACAGCGATCGCTAATTGGTTGGCAATTTGCTTGACCAGATTAATCTCCACTTCTCGCCAAACACGATGATTCGCGCATTGATGAATACATAGTAAACCCCATAATTTATCGGACTTGAGCAGAGGTACAACTAAATTCGCCTGCACTTGAAATTGCGATAGAATCTGAATATGGCAATCGGTAAGCCCAGCGCTATGAATATCGTTGACTACCTGAATTCGTCCTGCATGATAGGCATCAGCATATTGTTCACCGAAGCAATGATCATGGACTTTCATCTCGATCGCTGAGGTGAAATCGGGTAAGACCGACTCGGCAACAAACTCACCATCATTAAATTGGGAATCAGTATAGAACTTAAAAATACCGACGCGATCCGCATTCAAACAATTTCTAATCTCCTTAACCGCAGTCTCAAAAACAGTTTGAAGATCAAGGGTTTGCCTAATTTTTTGTGTAATTTCGCGCAGAATAAATTCACGTTCTGTTTGCTGATGAATGACAATTTCTGCTTGTTTGCGATCAGCAATATCTGTAATTGTGCCGATCGCCCGTAAGACTCTACCACTATCGTCTTGAACTGCTTGCCCCCGTGATAAAAACCAATGGGGCATACCATGCCCATCAAGCAGTCGATGTTCACAAGAAAATTCAGTAGTTTTACCTTCTAAATGACTCTCTAACAATGATTGAAACAAATCGCGATCGCTACTATAAATGTAGTCTAGCCAGAGTTTAAAGCGACAATAACTAGGAAGATCATGATTGCTATAGCCTAACCAATCCTGAATCCCCGCCTCGACCACAAATGTATCGGTTTGGATATCCCAATCCCATACCCACACTTTGGCAGCACGAGTGGCTAATTCATAGCGTTGAGCAACTTCGGCATATTTACGTTCCGCAATCGCCAATTCCATTTGCTTATAGTCTTTCAGCTGATCAAATACTGAGGAAAAGGTGGAGCCTAAAAATCCAATTTCATTAGTGGGTAAATCGGGTAAGCAAAATTTTTCCTGTTGTTCACTATCGGTGATCGATAGCTGCATTTTTTGCAAAGGCAGGAGAACTAATGTACGGATCAACCAGCCCATAAATGCCAATATCAGACCAGTACTAACTGTGATCACCAAAATCGATGACAGGGTATTTTGGAGTAGATCCTGCTCCATTTTTTGGAGATCCATAACAGCGATCGCCACACCGCGATATTGATTATTTTCTGACGAGCTATTACCTACCTGCTTAAACAAAGTACTGCTAAAAGGCAAAAACTGAACGATGACAGGTTTACCATTCAACACTGTCCGAATATTTACTTTCTTTCCAATCTGAGATGCTTGTTTGAGATATGGGACAAGGGTAGGACGAATATTGGCATAGGTATTAACCTTATCACTATCTAAGACATGGCTATGGGCAAGCAAAATCCCATCAGGATCAACGATTGATAGTTCTAGTACCGTGGGCAGGGTCGCATAGTTTTGGACAATCCGATCTAAGAGAAACTTTTCCTTATCCTCAATCAATCCCTCAGAGGCAAATTCTAAACCTTGTGTAATTGCTGTTGCCCTTTGATGTACTTGATCCTCCAAATTAGATCGTAAAGAAGTATAGATAATCGATAGCGCCGTAACGCCTATTACGACAAGGGAGGTTCCAAATCCAATTAACAACTGGTTAGAAAGTTTATGTTTAGGAAATTGCATGAGCTTTTTCATACTTACTCATAATTACAAAGGAGGGATTGCAGAGTAACACCACCCCAACTTGAAGAGAATTGATTGTGGGTTTGTTTACCCATTAGGTGCAGTTGATTTAGCTAATGGGTAAACTTTTACGTTGTTATTGCCAATTTTTGCTTGCTTTCGTAACTGCGATGCCATTAATTTCGACATCTTCTCGAATATTGCGCCCATGACGGGGATCAGCTAGCAGTAATTGCCGAGTTTGTTGGTATGCCTCTTTCAACCGCCCACCCTCAAACATGCGGCGATTCATCGCAAGGTCGCCTTTTTTAAGTCCTTTGTAATCTATGGCAAAGGCTTCGGTGGTCATTCCAAGTTGTTTAGCAACAGAGGCAAAAACCTCTTGGGGTTTGGTTTCGACAGCTTTCATCACTTCAAACCAAGTCTCGATAAAGCTAACTAGCTCATCTTGTTTGGTAGTGACAATGCTAGAACGAGTAGCGACTCCATCAATGACCACACTATCTACATCCGCCGTCGTATGAATCACCTTACCGCCGACCGCCTTAGCCGTATCTGTCATTAGAGGTTCCCATAGAGTGGATGCGCTAATATCGCCTTTTTTAAGCATATTTGCGCCACGCTCATTGATGACATCTACAATTTCGATATCCTCTGGCTTCAATTGATTTGCCTTGAGCGCTTCGAGGAGTACCAAGTGCGAAACTGTACTGAGTTTTGCACTGACTTTCTTACCTTTTAAATCCTTAACAGATTTAATTTTAGGAGCGGCGGCAATGCCATCGGAACCAGCAGAGATATCGACAACCATCACAAATACAGGTTTTTCTTCAGCAGAATCCACCTGCATCACTTCTGGTAGGGGAACAAAGCTCACATCCTGTGCCCCCCGCATTGTGGCGCGAATATTGTCTTGTTGATTGATAAAACGGATAAATTCGACATCTAAGCCCCGCTTACGAAACAATCCTGCTTCTTTGGCATACAGGGCAATTTGATAACCTGGCCAGCTATTGAGACCGACCTTAAATGGTTTTAGTGTACTTTCATTATTGAAGCTACAAGCTTTAATGGCGATCGCAGTTAAGCAAGTACATAAAATTAGCGCAAAAACCTTTAAAAATTTAGACTTCATAGGACTGTAATCATAGTGAATGAAATAACAAATATCGATCAAATATCAATTTAAAAATAGCGCTACTATTCATAAATTGGTCTTTTTTTAGCAAGATATAATTAATTTTGAAAACGTGCCCCGTCACATTTTCAAGATTTCCGTCATCGTCAGTGAGAGATGGACAGACCTAAACATTACCTTCTTTGCAATGAAAGATCCATTTTTAGTTTTTCCTAAAATGCAGTAACTCTGCCCCCTAGTTAGAAGAACTTAAATATATCTTTAGCATTAGTTATTTCTATTGTATATCTATAGCCACCCAAACCTCAAAGAGAGCTACGTCATTACGCCAATTTGTGCTGTAACTCTTGTAACTCTATTTATACATCTAACAAGGCTTGAATTTTTTGGGATAAAACTTTTAGGCGTACAGGCTTAGCTAGATATTCATTAGCACCTGCCTCTAGACATTTCTCGCGATCGCCTGTCATCGCTAAAGCCGTCATCGCGATGATCGGAATATTCTCTAAATTTGGATTGCTGCGGATTTGCTTGGTTGCCTCGAGTCCATCTAGTTCAGGCATTTGAATATCCATCAAAATTAAGTCAGGCTGATGGGTTTGCGATAGGGCGATCGCCTCCAATCCATTTTTGGCAATGAGTACCCGATAGCCATCGGCTTCTAAGTAGTTAGATACACTATAAATATTAGCTTCATTGTCCTCCGCCAATAAAACAAGAGGAACTTGATTGATACCCTGTGGGTTAGTGGTAGGAACTAAGGCGGTTTCAGAGATGGATGACTCCCTTACTATTGGAGGGGATCGAAAATAAGTCACACAGGGTAACTCAATAGTGACACAACTACCTATACCCAGTTCGCTAGTGATCTCGACCTTGCCTCCATGAAGTTCGACAATCCGCTTGACTAAAACCAGTCCCAATCCTGTGCCTTCATAGCGACGATTTAGGGCGCTATCAATTTGCACAAAGGGTTGAAATAGCCTGTTAATATTCTCTGACGAAATGCCAATACCTGTATCCATTACAGCAATTTGGATGAATGTTTGGGGGATGCGGTCACTCGAATCTGGAACGAGATCGATAGGTTGCGCTTTGAGGGTAATGGAACCTCCCTCTGGTGTAAATTTGACCGCATTGTTAAGTAAGTTAATTAAAACCTGTCGAACGCGCCGTTCATCAACAAAGAGTTCGGGTAAGTGTAGCGGTAGTTGGATCTCTAACTGGATATTCTTTTTTGCAGCCTGTTGTTTGATAAACAGCAAACTGGATTGGACAAGATTTTTGATTATGACTGGAGCGCAATTCAGTTCGATCTGCCCTGCTTCAATTTTGGCTAAATCCAGAACTTCATTGATTAACTCGAGCAAATGCAGTCCACTCCGCTCAATAGTCTGTAAAGCCTTGATCTGTCGCTCATTCACTGCGCCATAGGTATGCTCCTGTAGCCCTTCCGCCATGCCGAGAATAGCATTGAGGGGAGTACGCAGTTCATGGCTCATATTGGCGAGAAATTCATCCTTAAGGCGAGTGGCGCGAATGAGTTCTTCATTGGTTTGTTGTAATGCGGCTGTGCGCTCCTCTACTTTGGCTTCTAGCTCTTGGTTGAGCTGTTGGAGTTGTTGCTCAGCGCGTTTACGATCAGTGATATCCCGAATAATAATTAGGACTTCCTGTTGATTGAGAGGAGCGATGCGCACTTCTTCATGGAGCAGTTGCCCATCAAAATCAAAGACCTGCTCATAGATCTGTAAACTATTGCTAGCGATCGCTTTTCTTGCATAATCAAGACGCTGTTCCGCCATCTCAGGCGACAAAATACTGTAGACTTCCGATTGCTCAGATGTGCGGCATGGCTCTTTAACCTGCACATTTCTGCCTCCTGACATCTGAAGATAATTCCCTTGCAAGTCCATTTTGATCAATAGATCAGGCATTGTTTCTACAATGACTCGATTCGTTAATTCACTTTGCTGAAGAGCGATTTCTGCCTGTTTGCGATCGCTAATGTCACGCACCATAAATAGGACTTCATCTTCACCACTTTTGACGACTCTAACCTCCTCATATTGCAGGCGATCGCCAATTCTTAATTGTTGTTCGTAGATTTGTAAGTTACCTGTGTCTAGGGCTTGGTGCAAATAGTAAAGCTGGCGATCGGCAAGCTCGGCAGGTAAAACGCTAGCCATCGACAAACCTGTAATGTCGATATCATGCGCAAGCATCGCAAAATCACGGGATGGCGCAAAAAACTCCCGATAAATTCCATCAGCTCCCACACGAAACATCAGATCAGGAATAGCCGATAATACAGCTCGACTTTGGGATTCGCTCTCAGCTAATGCGAGTTCTGCTTTTTGGCGTTCATAGAGAGCAGCTTTCTGGTCACTAATATTGCGCACCAGTGCCACAACCTCATTCTTTCCATAGGGGACAATGCGAACCTCCTCAATCTGAGCCTTGCCATCAATCGATAAATCCTGCTCATAAATCTGGATAGAATTTGTTTCTAGCGCTAGCTGGATAAATTCCATCCGTTTTTGGGCTGCGCTAGCTGGCAGAGTCTCAGAAATAAAAGTTCCTACGATTTTATCTAAATTCCCGATCACAGGGAAATTGGGACTGGCAACAAATTCGAGGTAAACACCATCCCGATTAATCCGCATGATTAAGTCAGGAATGGCATCAATTAAAGCGCGATAATGGGCTTCACTTTTTTGTAAGGCTGCCTCTGATTTCTCTAACTGCAATAATTGATCTTGCAATTTCTGATAATTAATTGCTTGCTCAAGGGCGATCATATGACTGATATATCTGGTAAATAATGCTGCGATCATGACGGACAAGAGCAAACTCACGATTACTATCTGAATACGCAGTACTTTCGCTTGGTTTAGCGCAATGTCAACATCTATTTCCTGCTGCTCTAATACTTCTATATAGGGAACTAGACGCTCAGAGAAATTAAGAAATTGGGCAAAATCTTCAGCCTCAAATATTTGTTCTAAACGCGATTCCGCTACTCCTAAAGTTTTGGGTGATTTAGCAAGCGATTCTAGTTGTCCAATGCGCTTTGTTGTATCTTGTTGAAACTTTCTAACTAATCCCTCATACTCATTTAGGAGAGAATTTAGTCCTACTATTCTTGAACTTTTTCCTGAAGAGTGATGGCTTTCCAAAAGCGTAAGCACTTTTTGAACATTCCCCAATAATTTGCTACTTTCTTGATGGAATTCCTCTAGACTATTGATTTTTGGTGATGCTTTTTGTGTAGGGCGATTATTTAAAATACTGATTTTGAGTGCATCAATAAACCGCCGTTCTTGCACCGTGGCTTGGTTTTTTTGTAGTGCTTCTTGATGATAATAATTTCCCAGCAAAAAACCACTCGTCGAACCTAAGAAAGTCATACTTAGGGCGATCGCATATCCATAAACTATTTTTTTGCTTATATACATGATGAGCAAAGCCTATTAATCCAAGCTTACGCTAATAGTTGCTGAATTAATGTGTGCAATTGTTTTAATTTTACTGGTTTTGTAATGTAATCATTGGCTCCTGCTTCTAGACATTTTTCGCGATCGCCCGACATAGCTAGAGCTGTCAGCGCAATAATCGGAATATTTGCTAGATTAGGATCTCGACGAATTTGCTTAGTTGCTTCTAGCCCATCCATCACTGGCATTTGAATATCCATTAAAATTAAGTTGGGATGATGTTTTGTGACCATAGCGATCGCTTCTAGCCCATCTCTAGCTAACAGTAAATGATAACCCTTAGCTTCAAGATAATTAGAAATAGTATTGATATTAGCCTCATTATCCTCTACCACTAAAATTACTGGTGCTAATTTTGGTATTATTTCCACAATATCTAAATCAGTTTGAGGATATACTTCGGTTGTAGATTTTAATTGGGCTTTATTATAGGGAATAACAAATTCAAAGCAACTACCCCGATCCACTTCACTAGTTACCTGTATGCTACCTCCATGAAGTTCTACAATTCGTTTAGCTAGGGCAAGTCCTAATCCTGTTCCTGTATATTTACGGTTGAGAGCACTGTCAATTTGGACAAATGGTTGAAACAGTTTAGAAATTTTTTCAGGGGAAATACCAATGCCTGTATCAGTTATAGAAAATTGAAGCCAAGCATCTGACTCAGCATTTACTTGATCTTCCTGTGTATTTACTGCTAAGGTAACCTGCCCACCTTGAGGAGTAAATTTCACAGCATTATTAAGTAAGTTGATTAACACTTGGCGAATTCGTCTTTCATCAACTAAGATTTCAGAGGATAGGGGAGGAATTTCAACTTCTATCTGAATCCGTTTTTGGATAGCTTTCTGCCTAATAAAAGCCAAACTAGACTGACAAAGATCGCTAATGACAACTGGGGTATATTTTAGCTCGATCTGTCCTGCTTCAATTTTAGCGACATCGAGAATATCATTAATTAATTCCAGCAGATGATTACCGCTACTTTCAACAGTCTGTAATGCTTGGATTTGCTGTTTATTCATTGAGCCAAATACTTGTTCTTGTAAACTTTCCGTCATTCCCAAAATTGCATTTAGGGGAGTGCGGAGTTCATGGCTCATAGTGGCTAAAAATTCATCTTTAAGCTGAGTGGCACGGAGTAGTTCGGCATTAGTTTTCTCTAGTTTCTGCTCATATTCTTTTTGCACACGCATATCACGCATAATCGTAGAGAAAAACTCCACCTCACCTTGAGGCGATTTATGAGCAATTAGTAACTGAGATACAGGAATTTCTCGATCCTCAGTATCCAGTAATGCTGTTTCTCCTATCCAGCTACCTTTGGCGATCGCTGTAGGTACGGCTTGCTGCTCTAGCAAATCAACTACCCATTGAGGATGATAATCTATTGGCATTTGTTGCGGTACTTGCTCATCGCTAAGTTCTCGAAGTTTTTTGAGTGCAGTGTTAATCCAAATGGTTCTCCCTGTCAAGTCAGCAATGAGAATGTAATCTGTTGCGGCTTCTAGCATGGCACGCAAGCGATTTTGTGACTGTTCTAGTTGTTTGCGGTCTGTAATATCCTGAGCTGTACCAATAGTTTGTTTGACTTTACCCTCAGCATCACGACTAAAGACTGAATCACGGCTATAAAGCCAAAGCCACTCCCCATTGGCATGTTTCATCCGATATTCTGTATCAATAATTTCGCCATCCTTAGCTGCTCTGATTCTTTCGTAGTAATTAGGTAGAGCAACTTGCAAATCGTCAGGATGAAGTAATTCTAGGGTAAAATTTACTCCCATCGCTTGCACTTCTTCGGGAGAGTAGCCTAGGATCGAAACAATTTCGCGATTCGTATAAACATTGCGCTGGTCTTGAATATCATATAGATAAAGAATATTCGGTGAGGCATCGGCAATTTGTTGAATAAAGCGCTGACTTTCCTTGAGAGCTAATTCTGCCTGTTTGCGATCGCGGATATCCACTATCGTTGCCCGATTATATAAGTAGTTACCATGCTCGTCTTTAACGGCAGTTGCACTAATCATGACGGGCAGAATCGACCCATTCTTGCAAATCATGTCATATTCGGCGTTTTTGATCGCTCCCTGTTCTAGAAAAACCTGATAATTCCTAAAGAAATCTTGACAACTATCTTCTGTAAAGAATTTAATCAGAGGCTGCCCAATCATTTCTTCTCGTTGATATCCTAACCACTGTAACTCTGTCTCATTGACACGGATATATCTACCATTGGGATCGAGTGAATGGTAGCCACAGGGAGCATTATTGTAGAGATCTTCTACTTCAGCGGTATATTGCGCTAAGATTTTTTCCGCCTGTTTGCGATCGCTAATATCCATAACGATACAAATAGTTTGGTCTTTTGTATCAGGAAGGAGAGCCGCACCTATCAGCACCGCAACGCGGCTACCATCCTTACGATAATATTCCTTTTCCCAAGGATTGATCACACCATGTTTTTTGAGATGCTCCATTGCTAATAAATCATTAGAAGCATGTTCAACAGGAGTGAGATCGTCCCAATGAATTAGATCTGAGAGTAATTCCTCCCTTGTATAACCGATCATTTCTAAGAAGCGATCATTTGCTTCGATAATATGCCCCTGAAAATCAGCAAATAACATCCCCACTACACTAGATTCAAATACGCGACGGAAGCGGAGTTCACTTTCTCGCAACTTCATCTCTGATTGTTTTCGTTTGGTAATATCGTAATTGACCCCAATCATGCGTAGAGGCTCATTTTGCTCATTACGCTGAATAATCGCATGGGCTTTGAGAAAGCGAAGGCTGCCATCGGGTAAGACAACTCGAAATTCAGAGTTATATTCTTTTTCACCCGCTAAGGCTTGCCGCGAATCCTCTAAGGCGATTGGGATATCTTCAGGATACATACCATTGAGCCATGCGTCTGCACCTGAAAAGTCCTTAGGATCAATCCCATATAGTTCGCACATGCGAGCATCCCAAACGAGATTATTATGGATGACATCCCATTCCCAAATCCCCATTTGGGCTGATTGAATTGCCAACTCCAAGCGAGCAGATAAATTTTGAAGTTGAATTTCTGTTTGCTTGCGATCGCTAATATCTTGAATCTGCGCTACTAGGTAGAGTAGGCGTGCATGGGCATCCCTTACTATTGAGATACTGACAAATCCCCAAACGACCCGTCCTTGCTTAGTGTAATATCGCTTTTCAAAGGAAGCATTCTCAATTTCACCTGCAATTAATTTTCTTGCCAGTTCTACACTTTTGGGTAAGTCGTCAGGATGGGTTACATTCTGAAATGACAATTGCAGCAGTTCAGTTTCGCTGTACCCCAAAAAATTACAAATTGCGGCATTGACTTTGAGAAATTTCCCTTCAGCAGATGCTAAGGACATCCCAATAGCTGTACTGTCAAAGGCACTACGGAACATCTCTTCACTTAATCGAAGGGCTTCCTCAGAATTTTTGCGATCGCTAATATCTGTCAAAACACCTTGATAACCAATCACGATCCCTTCAGAATCAAAAATGGATGTAGTATTGACTTTTACCCATATATAGGAACCATTTTGATGAAGATGACGAAACTCAGCTTTATTTGATTTCTGGCCAGTTCTAGCATTTTGGATATACTCATCTAGCGATGGAAGATCCTCTGAATGTACAAGCCCAACCATTGACTTCCCAATCCATTCACTAGGATCCAAACCAAAGATTTCTTTGAATTGTGGCGATAGATAAGTAAATACGCCATCTTGATCCGCAGACCAAATTAAGTCATTTGCCCCCTCCACCAAGCGCCGAAATTTTGCTTCACTCTTAGCTAGCTCGGACTCCATCTGTTTGCGATCGCTAATATCCCTAAAAATTGCTTGCACTACTCGCTCATCTTCTAGATCAATGGTTCTAGCTGTGATATCGACAGGAATTAGACTGCCATCTTTCCGAACTACTAGAGTTTCGAGACTAGTTGCTAGGTCATTTTGGGCAATTTGCGTAAAATGTTCTCTTACAGATTCGATAAATTCAGGTGGATGAATCAGGGACATATGCAGATTTTTGATTTCCTCACGGCTGTAGCCTAAGAGAATCTCTGCCTGTTGATTTGCGGTAATGCCATAACCTTGAATATCCGATAAAAAAATTGCATCACTAGCACCATCCATCAGAGCACGGTAGCGTTGTTCACTTTTTTGGAGAGCAATCTCAGCCTGTTTGCGCGATGTGATATCTGTTAATGTGCCAACATAGCCAACTACAGTATTATCAGTATCAATTTCCTGCACAACTTGCACATAAAACCAGTTAGAACTGCCGTCTGGTCGTAGATGTCTCCCCTCACTATGCACAATTACGCGATCATTGAGATTAGATCGAGCATAGTCTTGACTCCATTGAGCAAGTAAAGCATCACGATCATCAGGATGCAAAGAGTCCATCCATCCATGCCCTAAAGCGGATTCTTTGGGGCGACCAGTCATTTCACTCCAACGATCATTGACATAGGTACAGTGAAACATTTCATCAAATTTAAAAATAGCAATTGGAGCAGCAGCAGCTAAGGTTGAGGACTGGAGATCACTTGCCTGTCTAGATAATGCTATCTTGCTAATCTCCCTACAATCAAAAAAGCTCTGGGCTAGGACATCGGTGAGTCGATTTTTGTCTAACATTCCCACCACGCGATCGCCATCTAGTACAGGTAAATGCTGAATGTGATGCTGCTGAAATAACAGGATTACAGATTGCAAATCATCTAATTTCTCTTCTGAGATGGTAATGACTGGCTGACTCATCACCGTCAGCACTGATATTTGATCTAAGGAAATACCCTGAAGACTGACGTGAATAATATCTCGTTCAGTCACAATCCCCATCAAGTCCTGACGAGTGAGGTCAGCGCATTCTGACTCACTACGCTGCACCACCAATACACAACTTTCCCCCATTTCCCCCATCATGGTGATCGCAGCTTTCACAGACTGCTCGGATGTAATCGTCAAGAAATTACGGGCGATCGCAGACTGTAAATCTTGGGGGGGTAAGTGACTTACATTGCTCATAACAAACACCTTGCTCTGATCTAACAATACGGGCGATCGCTACATCTATCTAATTATTTCATTAATCCCAAAGCTATAGTAGTTTCTAATTATTAAGAACTATAGCAGTCCTAAATCATTTGTAGATTTTTAGGTTTGAGGAAGCGCACCCCAAAGCCCAAAGGGGTGCGCTTCCTCAAACTATTTAGGATTGCTGTACAAGATTTTTGTTAAAAACACGGCTTAGCAATACCCCCAACAAAAATTTTGTTTCTGATATTTATATTAAAATGCCCTAAAGCAATAGACAAAAGCGGAGCTTATCAAGTCAATCAATTCCTCTAAGAACTTACTAAGTAAGTTCTTAGAGGAATTCATATTTTTAAGCTGTAGTTACAGGCTCTTTCGCCAAAAACTTCTCAAGCTCAGTAATTGCTTCTGCATCAACCTTCTCTTGCATCGGACAGAACTTAGGTCCACACATCGAGCAGAATTCCGCGGTCTTATAAATATCCGCAGGCAAGGTCTCATCATGGTATTCCTTAGCGCGTTCAGGATCGAGAGATAACTCAAACTGCTTATTCCAATCAAAGTTGTAACGCGCAGTTGATAGCTCATCATCGCGATCGCGAGCATTAGGACGATGACGGGCAATGTCGGCAGCATGAGCTGCAATCTTGTAGGCGATCAAGCCATTACGCACATCCTCGGCATTGGGCAAACCAAGGTGTTCCTTCGGTGTGACATAGCAAAGCATGGCAGTACCATACCAACCTGCCATCGCTGCACCGATCGCCGATGTGATGTGATCATAACCAGGGGCAATGTCAGTAACCAGAGGACCAAGCACATAGAAAGGAGCTTCGGAGCATTCTTCCATTTGCTTACGCACATTGAACTCGATCTGATCCATTGGCACATGTCCCGGGCCTTCCACCATGACTTGAATATCATGCTCCCAAGCACGACGAGTTAGCTGTCCGAGGGTTTTCAACTCTGCAAGCTGAGCAGCATCAGATGCGTCATGTAAACATCCGGGGCGCAGCGAATCTCCTAAGCTAAAAGAAACATCATGCTTCTTGAAGATTTCGATGATGTCATTGAAATGGGTATAGAGAGGATTTTGCTTGTGATGATGCAACATCCATCGCGCCAGAATACCACCACCACGGGACACAATACCTGTCAGGCGATTCTTTACCAGAGGCAGATGCTCGATCAAAATTCCTGCGTGAATGGTTTGATAGTCTACACCCTGCTCAGCGTGCTTCTCAATGATATGAAGGAAGTCGTCGGCTGTGAGGTTTTCCATTCTGCCATGCACACTTTCGAGCGCTTGGTAAATGGGAACTGTACCGATGGGAACTGGTGAAGCATTAATAATCGCAGTCCGAATCACATCCAAATCACCACCACCTGTGGACAAGTCCATCACGGTATCAGCGCCATACTTGACCGATAGATGCAGCTTGGCAACTTCTTCGTCAATATTAGAAGAGTTAGGGGATGCGCCAATATTGGCATTGACCTTACATCGGAAGGCAATGCCAATTCCCATGGGTTCGAGATTGGTGTGGTTCTTGTTAGCGGGAATAATTGCCCGACCTCTAGCAACCTCAGCACGTACTAATTCGACGGGAAGATTTTCACGCCATGCTACATATTGCATCTCTTCAGTGATGATGCCTTGACGAGCGCAGTGCATTTGCGTACCGCGATATTCCCCGCGCCTTGTGGGTGCAGAGTTAAGCTTTAGTCCAACTGTCATGTAAATTTCCTCAAATAATTTGCTTTCCTACGCCGATGTCAATCGGTTCAGGTTCTAAGGATTTGCTCTCAGTCTGGTTTTCACAGACACTCCTAGCATCTTGAGATCATAGCACTGTAAAGCTAGTGCTTATAGGTAGAGATAAGCTGGGCTATAAAATTTAACTATTTACAACGATTTATGCTCAAAACCAAACCAATAAATTTTTAAAGTGTTGCAAAGCAACACTTTAAAAATTTATTCAAGTGAAATCAATATTGTCGTAAAGATCGGCTATTTGGATTTGCACATCTGCAAACTTCAGAGAAATCGTCACGGTCGGGTCATCATATTCTGAAAATAACCATTGATTGACCGCAGTTTTGACATGATGCTCCACATGAACACGATACTGATCGATTAATAAATATTCCTGAAAAGTATTAATAGTTCGGTAAGAGGCAAATTTTTCACTACGATCATAGTTTTGGGTGGATTTAGATAGCACTTCCGCAATGAAACAAGGATTGGTAATCGTATCCTTACGACCATCCTGCATTTCCAAAGGTTTAGGCGCAACCATCACATCAGGGTAGGTATGCATCTTGAGGTCAGGAATCCAAAGTCGCTGATCGGCAGAAAATAAACGAAAAGGCTTACCGCGTAGGGCAATTTTGATGATTGACAATAAATTGACCGCGATTTCAGTATGGTTTGGTGTACCACCAGTCATGGGAATAATTTCTCCATTACGGTATTCGTTGCGAATGTCTGAAGCTATTTCTAGCTCTAGGTATTCGTCAACGGTGTAAGTTTTCTTGGCGAGTTGAGTAACCATAATGTTTTAACGCCGATCGCGTCCTGATAATATTCTTTTAAAGTAAGGCTGGTTGGAGGTAAGACATTCTTGCAATTCGGGCGATCGCTCTGTGCCCACATCCCGTTCACGTTTGTACACCAATCCACGCACAAAGCCCCCCACTAAATTTCCAAAGATAATCTGATCAGGTTTGAAAGCATATTGCTGAATAGATAAATCATCGGCTTCATGCAATCTATAAACTTCATAATCAAGCCCTGTCATATAACGAGGAATCTTGAGATGGAGAGAGGCAATCATTGTGCCATTAGATGAGGAGCCACTATAACAATAGCGATCGCCTGTGGGATTAGACTGTTTAAAAATACTGATATAGCGTGAACCACCGCCCCAATAGCTACCGTCTTCGAGAGCTTGGGCGGATTTTACTGCAACAAGGTTAGGACTAAAGCTAATGGCGATCGCAGCTATACCGTACAAAACTTTTTTCATGTTTTTTATCTAGAGCGCTATTCAAATAAACATCTACAGGCGGCGCGAAGCGTCGCCTGTACTATTCAAAAATCTGGGATATTAGACAGGAAAACTCTGGCAAAAGTGGCGATGTCAGGGTATCAGTTGTAAATAAAGTCATCGCTAGTCTGAGAATGCCATTTTCGCGCCGATAAACTTGAATTTGTTTCGCTCGCCAATCCGCAATCCAATATTCCAATACTCCCCTTGATGAATAAAGTTTAAGTTTTACTTCGCGATCGCGCTTTTCGTTATCAGTTCCCGCAGATAGCACCTCGATCACCAGCTCAGGCGCACCGCGAAAATGCCCCGTATCATCAATTAAAGCTGCATATTTCTCCTTACTCATCCAGACCACATCGGGAATGACATCATCATTGTCACCAAAGATCAATCCTGCTCCAATTACCGCGTATCCTAACCCCGATACTTTTGACCAAGCTTTAAGCTCATAATGAAAATTGCCACAGGTATCTTGATGTTTATTATGAGGCGCTCTAGTCACGTAAAGTTCTCCATTAATAATTTCATAACGGTTGCCATTGTCGGGCATGAGTTCTAGGTCAGCGCTAGTCCAAAGAAGTTGCCCTTCTGTAGTGGAGATTGATGCTTCTGTGACAAGGGGATTGTTAGTGGTTTCAGGTATAGCAACGATCGCTTGAGTCATAATGCAGTCCTACGATGAGCGCGATATCGTAATAGTATAGCAACGGGCAATTGATGGTAACAAGGATGATTACTCTAGTAACGGGCGCAACTCGCTCAGGTAAAAGTGAATGGGCAGAACATTTGGCTAGGCGATCGCAAGAAAATGTAATTTATATCGCCACAGCGACTCGTTATCAAGATGATGCGGAATGGGAAGCAAGATTACAAAAACATAGCGATCGCCGTCCTGAAGATTGGCAAGTTCTAGAAGTTCCCATAGAATTAGCTCAAACTATTTTAGAACTCGCTAGTAATTCTTCCAATTATATTCTGGTGGATTCACTCGGAACTTGGCTAGCCAATCTTTTAGAAGAAAGTGAAGAGTCTTGGATAAAGATTGAGAATGAATTATTAGAAGCGATCAAAGTATGTAAAGTCGATATTACGTTCGTATCTGAAGAAGTTGGCTGGGGAATTGTTCCAGAATATAAGTTAGGGAGAATGTTTCGCGATCGCCTCGGTGGTCTCAGTCGCAAAATTGGGGCGATCTCTGATGCTGTTTATCTAGTCACAGGTGGTTATGCAGTTAATCTCACGCAAATTGGCGAAAGATTATCATAATTTTGGGTTTGCATAAAAGATATCTATGAAACTTTTTGATGATTTACCAGATTTATTCTATTTTGGTTTTTACTGCCCAAAACATAATGAAAATTTTAATGAATACAGCCAAACCATTTTAGAATTAAAAGATGAAAAAGAGAATGCAATTAATTTTTTCCTTAAAGAATTTAGGAAATTTTTAGGTAGTGAAGATATAGTTATTGTTACCGTTCCGCCTCATAATTCTTCTAATCCATATTCAGGAATTCGTAAGTTAGCTAAGCAAATAGTTCTATTATACCCAAACTTACTTGATGCAGTCTGTTGTCTTGAACGCTTTAGAGATTCTATTCGTAATCGAACTATAGAAGATCATTTAAAATCTATTAGAGTATCCAATCAATCATTAATCAAAGAGAAAAAAGTGATATTAATAGATGATGTGTTGACTACAGGTGCTTCGATTCAAGCTTGTAGTAGACTGTTGCTTAAAGCAGGAGTAAAGTCAATCAAAGTAATTGTTTTGGGAAAGACAATGAGGAATATTGAAGATGCCCATTATTTTATTGAACAAAATAAAGATGAATATATACAAGAAACTATACATGAGCTCAATTTAAATCATAGTTTGGCAATGCAATCCTATGAAATGCAACAAGACTTTTTAAAAGAAGAGGAAATTAACGAACATATATCAGTAGATGAATGGTCTAATGAGCAGCATGACTATTGTGATACTGATGATGAGCATTATGATATAGATGAAGAGGCTCAGCAAAAACATGAAGCAATTGATGAAAAATATGATGAATTATTAATTGAAATATTTATGAAGGAACAAGAAGAATATTCATATTTTGAAAATTCAATGGTTGCATTAGATAATGATTTTCAATACTACATAGATGAAGCTCATCAAGTCTTAGATGGTCATAAGTGTTTTAGTATTGATAATCCTTTTGTTTTACATTTCAAGGATTGGTGATAATCGCGATCGACTCAATCATCCATCTGCCTTAGGTTTTACTGTAGGCGATCGCGTGGAAAAAGAATTGTAAAACCCTCTTGAGTAAAATGATGATCGTGAGTCAATATTTGACTAATATCCATTTGTTTCATCGTTACCATTGAGATACAATCCGTAAGACTATAACCCTTATCTAACCGTTGCTCATATAGCTTCAATCCACCTAAAAAAGTTTCATGAGATTGAGCTAATACCATCACCTTTTCTGAATCTGCGCTGAGAAGTTGCCGAACTGTATTTACTGTTCGTTCGCGCAATCTCACACCACCATCAGACAAAAAGTTAAGAACTTCACTAAGTACTTCATCAGTTGTAATGATTTTCGTCTTACCAAGCTTAGCCGTAATAGCGATCGCTTGACTGTGAAAAGCATCGCGAGGACTGAGTAATGCCACCCAATAAAAAGTGTCAGCAAAAATCATCTCAGTCATACTTGATTATTGTAGAGATAGCGATCATGATTTTCTGCACCATCTGTCGGCAAACGTTCCAAATCCTCACTAGATAAACCATCAGCAAAAGACGATGCAATCCCTAGTAAAAAGGAACTTGTATCTTCTTGTGCTTCCATATCCTTTTTAGAACTTAGAATTGATTGTTGATTTGTGTCTAGCCGCCATTCCAAAAAACTAACAAAATCTAAAACCTCTTGTAAAATAGGTTCAGATAAAATTTCTAATTGCTCTAGCTTACCTAAAATAAGTTCCTTTACAGCGCTCATATGTCAAGACCTATATCAACATACTCTTAATTTTACTTGCCTTGCATAAAAATAGTGAATTGCTATACAAGCCCTAAAGATGATGCAACCAAATGTCCACAAGCAAAGCCTGAAAATGCTACAGCATTTAACCCCTGTCCGGGGAAAGTGCTATCACCGACACAATATAAATCAGGAATAGAAGTGCGATTAAAAGGCATTCCCAATAGTCCTAAAGGTTTACCCGCAGGAATTGGCCCATAGGTTCCATCGGCACGACCGAGGAAGCGGCGATGACTGCGGGGTGTGCCGACTTCTTGATAGTCGAGACAGTCTTCTAGTTTCGGGAAAATGGCTAATAGGCGATCGCATAGTTTTCTCGCTGCCTCATTTTTCTTCGCTTCATATTCCGAAGGCGATAAACCTTCCCATTCACTCATCCAGCTAGGCGTAAAGGTATGCACAATGTGATGACCTTCAGGGGCAAGGGAGCGATCAAGTAATGTGGGAATCGACACAAAAATCGTGCCTTGTTCTTTCTGCATATCGGTCCAATCTTCCAGCAAGATATGGTGACAAGCTGCATCATCGGGAATAGCGGAAGCTTCAACACCCAGATGTAAGCTCAAGAAACTGGGGGATTTTTGATAGCGCGATTGCCATCCTTTTTCACCACTTGGCAAAGGTTCATCCTTGAGCAAGTTCCCAAAGGTATCCCAGCGAGTGGCATTAGAAACAACCTTCTTCGCATAGAGAGTTTCACCACTCGCCAGCTTTACACCGATTGCCCCTTTACCCGACTTTGCTTTGGGAATAATCTGGGTCACTCTTGCCCCATAGCGAATCTCACCACCCGCTTTGTCCAAACCTTCCGCTAATTTTTCAGCAATCTTGCCCACACCACCAACGGGATAGTTAATGCCCCCGTAATGGCGATCGCTAAACACCATCCCTGCATTAATCGCTGGCGTGCGATCGGCGGGAACCACTGACCAGCAGTAGCATTCCATATCGATGAATTGTAACAACTCAGGATTGCGAATATATTTCTTGGCAATATCACCTGCATTTTGGGGCAAATAGGCAGCTAAGCCTAAGCAAGCAAAGGGATTCTGGAAAAATACCCGCATCAAGTAGCGCCATTCCTCAAGGGACAGCAACTCGATCGCATTTAAGCAATTAAAAATCTTCCAACATTCATCGTAAAACTTACGAATTCCCTCACGCTCATGGGGAAAGCGATCGCCTAATTCTTTAATAAACTGCTCATAATCACGATGCACCTCGATTTCCAGCTTATTCGGCAAATGGTAATGGATCTGCACAGGATCGGGAATCGTCTCCATTTTCATATTCACCGCCGCCAATGCACGGGTGAGGAGATTAGTCGTGCCGCGATCGCCAAAACCAAAGATCATCGATGCGCCCACATCAAAACGGTAGCCATTGCGCTCAAAATAGCCGCCACTACCTCCTGCAATCAAGTAGCGCTCTAGGACAATTACACTTGCCCCCTTAGCTGCCAATTGTGTTGCGGTGACTAAGCCACCAATTCCTGAGCCAATTACAATTACATCCGCATCGAGTGTTTGCGCCATCACATTTCTTGATCAAAATCTCTACTTACTATAACGCTCCTGTGCCTAACCCATATCGCCATAACTAGCCCTTTGTCTGCTAATCTGAGAATTGGTATCTACTATACAAAATTGCATCATGGCCGATCGCCAAATCCTGCTTGACTTTGAAAAGCCCATCGTTGAACTAGAAAACCGTATCGCCCAAATTCGCGAACTCGCGAGTGACAACGATGTCGATATGGTTCAGCAGATCCACCTTTTAGAGCAACGAGCCGAGCTTTTGCGGCGAGAAATTTTTTCGGGTTTAGGTGCGATGCAAAGGATGCAGATCGCAAGGCATCCCCGTCGCCCTAGTACCCTTGACTATGTGCAAGCCATTACCGATGAGTGGATGGAGCTGCATGGCGATCGCCGAGGTAATGATGATCCAGCATTGGTTGGTGGTCTGGCGCGAATTAGCGATCGCCCTGTGGTTATTTTGGGGCATCAGAAGGGACGCGATACCAAAGACAACATGACCCGCAACTTCGGCATGGCATCTCCGGGGGGATATCGCAAGGCAGCAAGATTAATGGATCATGCTAATCGCTTTAAATTGCCGATTATTACCCTGATTGATACCCCTGGGGCATATCCGGGAGTGTCGGCAGAGGAACAGGGACAAGGTGAGGCGATCGCCGCAAATTTACGACAGATGTTTGGATTAAGAGTGCCGATTATCTGTACCGTCATTGGTGAGGGTGGCTCGGGTGGAGCCTTGGGAATCGGCATTGGTGATCACATTATGATGTTTGAAAACTCGGTCTATACGGTAGCGACCCCAGAAGCCTGTGCCGCTATTTTATGGCGCGACTCGGCAAAGGCGGGTAAAGCGGCGGAAGCTTTGAAAATTACGGCTCCTGACTTGAAACGTTTGGGCATCGTCGATTATGTCATTGATGAGCCTCTGGGTGGGGCGCATCGTCTACCCCTACAGGCGGCAGAAAATTTGAAATCGGCTCTAGTCGAAAATCTTGATCGCTTAAGTAAATTAAATCCAGAGGATTTACAAGAGCTACGGTATCAAAAATTCCGCAAGATGGGCGTATTCCTCGAATCTTGATATTCCAAACCGCTCTAGAAGTGCAGTGTTTCCTAAAACTCACAATTTAGGGCTCTACTTCTTTGCAACTGCCTCCAACCTCAAGGAGGCATTAAGCCGCTTTACCTGTCTAGGTTTGCTAAACTGATTGCTAAGCGCTCAGTACAAGCTAAATTCTCATGACCAATGCCAACCTACCCCGCCGTGAAAGTTTAGTCAATCGCTTGATTTTTGGGCTGACTACCAGCACCTCACTGCTAGCCACCGCAACCTTGATTTTGCTGCTGCACATCCAGCAAGGTACGCCCGAATTAGAAGCCTTTACAACATGGCTAGCGATCGTGGTGCTGTCTACGGGTTTAGGTTCAGGACTATTTGTTGCCATTTCGATTATTCGCAGCATTCAACCTCCCCTTACAGAACTAGCTGAAGCTGCCGAAGAGATATCTTTAGGGAATTTGTCTGCGCGATCGCAATTAAATCGTTCAGATGAAATCGGGGAATTTGCCAAGGTTTTTAATCGCATGGCGGCACAGATGGAAACCAAAACCGCCACCCTTGAAGCTCGTGATATTCAGTTTGCCCTGCAATCCCTTGATCGCGTTTTAGTAAATACTACCGATCAATACAAATTGATTAAGGCAAGTCTAGAAGAGATCTGTAAACTGACTGGCGCTCAGCTCGGTAGTATTTATCTATGGGAAAATTCAAACTCTCGCCCTGAGGGATGTCTAGTATTAGCGGCAGAATGGGGATATAAAACAAGTCAAGCACTCACAGAGATTAACCTTGGGGAAGGCATCGTCGGTCAATCAGGACAGCTTCAAGAAGCGATCATTTGGGAAGGCGATCGCCTCAAAGGACAGAATTTAGTTTACCGTACTCCCGTTGGCGATCTCTTGCCACAGAGCATTTCAGCATATCCTCTGATGCTCAGAAGTAGCCTTGTGGGAGTTCTGTTTTTGGGTAGCCTCACTCCCCTTTCAGCCCGTGGACGCAACATTCTGCAATCCATTGGTCGTCGCCTTGCTACCGCCATTAGTAATGCCCAGAGTATTGAAACGATCGCCCGTCAGCGAGAGGAACTAACTACAGTTTTTGAGCAACTTGCTGATGGTGTATTACTTAGCGATCCTGCGGGACGGATTCTCAAAATTAATTCCGCAGGACGTAAAATCCTCAGTTTTAATGCTGTCAATGATGGCGTTCCTGCATCACCTGTGATCGCCAAATCGATGGAGGAAATTGTCAAACAGTTTGACATTAGGCATCAGGATGGCGAACCCGTCGATTTAGCAAATCTAGTGGTATTTCGGGCGATGTCTACAGGCGAAGTGGTGGAAGATCAAGTGGTTTTGCGACCTCCTGAAGGTAACGAAATCATTCTCAGTACAAAGGCTGCACCATTGGTAGGGACTGAATCGGAACTGATTGGCAGTGTGATGATTTTGCGGGATGTCACCGAGCAACGCTATCGCGACAAGGTGATGCAAGAAACTAACAAAATCATGATCGAGCAGCAAAAGCGGATGAGCATTTTGCAACGTCTCACTAACTTGATTAACCAACAGCTACAGGATTTAAATGTTCTCTTAGAATCGGTAGTAGAAGCGACTTGCGACGCGATTATGTGGGCAGAGATTTGTGTAATTGCCCTATACAATCCCAAAGAGAACCGACTAACTTTGTCAGCAGCCAAAGGATTGCCCGATGATTTCCCTCTGCAAGCCTCCTTTGCGCTAGATGCTCAAAATCTGATAGCACAGGTATTTAAAGAGGGAATTCCCGTTGAGATCAAAGCAGGGGAATCGCATTTGATCGAGGATTTACCTGTAAAAAGTGCTTTGTGCGTACCGATTGAGTCAAGTCGTTCTGGGCGTTTAGGGGTTTTGGCGATCGGGCATTGCCGTCTAGAAAGAGCTAGTTCTCGCGAAGACTTAAATCTATTGGCTTCCTTTGGTGTACAGGCTGCGATCGCGATCGGTAATGCTCAGTTAATTAATCAAATCGAAGCACAGAATGCTCAGTTATTAGAAGCAACTCAACTCAAGAGTCAGTTTCTTGCGAATATGAGTCATGAATTGCGAACACCGATGAATGCAATTATTGGCTTCTCACAAGTATTGCTGCGTCAGCGTCGTGACGCTCTTTCCCCAAGTCAAGTTGATATGGTAGAGCGAATTCTGCGTAATGGTAAAAATTTACTAGATTTGATTAATGACATTCTCGACCTATCAAAAATCGAGGCAGGCAAAATGGAGGCGCATCCTGAATTTTTCAATCTAGATGAATTAATTCACCATACCTGTGAGAGTCTGCAACCTTTAGCTGGCAGCAAATCCCTAAATTTTGTATTTGAGAACCACATTGGTACTTGTGCGATTTACCATGACTCAATTCGGATTAAACAAGTAATTACGAACTTAGTTTCCAATGCGATTAAATTTACGGACAGTGGCGAAGTTTGTGTCGAGCTAAAATATGCGGAACCATCTTCACAAACTATTGATTCTCCATCTTCGGAGGTCATAGAAACTAGCAATTCACTAGAAGAAGGTCAAACATCTCCATTCGCTACCTCAAATATTCTTATTTCAGTCCGTGATACAGGTATTGGGATTGAGCCTGAGTTTCAACGTACTATTTTTGAACAATTCCGCCAAGTCGATCAATCTTCTACCCGCAAACATGGTGGTACTGGCTTAGGCTTAGCAATTACAGAACAGCTTGTCCTGCTCATGGGTGGCACAATCTACCTAGAAAGCGTAGTTAATCAAGGCTCTACCTTTACCGTTGAGTTGCCACCACGTTTGCCACAAACTAAAGAGTAACCAAGAGCGCTAAGCGCTCTTTTCACTTACTTTCCTTCTACTTTTTCAGAATATGCACTGGCGGAAAGAGTATCACTAAGTTCACTTTCGTCTTCAATGCTTACCTTGAGCAGCCATGAAGCACCGTAGGGATCGGTAGCAATATTTTCGGGTTCATCAACTAGAGTAGTATTAGCTTCAATAACAGTTCCTGTCACAGGTGAATAGATATCTTCTACAGCTTTCACCGACTCAATTGTGCCGAAGGTTTGTCCTTTCTCCACTTTTGTCCCTGCTTCAGGAAGATCAAGAAAGACAATATCGCCTAACTGATCGATCGCAAAAGCTGTAATCCCCACAGTGGCAATATTATTCTCTAGGCGAATATATTCGTGGGAGTCGGTATATTTTAGGTCTTCAGGATATTCAAACATTTTGCTACTTTTCCTTCTTGGTATTGATTATTGTAAACAAAAGAGAGGGACGCTAAGCGCCCCTCTTTATTAATATTTTCAGGAGAGATGTAGCTTATACCAAGCTAGTGAAGTACAGGGTTGTGTCTCCACCTTTGGCGGTGACACAACCCTCTGTAACTCTCTTGCTTGAACAGCGCTATATGCTAAGCGTCCTCTCAGTTAAATGTCTAGTGACTATTTAGTTTGTTCTATGATCGCTTCAGTTTCGTTAATGGGTTCACGCTTCGAGAATCCCCAAAGAAAAACTGCTCCAATTAACGTCAGCATCAACCATTCAGGTGGAACTAAGCTATCGGAAAACACTTTAATAAATAGTCGCAATCCCACTAGCAACACAATCAAATACCCCGCCGATTCAAGGTGAGTAAACTCTTCTAGCCACTTGATAAAAAGCCCTGCCAAAAAGCGTAATGAGATAATCCCCGCTACACCCCCAATCAGTACTAGCCAAGTTTCCTCAGCGACAGCAACTGCCGCAGTCACACTATCGAGAGAAAATGCTAAATCCGTCAGTGATACCAATGCTACAACTTGCCATAATTTATCTGCCATCCGCACAGGATGCTTAGCATCATGTCCTTCTTGCGATTTTTCTAAAAAGAACTTGCCAGCTAACCAGAGTAAATATAGTGAACCTGCTAATTCAAATTGCCAATATTTAATTACCCATGTTGCAGTGAAAATTAAGATAACCCGCAAAATAAATGCGCCAATTAGACCATAACGGAGCGCCCATTTCTCTTGCTGTGGATCTGGTAAACTTCGCACGATCGCGGCGAGGGCGATCGCATTATCAGCAGACAGAATAGCCTCTAGCAGGATAAGTACACCCAAAATGGGAATATATTCGACCCGAAAGGATAAGGCATTTGTATCTAGAAACTGCTCGAACATTCAGTATGATCCATGACAAAAGTTCAACAAAACATTATCAGTATACAAAATCATCAGACCATCATTTCAGTAATTAAAATTAGAAAATACAACTCTGCCCTGACGCTATTTCCTAACTTTCCTGACTTTATTGTTATAGCAATCCTAATAGGCTAAGAGAGTGCGCCCCGAAGGGGCGCACTCTCATAACTTCATATATGAAGGTTTAATTGTTTGGAGGATGCGCTAGCACAAAGTAACCCATCAAAACGCATCAGTTAGTTACAAATTATGGGTTACACGATCGCGAACCTATCTTCAATTTAATGCCAACGACTTACTTCTTTACAAGTCCAATTTGTTCTTGATGCACAATGACTTTTTACTACATTTTGCTGTTTTACAACGGTATTAATGACATAAAGCACCTTTGACACTTTCTGCTTTTATTACATTTTGCTGTGTTGTAGTGGCTATTCCTGTGTTAACAATTAAGAAAGGATTGCTAAAATTAGGTACTTTTTATGAAGTCAACAGCCTTTAATCATTCCGTGACTGCGATCGCTAGCACCATGATTGCTAGTGTGATGACCATTGGTATGACATCGAGCGTACAAGCGCAAAATGCCGAACATCTCAAGTCTTTATTGGAACACCACACATGTCAGCGCTGTGAACTGAGTGGCATCACGGCAAATGGGGCAGATCTGCGTGAATCTTTTCTTGATGTTGCTGATCTGCGGAAAAGCGCACTTTCTGGTGCAACTTTAGCTTTTAGCACGATGTATTATGCTGACTTTCGGAGCGCCGATCTCAGCAACTCTGACCTGCGAAATACTTTTTTGATTAATAGTGACTTAATTCAAGCCAATCTATCGGGTGCAAATGCGCGGAATAGTCGCTGGAAATATATTGATCTGACTGAAGCCAACTTGCAAAATGCCAATTTGATCGATATTGAATTGGTCTATGCCAAACTCAATCGTGCCAATCTCAGCAATGCCTCCTTGCGTAATGCGAGCCTCTATGGGGCAGATTTGACAGGTGCAAATCTTAAGGGAGCCGATCTTTATCGCGCTGACCTCACTAATGCGATCGTTACAAATGTTGACCTCAGCCAAGCAAATCTTTGCCGTGCAACCCTACCCGATGGGACAACTTCCATGCAGGGCTGTATGCTGCAAAAATAAACATCTGAGAGAGGCGCTTTGCGCCTCTCTCTAAATGCTAAGCGAGGGAGTTTTTTTATGTCGATCGCACCATCATCAAATCCAGCATCTAATCAAGTACGTTGGCTACAAGTGTGGAGTCTTGCCTCAGTGCAGGGAGCAATTTCTCTGACTTGGATTGCCTATGCGGTGTACTTACCCAAGTTTATCGAGCAGGTGTTTGCATACCCTACTAGTCAAGCCCAACAATTTGCAGGGTTGCTATTGGTGATTGAGAGTGCGATCGCGGTAATTGTCGAGCCATTATTTGGGGGACTCTCTGATCGCTGGCAGCGTTGGTATAGCTCACGGATGCCCTTAATTGTGGCGGGAGTAATTGGCTCAACAGCTGTATTTATTGCCCTTCCTGCCGTCGTTGTTTTTGGTGGTTCCAATGAAATTGTCCGCTTGATCTTGCCGAGCTTGGCGGTTTTGTGGGCGATGGTGATGGCAACCTTTCGGAGTCCCGTCATTTGTTTATTAGCAAGCTTTGCGGGAGCTACCCAATTGCCGCTTGCAGGTAGTGTCTTAACCTTGGTCGGTGGTTTTGTCGGTTCGATTCGCCCCTTAGCAACTAGCTTTATTTTGGGACTGGGCGCACCAGCTACCTTTGCGATCGCCTCATTTACCCTGCTCGCAGGTGTTGCAGGTTTACGCAGCGCGATGATCTATATTCCCAAAAATCTCAACCCTGCATTAGAAAATGCGGAACCATTCAAGATTAGAGATTTCTTAAATAATTTAGCGATCGTGATGTTCGTAGGTGGAGCGATCGGTTTAGGAATGCGCTTGCTGATGGGGGATGTATTACCCCGCACCCTCAAAGCAGATCTTACAGGACTTACAGGTTTATCCTTTGAAGTTTTAATGGGTTCAGCATTAATTACTCAGGCGCTATTGGCGGTCGGTACTGGTAATATCTCCAAATTTATCGATAACAAACGCTTGATGATCTTTAGCTTAGGTGGAATTGCGGCGGGACTAGGCTTGTTAGCAGGTGGCTATGGTGCGATCGCTTCACTAATCGTTATTTTGCTGATCTTAGGATTCCTCAGTGCTGTAAATAATGGCATGGTTGCCTTTGCCCTGACAATGGTTCCCAAGGCACTCGGTGGATTAACGGTTGGGACATTCTTTGGCGGATTGTCAGGGGCGATCGCCATCTTTGGTTATCTCGTTCCCAAATCCTCAGAGATACTTTCCACACCAAATGCGATTTTACTAACAGCGATCGCCTTTCTCCTTGCGGGTGTAGGCATTGCGTTAGGTGAGCGCATTACTCGCAAAATCAGTTTTGAGTAATTGCTGTGGTTTTCCACGAGTTGCGCCAATAATCCAATTGCCTAGAGCGGGAACCATCTGACATAGGCTCACTCCCATATTTGCGAGGGGTGGCTGCACAAAGCAATTGTGCATGATTCGTCCCAGTTGCAAGCGCATTTGAAATTCCTTTTGCCATGCGATCGCATATTGTTGCTTAAAGGCGATCGCGTTAATTTGCTGTTCGAGAAATTGACTAACTAAGGGAACTGCTATTTCGGCTGAACGTAGAGCCATCGCCATACCATCACCACAAAGCGGCGTAATCATTCCTGCTGTATCACCAATCATACAGATATCGTTATAAAAGTTCTCTTTAATAGCAAAACTAATTTGGCTTAATCCTTGCAATGATGGCGACACTCGTTGCATATGAGCAAAGCGATCTGCTAGTACAGGGTTTCTCGCCAAGGATTCAGGAATACCTAAATCTCGATGGTTTGGCTCTTTCATCACTCGTTCATGGGCGATCCAACAGACATTGATTTCCCCAGTTTCAATTTGTGACAATCCACAATAGCCATTAGGAAAGCTATGCAACTCGATCACATCACCAATATCAATCCCTGTGAAATGTCCTTTATAGGCAATCCAAGGCGATCGCTTGGCGATAAATTTACGATTAAGCGTGCGATCGAGGGATGATCTTTTCCCAAATGCTCCCAATACTAAGCGTCCAGAGAATTCTCCTTTGGTAGTACTAACCTTAAATCCCTCTGCAAGATTTCCTGTAACACCCGTAACCTTAGTATTGTCGATACAAGTGACATTCAAATCTTTGGCACGTTCAAATAGCATCAGGTCTAGTTGATAGCGACTGAGACCAAGCGCCGTGCTAGGCAATGGACTCCGAAAGGATGCGCCGCTAGAGGTAGTTAAGTAAGCACGATGAATCGGATGTGCGCCGACTTTGTGAACCTGTTCCAATATGCCTAAGTTCTCAAATGCTGCGGTAACTTCAACGGAAAGGAACTCTCCGCAGAGTTTATGTACAGGATAATGGCTCTGCTCTAGCAGTAATACACGATAACCAAGTTTTGCTAGTTGAATGGCAGCGCTACAGCCCGATAGCCCAGCACCAATCGCGATCGCGTCATAATTCATGTTTTATTCTAATAGTGATAACGAATCTGAACCAATAGTAAAGTGCATTATTCTAATTCAGCGATCGCCTCAAAAATTCGTTTAGCATTATTACGACTTTTTAAAAGGTAAGCAGTTTCTGCCAGAGATTCATAATCTTCAAGTGATAGAAGCACTGCGGATGGTTGTTGGTGGCGTGTTATGACTACTGGATCATGATTGTCACATACTTGATCGATCATTTTTGCTAAGTTGCTCTGTGCCTCAACATAAGAAACTGCGTTCATAAAGTTGTGTCATCTGCTATTGTTTGCTAGATTGTTAATTATTATAGCTTTTACCTATTCAAGATCCAGAACTCCTTGCTTTACTTCCATCTGTTTTTCTGCGGATTTGAGGACTTCTAAACTGAGGAGAATATCAAGTCGTTTTTGGTTTTCAATAGCCATAAACTATAGTTTAAAAATAGGCGATCACGTAAAAAAGTCCTTTATTTTTACATTTTTTAGATACGTATCAACTGCGGAGAGGCTAGAGCATTCGCATGAAAATGCTAACATCTAGTCAGAATTACAAACAGAATGTCATGTCTTTGCAATATATAACCGACCAACAAGGCGAAAAAGTTGGAGTTGTGTTAGATATCACAACCTATAATCGGTTGACCTCAAATACTGATCCTGACTTACTACAAGGTTTAAGTATTCCTGAACTAGAAGCATTAGCTGAGAGTAAATTGACAACTGACTCTCAACAACAACTTAGTGAGATGTTGGCACTGAATTCTGAAAATATCCTTTCAAACAATGAATTAGCTAAATTAGATCAACTTTTGCTCAGAGTAGACCAGTTAAATATTCTCAAAACTAGAGCCAGATATACCTTAAAAAGCATAGAGAACTAAGCAAAATCAGCGTGAGCGTATATATTTCTGTCGATGTACTATTTAAAGATAGATGCCTTATGAAACAGGTTAATGGTGCTGGAATAAACGAGCATGGCAGATTTTCCAGTTTGCGTGATGAACCACTCGCTAAACAAGTAATTGGGTTACGAGTTCCTGTAAGTCAGCTTGAAATCGTCAAGGCAAAAGGAACCGAATGGATACGCGATGCGATCGCTGAAAAGTTACAGAGAGAATCTGTGATTGCTATTTCTACTGAAGCTAAGGCAGTCCAAAGATTAGATAGAATCGATAATCCTAGCAACTACACAATTATTGGCGAAGTTAACGCAGAAATTGATATTGAAGCAATTAATAAACACTTGAGAAAACGTGGTAAAAAGCAAATATCAATTGCAGATTGATAATCTCGTCATCAAGGAAGATTTACCACTACTACCCATCGATCTGTTAGAAGACTTTACTCATGTTATCAAGCCATTGATGCAGATAGATCCGTTAAATTTTTGTGGGGCATATTCTTCTCATAAACTTCTTGGTCAATTGCAAGGGTATCGCGCTCTAGAAATAGACTTTGGAAATAATGATCTTTTTCAGACTGAAACTATTGTGCTTAATACCCAACGAAAGGCATAGCGCCACTTGAGCGAGAAATTGCTTAAACCTGCGGATTCGGCGATGCTTTTTAATTCAGGAGATTTGAATCCGCGTAAGACAGAAAGTGGTGCATCATTCCGTACCATATCTACCGCAGGCAACAGTCTTGTAAGGGCATAGATGCCGTAATAGGCGAAGGGATGGCGATGTAAATCATTGATCAGAATTCCATGTTTGGATACACGCTGCATCGATCGCACAATTTGCACAGCATTCTCATGGGCAAAGTATAGATGATATTTACTAATGTTACGTGGAAGAAATTCCTGATACCGCCAAATTACAGAAATGGTTTGTGCGCACAGACCTTAGATACAGTACATGCATTAAGTCAGGGCTATCCCCCCGTGGTTGCGCTACTAGGCTAGCAGATAAGAGATATATCATTGCGCTCCACGTAACATCACTTATTTATAATAAGCCGAAAATCTTACTGATGGATTGGATGATTTGCATAGCATTGGGAATGTTTACAATGATACGATTTAATGCTCTAACAGCTTTTCCAGCAGGATTTCTTTTCTCTTCTGGCTTATCGTGAACAGCAATTTTAGCAAGAGATTCTACTTGTTCGAGCGCGTCAGCTTTGTCTTCATCATCAAGATCCTTATTATCACTAATCGCTTCTTGCAGTTGCTTTAAGAGAATTTTGATGTCAGCTTTATCACCTTGGTGATGATCAGGTAATTGATTGATCGCGTTGGTGACGTTGCCTTCGATTTTACCAAGGTTTATCACGCCAGAAATATCTCGACCAGCTTTGATCGTGATGGGATTTTGTTCTGTCATAGCTTTAGCTTCATTCTGAAAAGTTGGACTAACATTAATATTAGGCGATTTTGCTATTTGAAGAATATCTTTGATGTCAGTTATGCTTTGCTTGAGAGTATCAATTTTAGCTTCTAAGAGTTGGTTTTGATGGGTTGCTTCTAATTCTTTGAGTTTAGCCTTGTAACTACGATCAAAGTTGCGCTCAAATTCACCTTTATCAGTATCTTCTGACACTGAGATGGTTATTTGAACATTTTCTCCTTTTTTCTTAATTTCTTGGATGCTTTCAGAAGAGATGTTGGGATAATCTTGGGCTACTTTTTGCCAGCCAGCACGGAAGGCTTCGTGTCTGATTCCATTGCGAATAAGAAGTTGCACTACATTCTTGGTTTCACTATAGAAACTAGTGAAATCACCTTCTTCAAATTCTTTGTCTGGATCGTGGGGACGACGTTCTCGGCTACCATTTATGTTGGGATGCTCCAGTTCAAAGACAAATCGACAGTCAACATTATCGAGTTTAGTTGTGTGGTCATAGTTCCAAGATTCTATGCAAGCACCAGTCAGTTGTGCATATGTAAAATCTGTACCTACTGCTTGCACTTCGGTAAGATTCGCCCATTCCAAATTGGCTCGACTAAAATTAGCTTCGCTGATAATTGCTCGTTTGAAGTTGATCTTTTCTAAATAAACTCCTCCAAGATTTGCACCGCGTAGGTCTAAACCTTCATAGGATTTGCTCTCGTTGGGTTTGCCTGTAATCAATAAATCTCGTACTTCAAGATTAGATAGAATCGATTTTCCTAAACGAGATCGATCTAGGTTTTTCGCGTACTTCCAAATGCTGAGAGTAAAGCTTGTCGTCTGATTGCGGGAATTGCGAAAGTCACTACCTTTGAGGGATGCTTCAGTAAAATCAGCTTCGTTTAAATTTGCACCTCTAAAACTTGTCCCGCAAAAGCTAGCAACCGCTACCCCAAACTTCAATAATATGTCAAATTTAGGATCACCTTCTAAAACGCGCCATGCCATATAAATACTTAACAAAACAGTAGCACCAGCAATAACCCCAGCCCCAGATACAGCACCACCAATAACTCCAGACACGCCCACAACTCCAGACCCAGCAACAACTCCAGACACATCTACAGCTTCAGCAACTGCAACAGCAGCAGCAATTGAAACAGCAGCAGCAATTGTAATTGCAGATGCACAAGTCCAAACCCCAGTAACTGCAACAGCCCCAGCCCAAGCTCCAGCAACTGTAACAACCCCAACAACTGCGACAGCCGATGCACCAGTCCAAACTCCAGCCCCAACAACTGCCCTAGTCCCATCCCAAAAACCAGCGCCAACCCCAGCAAAAAAGCCAGTAATAGTAATTGCCGTAGCCACTGTTATAAAAGCTGCCGCAGTAAACCCTTGACGGACAATAGCGAAGATCATTACGCCTAAAACTAATATAATTGATATCCCAAGTAAAACAACGTAGCTCTTAATGTTTGTAGGATTAAAGAAAACGGCTATCCAGAATCCAGCAAAAGCCTCAAGCAGTCCTGAAACAGCCGAAATTAACAACATAACAATTAGGTGTAAGAATAGCCAACGATTCTGTATCCCAGTTTCCGCTTTTGAAAAATTTGCACCTTTCAAAATCGCATTACTAAAATCTGCACTCCTAATATCCGCCCCACTAAAATCCGCGCCTGTAAGATCTTGTCCCTTAAATGATTTTCCTTGCAAGTTTTGAGAAGCAAAGTTCTTAGCGATGGATTTCATACAAGCGATTCCAATTTTTCACCTAATTATACACTGTAGTATAGGAAATGAATTCGCTAATTCAAGGATGAAATGCAATGATAAATGATATCTGATGAAGCAAAGAATACTTCGTAAGGAGTAAGATAGTCAAGAGATTTTCTCGGTCTGTGATTGATCAAATTTACCACTTTCTGAAAGTTCTCTTCTTTCACGATTTTAAAGTTTGTACTTTTGGGATAGAACTCTCTAATCAATCCATTAGTATGTTCATTCAATCCACGTTCCCATGAATGATATGGATTTGCAAAGAAAGTCTCTATTTGCAGACTTTGAGATAGCTGTTCATGCCCACAGAACTCTTTTCCATTATCAAAGGTCATTGTCTTTCGGAATGTTGATTCCACAGGCTTAAACAGATTCATTGTCACTCTATTTGTTTCTGCTTTTGTCTTGTTTTTAGCTAGTCCAGCAAGTAAGTACTTCGAGGCTTTGTCAACATGTGTAGCTACTACACCTATGTGATTGCAGCCAATTACAGTATCACTTTCCCAATGTCCAATCTCTGTCTTTAAATCAGCAATCTTGGGACGGTGTTCAATTCCTACCCGATTAGGTATTCCACTTCGCTTCTGGTTCCGACTTTTGCATCGTCGTTGTTTCTGCTTTTGCCTTAGATATTGTTGATATATTCCTATCTCTTGATAGTTGGCATAGATCATCAGATAAGTTGTCAAAGAGTTTCAGATTACCTGCACAGAAGTTGATTTTATTGAAGAATTATCTTTTCAGATTTCAGATTACTTCCGTGAAGATTTGCACCTGATGATGTTTGAAGGTGTGGTTGACAATTCTGAATTTGCGATCTGTGAAAATTTGATCTATCCAGTTCTTAAAGAGGTTTGGAAGCATTATCGCAGCAAATTTTTACTGTGGAGTCATCAGTCACTTACCTATGATGAGAAGCTTTCAGGATTTCCTGAATATATTTTGGCAAGGCGATCGCCACTAGGAAAAGTAGTATTTGATCGTCCTTATTTAATGCTCGTAGAAGCAAAGCAAGATAACTTTGAAGCCGCATGGGGACAATGTATTGCCGAGATGATTGCAGCACAGCGTTTGAATGATGAATTAGATGTAATTGTGTTTGGGGTTGCATCTAATGGCGATCGTTGGCAATTTGGCAAGCTCGAGAAAAATATTTTTACCAGAAATACTACCTTCTATAGCATTCAAGAAATCGATAAATTAGTTGCGGCGGTGAACTATATATTTAGTCAATGTGATATACAGCTAGAAAAAGTGATGCCAATTCTGTGAATTTCTAGTCACACTTTAGAGACTTGAAAATCAGTTTCGGCAAGGATTTTAGAGACTGTCAAAATAATTATTAAACCTTGACTAAAGGTTTGGCATCTGTGCGAATAGGAATAGAAATACACATCCCTTCCCTTGCCATTACAGCTCCCGCAAACTTTTCTTTAGCAAAACCCTCAAACTCATCTAGTTGCTCATCACTATGTAAAGGGTCGTGATGAAAAATGACTAGGGTTTTGACATTTGCTGCCTCAGCGACCTTGATTGCCTCTTGCCATGTCGAATGTCCCCAGCCAATTTTGGGATTAGTAGTTGACCAATATTCCTCATCAGAATAGGTTGCATCCATGATCAAAACATCGGCATTTCGAGCGAGATGGACAAGATTTTCATCAATGCGATCATGGAAATGCTCAGTGTCCGTGGCATAAACCGCCGAGCGATCGCCAACGCTGACTCGATATCCTGTCGCTTCCCCCGGATGATTGAGCAATCCTGATTCAACCGTTACGCCATTCCCGACCTCAATTACACTAGGGACTTCCACATCAAAAAATTTCAGACAGGAAGCCATTACTCGTAGTGGCACAGGAAAATTCGGATGGTGCATTTGCTCCTCTAGGCGTTCCTGCATGGTTTGTCCCGTAGGCGCAATTTTGCCGTAGATCTTAAAAAGATTTCCTTTAATAAAAGCAGGTGTAAAAAAGGGAAATCCTTGAACATGATCCCAATGACTATGGGTGAAAAAAATGCTGGCTTCAATGGGCATTTGCTTCAGTAAATGCTGCCCTAAAACTCTAATCCCCGTTCCCCCGTCGAAAATCAGCCTTTTGCCATGGCAACGCATTTCTACACAGGGAGTATTCCCACCGTAGCGCACCGTGCTTGGACCAGGGGTAGCTATGCTTCCGCGTACACCCCAAAAATGAATAGAAAACTCGCTGTCAGAAATGGACATTAGCTAACTCAGTGTCAGAGAATTTTGAACCATTGGGGCAAGCCTAAAAATCTAGGGAACCTTAAAATTGACATGTACTTATCTAAAAAACTGCTTTACTTCAAGCTAGGCAATAGCATGAAAACAGTTGACACTATTTCACGATAACCTTAGCCTAAATATCTTTAAGTTTAGCAGCCACATATAAACAGCAAGACAGTTAGACAAGGATTGCGATATCGGGAAGCTATATCAGAAATAATTCCCCAATCAATTTAACTAGATTTGAGTATATGCTAACCCTATATATTGATATGTGGCTATCAGCTTTTAGTACTAGCCATCTTTAAATAGATGACGTATAGAGACTTTGGGTAGCTTTTTTAATGGGTATTTACTCATTAGATTATAGATTTTTTGTAAATTTTGGATACAAGTTTGTGGTAGTGACTCAATCAATAAAAACCAGTAACTCACAATCTAGCTCTTTAGCTTTGACGATCGCAGGTATGAAATGCGCGGGCTGTGTAGCAGTTGTGGAAAAGCGCTTGCTTGCCTGTGAAGGGGTTAAGGCAGCAAGTGTGAATTTACTGACTGAGAAAGCAACTGTAGTCTATAGCGATGAAGCTGCACCACAGGATTTTGCTCCACAGTTAATTGAAGCGATCGCAAAGGCAGGATTTTCGGCAGAGTTTATTGATCAAAGAGATCGCCAGTCAAAGCTTAAATCTCCCAATTTGAGCGTTCCACAAACTCTATGGTTTGGCATTAGTCAAGAAGTAGCTATTCCTGCCTTGTTAGTAATTTTGGCGATCGTCGGACATTTAGGATTAATCGGGGTGGTGGATCTACCGCTCTTGGGCAATATGTATGCCCATTGGATCGTTTCTACGGTGGCGCTCGGCTGGGTTGGTCGCCCGATCTGGTGGGATGGTTTGAAATCATTATGGTATCGCGCCCCAAACATGAACTCCTTGGTGGGACTGGGAACGATTTCCGCCTATTTGGCAAGCACGATCGCTTTATATGTACCGCAGCTAGGTTGGCAATGCTTTTTTGAAGAACCTGTCATGCTTTTGGGGTTTGTGCTGTTAGGTCAAGCACTCTTAGAAAGAGCTAAGGGCAAAGCCTCCAATGCTATCCGTGCGCTCATGGAGTTGCAACCTGCGAGCGCTAGATTGCTTGTCAATTCTACCGATGGTGAGATTCAAGTCCCGATCGCTGTCGAAGATTTGCAAGTTGGCGATCGCATTGTGGTTTGGGCTGGCGAAAAAATCCCTGTCGATGGTGAGATCATTACGGGTAGTTCTAGTGTCGATGAGTCAATGCTCACAGGGGAATCGATGCCTGTGGCGAAGCAATTAGGCGCAAGGGTCACAGGGGCAACTCTGAATTTGACGGGATCAATTACTGTCCAAGTTTTACAAACTGGCGCAGAAACGACCTTGGCGCGGATTGTGTCACTAGTGGAGTCCGCACAGGCTAGTAAAGCACCGATTCAGTACTTAGCCGATCGCGTGGCGGGATATTTCGCCTACTCGGTAATGGCAATCTCAGCATTAACCTTTCTCATTTGGTATGGACTACTCCATACGGAAATCGTATTTAGTTTGCGCTTAGCGATCGCGGTTTTAGTAGTAGCTTGTCCCTGTGCATTGGGCTTAGCCACACCGACAGCGATCATGGTTGGCACGGGCATGGGCGCAGAAAAAGGAATTTTAATCAAGGGTGGGGCAAGTCTAGAAAAAATCGATCAATTGTCCGCAGTTGTCTTTGACAAAACTGGGACTTTAACAACGGGTAAACCTGAAGTTACAGACGTGATTACCAATGACTTAATGGTGTTTGGTAACAGCATGATCGATCAAACAACTTTTAAAAGCTTGATTGATCGCGAAGTACCAACATCGGCTCTAAGAGTTTTACAACTAGCGGCTAGTGCCGAAGTTGGTGCAAACCATATCCTTGGAGCAGCAACGATCGCTAAAGCCCAAGAGCTAAACATCGAGCTACTACCAACCCAATCTTCGCAAATTGTCACTGGTTGCGGCGTGGAAGCATTACTGACAACTGGCGAAACAGTTCTAGTGGGTAATGCGGCATGGTTAAGCGATCGCCAAGTGACAATTCCTAGTGAAATTTCAGAGCGATCGCAACAGCTAGCACAATTAGGTAAAACTCCAATTTTCGTGGCAGTGAATACTCAACTCTTGGGGATAATTGCTATCCGCGATCGCCTTAAACCCGAAGCTCCTGAAATTGTGCGCCAAATCGAAGCGATGGGTTTACAGGTTTGGATGCTCACAGGCGATCGCCAAGAAACGGCGATTGCGATCGCCAATCAGTTAGGTATTCCCGCCGAAAGAGCGATCGCGGAAGTGAAACCCGATGGCAAAGCCGATGCAATTCTCAAATTACTAGCCTCAGGTCAGCGTGTGGCAATGGTTGGCGATGGGGTCAATGATGCCCCTGCCCTCGCTAGTGCTACCGTCGGCATTGCCCTCAGTTCAGGAACCGATGTGGCGATGGAAACTGCGGATATTGTGTTGATGCGTCATGGGCTAAGCGATGTTGTCCCTGCGATCGAACTCAGTCGCGCCACCTTCAGCAAAATTCGCCAAAATCTATTTTGGGCTTTTGCCTATAACACTCTAGCGATCCCCGTTGCCGCAGGCATTCTCTATCCCAGTTTTGGCATCTCTCTCAATCCCACGATCGCAGGTTTAGCAATGGCACTTAGTTCTGTAAGCGTTGTGATGAGTTCACTATCATTGAGAGCTAGAAATTAGGCAAAGCCGAACCAAGAAATTTTTAAAAGTGTTGCTCCGCAACACTTTTAAAAATTTCTTGGTTCGGTTAATCAGAAATTGCTGTCAAAGATTTAGAGAAATACAATGGATTGGATTAATTTAATTATTGCGGGACTATTGGAAGTTGTTTGGGCGAGTAGCTTGAAATATACCGATGGCTTTACGAAACCGATTCCTAGCCTGATTACAATTGCCACCCTTGTCGCCAGTTTTATCCTTCTTGCCCAAGCCTTAAAAACCTTACCCGTTGGCACAGGCTATGCCGTATGGACTGGTATTGGTGTCGTCGGAACTGCGATCGTTGGTTCCGTATTTCTAGGAGAACCCCGTGACCTACAACGATTTATCTGTATCAGCCTGATTGTTTGCGGAATTGTCGGTTTGCGGTTTACAGGATCGAAATGATAGGATGAACAGTGCTTTGCCCCGTCCTATTGCCTAAAACAACAGAAATAAAAGAATGGATTCTAAGTCGTTAAACAATAAATCTTTGAATGCAAAGTCATTACTGTTAAGTATTCTCAGCTTATTATCTGTTTTCTTTATTTTCCTCACGTTACAAGCAAGTTGGAACAATCCACAGGAACAGACAAAATTAGATTTATTGCAAACAGATTTAATTTTGCAAGCCACACAGATTACCAATACAGCACAAGAGAATTCAGTCGGGGATCTATTCCAATCCTTAATTAGCGATGGTAATACGCAGGATATTTATACACAATCCCTCAGAAGTTATCAAGAAGTCCTACAGGCAAATAAATCTGCCCTCGATCGCCTATCTCTAAACATCAAGGATGAAACGGATAATTCACAGTCTCTATCCAAACAATACCAAAAGAAACTAAACAATATCATTGAAATTAGTGTGCGGACAGGATTGCTACAAGTCCAAACTGGCGACATTCAAGGAGCGATCGCTACATGGGCAAGTGTCAAAGAATTAGAGGGAGAATCCCTAACTAGCTATGGGTTAACTGCCCAAATTTTGCAAGGATTATGGTCAGAACCGACAATGTTATTCCCTAACGCTGAAACTCAACTGCGGCATACCCTTAATGGCTGGTATCGTAAAGTTGCTCTTGCTAAAGTATATGAAGCTCAACAAAGACAAGAGAAGTTACCTGAACTTGAAAAACAAGCCCAAATAGAAGTTAATGCGGCAATTAACCGCCTAGTTATTATTAATTCTATTCCTTTAATTGGTGGTGGTTTCGGTGTTTTAGTTTGGTTGGGGCTACTAGTTCAATGGATTTTCTTTCGCAAATCCTCTCCCTTCTATACCCACCCTCAAACTGATAATGAACAAACTTCTCATCAAATCACTTGGCAAGTACCTTGGGGAATTGGAACAACTTGGGAAGTAATGGTTTTATGGTTTACTGCCTTTTGTTTAATGACTCAGTTTGTTCTACCTGTAATCTTTGAGATATTAGGAATTGAATCTAGAGCCAGTGAAGATTTTACCTTGCAGTCTTTACTAGTACTGCTTCCCTATACGCTCTCAGTTATACCTATGCTCCCAATTTTAAGCACCAGCCTCGCAGACTATCGCCCCTTACCCGAAGGTTGGTTTCGCTTTAAGATTACTTCGCCGCAATGGATTCTATGGGGGATTGGTGGATATTTTGCCGCGGTTCCGCTAGTCTTAATTGCTTCTGTGATTAGCCAGAAATTCCTCCAAGGTCAAGGTGGTGGCAATCCTCTATTACCAATCTTGATTGAGAGCCAAAATATTTTGCCTAAGTTCCTACTTTGGACAACTTTGGCGATCGCTGCGCCCTTCTTTGAGGAATATCTATTTCGAGGATTTCTATTACCTTCACTAACTAAGTTTTTACCCGTTTGGGGTGCGATCGCTTTGAGTGGTTTTTTGTTTGCTTTAGCCCATTTAAATCTCGCTGATATTATTCCCTTGAGTGTTTTGGGAATTGTGATGGGTTTTGTCTACTGGCGCTCTAAAAATCTACTCTCATCAATGCTATTACATTGCCTCTGGAATAGTGGTAGTTTCCTTGCCCTAATTGCCCTTGGCGGTAAATAGTTAACGTCAGTTCGGGTTAAGCTAGCAAATTTTAAAAGCCCAAAAGTAAAAGCCTTGCTACGCAAGGCTTTTACTTTTGGGCTTTGAGAGAGGGTTTGCGTAGCAACCCTTCTCTCAAAGCCCGTTTCAAATTATCCCGAACTCGCGTTAGTTAGCGGGGATGTTTTGTGTCCTTGCTAACTATTATGAAGAACAATCCAAGGATGTTCTACAAAGGCAGAGATACTGCCCTTGAATGGTTCACTTTGCGAGCGATTGGGTGCATCTAGCAAATGCAATAATCGCTCTACATCCTCAAAATTTATTTGATGGACTAAATAGCGCGACAGAAACTGTCTCACAATTCTTCTCTGTAGAGCCAAAGGTTGTCGTTGCAAGAGTTGACGATGTAAACGAGGTTTTTGCTCATCCCAAATTACAGAAACATTCTCTTCAAAAAAATTGCTAGCCTGACTCTCCAGATAGCCCACATCACTATGCAAAAGTTCGGCAGTTTGCGCGATCGCAATTTCTAACTGAGGATTGAAATGCTCTTGTAAGTAAGGAATCGTCTCTAAACGCAAACGATTGCGGCGATAGTCTAGATTTTGATTGGTGCTATCTTCCCACACAAGAATTTGATTTTCACGGCAAAACTCTGCGGTCTCGTAGCGGCTGACATTTAACAAAGGTCGTACTAAATTAATTTCAGGTGTCAGCGATCGCTTCCAAGTTAACGCCGCCAGACCATCTGCCCCACTCCCTCGCATGAGGTTGTATAGCAGGGTTTCAACGCGATCGCTACGGGTATGCCCTGTGACCACATAGCTACATTGGCGATTCTGTGCCATATCTACGAGCATTGCATAGCGCCATTCCCTCGCCCCTGCCTCACTTTTTAGCGTTGTTTCCGCAACTCTTACACAAAAATCAATTCCCCATTCCTTGGCAATCATTTCCACATGACTAGCATTAGCACTAGAGTCACTCCGCCACTGGTGATCACAATGAGCAATTGTGAGATTCCAGTTGAATTTTGCTTGATGCATCGCCAAAAGTTTTGCCAAACATAGCGAATCCTGTCCACCAGATACTGCCACTAAAACCCTTGCATCTTTTGGTAGCAGATCAAGCGAGCGTAAAACTATATTTAGCTCAGCGCGCAGTCTCTTAGTAAAGTGCCTAGCTAATCTCAAGATTTAACTCCACCAATTTAATTTTTCAATGTCTAGATTGATCACTAAGCTGCGTGAATGGGTAATGTATTAGCCTGTGCGATGCAGTTAAGTACTATTACTACTTAGCAACATCCAATAAAAAAACAACTATTTAGTTAATTTAGTTAATGACATCTAAGGGCATCATAATGTAAGATTGGAAGCCTTAAGCGCAAAAGAATTCGTGCTAAAATCCAAAAAATATTTCATTTTTGTGTTGTTTTAATGAGAATCGACGGTTTCTCTGAGTGTCTTGAGTCTAGGATTGCACGATTTCATTAAGTTCAGCAAAGTTAGCTCATGGGTGAGGAATATAAATGCTAAAGAGAAGCTTTACGATAAAGAAATTGCTTCTGGTATGCACAGGAGCAGTGATTGGGTTGGGTGCGATCGATCAGGGCAATGATGTCTTTGCTCAGTCAAAGAATATCTCTTCGCAGTCAAAAGTCACCAAGGATAAGGTAAACAATTCTAATTCTCCGAAAACTAAGGTAGTCAGTTCTCCATCCGCAAGAACAAAAGTAACTAATTCCGCAAACACAAAAACAAAAGTAACTAACTCTCCAGTTGTTACGAATAGGAGACCCTATACTGCGAAGGATCTCAAAGATTCTCAAGGCGATCTTTTTGCTCAACCTATTGCTTTTAAGACTAGCTCTTCCATCTCTATCCCTACAACGCTTGATAACAATCTTGTAGACATCGCTCAATCTACTAAAACTATTGCCCAATCAGGCACGACAACATCTAACTCGCCTGATATTATTCGTCAACAACTGCTTATTCGTCCGATTACGACTCAAACCCAAAACGTATTCATTAAGCGTATTTATACACCATCATTGAATGCTGGAACTCCTGTTGGGTTTGGTCTAGAAACTGGTGATGCCTTCATTGGTATTTTTGGTTCTACGGCTGGCAGGCTGAGGGATACTGTTGACGGCAGTGTCTCTATGGGTACTGGTTTGGGAGATGCTAGCAAGTATCTCGCCCTTGAAGGTGTATTCAATATCAATAGTATTCGTAACTTTGGTTCTAATGGTTCCTTTGACCTCAAAGTACATAGAATCGTTTATGAAGACTTTTATAGACAGATTGGGGTAGCTGTTGGTTGGACCAACTTTGCTAACTATGGAACCAATGCGGGGGGTACACCTTCCTCGGTCTATGGGGCAGCCACAATTTCCCAATTAACTGATCCTGAAAATTTGGACAGCCCTAAACCTTTGATTGCAACTTTGGGTGTTGGTGGTGGCACTTATCGCAAATCTACCAGTAATGACGGTGTTGGTGTTTTTGCTAATCTGGGATACCAGTTTGCCCCACAGTGGGGGGCTAGTACTGCTTGGTCAGGACAGGGCTTGAACTTTGGCTTAGGATTCTTGCCTGATCCGACCGTACCTTTAAATATTACGCTGACCTATTCTGATGTCACTAACAATAGCGATGCAGGTACTCAGGTGATCTTAGGTGTTAGCTATGGATTTAACTATACTGGTCGTAAGTAAGCACTCAGCCATTCGCCTTGGTAATTCTAAATTCGTTTGATCAATTGCGATCGCTCTGAAACAACCTAGCCCTGAATTTAATATGAAGAAAACATTTCTATCGCTTCTTGCTTCTTCACTCTGCTTTGCAGGAATAGCACCCGTTTTTGCAGGAACCACACCAATTGCACCAGGCAATAGTGTTTTGTACAACAACTTTGGTTCTGGTGCTCCCGATGGTGGTTTGTTTGACAATATGTCAAGAACTAAGGTGTTTATCACCCTTGAAGGTCAGAAGTTCATTCTGGGTGAACTGAATACGAAGAGTTTGCCAGTCTTAAATCCCTTAGCTCAAGGCAACCCTGCGATCAAAGACTTTGTCTTCCTCTTGACTGGAGACAAAGGAAAAGTTAGTTTTAACAGCCCTGAAATTAATACTGCACAAACTAACCTAGTCAATAAATTGACAGGATTGGGGCTGGATTTGAGTGATGGCAGACCTGCCAGACAACTGGTGGCGGCATTAACTTTGTTGATCCCTTTTGGCAATGAAGCCACACCTTCGGAAACCATCGGAGTTGCTGCGGTTGATGGGACTAAATTCTTTCAGGCAATTACTGCTTTTAATGCGTTAGTTACCGAGCTTACTAATACCGCTAGTGGTACAGGTCCTGAGGCAGCCAAAGCACAGGCAACCCTCAATGCCTTATTGCAAGACGAGACATTTAACTCTATTTCTTCAACGCTACGTGCTTTAAGAGAACAGTTAAAGGATCGGGAAAAAAAAGAAGAAACAAGATAAATACTTCTCTAATCAAAAAAAAGGAACGCATAGCGCTCCTTTTTTGATTAGGTTAATCGTAGAAACTTTTTCTTACCGACTTGTAAGACCTTACCTGATAATTCTTCAACATTGGCAAAGGTGCGATCGCCTAATTTTTCACCATCGAGTTTGACAGCACCATTTTTGATTTGGCTTTGGGCTTCACTATTACTTTTGCAAAGTCCCGATGCCTTAACTAAGTAATGCAAGGGGGCAGGGAAATTAATTTGCATCAAATCAAACTCAGGAATATCACCGAGATCGGTCGTATTACCAGCGAGGACGATTTTTTCGGCATCCTGTTGAGCTTGGAGTGCGGCTTCGGGGCTATGGTATTGACTGACGATCGCTAGAGCCAATTGTTTTTGCTTTTCGCGAGGGTTTGCGGGCAAAGTGGCGAGATCAATATCGGTGAGTAGCTCGAAATATTTATCCACAAGGGCATCGGGGACTTTTTCGAGCTTAGAGTACATACTCAAAGGCTCATCGGTGAGTCCGACATAATTACCAAGGGATTTAGACATTTTTTGTACACCATCTAAACCCACTAGCAAGGGTAATAATAGTCCAAATTGGGCAGGTTTACCTTGACGATTGGGGTCTTTTAGTTGTAGATCGCGTCCGACTAGAATATTAAACTTTTGGTCAGTGCCACCTAGCTCCACATCAGAATCGATCGCTACTGAGTCATAGCCTTGCAACAATGGGTACAGAAATTCATGCAGGTAAATCGGATTGCCCTTTTCATAGCGATCGCTAAATCCTTCTTTGGCAAGCATCTGCCCGACGGTCATACTCGCTTGCAAGGTAATGATTTGCTGCAAATCCAGTTTATTTAACCATTCACCATTGCGGCGCAACTCAAAACGATCGCTGGAAAAATCCAGAATTTTCTTAGCCTGATCTAAATAGGTTTCGGCATTGTAGGCAACTTCTTCAGGGGTGAGGCGAGGTCTGGCTTCAGAGCGTCCTGTGGGATCGCCGATTTGAGCCGTGAAGTCACCAATAATTAATACTGCCTTATGTCCTGCATCTTGAAATTGGCGCAGTTTTCGCAGGGCAACGGTATGTCCGAGATGCAAGTCGGGACGGGTGGGATCGATACCTAATTTAATGCGGAGGGGGCGATCGCTCTTTTGAATGCGATCGCGGAGGTTCTCGGATTCATTATTGGGAAATATTTCGACAACGCCGCGTTCTAATAGGGTTGAGAGATTTTTGGGATCGGTACTTGGAGACATTCTAAAAACAGTTAATTAAAAATTTTTGTGAGCTTATATAGCAATCCTAAATGGTTTGTGGAAGCGCACCCCTTCGGGGTGCGCTTCCACAAACCCCAAAAATTACAAGCGTTTGATCATATTACGCTAAAGATTGGATTGCTTTAGTGTTTCTATCTCCGCAAGAGATAAACCCGTAACTTGACAAATTGTTTGATCATCAACTAGGTTTAACATTTTTTTAGCCATCTCAATTTTATTTTGCTGGATACCTTGCTCAATACCTTGTTGGATACCTTGCTGAAAACCATCCTTGATCGCCTTAGAAATAGCCCCACGTTGATCCTGAATAAAGATTTCACTTTTTTCCTGATCTTCTAACTCTTCAAGGGTGAGATTGGCTTGATTTGCAATATAAAAGGCTTTTTTGATTTCAGGAATTTCACCCATAACTTCAGGGATATCAGGAAGTGATCGTGCTTGATTGAGGAAAAACAGCCATTTATCGACGATAGTTTCTAAATCTGATAATTGTTTTTTGAACTTAGGAAGTTCTACAAAAATCAATTCAATGTCATAGATCGGATAGTCAATCAAAAAATCTTTTTCTTTTAAGACAAATCTTGAAGTGACGCTTCCTAGATCTGCAAACATTACGAAATCAGTAATTGTTAGCGCAATGACGGGGTTGAGTAGGTTATAGCTTTGAGCCGATGTGAGTTGGGTGGAATAGGATTTTGCGGCATTATATAAAATGCGCTTTTCAAAGCCCTCTACATTCAAGACCTGCATCTCGATAATTACAGTGCGATCGCTACCATCTACATCCTTAATTTTTGCCTTGATATCGAGATAAGTATCTTTAACGCCGCGAATTTTGGGTGCAAGGTAAGGATTTAGAATTTCTAGATCTTGAATGACTGACTTTTCTTCATAAATGAGCGCATTTAAGAAGCTGATCAAGATATCTTTGCTATCTTCGGAACCGAAGATTTTTTTGAAAGCAAAGTCAATTTTAGGGTTAATGAAGATCATGGAAAGTTACCTTGACACGACATTATGAAGTTTTAACCAAAACCTATTGTATCAAACTGGCGAGAATGTAATTGGGCGTAGCGTCCTGCTTTTTGCAGCAGTTCGTCATGGGTTCCTGATTCCACGATTTGACCTTGTTCTAGAACGATAATGCGATCGCTATTTCTGATGGTTGCTAAGCGATGGGCGATGATGAATACCGTGCGACCTTGCATTAAGCGCTGTAATGCTTCTTGGACAAGACTTTCGGATTCTGTGTCGAGTGCCGAAGTTGCTTCATCCAAGATCAGAATCTTGGGATTGTGGAGAACGGCTCTAGCGATGGAAATACGTTGACGCTGACCACCAGAGAGATTCACGCCTCTCTCTCCTACCCAAGTATCATAACCTTGGGGAAGTTCCATAATGAAGTCATGGGCATTAGCAATTTTTGCTGCATTCTCCACTGCTTGGGCATCATAATCCTTCTGTCCAAAGGCAATATTAGAAGCAACGGTTCCTGAGAAGAGGATATTTTCTTGGGGAACAAGGGCTAACTGACGGCGCAGGCTTTTGATTTGGATATCGCGAATGTCATAGCCATCAATGAGAATCTGACCAGATTTCACATCATGGAACCGCATCAAGAGGCTCATCAAGGTGGATTTCCCTGCACCCGATGCACCGACTAAGGCGATCGCTTCACCTTTATTGGCTACAAGATTAATATCTGTCAGCACAGGGCGATCGCTTTGATAATGGAAACCAACGTTAATATACTCCACTTTGCCTGTGACTTCAGGCAGGGCGATCGCGTTAGGCTTCTCGATGACAACAGGTTTGATCTCAAAAATCTCGAAAATGCGATCGACGGAAGCTTCTGCTTGCTTGAGTTCGTTGTAGCTATTGGTGGTATTGGCAATGGGATCAATTAATAAAGCTACACCTGCACCAAAGGCAACAAACTGTTCAGGCTTGAGCCAATTGTTGGCAATTAACCAACCTCCTAATAAGAACAAAAAGCAAATTCCTGCGGCTTCCAAAAAACCAACCACGGGATATTGAATAGCGCGAACGCGATCGGCGGCATATTTACGACGGCTATTCTGCTCTGATTCTTCTTTAAATCTCTCGATTTCATAGGATTCTGTAGCAAAGGCGCGAACAAGGCGAATGCCGCTAAAGATTTCTGATAAGAGGGCTGCGAGATTAGAAACTTGATCTTGACTGCGGCGGCTGAGGCTCAACATGCGATCGCCAAACCATGCAATTAACAAGGCGATCAAAGGCGCAACCGCTAGAGTTGTCAGCGTCAAAATCCAATTCAAATAGATCATGTACGCCAGCACAAAAATCAATTGCAGTACTGACGGCACAAACTGATGGAAAAATTTGCCGATGACTTCGCCAATGCGATCGATGTCTTCAGTCAGACGATAGGACAAATCTCCAGTCCGTGATTCGGCGAAATATTCCAAATCAAGGGTTTGCAAATGGGAATACACATCAACGCGCAAGTCCCTTGCCGCATTTAGTGCTGCCTTTGCCATCATCGAGTCTTGCCCATACTGCCCCAGTCCCCGAAATACAAACATAATTACGGTAAAAGCCGCTATCTGCAAAATTGCAGTAACATCCCCCTTACCTAGAGCCTGTGCGACTCGTCCTAGCAGTTCGGCAAGGAGTGGCATTGTGCCAATAAAAACTAATGTACATAGGAATGCTTTAGCGATTAGAAAACGTTGCGGATAAACGTAATCTCGCATCTGCCAGTAAGAAGAACGCCCTGAAGATTTACCTGAAGATTTGCCTAAAGATTCTTGTTTCAAACTCGTAGCTCAAATGTTTGCAATTCACCAACGATAAGTTTCGCACTTTATCGCACCAATTAGCGGCGATCGTTCACCCATGCACAAAAAAGCATATTCGTCTTTTTTGTAACAAAAATTAAAAATTGATCGCTTAATCTAGACTTATCCCAATTCTCTTTGGGATTAAAAATGGCTTTGCCATTTTTAATCCCTACACATCGCAACATTGCGGAGGTCTCAATGGCTACAAACAGATCTATCCAAAGAAAAGTGGAAATTCGCTATCTTTCCTCAATGAAAAATGGAATGGCGGAGTTTTATACACCGCAGTCAAGTCATGAAACCATGCTTGTCCAGATTGCCGCAGGGGCGATCGATGATTTGTTTGTGCATCATTTCCAGACCGATCAACTTTTGGTAGTGCGTGGGAGTTTTGTCCTCGTAGTGCTAAGCGATCGCCAATATCAATATATTCCTCTGAGCGAATATCGCCCTGCGGTGGTGACGATTCCTCCCAATGTGCCGCACGCCGCCATTAATCTCAGTGATCAACCCTGTGTGATGGTCAATGCAGTTTTGCGTCACGGTGCGCCCTATGCCAAAGATTACCAACCCCGTCGCCATCCTTTCCCCTATGACCTTGACGCGGCTCGTCGGGCGATCGCTTCTTTGGAAATGCCAATCAGTGCTTAGTTATAGTTAGGATATAGCTAACTCTTTTATATTGCTGCGAATGCCAGACCATACTCATATCCATGTTAGAGGTGCGAGACAGCACAACCTCAAAAATATTGACCTGACGATTCCCCGCGATCGCCTGATCGTGTTTACAGGTGTATCTGGCTCTGGCAAATCATCCCTCGCCTTTGATACGATTTTTGCCGAAGGTCAGCGCCGCTATGTGGAATCGCTCAGTGCCTATGCGCGGCAATTTTTAGGACAAGTCGATAAGCCTGATGTGGACTACATCGAGGGCTTAAGTCCTGCGATTTCCATTGACCAAAAATCGACTTCCCATAATCCGCGCTCGACGGTCGGCACGGTTACGGAGATTTATGACTATTTGCGATTATTGTTTGGTCGCGCAGGTTCGCCCCACTGTCCGATCTGCGATCGCAATATTGCGCCCCAGAGCATCGATCACATGGTGGATACGATTATGGAATTAAGCGATCGCACGCGCTTCCAATTACTTGCGCCTGTAATTCGTGGCAAAAAGGGAACCCATAAAAAGTTATTAGCAAGTCTGGCTTCGGAAGGTTTTGGCAGAGTTCGCATTGATGGCGAAGTGCGGGAACTGAGCGACAATATCGAATTGGATAAGAATAAAATCCATGATATTGAAATTGTCGTCGATCGCTTAGTTCGCAAAGATGACATTCAAGAGCGTTTAACCGATTCCCTCGCAACCTGTTTAAAACGGGCGGAAGGGATTGCAATGGTAGAGATTTTGAATCCCTCATCACCAGCACCTAAATCCGAGAAAGTAAGTAGCTTACTTACTTTCTCAGAAAACTTTGCCTGTCCTGAACATGGCGCAGTCATGGAAGAACTATCACCGAGGATGTTCTCCTTCAATTCTCCCTATGGTGCTTGTCCTGCCTGTCATGGATTGGGAAGTATCAAAACCTTTAATCCTGAATTGATCGTTCCCGATCCCTCTTTGCCCGTATATGCCGCGATCGCACCTTGGGCTGATAAAACCCATACCTATTACATTTCGCTCCTATCGAGTGTGGGCGAATATGCAGGCTTTGAAATTAATACCCCTTGGGAAAAGCTCTCTCAAGCCCAGATTGATATTATTCTCTATGGCACTACGGAGAAGATTTTAATTAAGCCTGATTCCCTTTATCGCGATCGCGCTGAGGGCTATTACAAACGCTATGAAGGGGCGATCGCTATGCTTGAGCAACAGTACAAGGAGGCAGGCGAATCGCAAAGGCAAAAGTTAGAGAATTATCTGATCGAGCAACCCTGCGCCACTTGTGAAGGTACGCGCCTCAAGCCCGAATCCCTTGCGGTGCGGATTGGCGGATTTAATATTATTGATTTTGTATCGGCTCCCATTGGCACTTGTTTAGACCGTCTCAAAAATCTCAATCTTGATGCTAGAACTAAGCAAATCGGCGATCGCGTATTGCAAGAAATCGAAGCACGATTGCAGTTTTTATTAGATGTCGGTTTAGATTACCTGACCCTTGATCGTTCCACCATGTCCCTCTCTGGCGGCGAAGCCCAACGGATTCGCCTTGCTACTCAGATCGGTTCAGGCTTAACAGGGGTTCTCTATGTATTGGATGAACCGAGCATTGGACTGCATCAACGGGATAACTCGCGATTGCTTGCCACATTAACCAAACTGCGGGATCTCGGCAATACCTTAATCGTGGTTGAGCATGACGAAGAAACGATTCGGGCGGCTGATTATCTCGTAGACATCGGACCGGGGGCAGGCGTGCATGGTGGGCGAATTGTCGCGCAGGGAAGTGTTAAGGATATTGAAAAAAATCCTGAATCCCTCACTGGAGCCTATCTCTCTAAACAAAAACAAATTTATACCCCTGCGGAACGGCGCGAAGGCAATGGCAAACATTTAGAAATTTGTAATGCTTATTTGAATAATCTCAAAAATATTAATGTCAAGATTCCCCTTGGCAAATTGGTCTGTATCACAGGCGTGTCAGGATCAGGCAAATCTACCTTAATTAACGACCTGCTGCACCATTCCCTCGAACACAACTTTTCGCGGAAAGTGCCAGTTCCTAAAGGTATAGATGAAGTCAAAGGGCTAAAACACCTTGATAAATTCATCGTCATCGATCAATCTCCCATCGGACGCACGCCCCGATCTAATCCTGCCACCTATACAGGACTATTCGATGTGATCCGTGAAACCTTTGCGCTGACAACGGCGGCGAAAACTCGCGGCTACAAGGCAGGACAATTTTCCTTTAATGTCAAAGGTGGACGTTGCGAAGCTTGTTCGGGTCAAGGCGTAAATATCATTTCCATGAATTTTCTGCCCGATGTCTATGTGCAGTGCGATGTCTGCAAAGGCGCAAGGTATAACCGCGAGACGCTGCAAGTTAAGTACAAGGAAAAAACGATCGCCGATGTCCTCGATATGACCATCGAAGAAGCGATGCACTTTTTTGAAAATATTCCCTCCGCCCATGCCAAGTTGGGAATGCTGGTGGATGTGGGCTTAGGCTATGTGCGTCTCGGTCAGTCTGCTCCCACCCTCTCAGGTGGTGAAGCTCAACGGGTGAAGCTTGCCACTGAATTAGCACGACGCGCCACAGGCAAAACTCTCTATTTAATCGATGAGCCAACCACAGGTTTAAGCTTTTACGATGTGCATAAATTGCTAGATGTCATGCAGCGTCTCGTCGATAAAGGCAATAGCATCATCACCATTGAGCATAATCTCGATGTGATTCGCTGTGCGGATTGGATTATCGATCTAGGTCCTGAAGGCGGCGATCGCGGAGGTGAGGTGATTGCAGAAGGTACGCCCGAACAGGTGGCAAAAGTTAAGAAATCTTACACTGGCAAATATCTCAAACAAGTCTTAGCCGAATATCCTCGCAGCAAACCCTAATTGTGTTGCGGCAAAGCCTCCTCACACTAATGTGAGTTCGACATAGCCATTTGCAAAGTGCTAAGCACTTTGCAAATGGCTATGTCGAATTAATGTTTGATTAATGCCCCAGCAAATAAAATCAATCTAAAAACTTACTTTTTGCCTCAAATATTAATTTGTTTTAAGTTATCTCACAATCTGATCATTGAATGTAAACCACTACGATAAACTTGGTTTTAAACATCCCGTGCCTAAATAGGTACATATATTGATTGGAGCAATAGCAATATGTCGCATGCAGTCAAAATTTATGACACCTGTATCGGCTGCACACAATGCGTGCGTGCCTGTCCTTGTGATGTTTTGGAAATGGTTCCTTGGGATGGATGTAAAGCGGCTCAAATCGCTTCTTCTCCCCGTACTGAGGACTGCATTGGTTGCAAACGTTGCGAAACTGCTTGCCCCACTGACTTCCTAAGCGTCCGTGTCTATCTTGGTGCTGAAACCAGCCGTAGCTTGGGTCTGACCTACTAATTTTAATTATTTATTTTTTTAATTACTTATTAGTTGGCTAGATTCTTGTTTATTTTCTATTAAGTGCAATTATTTTTATCCTGCATTTAAATTGAGGAGCGCCATTTGGTGCTCCTCAATTGCTTTAAGAGAGAGTCGATGCTTAGCATCGACTCTCTCTTTTGCGTTTATGCTGGTTACTATTGGGTGTTTTCTAATTTTTGTTTGCCATGCTTGACGTTTTCGATCGCTTGCCCGACGGTTTACTCGATCTTGAGTCCGATCAACTTTACAAAATACTTGAGCGCCCCACACTAATCCATTTAGAAGGCGATCGCCAACCACCATTATTCGTTTCAGTTTTGCTACATGGTAATGAAACTACCAGTTGGTTAGCAATTCGTGAACTACTGCGAAAATATCAAGATAAAAGGCTACCGCGATCGCTATCAGTATTTATCGGTAACGTTTCCGCCGCAAGATATCGCCTCAGACATTTACCCAATCAGCCTGACTACAATCGCATCTGGCAAACAGGGGACTCGCCAGAGCATCACATGGCACAACAGGTAATCGATGAAATGCGATCGCGTGGAGTATTTGCCAGCATCGATGTGCATAATAATACGGGCAGGAATCCTCATTACGGCTGCATTACGCATTTAGAGAAGGATTTTCGGAAACTGGCGAGACTATTTGGCAAGACCGTTGTTTATTACACCAGTCCTAAAACAGTACAGTCCTTTGCTTTTGGACATTTTTGCCCCTCCATCGTTGTGGAATGTGGTCAGCCTGATGTTCCTGATGGCACGACCCATGCCTTGGAATTTATGGAAACTTGCCTCAATCTTGATAGTTTTGATAGTTTGCCAGACTCGCTGATCGCTGATATTGATTTATTTCACACCGTGGCGATCGTTAAAGTACCTGAAGAAATTAATTTCAGTTTTGATAGCAATCCTAACGATGACATCACTTTTCCTACGGAGATGGATTGCCTCAATTTTTGCGAATTACCAATTGGGGCAAACTTTGGCAAAGCAAAATCTGAAAGAGCCTATTTGTCAGCCTTGAGTGAAGATGGTGAAGAAAAAGGCGATCGCTATTTCCAAATCGACAATGGCGAAATCAAATTAAAAATCGCAGCTATGCCATCAATGCTAACTCTCGACACCGATATTATTCGACAAGATTGTCTTTGCTATCTAATGGAACGTTTGCCACTTCCTTAGCTTCGACTTCGCTCAGCCTACGAAATTAATGCTAGCTGAGCAAAGTCAAAGGCTATCTTCCAAAGGGAAACTTAAAGGGTAAAGGCTTAATCAACGCTAACTCATCAATCATTTGCTGATGTAAATGCCCATTAGTTGCAAGCAATCTTCCCGACTTAGGAATATGTTCGCTGCCATCATATGCTGTAACTATGCCCCCAGCCTCACGCACCACCACTACGCCAGCCGCTAAATCCCACAGAGATAAACCGCGCTCCCAATAGCCATCTAAACGACCACAGGCAACATAAGCCAAATCCATCGCGGCGGAACCACCACGTCTTACGCCTTGAGTGAGATGAGTGAAATGGCAAAACTCAGCATAGTTATTGTCTTCAACAAGGGTGCGATCATAGGCAAACCCTGTTACTAGTAGACTGCGACTAAGTTCTGTCGTTTTGGAAACATGAATCGGCACACGATTACGAGTTGCGCCTAAGCCTGTGGCAGCACGAAAAATCTCATCGCGAAACGGATCATAAATCGCGCCCACGGAAGGAATTCCATCAATTAATAAGGCGATCGATACCGATGAGAATGGATACTGATGGGCAAAATTAGTTGTGCCATCAAGGGGATCGATCGCCCATAAATATGGACTATCACTATTTCCCAATACACCTGACTCTTCTGCCAAAATGCCATGATCAGGAAAGTGGCGTTGCAAAATCGAGAGAACGGTTGCTTCCGATTCTTTGTCAGCGATCGTCACTAAATCCCCAGGGCGTTTCTCTTCGACTTCCTTCTCTTGGAGGTTTCCGAGATAGGATCTAAGTACTGCTCCACCCGCACAAGCTGCCTCAGTAGCAATATCTAAGAAGGTTTGGAGTTGCTCTTTACTAACGGAAGCTAGTGAAGTTGTCATAAATTATGAGAATTAAATCTAGTGAGATGAGAGGTGTTTTGCATTTTTGATCCTAACCCCAAAGCGGATTTTAAAAATAGAGTTCAGATTACATTAGGAAAATGATGGTGGCTCATATAGCGCGAACTATCATTTTTCTAAAAATAGAAATCACCAGATTGGTGGTGTTAATCCAGAACCGATCGCTGCGAAAATGTTAAAGCATTGTATTGTAAAGATTCTTATCATAAGTCTTTATATTTTGTTACATTTTTTGTTAAATCCCTAACTCGACTGATCTCCTCTCACACATTCCTCGATTAACACCTCCATAAATAACGCTAGTTAACAGTCCATGAAGCCTTATTGGAAAAATTTCCTGCTCTCACCCTTATTTTTGGTAGTTGCGATCGCTAGTTTCTTTCCCTTGCCAGCCTTTGCAACCTCATCAAAACCCACCACTCCCACCGATGAGTCTAACGCCAAAGAAGCAGAAGAACTATGTGGCAAGCCACCCCTTGATGATCTCACCCAACACAAAGTCAAACAAGGCGAAACCCTCGAAGCGATCGCCAAGCAATATAACCTCAAAACTGCAACCTTGATGGGACTAAACCCAGAAGTTCGCAGTGGCAGCGTCACAGTGGGGCAAACCCTATCAATCCCACCTCTGGATGGCTTGACCTATCGCTTTAAAAATGAGGAAAACTACACCACCGTTGCCAAAAAATACAATATTCGCGCCGACGTGTTATTTGAGCGCAATGGCTGTCAACGCCGCCCTAAAGTCGTATTTGTACCCGGAGCCATCTGGAAACCCGATCCTATTCCCTTCAATCCTGCGATCGCCTCTAGAGGTTCTGACAATCCAACTGTGATCATGCAAACAGGGGGCTATCCTCTGCCCTACTCTGTTCCTGTCACTTCTGGCTATGGTTGGCGCATGAATCCTGTTACGGCGATTTGGTCATTTCATAGTGGGATCGACCTCGGCGCACCCTTTGGCACTCCTGTACTAGCAGCAAAAGCAGGCAGAGTGGATTTTGCTGGGTGGGGCGATGGCTATGGCAATCTCGTCGAATTGGATCATGGTTCCACAGGCACACGCTACGCCCATTTAGAAGCAATTTATGTCTATCAAGGGCAACAGGTAGCTCAAGGACAACAACTTGGGATTGTCGGCTCGACAGGACGTTCAACAGGTCCCCACTTACATTTTGAGATCATGGTTCCATCAGGTGATGGCTGGGTAGCCCTTGATCCAGCCCCCTATCTCAACCGCATCGCAGGAGTTATGTCCGACATCTTCCCGCTTTAAAAGCCTTAGATTATTTACTACCCGCCGCGAGGAAATTTAGGTTTAATGTGAATAAAGCATTGCAAAGCAATGCTTTATTCACATTTTTGCTTTTATATGAACTTTTCTCCCAGTGCAATTGCCCTGCTTGCCTATGGCATTGTTGCGATCGCAGGTGGCATCATCGGTTTTGCCAAAAGCAAGAGCAAAATATCCCTCATCTCAGGCAGCCTCAGTGGAGTGGGACTACTGATATCAGGAATCGCCACTGCCCAAGGTCAAGGGTGGGGCAAAATTGCTGGTATCGCGATCGCAACCCTCTTAGTCATCGTCTTTGTGATGCGCTTCCTCAAAACAAAAAAATTCATGCCCGCAGGTTTAATGATCATTGGTGGAGCCGCAACCCTTTTTGTAGCAATACTTACAAGCTAATTGATCCTGTGTTTCAACTCTAGTGCTAACATAACAAATGTTAAGAAGTGTGATGAAGAAAAGCTTGTGGACAACGCAATGCTTCAAAATGTTCTGGTAATCATTGCTTTGACAAAGAAACCCTCCATGTCAGAGAACCCTCTAAAATCTTTAGTAGTTTCCTAGAGAAATTGCTAAAGCTAAAGGCAATCTGCATGGTACGGCATCACATCAATCGTTTTTATTCACATTTTTGATTGGAGAAAAAATTAAATGAGCGTAGTCACGAAGTCCATCGTGAATGCAGATGCTGAAGCACGTTACCTCAGCCCTGGTGAACTAGATCGCATTAAGAGCTTTGTAACCTCTGGTGAGCGTCGTCTTCGCATTGCCCAAACTTTGACCGAATCCCGCGAGCGCATTGTTAAGCAAGCTGGCGATCAACTTTTCCAAAAGCGTCCTGATGTTGTTTCTCCTGGTGGAAACGCATATGGTGAACAGCTAACCGCAACTTGCTTGCGTGACCTTGACTACTACCTCCGCCTCGTAACTTACGGAGTTGTATCTGGTGATGTAACCCCAATCGAAGAAATTGGTCTAGTTGGCGTTAAGGAAATGTACGGATCTCTCGGTACTCCTATCGCTGCTGTTTCTGAAGGTGTGCGTGGTCTTAAGAATGCAGCATCTGCTTTACTTTCTGGTGAAGATGCAGCTGAAGCTGGTTACTACTTCGATTACGTAATCGGTGCATTGCAGTAAGACGATTCTTGATTTGTTTTAAGACTTAATTCTATAAAATTGACTTATAGCTTGTTTTGAGACAATTCAGATTTCTTAATTTCTAAATTCAAAAATTAATTGCAAACCTAAAAAAATATATAAAAATGGCACAAGACGCAATTACCTCGGTTATCAATTCCGCCGACGTTCAAGGCAAGTACCTTGATGCAGCTTCTCTGGAAAAGCTAAAGAATTATTTCGCAACTGGCGAACTTCGCGTTCGTGCTTCTCAAGCGATCGCTGCTAACTCTGCAACCATCGTTAAGGAAGCTGTTGCTAAGTCCTTGTTGTACTCTGATGTTACCCGTCCCGGTGGCAACATGTACACCACCCGTCGTTATGCAGCTTGCATCCGCGACCTCGACTACTACCTCCGCTATGCAACCTATGCAATGCTAGCTGGTGACGCATCTATTCTTGATGAGCGCGTACTCAACGGCTTGAAAGAAACCTACAGCTCTCTTGGAGTACCTGTAGTTTCCACCATTCAAGCAATTCAAGCGATCAAGGAAGTTGCTGCTAGCATCGTTGGTTCTGACGCTGGTAAAGAATTGGGTATCTACCTTGATTACATCAGCTCTGGCTTGAGCTAATTGCTGATATAGCGTTTGTTGCTATTTATTTATTAATTTAATTTCTAATTAATTAATATTTACAAGGCGGCGGCGGTAGGTAGCTTAAGCTCCTATCTCGCCGCCAACGCTTATGACAGATAAATTTAACTTTTATTTGTCTTTGTAATTTATTTTTAATATCATTGGCTCTGAAGGAGATTGCCGCTATGCGGAGTTTTAAAATCACTGCTTGTGTACCTAGCCAAACTCGCATACGTACACAACGAGAGTTGCAAAATACCTATTTCACGAAGTTAGTTTCCTACGACAACTGGTTCGCTGAACAGCAACGCATTATGAAAATGGGTGGCAAAATTCTTAAGGTTGAACTAGCTACAGGTAAGCCAAACACAAATACTGGCTTGCTTTAATTTTTTTGCTGATACTCGCATAAAAATGTTGCTAAGCAATATTTTTGTAAAGTTCACAAAAGCAGAAAGAGTTATTTTTACTCTTTCTGCTTTTTGTTTTTTAACCTAACGTGAGTTCGGGATAATTTGAAACGGTTTGTGAGAGAGGGTTTGCTACGCAAACCCTCTCTCACAAACCAAAAAGCCTTGCTTAGCAAGGCTTTTACTTTTGGACTGTTAAAATTTGCCAGCTTAACCGAACTGACCTTATAGCAATAAATAAAGGCGACGTGAAGTGCCGCATTTATTTATTAGTAGGTCTAGAAGGAAAGCCCTAGTGCCAAGCAAGACTGATCTTTAGTTGCTCTAAGTTTGTAAGACTCCGTTTTAATTGTCTTTGCAACGATCAACATATCTTTCTTGAAAGTTCTTCCGTCAATATTGCAACTTCCCTTAAGCACAAGTAGATAATTCCCTGAGTATCCATAGCTGGTTAGTGACGTACTTTTGATGATTTGAGAACTCATACCACCATTAGGATCTAGAGGAATGTTGTAGACCTTAACACCACTTTTAGGATTAGTAAACGCATATTTGTTTTCCAAATCAGGATCTAACGTATTGATTTGAACAGGCGTATAGGGCTTGATTTTATCTATGTTTTTGAAATCAGGAGGTGATGCGTAGGCAAGGATAAAAAAGCCCGTGCTATTAGAGATTTTGTGACCACTTTCGGGCGGATTGAAATAAAGAGAACCCGTAGGATAAACGCCTTTCGCATCAGTCTGTGAGCCGCTAATCGTATAGACAGACTCAGTCATCGAATGATAATGCAACCCAACACTCCCATTGGGGATGGTATACCAAAGGATACTGATATGCTGAGTATTTGCCTCGCCAGAAAGAATCAGCTTCTCTAAGTTGGGTCTAAACGTAAAAAAATTGTATTTCTTAGGATTTGCAGTGAGAGACTTGAGATCAATAATGGTCGAGTTGCTCAGGGCCGAGTATTTGTCTTTAAGTGCGATCGCTGATTTTGGTAAATCCTTGGCTATCGATTTGCTTAAGTCGTAGCTAAAGCTCGCTGAAAGTAGCCCCAATGTCACGAGTGGAATTCTCAACAGTTTCATTGTCGCGCAATCCTTTTTTGATATTTCGAGAATAGGCGATCGCAAAGTATCACAGAGTCTCAGGAGACATCTGCCCTAATCGTTACAGAATGAGGGTAATAAGAAACTGTAGCGCGGCAAAGCTGCGCCACAGTTTCTTGTCAATGTGAAAATTGCAATAAAAGTTATAGACTAATTTGAGAAAAAATAATTGAGGCTTCTAACTTGATGACAAAAACAATCAAACAACTTTGTAGCTTTGCGATCGCGGCGATGATGTCCTGCATCTTAGCGGTAGCTTGCACCCCAACGAGCAATACGCCAAACACCAGTACAACTACTCCTAATAGTCCCAACACAGGTGGCGCTCAAACTGCAATTCCTATAGGGATCGCGTTTGCCCAAACTAGCAATGTGGCGCTACTGGGACAGGAAGGCGTAACGGGAGCTAAGATTGCTGAAGCCTATTTCAACAAGAAAGGCGGCGTTAATGGCACACCAATTCGTCTAGTTTTTCAAGATACCGCAGGCGATGAGCAAGGTGCAATCAACGCCTTTAACACCCTAATTTCTCAAGATAAAGTGGTTGGTATTGTCGGTCCCACACTTTCACAACAGGCTTTTGGGGCTGATCCGATCGCCGAACGTGCAGGTGTCCCCGTCATTGCTGCCTCAAATACAGCAAAGGGTATTCCTCAAATCGGTAAATATATTTCGCGAGTATCCGCACCTGTCGCGGTAGTTGCACCTAATGCGATCGATGCAGCTCTCAAAATCAATCCCCAGATTAAGAAAGTAGCTGTTTTCTATGCCCAAAATGATGCGTTCAATAAATCGGAAACAGGTACTTTCCAAGAAACTGTCAAGCAAAAAGGTTTGGAACTTGCTACTGTGCAAACCTTCCAAACTACAGATACAGACTTCCAATCTCAAGTAACTAATGCAATTAATGTTAAACCTGATTTAGTAATCATCTCTGGCTTATCCGCAGATGGTGGCAATCTGGTCAAACAATTGCGGGAACTTGGTTATAAGGGTCTAATTATTGGCGGAAACGGTCTCAATACTTCCAATCTGCTACCTGTATGTAAAGCTCTCTGTGATGGCATCATCATTGCTCAAGCTTACAGCCCCGAACTGAAGAATCCTATTAATACTGAATTCCGTAAGCTCTATACTGAACAGAATAAAAAAGAACCACCTCAGTTCAGCGCTCAAGCATTTACAGGCGTACAAGTATTTGTCGAAGCTTTGAGTACTCTCGATAAAACCACCAAAGTCAGTACTTTGTCATTGCCTCAACTTCGTACCCAACTCAATGACACTTTGCTAGCTGGTAAATATGAAACTCCTCTAGGCGAGATTTCCTTCACACCCGAAGGCGAAATCGTGCAGAAGCAGTTTTATGTTGCCCAAATCAAAATGGAAGCTGACGGTAATAGCGGCAAGTTTACATTTATCCAGTAAGTAGTGATGCCAAAGAAAAGTTAATACTTTTACCTAGTGCAGCTATAGCGATAAGTGGCTAATACCTGAAAAATTTTGGATTCTTATCTTCAGTTTACTTATGCTTGCCTACTTAGTAATACATTTATCTACGAAAAATCTTAGCAAGACCTACAAAATAACTAGGTAAAAGGATGGGCGGCGCGAAGCGTCGCCCATCCTTACCACAATAAATCCTTGCCCTTCAGGATGCGCTTCCACCAACCATTTAGGATTTATAGTTAGCTCCTTACATCATAAAAAAGCAGCCTATTCGTTTTTGAGTAAGCTGCTTAAATTTTTGTTTGGAGATATCGAAAACTTGCGAGTTTAAAAGGAATCAGAGCAGGGCTATTAAAAATAGAAAGGCAATTACCGTAGCGTAGGACTTGAAAATGCAACCGCCAATGGTAAGTTCTGTCATGACCTTGCTCCTGATTTCTTTAACCCTTAATGGAATTATTATCGCTAGTTTTCCTAATTGAAAAAGTGATCTCAGGCTTTGGTTGATGTGATTTTAAGCACAAAGGATAGACGATCGCGATCGCTAACCATCAATTTCTCAAATCAAAAAACCCCGTATTGAATGTGAATACAGTACTTTTACATATTGGATTGTAATTAAACGTAAGTTCAATATAGCCATTTGAGCCATGCTTTGTATCTGAGTCGAACTGACATTAAAAACCAGATTGTTATGCTGACCGTTTAGAGAAGCACAACGGGTTTATAGTACCGAGTTCTATGAAGTGGTTGTGTCCCCACCGAAGGCGGGGACACAACCCTGTGTACCTCGCTTGCTTGAAAAGCGCTATATATAGACAGTAAACAAATTAGGTTGCACTTTGTGCAATCTAATTTCTTTAGACACTCACTAGTTCCTTCATCGGTGCAGCAAGGGCTTCCTCTAATGGTGCGCGTCCCAGTCGTTCCTCTAGGATATTCATCACCGTGCGCCCAAAGTCATCACCATCATCACGTTTCCATGCTTCTAAACAGACTTCGCCAAAGAAAGATCCTAGAGGCTCAGGATTCCAGAGCAGTTTCTTGGCTGTCCAAGGCATCATGCTCATAGGGTTATAGCCTTCTTTGAGGATGTTGTTTTTAAAAGCATAGTCTTCTAGATGGGTGTGTGGCTGCAAGCCAATAAAGAAGATAGCAGGTTCCACTTTATCCGCTCCAAAGATTGCTTCTAGTTCTCGGTGATAGGCGATCGTTTGGCGAATTGTTTCTAAAGTTTCATCAATAACATTGAAGGAGTAGTTCACCGATACGAGTTCATTGAAGCCCGCCGCCTTGAGGTCACGACAGTTTTGGAGGACAGATTTGAGGTTGTAGCCCATCCGCATTTTACGAACTAATTCCTGAGAGCCACTAGTAATGCCGATCTCGAAATAGCTCATGCCCGTCTCAACCATTAATTTACAGAGATAAGGTGTGAGATTGTCGGCACGAATGTAGGCTGCCCAGTGAATATCGGTCATACCTGAGGCTTTGACTTTTTCTAGCAATTCCACAGCATCATCAATGAATTTCTTGGCGGGAATAAACTGAGCATCGGTAAACCAGAAATTACGCACGCCGCGATCATAGAGTTGGCGCATTTCCTTAATGACTTCATCGGTAGGATTAATGCGAACTTGTTTACCTTCGATGACTGTATAAATGCAGTAGCAGCAATTATGGGGACATCCGCGTTTGGTTTGTACCCCGATATAAAAGTCACGATCGCGGAAATAGTAATTAAAATCTTCCCAGATCGATTCAATATATTCATAATCACAGGCACTCTTTTCAATGGGCGCAGGTTCCTCATGGATCAGCCGAGGACGAGGTTTAGTTTCCCCGACTACATAGCAGCGATCGCTTTCAATTTCTCGTCCCTGCACCAAACGCTCTAGCAGTGATTCCCCTTCACCAACGGAAATAATTGTGCCTTTAGGTAACACATTGCCTAGCTGCTCATAGAACACGCTGACTGCGCCACCACCGATCACAGCTCTGGCTTCTGGGTGATAGCGTCTCGCTCGACTTAACCCGCGTCGGATTAACTGTGAGTTGCGCCAAAGCTCGGTGTAGTAAGAGGTAAATAGGCGTAAACCATTGACCGCCCCACGCAATTTCTTGAAAGGGTTTTTGGCATAGTAAAACTCAAAGGCATTTTGGAGAGGGTTGCCGCCACGTCCGCCTACGGGTGCATAGATCTGAATATCACGCCATGAGAATACTAGTAAATTTGGTTGAAACTTGTCGATCGCCCGATCCAATGCCGCATAAAAATCGAGGGGTGGCACAGTACCTAAATCAAAAATATTTTGCTGTACATGGGGCGCAACCTTATGAATGTGATCGGATAGGTAGACTACACCAATCGGAAAAATTGGGTTACATGGGAGGCGGATATAAAGAATGCGATCGCACCCAACAGATACAGCAGATATAGGTTCAGATATGTCACCAGATGAGGTGCTGGAATTATTTAGGGGATCATTGGTAGACATAGGATTTAATCTCTGAGTTTTAATTTATTTTTAATTTAGTTTTAATTAAAATTTTAGGCATTCCTAAAGATGTAATATTTTTAGGTAATGAGGCAATACCCAGAGTGGGGCACGTCATTAACTCTTTAGCAATCCCAAGTTTTATTATTTAGAGGGTTTTTATTGTTTTTTGGCTTTCAGCGCGATCGCCAAAAATGTAATGATTCTATTTTAATCAACAAGTCTTTACATATCTTAATTATATGCTCTTAATTCTCACCCATGATCTTAAAAGAGAAAGGCGGCGCTAAGCGCCGCCTTTCTCTTTTTTGAGAAGTGTTGTAGCAAGCTGTGGGGGATAATTCATAAGTAAAAATTAATGGTAACCCCTAGCAAAATCTCTATTTTGAATTTCTCGATTTTGGTGATTTTTTATACTCGTTACGCCCCTGTGAAGGTTTATAGTCAAATTTTCACAATTGACATTCGGGATCAAGACGATGGGGATCAAATTCACAGTTACATATCTTAGGAGTTGGTAGTAGTGTTTACAATCGCTAGTGGGTCTTGAATGTTAGCTTTATGTTCATCTTAAAAATTGCGAGATCATTATTCTTGTAAACTCTAAACATATCGGCAGGTGGTACTGGCTTAAGTGGAGATATTTTTATAACCATGATTAAATTGTGATCATAAAAATTACAAAAGTCTTGTTTTTTTAAGATTTACAAACTATATAAACAAAATACAAAATATTATGTCTTTATTTGATCCGTTACCTGCTGATTTACACGATGAGAAGATCGTTTGCTCCTATGTCAATGCTACGAGCAAGATCCAAATCGCCCGAATCACTGATGTACCCCAATGGTACTTTGAGCGCGTTGTCTTTCCGGGACAAAACTTAATTTTTGAAGCGATCGCCTCCGCCCACGTTGAGATTCACACAGGGATGATGGCAAGCTCCATACTTTCGGATACAATTCCCTGTGTCCAATTACAGGTAGAAGAAGCTAGCTCGACATTACCAAGCTGGGTTCCCATTAAGCATCTTGATGACGACCTCCTTGACGATCCATCGACGCTACTTATCATGCCTGAACCTGAAGTAGTTTCCTAAGCAATGGATTTTCAGTCCTTCCATTTTTTTCAATGGTTGACGAGCATCAAAATGGATTTTTTATCCCTTGACTATGCTCAATTCCTAATTATTACCACGATTGTTTATTGGCTCTTACCAAGCATACAGGCGCGTTTGTTAGTTATTTTGACAGCAAGCTTGATATTTTACTCATTTATTCAGGTGCAGTATGTTTGGCTATTGCTAGTGATGCTGACAATCAACTTTTGGTTAGGAGGGGAAATTCGCAAAGGAGACCAATTTCTAAAGCAGTGGTTGCTGTTTGTGGGGGTGTTTTTTAATGTGCTACTGCTGTTTGGCTTCAAATATATTCCTTTCGTAGCGACGGCGATCGGTAATATTACGGGTTTACCTGTGGGGAGTTCACTGGCGATCTGGGCGAAAGCAAATATCGTGCCACCGATTACCTTAAGCTTTTTCGTCTTTGAATTAATCGCTTATTTAATCGATACCTATCGCGGTAACTCGCCTGCGCGGGATTTTCTGAGCTTTGCCGCTTACAAGCTATTTTTTGCCAAACTGCTATCAGGCCCCATTACCCGTTATCAAGAATTCGCACCTCAACTATTAACGCGATCGCGTCCTATTGTGTCAGACATTGCTGAGGGTGTCTGGCTATTTGCCTGTGGGGCAGTCAAAAAAGGGATCATTGCCGACAATATGGCGAGATACGTCGATCTCTGTTTTCGGAATACAGAACGGGCAGGCAGTATCGATCTTTGGCTTGCCCTGATTGGCTATGGCATCCAGATTTATTGTGACTTTAGTGGATATATCGATATGGCAAGGGGTAGCGCATTGTTATTAGGCTTTAAGCTGCCCCAAAATTTTGATTTCCCTTATTTCTCTACCAGTATTTCCGATTTTTGGCGACGTTGGCATATGACCCTTGGCGCATGGATGCGAAATTATCTCTATATTCCCCTCGGTGGCTCTCGTGGTGGTATATGGCGAACTTGCCTGAACCTGATGATTATCATGCTTGTAGTCGGAATCTGGCATGGTGCAAACTGGGGCTTTATTATTTGGGGCATTTGGCATGGGGCTGCCCTAGTGGGGCATCGTCTGTGGATGGAGCTTTGTTCGATATTTGAGGGGCTAAATAAAATCTGGAAGCCTTTACCGATGAAGCTTTTAGCAATTGTGATGACGCAATTAGTCGTCTTTGTTGGTTGGATTCCGTTCCGATTACCCAATTTGACTGATACCAATATGCTTTTACAAAGACTATGGGGCTATCAAAGCGATCCTCAGTTTGGCGTAAAAATCTACGTGGAGTCCCTTGGTATCACGGCAGGACAAATTGCTTTGATTATGAGTAGTTTATTACTGTGTTCACTGGTTGCCTATCAATGCGATCGCGCCAAGTGGCAGTTAAATTGGCAGGTGAAGTTATTCCTCGTCCCCATCAGCCTCTTTCTCGTCAGTATCCTCAGCCCCGACAAGAAGCTCCCCTTCATCTACTTTGATTTTTAGATTACAGAAAAATTAGAGCTTTGAAATATTAGCGATCACTTCGCACAATGAACTCTATCCAGTTCTCCAAATTCTAAAATCTCTTGAAAAGTTAAACTAAAAAATTCAATTCCGCAAGTAATTTTTTATAAACTCTTGTGGAGTAAGACATTCAAACTCTTCAGTCTCTTTGACTAAGCTTTTAATCAACTTATGATTTGACGAAATAAAACATTGGGACTTTCCTTTGCTTGCTGTCAAATACACACCAATATCTTCACGGGGAATAACTCCTAAAGCTTCCATATTTGCTAATTCATCGTTTTCAAGATAGACATTATAAATATTAAAGTTTTGCCACATACGAGCTACAATTTGGCTGCCCCAATCTTTGTTCTTTAGACGTTTAGAAACTCGTAAAATCTGATCTAGTAATTCCTCAGAAATGACTACTTCTACAGTATTTGAATTGTTCCCATTAAAGCCAGCCCAAATTAAAATCTCTCTCTCCGCACTCTCTGGATCTGCAACTCCGATAATGTATACATTGGTATCGAAAAATATACGTTTGGGAATATCTTTCATTTGATTTTGAAAACGGCTCTCTCGTCCGCTATCTCTTTTTTGACTTCTTGTACTAGCTTGATAATTTCCTCTCTGGAGTGATAACCAGATTCGCTTAAGGCTTTTTGACCTGATTGCTGTAAATCTTCTAAAGGAACAAGAGCTAAGTTCACAGCAGATTGAGATGGGCTTGAAACTGCGGATTCAAGTATGTATTTTAGTTCAGCTTGAAGCGATCGCCCACGAAGGACTGCTTGCTGCTTTATCTTTTCGACCACGATAGGATCTATGTCTTCAATAATTACTTGGGTCATAGGTTTGGCAGCAGTTTGAAGATTAACTGTGATTTGAGTATAGCATCGCAAAATGAAGGCGATCACAAAATAAACTCTATATCTGTTCTCCAAATCCTAAAATCTCTTGGCAAGTTAAACTAATGGATAATTCCTTCTACTTTCCCACTTTTAACCATCCAAATACTTGATCTACAGTTAAACTTAGTTCTGTTTCCAAAAAACTAGGTACAAGTAATTTTTGAGCAGAATTTATTTCACTATTGATTTCGATTGGTTGGCGATCGCGTTGAAATATTAACAGCGATCGCTCTTTGGGAAATAGTAACCATCCCATCTCTGTACCATGTTTGAGACAGTGCAAAATATTACCGATCACTCGCATCGGTGATTGTTCTGGCGATAGAATCTCAATTACCCAATCTGGATAGATAGAAAATACATTCTCAATTTCTCCTTCCGCATTAACAGGTAATCTCTGCCATTGAAATACTGCCACATCTGGCACAATTGAGCGATTTCCAAAGGTACAACGTAGTTCTGGTAAAGCTAAAGCTATTTGTTTGTCTTCGGTTACTGCATTAACGGTATTACAAAATTTAAGCTGAAGTCGGGAATGTTGACCTTGGGGCACTGGCTTCTGATAAATCGAACCGTCAATATACTCACTAGCAGGCTTCGTTTCTGGCTGAGACAGAAAGCGATCGAGCGTTATTGAGGGAATATTTTTTGTGGCGAGGGTCATGGTTAATTTACTTTAATCATTGACGCTGACTCTTATTATACTAATGAAAGAATGGTATGAAGTTAAAATCAGTTAGTACACTTCGTCATGAGTCCCAATTGATTCCAAAAGAATTGCCTGTGATTCTTCATGTTCTACAAATTTAAAAATAATTCTCAAATCATAGCCACCACTACAAGCCCAAGAGTCTTGAAGTTCTCCTTTTAGCTTATGCGTTCTTAATCGAGGATGAAATGGATCAAGAGATAATAGTTCAAGAGTGCCTTGAATACTTGAAGCTGTTTCTGGATGCTTTTTTAGGAGCTTCCGAGCAGATCTAACAAAAGCGTTAGAACGTAATAATACAAACTTCACGCAAGAAGTTCCTCCATCAGTTGCTCAGGGGTAACGGGCTTACATTGACCTAGAGCAAATTCTTGTTGAGCTTCTTGAACATCTTTAAGTAATTCGGCTCTACGGCGATCGCGTAGGCGATTTTGTAAAATATGAATCAAGTCTTCTTGATCTTCAAGTAGAAGTTGATCTGCTGCGTCTAAAATTTTTGTAAAGGGTGTTTCGACTATCATTATCATCATCTCAATTAATATTGGGGAGGAGGGTAAAGTTGTGGATTCAAGTATGTATTTTAGCTCTACTCAGATCGCCCACGAAGTACTGCTTGCTGCTTTATCTTTTCGACCACGATAGGATCGATGTCTTCAATAATTACTTTGGTCATAGGTTCGATAGCAGTTTGAAGATTAACTGTGATTTGAGTATAGCACCGTAAAATGAAGGCGATCGTACTAATGAACTATATCCTCCTCTTCAAATCCTCAAATTTATTGAAAAATTAAATCACAGAGAATTATGATAATTGCAAGAATTTGTTGTAAATTAATAAAGACAAGGTTAAGCAAACTTAGAAAGCAATCAAAAAATGAGTCAAGAGATAAAGTTAGTCAATAGCCATATAGAAGAGTACCTAGATTACTACTGTGGGCTATCTGCACCTCGATTTGCTGTAATGATAAAAGGTCAATGGGGTGCAGGAAAGACTTGGTTTATTGAACAGTACTGTGAAAAGCTCAAAAAGAGGCAATCGTATAAGTACCTGTATGTAAGTCTTTTTGGGATGACGAAATTTTCAGATATTGAATACGCATTCTTTCAGCAATTACATCCTGTTCTATCGTCTCAAGGAATGGAAATAACAGGAAAAATTGTTAAAGGGCTTTTAAAAGCATCAATAAAGTTTGATTTGGATCATGATCGCAAAGATCATATATCTTTGGATGTAAAGATTCCAGAGATTCCTAACTACTTAAAGAATGTTGATGAAAGAATTCTTATTTTTGATGATTTGGAACGCTGCAAGATAGAGTTAAGAGATATATTTGGATACATTAATCAATTTGTAGAACATCATAATTTAAAAGTAATTATTATAGCTAATGAATCAGATTTACAGTCTAAATATACTGACTATAAGATAATGAAAGAGAAATTAATAGGACAAACATTTGACATCCTGATTGATTTTGAAGGAACATTTCACAGATTTTTATCTGAAACTCAAAACAATCAAATTGAAAAAATATTATTTCAAGATATTGAGCATTTAAAAAATATATATGCCAAATTAGGTTATAACAATCTAAGAACTTTAAAGAAAATAATCTTAGATTTCAAAAGGATTTTTGAGGAATTACCTAACAAAGCAAAAAATAGAATAGACATCTTAAATGATATATTGACATTTCTTACAGTTTTCTCTATTGAGATTAAACGTGGGGTAATTCATTCTAATGATGTTATTAAGCTAATACGTGAATACAGATCTCACCGTGCAAGACTTTCACTAAAAGAAACATTAGGGAAGTCGATAGATTCTAGTAAATCTGATAAGATAGAAGCTAAACTTGATAATGAAGAATTAAAAAACACTATTCAAAAAAACTATAATTTATATAATAGTTTTGAATTAGACAAGGTGTTTCCTAGTGAGTCATGGTGGGAAAAGTTTTTCGATCAAGGATCAATCGATTCAGATGAACTAAATACATCAATATCAAGTAAATACTTTCCACAAGACAAGGATACTCCTAACTGGCGTAGATTGTATTATTTTACAAGGCTTTCTGATATTGATTTTGAGGATTTACTTAAAAAGGTTGAATTAGAATATAAAGAGAAAAAATTTCTTGATATTGGTGAAATTAAACATGTGTTCGGCATTTTTTTGACGCTTTCAGAAAAAGGGCTTTACTGTAAAAACAAGTCAGATATTTTGTCAGATGCAAAAACTTATATTAATCATTTAAATAGTTGCAATAAAATTTCCGCTCTACCATACTCAATTATTGATGATAGATTTGCTGACAATTATGATAATCTTCTGTTTTATGGATTTGATTTTAGGGAATTTAAAGAGTTAAGTTCTTATACAGTCCATTGAGGGATTAAGTAGTACAGTAACAACACTTAGTAAACCAATTTTTGAAGAAATCTTTTTCTAACAAGTAAGGGAAAACGTTGATTAAATGCTGAAGTAGTTTTTGAGAATGAGGTCTAAGCAATCTAATAAAATATTTGAGAACCGACCACATCATCTCAATTGGATTAAAATCAGGAGAATAGGTGGGTAAGTACAAAATCTTAGCACCTGTCGCTGTAATTGCTTTTGCGACCCCCTCAACTTTATGGCAGTTGAGGTTATCCATGATGATCCTATGCTCAGGACGTAATTTAGGTACTAGGTCATCTTGGACAAAGGTGAGAAAATCTGCTCCTTTCATAGAACCCTGAATCGTTTTCAGGCAAACAATCCCATCAACTGAAATAGCGCCAATTATTGTGTATTTCTGACCTTTGTAAAAGGGACGAAGACTGAATACTCTTTTGCCACATTCACTTCTTGCCACAGAGCGTTCCATCCCCTGCCATACTCCCGTTTCATCAATACAAATCAGATCTTCAGCTTTCACTTCATTCAATGCTTCCCAAAATTCACATCTTTGCTGTTGTACTGCCTCACTTTTTACCTTTTCATGGCGATAGGTCTTTTTTTTAGAGTGATGTTATGCCTCTGGAAAAATCGGCACATGCTGCCTGTGGTCACTGATACTCCTGTTTGTTCTGCTACTTCTTCACAGTACTGCCATAGTGTCCAATCTGGATGCTCTGAGACAATTTCGAGGATTTTCTCCTGATGCGCTTCGAGGGGACTTTTGATTGGACTACCTAATGGTTTGTGGTTTAGTTCTCCTGTCTCTCGGTATTGATTCAGTAGTTTTTGCACTGTTTTCGTCGCGACTTGAAATTGCTTCGCTACTTCCCGAATCGATGTATTTCCTGCTTCGTAGTTTGCTACGATCTTTTCTCTGAGATCTAGTGAGTAAGGTGCCATTTTTTACTCTCTTTTGGGTTTTGCTATCCTAGCTTATCTTGTACTACTCTTTCCCTCAATAGGCTGTATCAATGAAATACAAGCATCTATAAGGACTAATAATTTACCTAATGTCGCAAAAGAATTACTCAATATTATGAAAAATGAACCAGCTAGATTTTATAATATGGTTTGTTTTAGTCAAACAACAGAGCAACTATATTATACAATCCCAATACTTCAATATATAAATGTAGATTCTTTTATTGATGCTTTAATGGCTATGGATTATCCATCAAAAGAATTTGTTTTTTTGACATTGGAAAGCCGATATAAAAACATTAATGAAATCAACTGCAAATTGCTTGATGAGATTGAGTGGTTAAAATGTCTAAGGGATACTATTGAAATAAAAGCGGAAGCTATAAAAGATGAACTTAAACTTAGTAGCCATATTTTAAGAGAACTTAACAGAAACTGTTTAAACAAAATAATTATAAATTTAGAGAAAGAAACAAGACAAAGAAATTAAATTCTTTGCGATAAATAATTTAGACATTTCAAGTCTTTATTACTCAAGACTCAGAGCAAAAAAAAGAAACCGATATTCTAGATAACTGCACACAGCTCGTTTTATCAGGCAACTCGACTCTGCGATCGCCCAACAAAAATGTCCAGAATTTCGCAAGTTTTTTGTCAACCTGTCACAACTCACCAAAGAATAGGGATTAGCAAAAAGTAAACCCTCTCATCAATCAAGATGTTTGACCATCAAATGGCGTGGTTCTCGGCGAAAGCCTAGTTTGGTATAGAGGGCTTCGGCAGGACTATTCCAGTGATCGACAACTAGAGATAGCGATCGCATATGCTGACTTCTTAAATAATCTTCAATCAAAATAAATACCCTCTTGCCAATACCCTTACCGCGATAGGCTTCCTGAATATATAACTCATCAACCAGTCCACAGCGACCATGATATTCCATACTAAAAAAGAAGGTTAGTGCCACATACCCAATCGGGCGATCGCGATCGCAAATTAACCAAATCAATCCAAACTTCTCATCGCTGAGCAAAGCCATAAAAGCCTTAACTACATTGTCATCAAAGGTAATTTGATCAAACTGATAGAATTCCTTTACTAGCGCCATCAAAGGATCGACATCAATAAATTGCGCTAACCGAAAATTAATATCGCTACTCATTTACACATTTACCTTGTAACTCAGGTTTAGTTCATCACCTGCAACACCACGCAATCCCCAATTATGTCTCGGTATCTCGATCAGAACAATTTCAATATCTATAGGCGCAATATCTAGCTTCTCTTTTAATCGTTCAAACAATAGGCGGTATAGAGATTTTTTCGCTTCTACAGAACGTCCTGAAAACAGCAAAATTTCGATAATGATATATTTTTCGCTGCGATCGCTTGGATATTCAAAGTCTTCTGCTTGTAAGGGAAAGAATCTTTGAAACTTTTTTTCAGGTGGATAATTTAGCGCATCCACAACACAGGAATGAACCGTGGTTGATAGAACTTCACGATTTTGTTGAATAAAATCAGCATTGCCATAGATTTTAACTTGTGCCATAACTTGTCCTAAAAATTTTCCTAAGTAGTGATACAGCGTTGAATAAATCAGTGCCGAGTTTAGAGCTTTCATTTTGCCATAAGTAGCTGGACATTATGAAAAACTAGAATCAAAACCTGTGGCGCACGTGCAGCGTATACCAAAGGTTTTGGGGTTTTATATTTAATTGCGCCGAGGTACTTAGATAAAATAAAAACTCTAACTCTATAAATAGGCGGCGGGATCGATGGGTTCACCATTTGCCCGTAACTCAAAGTGTAAATGGGGCCCCGTAGAAAAACCTGTTGAGCCAACGGCAGCGATCGGCTGTCCTTTTTCCACAGCATCACCATCTTTGACATATAACTCGCTACAGTGTCCATAGAGCGTTGTCATCCCATTGCCATGATCGATGATCACCGCATTGCCATAGCCACCATACCAATCCGCATAAATCACTCGACCTTGAGCGCTGGCATAAATCAAGCTGCCATAGTCTGCACCAAAGTCAATGCCTGAGTGAAAGCGTTGAGTCCCCAAAATCGGATGCGTCCGCCAACCAAAATTACTCGTAACTTCGCCAATCGTGGGATACATCAGTTGTCCTGTACCGGGGGGTAGGACTAATCCAGAGTAGGGCTGGACTTTTGCCATGATAATTTGAGATAGGCGGCGAGAGTCCTCAGCGAGACGATCCTCAGCCTGCTCAAGAGCTTTGCGATCGCTCTTGAGGCGATCAATCGTATTTTGTTGAGCAACCGCTTCTGCTTCAATATTTGATTTTTGATATTTCAGCTTTTGAGTTAATAGCTCAATCTCATTCTTTTGCGCAACGATCTGGGTACGCTGCTTCTCTACACGTGCAGATCTTTGGGTCAAATCCTCAAGTAACTTGCGATCGCTATTATAAATACGCTCAATCTGCCGACGGCGATCGGCAAATTGATTCAGATCGCGACTGCTGAGCAAAGTTATCCACCAGCGTTGCAATTGTTGTCTTTGTAAATAACGTAACCTTGCTGAGGTGGCATCGCGTTTTTTATTCAAGTCATATTCTAGTTCTTGGAGTTTGGTGCTGAGAGTTTGTAGTTGATTTCTCGCCTGACGGATTTTTTTCTCATTGTCTTGGATCTGCGCCTCGGTCACACGTACATTTTTTCTGAGGGCAGCAAGGCGAGATTCCGCAGGTTTTGTCAGCGCATTAATCTGCTCTTGTTGCTTTTGAATGATTTGACGCTGTTGATCGACAAAATTTTGGTAGTTTTTCAGTTCATTGACCGACTGCGCTTGTACAGGCTCAAATCGACTCAAGGTCAAGCAACAAGCGATCGCCACAATTACCATCATCAGACCAAAGATCCGCCACACAACTCCATGACCAAATCTCTGTCCAATGTTTGGTTTTGTTTGGCAATCGTTCGGACGATTCGGACGATGTTTATCAGTTGTATCTTGCCAATGACGGCGATCGCGCATTCAGTCCACCATATCCACAAACTAGGGCAAGATTTTAGCTGTATTTTGCCATTAAAGAAAGCCTATATTTAGCGTGAGTATTAAGCGATCGATCCGAAACTCTCATAAACCCAAATCTTAAACCTGCGGTTTATGCGCCATAGGTTTAAGGATTTTCTGTAAGTAGCTGTGGCGCACGCGCAGTGTGCGCCACAGCTTTTTGGTTTTATATTTAATTGCGCCTAGCTACTTAGAGAAATCCTTAAAAGCGTTGCGAAGCAACGCTTTTAAGGATTTCTCTGTTTTTTAATTCAGCAAGCCTACTTACTTAGAACTGAGTAGAAATCACTAGTCCAAAATCCAAAGTTTTAACTTTTAATAATATTTCTGTATCTTTTACTACTAAAGTTTGCCTATATACTGTTTCCATGACATAATTTGATGAGCTAATAAAATAGCCCATTAAAAAATCGTTTAGTAAAATTGTTTAAATACTTAATTTAGTAAAACATCAGTAAAAATGCTGGCAAGATTGCAGAGATAACGCTATGACAACCACCACACATCCACATAAGTTTCAAGCCACTAAGAATAGAAAGCAGTCTCATTACCCACAATGTTTACAGCCCTTGCCTTCCACTTGGGTAACATTGCTAGAACCGCCCACATCTAGTTGCTACGATGAGGCTTTGTTGATGTGCCAATATCCTGATGGTCACTGGGCAGCATGGATACCTGATTTGGGGGAAATTAAGTTACATTCAGGTCAGTTTTGTCGGATGTCATAGTTTATAAAAAGGGAGGTGCTAAGCACCTCCCTTTTTTATATGGCTTTCATACGGTAGGAAAATGACGAGATCTAAGCATGTTCACCTCTGGATTCCTGAGCTTTTCTGCTCTAAGGGGGGAATTCAAGTATTTTCAGGTTTCTTCTTACAAGCTTTACAAACTCTATACCCTGATGCAAATTTAAGTGTGTTCCTCAAAAATGACTCCACAGAGATAATTGAGCAAGCATTTAAACAAAATCACACTCACCATTGGTCACAACTCCCAGTCTATTGTTCAGGCAAAGCGCCAACACCTTTAAGAACCCTATTTTTTTCTTGGCAGTTACTTAGTTTAGCGATCGCCCAAAAGCCAGACTTGATTATCACGACACACCTAAATTTTGCGCCGATCGCCTTCATCCTCAAAAAACTCCTTGGCATAAAATATATTGCGATCGCCCACGGAGTCGAAGCGTGGAATATCCAAAATCCCTTACTAAAAAAATCGCTACAGGCGGCGGACTTGATTCTTGCAGTTAGTCATTTCACTCGTGATCGCCTCTGTCAAGAGCAGGGACTATCTCCTCATAAGGTAGGCATTTTGCACAATACCTTTGATGATAAAGCTTGGAAAATCAGTCCAAAACCACCAAATTTACTGCAAAAATATGGCTTATGTAACGATCAAAAAATTATTCTCACAGTATCTCGCCTAGTCGCATCGGAACAGTACAAAGGTTACGATCGCATCCTTGAAGCCCTACCTATTATTCGACAAACCATTCCCAATATTCATTACATCATCGTGGGCAAGGGTAGCGATCGCGATCGACTCGAGCAGGTCGTTCGCCAAAATGAATTAGAAAAGCATGTTACCTTAGCAGGATTTATCCCCGATGCGGATTTAGGTGACTACTATAATCTCTGTGATTTATTTGTTATGCCTAGCAAAAGGGAGGGATTTGGGATAGTCTACTTGGAATCTCTCGCCTGTGGTAAACCGACCTTAGGCGGTAATCTAGATGGGGCTGTTGACGCTCTATGTGAGGGAGAAATTGGAGTGCTGATTAATCCTGATAATTTGTCAGAGATAGCCGAAACAATCGTTAAAATCCTGTCAGGAGAATATAAAAATCAAGCAATTTATCAACCTCAAATATTACGCCAAAAAGTAATTGCCAAGTTTGGATTTGAACATTTTCAGCAGACTATATTTAGTTATTTATTAGATTTCCTTACTTAATATCTTTAACATGAAAGATGTTTTTTTAGTCATATCAAAATCTAGAAAGCCGAGAGATAGGAAAGATATCTGTCTAATTTCCCATAAATGGAGCAGATCATGTGTGGAATAGCAGGTATTTTGACCACATCATTGCAAGATTCAATAGAGCAATATGCACAAGTAATGCAAACGGCTCTTGAACATCGAGGCTCCGATGATCGCGGTATATATTTATCAGCAAATCGAGATATTGGATTCGTGCATAACCGTCTTGCCATTCTCGATCTTAGCCAAAATGGACATCAACCGATGTACATTGCCAATCAAAGATATTGGATTACCTTCAATGGTGAAATTTATAATTTTTTAGAATTAAGAGAACTTTTAAAAAGTGAGGGAGAAACTTTCTTTTCTCACACAGATACAGAAGTAATTCTCAAGCTCTATGCAAAGCATGGTACAAGATGTGTAGATTTTTTGCGCGGTATGTTTGCTTTCGCGATTTGGGACGATCTCGACAAAGTATGTTTTCTAGCCCGTGATCCCCTAGGTATTAAACCGCTTTATTACTGGTATCACCAAGAAACTTTGATATTTGCTTCAGAATTACGTGCCATTCTTACTACAGGACTAGTTCCTAAACAATTAAGCCCCATCGGTCTATACACATATTTAACCAATGGCTCAGTATCAGAACCTTGGACAATCATTGAGAATGTCAAAGGCTTAGCAGCAGGTAGTTACTTACTATGGAAGTCAGGGAAACTTCAGTCAAAGAGATATTGGGATATTAACTTCGATGCCTCCGCAATTAATTCCTCTTTTGCTAAAGATTTCTCAAGGCAGACGGGAAACTTTACATTAGATGCGATCGCTAAAACAAGAGCGGCTTTAATCGATAGCATCCAACATCATTTTATTAGTGATGTCCCTGTGGGTATATTTTTGAGCGGTGGTGTCGACTCAACGGCACTCGTAGCGATCGCTAAACAAACTCAAGTGAATGAATTACGCACTTACTCCATTGCATTTAATGAGACACAATGGAATGAGGGGGCAATTGCTAAACAAGTCGCCCAAGAATTTGGCACATTACACACAGAATATTTACTAACTGCTAAGGTTGCCAAAAGTCTATTGCCAGAATATTGGCGATCGCTTGATCAGCCCACTATCGATGGATTTAATACATTTTGCGTGTCAAAAATCGCTCATCAACATGGCACGAAAGTAGTATTGTCAGGGTTGGGAAGTGATGAGCTATTTGGTGGCTACGGTACATTTCAGCAAGTGCCAAGGATCGTAAATCAAAGAAAAAATATAGCTTTTTTAAAAGCGATCGCCAAACTTGTTGGTAATGGACTAGAAAGATTATCCCATTTACCTAAATATCGGCGACTAGGGGCATTTCTAACCAAAGAGAACTCACTCAAAAATGCCTATAGTTTAGTCCGTGGAGTCTTTTCAGATTGGGAAGCCTATCAATTAGTCAAGTTCTACTTAGGTCACGATGTTGGCGATCACCTCCAATCTGAGCTACTTAATTATTTAAAAATAGAAAATCATCATTATCAAACATTCCCCACTGCTCAAGACGAGGTATCCTATCTAGAACTCAGTCGCTATATGCGAAATCAGCTACTGCGCGATAGTGATGTCATGAGTATGCGATGGGGTTTAGAGCTGCGTGTCCCCTTTGTCGATCGCGAGCTATTTCGGGAAGTAAGCCAGATTCCTGCTGCCATCCGTTTACAAAGAAGCAAAAATTTATTAACTAGTGCTGTTCCAGAAATTCCTGACTATATTACTAATCGTAAAAAATGTGGATTTACAATCCCGTTTGAGCAATGGATTGATCAGGATTGGAACGACTGTACTATGGACATCACAATACCAAGTTATATCCCTCTACCGCGTAAGCAGTGGTATAGGCGATGGAGCTTAGTAGTTTTACAAAATTGGTTGCAGGCAATTTCAATATGAAAGTTCTCCATGTTATTCCTTCAGTGGCAAAAGTGCGCGGAGGCCCCAGTCAAGCAATCATCGAAATGGTCACAGCTTTGCGATCGCAAGGTATTGATGCCGAGATTGTCACGACTAACGACAATGGCAAAGAATTACTGGATGTACCTTTGCATGAACTGACCGATCAGCTAGAAGCATATGGCAATGTACCAATTCGCTTTTTCCCAAGATTTTCGCCCAATATTAACGCTGTGCGTGAGTTTGCCTATTCAGGCGCGCTGACAACTTGGCTATGGCAACATATCAGCGAATACGACATCATTCATGTCCATGCCATCTTTTCCTATACTTCTACAGTTGCTATGGCGATCGCGCGTATTAAAAATATTCCCTACATCAATCGCCCCCTCGGACAGCTGTGTGAATGGTCATTGCAACAAAGCCAACTGCGTAAACAAATCTATCTCAATGTCATTGAACGCTCTAATTTATTACATAGTCAAGCACTCCATTTTACAGCCGCGCAGGAAAGAGAGGAATTCCATCAACTGGGTTTAAATATTCCAAACTTTGTACTGCCTCACGGTGTACATATTCCCACCATAATTCCTAATGCTCAGGAGCAGTTACATAAAATCCTCCAAATTCCTGAACATATCCCAATAATTCTGTTCATGTCCCGTATTCATCCGAAAAAAGGATTAGAATATCTCATTCCTGCCCTTGGCAAATTAAAGGCAGCCGATTTTGCTTTGGCGATCGCAGGGAGTGGTGAGCCAGATTATGTAAATCACATCCAAGATTTATTAGCAGAGTATCAAATCAGCGATCGCACTTACTGGGGAGGTTTTGTCCAAGGTGAAAACAAAAATTTATACCTGCAAGGATCAGATCTATTTGCCCTCACTTCCCATTCCGAAAACTTTGGGATCGCGGCAATTGAAGCCCTCGCATCAGGAACACCTGTCTTAGTTACCGATGGTGTGGCGATCGCACCTATGGTCAAAGAACAAGATCTTGGCTATATTACTAAGCTTGATATTGAGGCAATTACTTCTACAATTCAAAGATTTCTTGCCTCTACTCAAGTTGCAAAGCAAAAAGGCGATCGCGCCCAGCAATATATTGCTGAACATTATAGTTGGGCTAAAATAGCTGATAGTTTGATGAACATATATAACAAGTATGCCAAGCTATGAATATAACCAATTTTATAAGAATCTAACCAGTAAATAGTGCAAATTATGCTCAACACAAATTTAAATTATGAATACTCTTATACAAATGCAGAATCTGGACATCATCATCATTATCTATTACCTTCATTGCTCAAATTATTGAATAAGACTAAACAAAAAAGAACCGAAAAACTACGAGTTTTAGATATTGGTTGTGGTAATGGCAGCTTAAGCAATCTAATTAGGAAGGAAGGTTATGAAGTTATCGGTATTGAAGATTCTCTGACAGGAGTGACTAATGCCAGTAACAACTTCCCAGAATGTAAATTTATTAACGCTAGTGTGTACAACCTGCCCTACTCCGATCTAGGAGGAGAGTTTGATATTGTCATCTCTGCTGAAGTAATTGAACATTTGATATATCCAAGAGAGTTAATTAAATCGGCAAAGAATTGTCTAAAGCCAAATGGTTCCTTAATTATCACCACTCCATATCATGGCTACCTCAAAAATCTCGCTCTTGCCGTAACAGGCAAAATGGATAGTCACTTTACTGTGCTATGGGATGGTGGTCATATCAAATTCTTTTCCGTAAATACTTTAACTAAGTTACTCATAGAAGAAAAGTTTTATAACTGAGATCTTGCAGCATTCGTGAAAGAGTCAAGTGGGAATGGGTTTGAGAATAATTTCAAAGCCATGACGAGCAGCAATATCGGCACTAATTTGAAGATACCTGAGAAGTTTCAACCAAAGGACAGAAGGGAATAAAACAGAAAGGGTTAAATCACAGGTAGCTTTCCAGTCCAAGATGGGAGGAAACGACCATTGATCAATCCAATGAGCCAAAAGATAAGAAAGCAGAGAGAGGATAAGCCAACGATAAACGCCAAGTTTTGTAGATTGCCCAAAACAATGCAAACCAAAGCGATGTTTGATGGTTTTGAAGAATCCCTCAATCGCCCAACGCTTACGACCTAACATCACCAGATAAGCGCCAGAATAAGGATGAGAAGAGACCACAAAGCGTAACTCCCGTTTACTATCGGCTCTTTTGAGCCAGAACCAAGAGATCGTCAAAGGCGTACTTAGCCCTTCCAGTAAAATTAGTTGTCCACGTTTGCCATGGGGATAAAGTTGTTTGACGGTACGTCCATCTTGAAGTTTACGATTGTTGCGGACACCGACAACGATGCGCCAAGACTTGGCGCGGACAGCATTGAAAAACTTCACCGTACTAAACTCAGTATCAGCAAGGACAATCACAGTCTTGCCTTGGGTTAGTTGCTTGGGTACTGTCCCCAATAACTTACAAGCTAAGTCAGAGGGACTGGAGTATCCTTTGCCGCGCCATACTCTAAAACTCCATGGTACGCGCCACTCTCCATAGACCAGATACAGTACAACCAGATGTAGTCCTCGCTTTCCGTTGAGGATTCTCACCCATGGGTCTGGTTCGTTTGGGGTGGGATTGCTCAAATGTAAAAACTTGCCGCTTTTTTCTAAGGTGGTCAGGTCTATCAGTATCTTTAATGGCACTCTCTTCGATGGGCGATGCTTGGCGATTTGCCCCAAAATTGACAGCCTTGTTGCTCGAATTAGTCCTCTTGTTGACCAGTTATAGTGATTGAGAAATCGGCTTAATGCACTCGCTGATTTTACCTGTGTATGTTCTGGATAGGGATGCCCTTGCGCTTCCAGAAATAGCCCTAATATTGCATTCAGACTTGCTTTTTGATACACACTTGGCATCAGACAAATTAGGCTATACACTAAACCTTGGGCGTGCTTAACGATGCTTTCCATAATCGTTATTTAATTTACTACTACGCCCTTTTTTTCACATCTTTACTCTCTTTGCAACCCCTTTCCAGAATGGTGCAAGTTCTCAGTTAACCTTCAATTTGAATTTGCTGGCAGAGTTCCTTATTTATGGAAGTCTATGCTAGTTGCTGCCACTTTATTGGATATTCATCAAAATGATTGAGAAAATTACTCCACTAATTCTTACTTATAATGAAGCCCCCAATATTAGTAGAACATTAGAATGCTTAACTTGGGCAACAAGAATTGTTGTTACAGCCTATTGAGGGAAAGAGTAGTACAAGATAAGCTAGGATAGCAAAACCCAAAAGAGAGTAAAAAATGGCACCTTACTCACTAGATCTCAGAGAAAAGATCGTAGCAAACTACGAAGCAGGAAATACATCGATTCGGGAAGTAGCGAAGCAATTTCAAGTCGCGACGAAAACAGTGCAAAAACTACTGAATCAATACCGAGAGACAGGAGAACTAAACCACAAACCATTAGGTAGTCCAATCAAAAGTCCCCTCGAAGCGCATCAGGAGAAAATCCTCGAAATTGTCTCAGAGCATCCAGATTGGACACTATGGCAGTACTGTGAAGAAGTAGCAGAACAAACAGGAGTATCAGTGACCACAGGCAGCATGTGCCGATTTTTCCAGAGGCATAACATCACTCTAAAAAAAAGACCTATCGCCATGAAAAGGTAAAAAGTGAGGCAGTACAACAGCAAAGATGTGAATTTTGGGAAGCATTGAATGAAGTGAAAGCTGAAGATCTGATTTGTATTGATGAAACGGGAGTATGGCAGGGGATGGAACGCTCTGTGGCAAGAAGTGAATGTGGCAAAAGAGTATTCAGTCTTCGTCCCTTTTACAAAGGTCAGAAATACACAATAATTGGCGCTATTTCAGTTGATGGGATTGTTTGCCTGAAAACGATTCAGGGTTCTATGAAAGGAGCAGATTTTCTCACCTTTGTCCAAGATGACCTAGTACCTAAATTACGTCCTGAGCATAGGATCATCATGGATAACCTCAACTGCCATAAAGTTGAGGGGGTCGCAAAAGCAATTACAGCGACAGGTGCTAAGATTTTGTACTTACCCACCTATTCTCCTGATTTTAATCCAATTGAGATGATGTGGTCGGTTCTCAAATATTTTATTAGATTGCTTAGACCTCATTCTCAAAAACTACTTCAGCATTTAATCAACGTTTTCCCTTACTTGTTAGAAAAAGATTTCTTCAAAAATTGGTTTACTAAGTGTTGTTACTGTACTACTTAATCCCTCAATGGACTGTATTGATAGCTTTAGCGATGATCAAACTCTAGAGATCTTAGCCTGATTGACTGACAAAAGTGGTAAGAGAAGTTGCGAGAAAGTATACAGAGATTGAATTTGAGTAAAAAAGAGGCGTATGCTGTTTTTTGAAGAAAAAGGAGCATAGGACAAATGACCCAAAACGCCTCACGTATCTATAATGAACTAATAAAATTCGGGAGTCAATACAGCCAGTGGTCAGATGTGCGCCATTTGGGAGTAATGGCGTGGATGATGGTGGGAATGATCGCCACAGGGAGTGTGAATTTAACGAAGTGGTTAAGCCATATCAACACAAAAGCATTGATCGCCCAAAGCACGCAAAGACAACTATCAAGATGGCTGAACAATCCGCGCATAAATCCAGCCAAGCTATACAGTCAAGTAATCAAAGAGTTAATCGCTAAATGGAAAGAGCCAGAAATATATCTGAGTTTTGATACCAGTCAACTGTGGGAAGAATACAGCATGATCCGATTGTGTGTAGTTCATCAGGGAAGAGCTTTACCGTTATGTTGGCGTGTAATCAAACATCGCAGTAGTAGTGTAGAGATGAGTAGCTATCAAGACATGCTCAAACGCGCATCGAAACTGTTGCCCGTGAATGTCAAAGTAGTTTTATTAGCAGACCGAGGATTTGCTAATCCAGAACTGGTGCGCTATGTGTGGGAATTAAAATGGCAATGTCGGATTCGGATCAAGGGTAATTTCTGGATATATGCCCCCAAGCATGGAGATTGTCAAGTAAAATGTGTAAAGTCTAGAAGCTAGACGTGGAGACGATCCTCGAAGAGGATGGCAAAGCGATTAAGAGCAGGTTTCCAATCACGAATCGGCATCGTCCACTTCTTCGAGATATTCCGCATTGCTAAATAAACGAGCTTGAAAGCAGCATCATCAGAGGGAAAAATCTGTTGGGATTTAATCACCTTCCGCAAACTACTGTTCATCGACTCAATCGCATTGGTGGTATAAATCGCCCTGCGAATCTCGGTCGGGAAAGCAAAGAAGGGGATAATGTTTGCCCAATGACTGCGCCAAGACTTGGAGATTGATGGATATTGCTTGTCCCACTTTTCAGCAAAGAGTTCGAGATTAAACTCAGCCTCCGATTCCGTCGCCGCGCTATAAATAGCCTTGAGGTCAGCACAAACTTGCTTGCGTTGTTGCCAAGGTACAAAAGCGACCGAGTTTCTGACCATGTGGACAATGCATAACTGCACCTGAGTTTTAGGAAATACCGTCTCAATCGCATTAGGGAAACCAGTCAAGCCATCGACACATGCAATCAAAATATCTTTGACCCCACGGTTGTGAATTTCGGTGAGTACTGACAACCAGAATTTCGCACCTTCATTCGGAGAAATCCACATACCCAGTAATTCCTTGTACCCGTCCATATTCACGCCCAAGGCAAAGTACAAGGATTTGTTAATCACTCTGCCATTGTCTCGGACTTTGATGACTAGACAGTCCAGAAAGACGATTGGATAGACTGCTTCAAGGGGACGGTTTTGCCATTGCTTCACCTCGTCAATTACTGCATCTGTAACATTGGAAATAAGTGTTGGTGATACTTCAACACCATCCATTTCTTGCAACTGGGCTTGAATATCCCTGACACTCATACCTCGTGCGTAGAGAGCAATGATCTTTTCATCTAGTCCTGACAAGCGACTTTGTCCTTTCTTCACCATCTGCGGTTCAAACTCCCCTTGCCGATCTCGGGGGACTGCGATTTCGGCTACGCCAAAGTCACCTTGCACTTTTTTCTGGCTATAACCGTTGCGACTGTTGGTTTGTCCTTCTGGTCTAGGTTCGTGCTTACCGTATCCCAGATGGGTTGATAGTTCTGCTTCCAAGGCTCTCTCCACCAACGCGGTTGTCAGTTGTTTCAGAATGCCTCCTTCTCCGAATAGGTCAGGTGGTGTTTTACATTCTTGCAGCAATTCGTCGAGCAATTCTTTGCGTATATTCATCAGTTTTAGTGTTGGTAATTGTGTGTCTAGATCATCTCTCTGTATATATCCCAGACTTTACACACTTCACTTTACACTCTCCAAGCATGGCTGGCAAACAGTCAAACAATTACATCTTCGTCTTGGTGAAGCTAAGTTGATCCACAATGTTAAAGTTCACAAAACTGAGTCCAAGCGTCTTACCGATGTGCATATTGCGGCGGCTTGGGAATCTGGGAGCCGAGAGTATTGGTATATTCTCAGTACTGAACCTACCACACTCCAAACTTTTTGGGAGTATGGTCTGAGATTCGATATTGAGGAGAATTTCTTGGATGATAAATCTAATGGCTTTGATTTAGAATCTTCGCGTTTACGTTCGGCTCCTGCCATTTCTCGCCTTTGTTTTGTGATAGCACTGACCACCTTGTTTTTAACGGCTCAAGGACTGGCAGTTGCTGATTCTGGCTATCGTCGTTTGGTTGATCCTCATTGGTTTCGTGGGCTTAGTTATCTCAAGATTGGCTGGAACTGGATTCACACCGCTATCACTAAAAACTGGGCTTTCTTGCCTTTCTACTCTTTTACTTCTTATCTTGACTCTCACCCTGCTATTGCTTCTCGTCGAAAACATCTTCAGAAATTATTCCGCATTGAGTTCTATGCTTCTACTCTCGACTGGGCTTCCTAGTCTTTTGTCAGTCAATCAGGATCTTAGCTGGATATCCACAAATAGATCTCTATCAACGCACTTTCGATCATTTTGCAGGGCAATGTAATTATGGAATAGAGCAAATTACAACGGAATGGGTGCTTTCATTGGATGCTGACTATAACTTAAGTAAAGAATTAATTGCTGAACTCCATTCTTTGCCAGAATCTTTATCCAAAGATTCCTATTTTGCAAATTTTAAATATTGTGTATTTGGGAAACCTCTACGCGGAACTCTACTCCCCCCTCGTAAAGTTCTATACCGCAAAGATAAGTCTTATTATATTGAAGATGGTCATGCCCATCGGGTTAAGGTTGTAGGAGATTATGGATATTTAGCTGGGTATATCTATCATGACGATCGCAAGTCCTTAAGCCGTTGGCTCTGGGCGCAAGATCGATATATGCAAATTGAAGCTAAAAAACTATTAAATACACCTTCAGGGCAATTAAGTTTTGGCGATCGCCTACGCAAACAAAAAATAATTGCGCCATTCGTGATTTTGTTCTATTGCTTAATTCTGAAAGGGGGCATTTTTGATGGATGGGCTGGTTGGTATTACGCTTGGCAAAGGATGCTGGCAGAAATTTTATTAGCAATTCGGCTAATTGAGTCAGATTTATAAAAAAGAACGCTTAACGTTTTTTTTGATAGTCCTAAAAAGGAAAGAATTTATGGTGGTAAGAATGGGCGGCGCTTCGCGCCGCCCATTCTTAATTTTATGGTTAACGATTGTTAGCTCTTTGTGCAGTTGTGGTTGTAGGCATTACACCATCAGTACTCGGTGAAGCAATTTCCGTAGGATCGAGTAGCTTAATAGTCATCTGATTGCTCTTAATCAAACCTTGCTTTCGCAACAACATTTCTTGAGACTTACCCGAATTTAAAGTTTGGGGTAAATTTTCACGCAAAGCATTAACCCGTTGCTCAACGGAATTTACCTCTGTTGTAATTTCGTCGAGCCGATCTTTTTGGGATGATTGATAGGGTAATAATCTCGTAATGGCAGCGATCGCCGCAAGGGACAAAGCCACATTCACAGCAATTACGATTATTGACTCAGTAGCCTTAGTACGACAATATTGCTCTTTTTTTCGCTCAATAGAATGGGCAACGGCTTCACTATAGCCATTAGCAGCATTCAATGCGGGATTAGCAATCCCCACAGGTGAAACTTTACCACTAGAGGCAGAATGGTTGCTGTGTGAACTTATGCTCACGACATCATTTCGCCCGTTCTGATCTGGCGATCGGCGTAGGTTTTGTTTTGCTACTGCTGGAGAAACACGCGGAGATAGGTTTCGCTTGGCAACCATTCGCAACCTCTAGGTTGTAAAAAATAGATGAATGAGGACTAGGAATTTGCAAGAGCAGAACCTAACAAAGCAGCCAATACTGCGGGAACTAGTGCGAGTACTAGTGCTGAGAAAATTTGAGCATCTGAAAGAGCCATACAATATCTCCTAAATATAATTTATATAAGTGATTATTTCGATCTTAACAATACACCGTCATATCAAAAATTGACTAGCTGTTAAAACAAATAAAAACAAAAAGTGACACTTTCTGCCATTTCTTAGATCACTTGATGTTCCAGTATGAATTTGCGGATGCGATCGCAGGTTTCAGGACGGATCTCATGGGACATTTCATACTCTTCATATTCTACGGTTGCGCCTAAAGTCTCAAACAACTGCCGCGCATTACGCGCAGCCCCAATCGGAACTACAGTGTCCTCTGTGCCATGGGCAATGAAAATGGGAGGAAATGTGGCATTGGCAAATTCTTGCAATTCCTCTTCGGCAATGTGCAAGTAACCACTTAAGGATATTAAACCAGCCAAGGGAAAGCCTAAGCCGACATCCAAAGTCATTGCCCCACCCTGTGAAAAGCCTAATAAAAATGTCTTTTCTAAGGGGATGCCAGTTAGTGTCGGTAAATCTTCAAGGAATTGGCTGAGTAATTCACAGCTTTTGGCTAATCCCTCTGCATCAAGACTTTGGAGGTCATACCACATCTTGCCATTGGGCATAGGATGATTAAAGGGAGCCTCAGGACAAATCCATTGATAATTTGGGAGTCCAACCAGTGGCGCTAGGGAAATTAAATCATCACAATTTGCCCCCCATCCATGCAGGGCAACGATCGCACCTTGGGCATCAGGATTCGGTAATTGTGTAGGAAACGCTCGGTAATTTAAGGTCATGAGCAACAGTCCATAGTTTTGGGCAGCATCTGGAGCTATATCTGGAAGATGACGCAGCATATCATCCCATGTAGTTTGTGCTTGCAGTGACTCTACAACTAACGGTAATGGTTCGGCAAGAATAGCAGGAAAATTTGCCTCTTCGGGAAACTGTGTTTGAAAGGCTAGTTGTTCATGGGGCGGGGTGAATTGGGCGTTAACTCCAGCTTTATTGCCTCTAGCATCCACTCGATACCAACCAAATTCAGGTAAGTAAATGGCATTAAACCCATGCAAACTGTAGGGAGCGCCTTGATCATCAATACTTAATCGTTGATAACAAAATCCTGAGGGAATCTGGTTAGCACGGAGGAGCGCCGCAAGGAGATGGCTCTTGGCATAGCAATAGCCTGTTTTATGTTTTAGGACATCTGATGCTCGCCAAGTCACAGGATTCATTTGATAGTCAAAACTATGACAGATCTCGTCACGTACCCATTCAAAACAAGCTTTAGCGATCGCCTCTGGTGTTTGATGCCCCAAGGCGATCTGGCGGGCGCATTTAATGATTTCAGGATGTTGCCAATCAATGACTGGACTAATTTGTAAATACTCTTTCATCTGCAAAAGCTTGGACTCTCATCTGCGGGATTTTCTGGACTTTAAGAGGCAAATGGTAAGGCTTATCAACATCGCTTACAATAATGTTTATAGCAATCTTAAAGGGTTTGTGGAAGCGCACCCCTCCGAAGGGGTGCGCTTCCACAAACCCAAAAATCTACAAATGATTTAGGAATGCTATAAACCAATAATAAAACCTTTTTAAAATTGCTGGAGAATTGCCTGAATGCAACTCGTCGCGCTTCAGAACCTACTGGATAACACTTCATTTGCTGTCCTCTTTGCGACTATGCTCGTTTTTTGGGTACATGTCGCATTTCCCAATTTGCCCTATTTACGATCGCTAGGAAATGCAGGCATGGCGATCGCCAATCTCTGTATTGCTGCATTACTGGGAGCGCGTTGGATTGATGCAGGCTATTTCCCACTAAGCAATCTTTACGAATCATTGTTTTTCTTGGCATGGGGCATCACCACCATGCACATTGTCGTTGATCGCATTGGGTATAAGAGCGCTAATGATACTGCCAAGCGTTTGATCGGTGCATTTACTTCACCGATGGCAATGGGCATCACCGCTTTTGCAGCTTTGGCTTTACCCGCAGGGATGCAGGTTTCGGAGCCGCTTGTACCTGCATTAAAGTCTAATTGGTTAATGATGCACGTTACGGTAATGTTGCTCAGCTATGCAGCTTTGATGACTGGCAGCATTTTAGCGATCGCCTTTTTGATTGTTACCCGTGGTCAAGATGTGGTTTTACAAGGTAGTTCCTTCGGCACAAATCTGCGTAGCGTTACCGAAGCAAAGCAGTCTAATCCCGAAACTTTTGCCGCTTTTGCTATTGAAGGGATGGGTAATGTTTTAAATTCAACAAATCTCTCCTCTGCAAATACCGCTACGCTGGTATCGGAGAATGCAACCCAAACGAAACCCTTATCACTGCGCCGCCTGACCTTAGGGGAAACTTTAGATAATCTCAGTTATCGAGCGATCGGATTAGGCTTCCCATTGCTGACCATTGGCATCATCGCTGGCGGCGTATGGGCAAATGAGGCATGGGGTTCCTATTGGAGTTGGGACCCTAAGGAAACTTGGTCTTTAATTACATGGCTAGTATTTGCCGCCTATCTGCATACACGCATTACCAAGGGCTGGCAAGGACGCAAGCCTGCAATTTTAGCAAGTGTTGGTTTATTAGTAGTCTGGACTTGCTACCTTGGCGTTAACCTTCTCGGCAAAGGCTTACATAGCTACGGCTGGTTCCTATAAATAAAAGAGGCGGCGCGATGCGCCGCCTCTTTTTTATGGATCAGGAAAATTCGGATTAAAAATTTGCTCTTCGGTAAATGGGCAAGTTTCAGGTAAGTCTTGATCGATTAACTGAGTTTCCTTAAAAAATAGTTCTAGCCCTAGGTCATAGCCAACCGCGATCGCCTCTGACAGGTAAGACTTCAAGCTCGGATTTTGTTGAATATGTCTTTGTAGCTGTTGTCTTTGTACACGAATTGTCACCTGCCAACTGCGACTCCGCATACTGGGCTGATAAATCCACTTCAACAAATGCCCAATTAAAACCCCAAGACGATTTTCCAACTCACGTTTTTCTTGTTTGCCCAAAGATTCAATTTCCTCAACCAGATGCACAATATCCACTGACTTCCAGTCCCCAGACTGCAAAAGTTGAGACTGCTCCAAAGTCCAAGCATAAAAATCTGTATCGTAAAGTTTGGCTGTCATATCAGGGTCTCCTGCAAACAACTATGTCCTTAGAGTTGTTCACGGTTGATTAACTCTTGTTCTAGTTTAGGCAAACTCTCTAATTCAAATACAGTGATTTGTCCAGAATTAGCGCTACCCTTACCATTTTGTAACAGCTCCACCCAATAGCCATATTTTTTACCTTGACGGAGTTCCCCCTGCAAAGCCCAGAGAATTTGTGAAGCGTTCTTGCCTTGCGATCGCTGAACCATTGCCGCGGTTGGATAGGCATAAACCCGTTTTGCGGTGGCATAGTCACGCATGATTTCAGGTCCATAAATCGAACGTAGGGACTCTTCTAGACGCGATCGGGTCACACCATTAATGATGTCAAAAAATCGAATCTGCTCACTTCTAATCAAATTGGCATCGCTCGCCTTAATTGCAGCAATCCCTGGTAACACCACACTGGCTTGAAATTGAAAGCGTCTTGACGGGGTATCGCTTTTTCGCACGAGCAGACGCTCACCAGACTCTGGACGCAATGCAGGGTTAGTTCTAATCCAATCAATTACTTGATCGGGCTTTTGTCCTGGTAAAGCGATCGCTGAGGGTATCGCTTGCCATGCTGTCGGCAAGGCGATGCTGAGTATTTGCGTCAAAAGTGTCGTGGCGATCGCCGTCTTGGCACTTTTAATGTTTGTGCTTTTAAAGCAATTCATGTAAGTCCTCTACACCAATTAAATCTTAATGGACAAATTTAGCTGGCAAATAATGGCTGACAGAATATCATGGTCTGAGGGAATTGCAATGACTTTTTCGGGCTTTTTACGATATTTTGTGGCAACTCGTCTTAGTTAAGCCCCAACAAATGAAGGTCGCACTTTGTGCGACCTTCATTTGTTGGGTTGTTGCATTGATAAGTAGCTAAGCGAAATTAAATATAAAACCCCAAATCCTGTGGCGCACGCGCAGCGTGCGCCACAGGATTTGGCTTTAAGATATTGAAGGATAAGTCTGTTAGTTGAAGCCCTTATGTAGTGGTGATTTCAGGATTGCGATTGAAAAAGTTTCAAAAAATATAATCAAAAGTATTGACAAACGCTTTTTAAATCTCCATAATAAGGAGCGCTTAAATAAAGAAACGCAAAAAACGAGCTGCAAAACAGTTAGTGGTAAGTGATTCTTAAGTTAAGAGCAGAAACTTGGGTTCGTAGTTCAATTGGTTAGAGCACCGCCCTGTCACGGCGGAAGTTGCGGGTTCGAGCCCCGTCGAACCCGTTCTATAAAGAACGGAAAACAAAAAGGGAATCGCTAAGCGATTCCTTTTTTGTTTGTTGATTTCTATTTTTTATTTTTTAGTAATTGGACTCGTTCTAAGTCACGATTCACTTCAAACGCCAATTCCCGATTTTTAGGATCGGTGGTTAGCGCTTTATTGAGATAGATTTCTGCTTCGCGTAACTTCCCATTCAAAATTAACTCACTACTCCAACGATGATAAGTTACCGCCTGCCAATGGATGACTTCGGGCGTATTGGGGAATCTCTCGCTCATTCCTTCTACAACAGCGATCGCTACGACATATTTTTTTTGCTTCAGCAAATCCTGCACCCGCCGCAACATATCCAGTTTCAGTTTTAACTCTGGATTGCTACTAATCGGATCGACTTTATTGCTAACCTGCTTCACCTCAATTTTGATTTTGGGATGGGGTTGAGGTGGCTTACTGTAAGTTTTTGGAGGTGGTGGTGGGGCAGAGTTAGCTTGCGATCGCGTAGCCACATTTTTAGAAAACAGCTCTTTTTCTAAATCTCCCTTATCCGCATCCTTGAGCATTTTGTAAGCTTCTTGCACAAGGCGAAACTTATCGGCGGCGGTAGGATCATTCTGATTAACGTCAGGGTGATACTTACGTGCTAAACGACGGTAGGCGACCTTAATATCATCTAAGGTTGCATTGCGGGGAACTCCTAAAAGTCGATAGCATTCAGATAGGTGCATGAAGTGAAATTTGACGATAAACAGCAGATCACATTTGATAGCTCACATTAAATCACATTAAAATTTAGAGGCGATCGCAGTTGCTAATCAGGCTTTTTGCGAATTGTATATTTTCCCTTACTAGTAACAGGTGAACCTTTATTAGCTTCTACAAGTTTGATGTACTTATCCAAAGCTTCCTCCTTAGTTCCATGTTCAGAAATAACATGAACCTTACGACTTCCAGCAATTTCGAGGACAACTTGGTGCATAGCTTGGATAGAGTTTGGATAGCCCTAAATTTTTAAATAGTCTAGCAAATAACACAAACGAAAAGGGGCGCGATGCGCCCCTTTTCGTTTAGTGATTAGCGCTTAGCAAATTTCTTGGTCATTTTGCGTAAACGAATTGATTCGGGAGTAACCTCAAGAATTTCGTCGGGGCCAATGTATTCCAAGGCGCGTTCGAGGCTCATTTCGATCGGAGCTTGCAACTGCACGATGTCATCAGCACCAGCCGCACGCATGTTCGTAAGCTGCTTGCTCTTACATACATTCAGTTCCATATCCTGAGGACGATTATTTTCGCCAATAATCATGCCCTTATACACCTTTGTACCGGGTTTAATGAAGAACACACCGCGATCTTCTGCATTCTTCAAGGAGAACTCAGTTGCCACACCTTCTTCAAAGGAGATCAGTACACCATTCCGACGGGCGCTAATTTCGCCAGCCGCAGGACGGTAATCGAGGAAGCTGTGGTTCATGATGCCAGCACCACGGGTGGCGCGCATGAAATCGCCACGGAAGCCAATTAATCCCCGTGCAGGAACGACGAATTCTAGCTGAGAGCGTCCAGTGCTAGACATTTGCATATCGATCATTTCGGCGCGACGTTGACCTAAGCGCTCAATACATCCACCGACGGCATCTTCAGGCACATCTAGAACTAGAGCTTCGTAGGGTTCGCACTTTTGACCATTGATTTCGCGGTAAATAACTTGAGGCTGAGTTACTTGGAACTCATAGCCTTCACGACGCATGGTTTCGATCAAAATACCCAAGTGCAATTCACCACGTCCAGCAACCGCAAAGCGATCAGGAGATTCAGGATCTTCGGTGACACGTAGCGCGACGTTAGTTTCGAGTTCGCGCAAGAGGCGATCGCGTACTTGACGGGTAGTGACTAATTTACCTTCTTGACCAACAAAGGGCGAGTCATTAACGCAGAAGGTCATCTGCAAAGTGGGTTCGTCCACTTTGATCATTGGCAGTGCTAGAGGCTCATTAGGACAGGTAATGGTTTCGCCAATATTGGCAGTGGCAAAACCTGCAACCGCCACAATGTTACCTGCGGATGAGGTTTGCATTTCAACGCGCTTTAAGCCATCAAATCCTAAGAGTTTGGTGATTTTACCTTTAACGATCGAGCCATCTTCAGTGATCAGAGCAGCTTGCTGTCCCGCAGTAATCGTGCCGTTGTGGATTTTACCGATCACAATCCGACCGAGATATTCGGAATAGTCAAGGGTCGTAACTTGCAACTGCAAAGGCTTGTCAGGATTGCCCACAGGTGGCGATACGTGATGGATAATTGCCTCAAACAAAGGCTTCATATCTACACTTTCATCTTCGAGTTGTTCCTTAGCAAAGCCCCCCATGCCTGAAGCAAATAGGTAAGGGAAATCGCACTGGTCATCATCTGCACCGAGTTCGAGGAATAGATCAAGAACTTTGCTGACAGCAACGTGGGGATCGGCAAATTCGCGATCGATCTTATTAATAACGACTAAAGGTCGCAAGCCTTTTTCCAGCGCTTTTTTCAACACAAAGCGAGTTTGGGGCATAGGACCTTCGTTGGCATCAACGATCAGCAAACAGCCTTCAACCATGCCAAGTACGCGCTCAACTTCGCCACCAAAGTCCGCGTGTCCGGGGGTGTCAACAATGTTGATCAGCGTATCTTTGTATTTGACAGCAGTATTTTTAGAAAGAATGGTAATGCCGCGTTCACGCTCTAGGTCGTTGGAGTCCATCACGCATTCGACAAGGGCTTCACCTTCGCGAAAAGCGCCAGACTGTCTGAGAAGTGCGTCTACTAGAGTGGTTTTGCCGTGATCGACGTGGGCGATGATGGCGACGTTGCGGATGGGGAGAGACATGGGTGATGTATCGAGTTGATCGAAAAACTTATTATTTCTTTATCTATTATGCTCGAATTTGTCAAAAAACTTTGCATTAGTAATTGTCAATACAAAAAGGCGGTGCTATGCACCGCCTTTTTGTATTTTGTATTGTGATTGAACTACAAAGGACTTAACCCACTCTGTTGCAGCAAATTGAAGGAGTCTTTGAAAATCATCACGACACCTAAGCCCAGCAGAATTACTAAGCCGCCCTGCATCACATTATTTTGTAACTCTTCGGGTAAGGGTTTACCTCCACGCAAAGCCTCGATCGCTAAAAATACCAATTGACCACCATCGAGAGCAGGCAAGGGCAAAATATTGATAATTGCGAGGTTAATACTAATGATTGCTGTGAAATCAAATAATGCTGCCGCATCGGATTTAACTAATTCTGAACCCATCGCCACGATCGCTACAGGTCCTGACAACTGCGAAGCCGTATTTTGGAAATTTGTGGCAAGTTGTTTTAAGCCTTGAACAGTCATCACGACTAAACGCTCAAAACTTTGAGTCGCATTATCAATTGCTTCACCAATATTATGTACAGCTCGACGATGGGGCTTACCTGTAAAGTCCAATCTGACCCCGATTCTGCCTTTACCAGCTTCACCATCAGGCAAGATTGGTACTTGCAGCATTTTGCCATCGCGCATTACCTGCAAATCTACGGTTTGATTGGCATTTTTGGCAATCAAGGACTGAAAGCGATCCAAGGTGGTCAAACTGGTGTCAAATTTTGTACCGTTAGCCGCCAAGATAATATCGCCAGAGCGTAAACCTGAAACTGCCGCAGGTGCATTTGGTTCAAGAATTTTCGTAATTCTTACCCCTGGTTGATCGACAGTGCCGATACCAACGCTCAGGGTCATGACTAATAAAACTAGATAGGCAAATACAAAGTTAGCGATGACCCCTGCACTGATCACGATCGCGCGATCGACGATGGGGCGATTTTTCATCAAGTTGGGATCATTAGGTGGGATATCGCTATCTTCGTCATCATCGGGAAAGCCGACATAACCACCAAGGGGAATTGCCCGCAGCGCATATTCCGTTTGCTTACCCTGATATTTCCACAGCACAGGTCCAAACCCAATCGAAAATCGATTTACATGAATACCCTGTACACGGGCAGCCATAAAGTGTCCGAGTTCATGAACCAATATCAGAATCGCAAGTACAGCAATTGCAGGCAATGCAGACATAAGCTTTGCTCTAAGAATTTACTAAGAATAATTTGGGATGACGTTGAATGTGAGATGCAATACACACAGATTGTTTTGCGATCGTAACACAACTAAAAGCGAAGGAATGCCATACAAGCTTTTGCTTTTAAGTATTTTTCAGGGACTCCCAAAAAAACTTATGTTAAGATTAATGTATATATGTCATAAATTATTTCAATTAATTAATTTTTATTAACTGCGGTGCTGCAATGAACAACACAATTCGCCTTGCTGCTTCAATTAGTCGCCTAATTCTTAGTTCAGACTCCGCACCAATTTCTTTAACACAGGGCGCATTGCTTTTGCTGCGGGTTGTGTTGGGTACG